>PLFD01000035.1 GCA_003136635.1 candidate division FCPU426 bacterium | reverse complement strand
ATTTTTTCGGGGGAAGTCCAGCCTGACCTTTTTGTACTTTAGTGGCAGATAAAAGGGCTCGCCCTGATGTTCAAACAGATCCAGAAATACGAAAGGTTTCAGCAGCCTGCCAAAGTCCGAAGGGTTCATCAGCCGGGTAATAGCGCCGTGATTCCGGCCCCGGGTTCTGCGCGCGATTTTTCGCGTATTGGTTTGTGTTTTCAGCGTTTTTTGAATTAATTTCATGACATCCTCCCATTTGTTTCTATTAAAACTCTCAAACAATCCGGCAGGCTTCCTCAAAGCTCAAGCGCGGTCCCCTGGGGTGCAATTTAGACAGGTCGCCATAGCCCAAATTGCAAATGAAATTCGATTTCCAGGAAGTGCCAGAAAAAAACGCTTCATCCATTTTCTGATTGTCAAAACCTGATAGGGGGCCGCAATCCAACCCCAGGGCCCTGGCCGCTAAAATAAAATAGCCGCCTTGAATAGAACTATTTCTCAGCGCGGTCTCTTCGGACAAAGGTTTGTTGCCCGCGAACATATCCCGGTAGGTGGCCGCGTTGGGAATGGGTAAGAGCTGAGGAATAAAATCATAAAACTTCTCATCGAACGCGATGATCGCAGTGACCGGCGCGGCCTTCACCTTATCCACGTTCTGCGGCATCAAAGAACTGATAAGCTTCTCTTTTTCAGGACCGTTCTTCACAAAGACGATCCTCGCGGGGTTTGTGTTCGCGCTGGTGGGCCCCCACTTCATCAGGTCATAAATATCGCGAAGCGTTTGATCGCTCACCTCTTGAGGCAACCATTCGCGATGCGTTCTGGCTTCGGTAAAAAGCATTTTTAAATCCTCATTTGAGATCATTTTCATCGTCTCTTCTCCGTCAAATTTAATTGAGACCGGGTGCATCTAAGAACTTGTCTACCGTTCCGTTGGAACGGTAGCGACCAAATCTTGCGCCTCGCCTGATACCCAATGTTATTCATTGGGTATCAGCAAACCATGTCCATCACCTTGAAAACCAAAGGGGTCAGGCTACCATTCAACACTTTGCAAAATGAGTCGGGCCTATTGTTCACTCACCCATATCCTCTTCCATCTTCTCAACTTCTTTTTCGAGCTGAGCCGTAGCCTTTTCTTGCCGCGCTTTAATACTTTTCGGAACTCCCGATAAATTTTTGGAATTTTGTTCAATCGGGTTTTCCATTATTTCCTTTTCCATTTTCTCCGCTCTGAACATGGGATCAGTTTTCTTTAGGAGCTTATCTTTTAGTGCGCGTTTCATTATTTCGCCTTTCGCAGAACAAAGGATCAGGCTACCCGCGCCATTCGCTTGCGAATGGCGCGGGGTAATACCGCCCTCTTTATTAAAAAATTGAGGGGCGGCACACAACCAAATCGTGCCGCTCGGCTTGTACCCAATGTTATCCATTGGGTATAGGCAAACCGTGCCCATCATCATGTCGATGATGGACAGCCATGGGCTCGGCACAGGTATTTTTAGGTTTTCATAATATGTTTGCCGGCAGGACGATCTTTGATAGGGCCCTTGCCGCCATGATGCTTTGCCGCTCTTTTTTTAGCCGCTACCATCCGAGCGCCTCTGGTTCTTTTCGCCATTTCATTATTCCTTTATCGCTAAATTTTTACCAAGCATACCAACGGCCATTATCTTGAGCCGTTGATACAGCCAAACCTCAGGTCTCTGTACCGAATGTTTTTAAATTTTCATTCGGTACATCTAAACCCCGCTGCTCGGCACCCAATTTTTATGTGAAATTGGGTACATCCAATGATTATGTCTCGCCTAGTTGGCTCGACACAGGGGCTTGTTGCCTCGTCGCAAGAGCTTGTGGCTTCGACCTAGGCGTCAAACAGTTACTTTGGTGAAGGTCAATAAATCCAGTTCGAGATTTTTTTTATCGTGCATGACAAAGCGGCCGATGTGGTCGGCGCTGAGCAGGGGGGCGGAGTAGCCGCGGATGGCCAGATAGGCTTCGGCGGCGTCCTGATCGAAAATTTCATTTTGATAAGCGGCCCAGGCGGTTACCTTTTTGACCGTAGTGGCCGGCGAGAAATACATTTGATGTTCCTTGCCGTGGAAGAAGACCGTGACGGCAATTTCTTTTTGCGTATGGACGTGATGGATTACATGACGGGGATGGTTCGCGTCCATCGGAAGGTTGGGGTTCAGGGGATTAGATTCATTTTCTAAAAAGATGGAAGCGTCTTTCGGGGGAAAATTTCCAATCCGGGCCACGGTGCTGATCACTTCCTGTAAGGGAGCATTGGGCTTCACCGCGACCCGGACTGCCTGGGTCATGCCGGCGCCTTCGACCAAAATCTCATCCTCGGCTAATTCGGGGTTTGTTAAATACGCTTTGGCGGACAAAGGAGCATTTTTCGCGAAGGTCATGACATCCAGCTCCAGATGATGTTTGTCGTGTATGACAAAACGCCCGATATGGGCGGTGGCGGCTAAAGGGGCGGAATAGCCCCGGATGGCCAGATACACTTCGGTGCGGTTCAGATCAAAAATCTCGCATTGATAAGCGGCCCAGGCGGTTACCTTTTTGACGGTCGTGGTCGGGGAGAAATGCATTTTGTGTTCTTTGCCGTTGTAGAAGGCCGTGACAGCGATTTCTTTGAAAGTGTTTTTGGAAAAAGCCATCACCGGAACCCATCGGTTTTTTTTGGCCAAAACGACCGGGGCTATTCCCGCGCCCTGCACCAAAATTCCCTGTTCGGTTAATCCGGTTTCCCGGGCCAAAGCGAGTTCAGCGGCCATTTCCTTTTTGCGGTTGCGGGCCCAAAGCGGCTCGGTGGCCTTCACCAATATCAGCAAGGCGGCGAGGAGCAGGAGCCAGGGCCACCAGTTGCTATCCCAGAATGAATAGCCGGTTTTGGCGGGAGAGGGTGAAACCATGACGACGGCGGCAGCAAGGGGTTGAACCGGGGAAGCCGCGTGAGAAGCGGGTAAAGGTTTGTTGGAATAGCTTCGGGCTTGCTGCGGGACGATTGAAACCGAGGGAGCCAGTTCGTTGGAATCGGCCGCCGAATCCGGTTCGGATTTGAGTGAGGTGGCGGGCGTCTCGGGATTTTTGATTTCATTACTGGCGCAGGAGGTAAAGCCTAAAGCGCCGGCGCCAAGAAGCAGTGTTATCGCGAGGATGGATGGGATGTGTTTCAAAAGAAGCCTCCAGTGGCAATAGTGTGATTTTTTTTAATGATTTCTCTGGAAGATAAAGCAAGGGCCGTACCAACGCGAAAGGCCTCTTTAACGAGGGAAAGTGATAGTTTTTAAACAGGAACTGTAGAAATGAGAATGGGGTATATCAAAGAGAGACGATACCGAATCTCTTTATTATCATTTACTGAATTGATAGGTCTGGATAGGGCTTGGTGCAGAGGTTTAAAGCGGATCGGTGAAATCAAACACGTTGCTCATGACCGCGAAACCCGCATGAACGCTCAAGCCCAAAAGGATGAGGGAAAGACCGACCAAAAAATATTTGGCCGCGCTTCGATCCTGAGGTTTTAATCTTTCGTTGGTGATCGGCAGAACCACTTCCCATAAGAAAATAAACAGTGCCGCGCAGGTCAGCACACCCACAATGCCCAGCAAAATAGGGTTATTCATGGTTTTTTTCCTATGAGTTTTCGGATTTAATTCCCAACAGGTTTTTGCCTTTTTTGACCAGATTTTGAACCGCGGCGCTGAATGGCTGGGTGTTGCCTTTGGCTTTTTGAACCGCGCCCTCGGCTGTCATTTCGGCATCGCCGTTGGATCGGCCCACTTCTTCTTTAAACCCGCCGACGGACCTATGGATGAATCCAGCGATCTTGTCGTGATTGTGTTCCATATTTGAATTCATCGTTTTTCCCTTTCGTTTTTGAGGCTATTAATTTTAAAAACAGGTTCGGGTGTCAGCCCGAACCCGTCAAACGGTTTAGTGAGACTTTATTTGGTATCAGGTGAGGTGTTTTCAATCATGGTGGAGCCGTTATAAGAACAGCGCATCATGTGATTCGAGCAGACACGGTCCGCGATGAAGAAGATGAGCAGGCAAAGAAGCACACCCGCGATCAAACCCTTCCCCAAGCCGCAGCCGCAGCATTTGTGCGCGCCGAATCCGCATTGGTTGTGGCATTGGCAGCCGCAAGCACCTTCAGATTTTTTGTTTGTTTCTTCCATTGGGTTTTCCATGGTTCTTCTTTCGAGTTTTATTTCCTAAAGACCGTTTAGTTAAAGCAAGTTGCGTACCCAGCCGGAGCGAATGAGAATGAGCGAAATCGTTCTCTGGATTGGAAAAAGAATTGTTACAGGAGCTCTTATCGGGATGAACCGATCAAATTGATATATTGAATTCTCATTTTGATTTTGGGGATTGCAACGAGAGTAAAAGGGGCAGGAAACATCACGAAGGCACGGCTCGTTTCTTGCTTTTATATAAGCAGTCGAATTTGTGTCTTGATCGGTATGTCGAAATAGAACTAGCAAATACGGGAGCAACGCCTCATGAAACAAATACTTGTTATCAACAGTTTTGGGGATCAACGGTTTTTGCCTTTTTTGGAAAAGGTGTTCTTCACGGTCGGAGTGGGGACGGTCTGGGAGGATTATGAAAACATCGGCAAAAAAACCAGTCTGGCTGATTTTCAAAAGAAGGTGGAATCCTCCGACGCCCTATTTTTGGTTTTAAGCCTCGGCGCTCAAGCCTCCGTGAGGGATGAAGACCTGTCTTTTTTGAATTCGTCTTACGCGTCAGGCAAAGATATTTATGTTTTTGAGCATTGCGAGGATTTGAAACGGATTTCGATCCGGGTGCCGCGCGTGAACCATTATTTCGCTCTTTACATTACCAACGCCTGGACCGATGAGGTGGTCAAGGCGGCCGAAACCTTTGAGGGCTCCAAACCATTACCGGCCCCTTATCCTGACGCGCCGTTGAAGCTCTTAAGCGACGCCGCTGTCTGGACTTCTTTTGAACAGGGATCCGGCATGGCTCTCTTTGACTTTTCAACCTCCCGGCCCATCGGCAAAAAAACAGCCTGTCCCCATTGCGCGGCGGTTTATAACCTTCACCTTCCAGCGGACATGAAGATTGTCCGGTGCCCGGTCTGCGGTCAATTCGGTGAAATGAAGGTCGAGGATAAGGTCGGCGCCCAGCCAGCCGCCTGAGCTTTTATCAATAGATTATGTGAACAGGCTTACCCTTGGTATCTTTAACTTCTGACAAACTCCAAAAGTGGTTTAAAATCATGGTTGTCCGCAGCCTTCAGTGAGGCTAAGTAGCGGTTACGAATTGATTCCGTTTCCACCCTGTGACCCGCGTTACCCCAGGTAAATGGTTTTTGACCGTGAGTGGTTAACAGCAGGTCGGTTACGAAACGGGCATGCCGTCCGTTTCCGTTGGGGAAAGGGTGAATGGCCACCAGCCGATGGTGAAACCGGGCGCCGATTTCATCCCAACCATGGGTTTTGTTTTCGATCCAGTAGCGGGTGTCCTCGCACAATTGACGAACCTCAATAGGAATAACCGTCGGCAATACGCCGATATTTTTAACACTCTTCCGGTATGTGCCGGCCCAACGCCAAACATCGCCGAACATTCTTTTGTGAATTTGACGCAAAGCATTGTCGGTTAAGAGATGGGGAAAGGAACGGCCGGAAGCCCATGCGGCGGCTTGCAGGATGTTGGACTGCTCTACCTGGTTGAGTTCGGGTTGGGTGGTGACGTGGCGGGGAAGCAATCCCTCGGTTTCGTCCGGGTCTAAGGGCGTATTACCTTCGCTCAAAAAGGTTCCTCGCCGATTTCATCCCATATCCGGGGATCGCCGTTGCGTAGAAGATCGATGGTCAGGTTGTCGGCTTGCTGGTTGGAAACCTCAGCGGGCAATTCCTGCGATTCCAGTTTCATGCTTTGATCCACCGATTGGGTCAATTTGCGCGCGATTCTTCGGGCGCGTTTTTCCACGATAGCGTTTAAGGAATCATTCGGCTTTTCCGGCACGATGGTCCAAACCAAACGGCAATTCATGGCGCGGGCCGCCTTGTCGAGGGAAGCGAGCGTGACAGATTTTAAAACCTCACGGCGTTCCAATTGCAAAAGGCCGGAAGTTTGAATTTTCATCCGCTGGGCTAATTGGGCGGCGGTGAGCCCCAGGGCGCCGCGAACCGCTTTCAGCCAGCCGTCCAAAGGCATGACCATTTCCCTGAGCTGGATAAAGGGAGCGAGCTTGGAATCCATCAATTGACGCTGAGATTGGGTCTGTTTACGGTTAGTTTTCATGATTTTATTGTTACTTAAAAGAATTATTAAGTCAATTTAATATATCTTATAAATTATATTAAATTGTATTTTATATAACTTTTAACTACTTATATTTTGGCCACAAACAGGCTATGGGCATCTTGGCTCAAGAGAAGACGCCAGTTTGATTTTCTGATAATCAAAACTACGACTTTAGTTTAAGTTAGTAGGCGCATAAAGGTCGGTTTGATGGATAGTGCATTACAAGTCTTCATACAAGCTGGGTTTAAAAGGCCGGTTTTATACTTTTTGTATAAATATCTCTAAAGAGGCCGTATTTACAGGAGAAATTTTGATTTAGTCTTAATCAAACCCCTGTCGAGACCTGGCCTAATCCTCCCTATTCTTCCAACAACAGTCGCCAAGCGACCATTCCGGACATGATTACCTCCCTGTGTTAATGGGAAATTTTGGATTTTTAGCGATTATCGGATGAGTGTTAATGGGTTTTGCGGCTTTTGTTAATGGGAAATCCGCCCTATCGTTCCTGAAACCCTGGTATTGAGGGTGGTAACGGTCATTTTGAAGAAATGGTAATGATTGGGTAGGGGCTATCTCCAGAAAAGAACGGTTAGTCAGTTATTTAAAAAACGAGGGTTTAGGCAAATAACGCGGGGCAGGTTTTAAGGGCAAAATGTAGAATTGGGCGGGGATTGGTTAAAGACAACGTTTGATCGGTTCGAGTCCAACATGGGGACCAATCTACTTAAACTGATTTAATGGAATTTAAAATGAATCGTTGGGGCATCCCAAAATGGCTGGAAGAAGAGGTGAGTGCAAGAGACAAAACATGCATTTATTGTAGAGTTAAATTTCTTAACATCGTTCCTCGCAATGATTCACGAAAAGCAATGGCGACTTGGGAGCACATCATCAATGATGCAAGCATTAAAACCCTTGAAAATATCGCTCTGTGTTGTGCCGCTTGCAACTCAAGTAAAGGAACTAAAAAGCTTTCTGATTGGATTAATTCAGATTACTGCAACAAAAAAGGTATCAAAAAAAGCACAGTTGCTCCAATTGTCAGAAAAGCACTACAAGGGTCTTGAAGCTTTTTTAAGGGTTAAAGTGTCTTGTTTCGAAATACTTGGAATTTTATGGTTCGCAACAGATTCGACTCGCTATGCTCGCTCACCGCGAAATTGTACGGAATGGGGAGTCGCAAAATGGATTAGCTGCCCATGACCACCTTTACCACATGGTTCTTCTGATCATCCTTTAACTCAATCGTCGCTTCAGTGGTTTGAACCGGTTGTCCATCTAACTCAATGTGTTGAACGCCTTGGGAAACATGATTCGGGTTTTCGAATTCGATTTCATAGGTCGTACCCGCTGTTTTGGCGGGGATGGGCACATCCCAGTCATGGCTCGGCGCTTTCATTTCCATGGCAGGCGTTTCCCCGAATTGATAGATCACTTTAAAGCCGGGCCAGGCTTTCGGGATGCGGGGATCGAAACGCAGGTTTTTGCCCTCTTGATGAATCCCCAATATAAATTCCACACCCGCGCGGTACATCCATCCCGCCGAACCCGTATACCAGGTCCAGCCGCCCCGGCCCACATGGGGGGCATGGCCGTAAATATCCGCGGCCATGACATAAGGTTCGGACTTATAAATACCCACATTGGTTCTCGTGAGGGCGTGGTTGATCGGGTTGAGCATGGCGAACAACTCGGTCGCGCGGTCGCCCATACCCAGCTGGGCGTAAGCGCAGGCGCACCAGACAGCGGCGTGGGTATATTGGCCGCCATTTTCACGGACGCCGGGGAGATAGCCTTTGATATAGCCGGGGTCTTTGGGGGTGTGGTTAAAGGGCGGCGTGAATAAAAGAATCAGATTGTCTTTAGGGCGGATGAGGCGGGTTTCGACCGATTTCATGGCTTGAAGCACACGCTGCGGGTCGCCGGCGCCGGAGAGAATGGCCCAGGTCTGGGCAATGGAATCGATCTGGCATTCGATATTTTCTTTTGATCCCAGGGGAAAGCCGTCGTCAAAAAAGGCGCGCTTGTACCATTCGCCGTCCCAGCCGTTGTTTTCCAAAGCGGTTTTTAACCGCAGACTTTGCTCATTCCAGAGGATCTGCCATTGAGCGTCGCCGCGCTTTTCGGCCAGGGGACCCATGGTTTTTAAAATATCCAGCAGGAACCAGCCCAGCCAGATGCTTTCACCTTTGCCCTCATGGCCGACGCGGTTCATACCGTCGTTCCAGTCGCCGCTGCCCATCAGGGGCAGGTCGTGGATTCCTGTTTTCAGGCTGACGTTGACGGCGCGGACGCAATGTTCGTAAAGACTTAAAGGCGGATCACGGGAAACCGCCGGCTCAAAATAAGAATCTTCCTGTCCGTCTTTGAGAGGCGCGCCTTCGATAAAGGGAACCAGTTCGTCCAAAATGGTTTGATCTTCGGTTGTCTTTAAATAATGAACGACCACATAAGGAAGCCAGAGGCGGTCGTCGGAGATGCGGGTTCGCACGCCCCGGCCTGTGGGAGGGTGCCACCAATGCTGAACATCGCCCTCTAAAAATTGACGGGCGGCGGCTTTCAAAATATGGGCGCGGGTCAGGGCCGGGTCGGTGGTCATGATGGCCATGACATCCTGTAATTGATCGCGGAAGCCGATAGCGCCGCCGGCCTGGTAAAAGGCGGTTCGGGCCCAGAATCGGCAGGAGAGGGTTTGGTAAAGAAGCCAGCGGTTGAGCAGAATATCCATGGAACGGTCGGGTGTGTGGACCTGGGTTTTTTCCAGCAGGCGGTCCCAGTTTTGAGTGACGGCTTGAAGAGAAGTTTCGGGATCGGACCGCCGGTATTTTTTAGCCAAACGGCGCGCGCTTTCCTGGTTTTCGGCCTGACCGAGGAAAAAAGCGATTTCTTTTTTCTCGCCGGGGAATAATTCAATCTGCAATTGCAAAACGCCGCAGGGGTCGAGACCGGCGCCGGTGGAACCGCTGAGTTTTTCTTTGCGCATCAGGGCGGCTGGTCTTTCCAGAGTGCCGTTTCTTCCAATAAATTCCGAACGGTCGGCGGTCCAGCTGGTTTGATTGGCGTTCATGCCGATAAAGGAAACCCGGTTTCCAAACTCGATATTCAGGGGATTGGAGGCGAAAAGCGATCCGGTTTCCTCATCCCGTTCGGTGATGATAAAGGGAGCGGTTTTAACCCGGGAGAAGCCCAGAACCCATTCCACATAGCCTGTGACCGAGAGGCGGCGGGGCCTGTCGGAGAGGTTTTCCAGAACCAGTCGTGAAATTTTAACGGGATCCTGTTTGTCCACGAATTGGGTGAGTTCACTGTGAATTTCGTTGGAGCCGTTCTCAAAAACGCTGTAACCGGCGCCGTGGCGGGCCATATAAGTGGAACCTTCCAGCCGGATGGGAGAAGCGGTCGGGGACCAGAACTGGTCCGAGTCCAGATCGCTGATAAAGAAAGCCTCGCTCACCGGGTCCACCACAGGGTCGTTCGACCAGCTGGTGATCTGGTTTTCACGGCTGTTGAGCGACCAGGTATAGCCCGCGCCCGATTCGGAAACGAGAAATCCGAAATCCGGATTGGCGATGACGTTGATCCAGGGGGCGGGGGTTCTCTGGCCTTTTTCCAAAACGACCGCGTATTCTCGTCCGTTTTTGGCGAAGCCGCCCACGCCGTTAAAAAATTCCAGCAGCGGCATGGGGAGTGGAGTTTCGTTTCTGTCTTCCAGCCGCAAGGCTTCCATTTCAGCGATTTTTTTGGCGGGAATGGATTTTAAATTATCCGATTTCCGTATCCGCATTACCTGTTCGGACAGGGTGCCCTGGCGGTTATGCAGAATGGCGCGGGCGACGGTCAGGAGAAGGGCTTTTTCACGGACATCCAGCAGGTCGTTGCGCAGGACGAAAATTTTCCCGGGGGGCAGGTCCGGATTGCCGCTGGAAGTGGCCTCGCTGCCGCGAACCAGACCCTCGAGAGAAACTTGAAGATCCTGCACATAGGATGTGGCTTTTTCATTCAGGATCACAATGTCTACCGACAGGCGCTTCATGCGCCAATATTCATGGGCGCGTAATAACTGGCGGATCAGGCTTTGATCCTCAATGTCATCAATGCGGACCAGGACAATGGGAAGGTCGCCCGAAATACCCCGGGACCAAAGGCCTGTGACGTTCATGTGGTTCTGTTTTAAAACCTCGCTGGTGGGGCGCATGAGAGGATCGGAAAAGAGGATGCGGTTGGCGAGTTTTTGGAAAAGCTGGGCTTCTTCCATGTCGATTCCCAGATGATAGAGTTTGGCTTTGGACTGGGTCCAGACCAGATTGGACGAGCGCTCAAAGGAAGAGGTGTTGTGATATTTTTCCGTCAGTACCAGCATTTCGGCTTCGGAGCCTGCCGCTAAAGTCGTAAAACAAATTTTGGCGGTAGCGCCTGGCTGAAGCCGGACTTTCACCCGCAAACTCATAATGGGGTCCAGGACCGCCCCAACCGTGTTGGAAAGGGAACGGCCATCAATGACCGAAATGGGTTTTCGAAGCGACCGGCCCCGGCCGATAAATTTGGACCGGTTCGTTTCATACTCGATTTCCCCAAAAGTCTCGCCCTCGCAGGAAAGCACCTGCGCCATGAAAACCTTTTCGTCGGACGAGGAGCGGGGACGGCGGGCGGCGGTTAAAGCGTCCAGGGCAGGCAGAAAACCTGTCTCAATAAAGAGATTGGAGAAGGCGGGATGGGCCAGATCGGCGTCCTGCGGGGCCAGAACCACCTCGGCGTAAGAAGTAATTTCTATTTCCCTTATCTCGGTGCCGAGGTTGGTCAGGGAAATCCGGCGGAGTTCGGCGTCATCCTCGGCGGAAACGATGATTTCCAGATCGGTAAAAATAGAATAGTCCAGCCGGGAGATTTTGGCCCGGTCTTCCGAAAAGTGGGCCTCGTATTGAAGCGGCTCCACCAGAGTGGGCTGATAAGTGGGCGACCAAACCTGCTGACTATGCATATCCCTTAAAAACAGGTAATTGCCGTAATTATCTTTAGTGATATCTTCCCGCCAGCGGGTGACCGCGCGGTTTTTCCACAAACTATAGCCGGACCCGGAAGCGGTGACCATGACCGCATAGCGGCCGTTGGAGAGTAAATGGGAACTGGGGATGGGATGGTGGGGCGACCTGATTTTTCGAAGAAGGGAATGAAGAGGTTCCTGGGCTTTACGGATTTCCACTTCCTGCATCTGGTCGCGGGCGGCGCCGAGGTTGCGGGGCGTTCTTTCCTGAAGTAAAAGCTCGCCGGACTGAACCAGGGGGTCCATATGAAAGCGGCGGCGGAGCAGCCCGTTATGGACGACGTTGGAAAAGGAAAGAAGCGACATGCCCTGATGGTGGGCCATGTAAGAACGGACGAACTCGAAATTTTCATTTTCCCGCACCCGCGAGGGTGTGTAATCCAGAGCCTCATAAAAACCAAAAGCGCCGACGGTGCCCATCTGTTCCAGCCGTTTTAAATTCTGCAGGGCTTTGGGAGGATCCACCATGGCGGCCAGGGCGGTGGCGTAGGGAGCGATGACCAGTTCTTTCACCAGACCCCGCTTTAGGCCCAGGCCCGGAACGCCGAAATTGGAATATTGATAGGATAAATTGAGATCGCGGACGTTGTAGCCCGCTTCCGAAATGCCCCAGGGAACGCCCCGGGAATTTCCATATTGAATCTGGCGCTCGACCACTCTTTGGCAGGTTTGGTCCAGCAGGCTTCCATCGGGCGTGGTCATGATGAGCGACGGCATTAAGTACTCAAACATGGAACCGGACCAGGAGATCAGCATAGCCTCGCCCTCGTCCGCCACCAACCCCCGTCCGAGGCGGAACCAATGGGAAACCGGAACGTCGCCTTTGATGATGGCGACGTAGCTGGTCAGCCGGGATTCGGAGGCTAAAAGGTCATAACAGCCTTCGTCTAACTGGGCCTCGGCGACCCGGTAGCCGATGGAAAAAAGTTTTTTCTTGGGATTCAGTAAAAAGCTGAAATCCATTTCATTAAAAAGTTTCCGGGAAAGATCGGAGATATGGTTTAAGCGGTCCAGCATGTCGCGGCTGTTTTGGGAAGACAGCTCCAGTGTTTCGAGCACCCGGTCGAAATAAATCTCGTGGCCGGCGGTTTTGGAGTCGGGCGGGCTCGGGGAACGAATGGATTCCAAAGATTCGACAGCTTTTTTATATTGAGCGGGCGTGTCGAGGAGGGACAGACCGCCGAAGAGAATCGCGTGGAGGATCGATTGGAATTCTTTTTCTTTCACCGAACCGGAGTCCAGGGGAGAGTTGTCGGAAAGCACATAAATCCAGGGGAATAACTGCCGCAAATCAGCCGCGTGGCTTTTCACGTCGGAAGCCAGCAAGTCCGCCCAGGCGAGCATTTCGCTGGTTTCTTCGCCGCGCTGGTCGGAAGCGAAGGCGTGGGCTGTGTCCTTGAGGGTCTCGGCTTGTTGAATCAGTCTTTCCCAGTGGTCCGCCCACAGGGAGCAGGAAGGGGAAGGCATTATTTCGCGCAGCCGTTCCTCAAAATAGGTGATTTCCTTTTGAAGCTGGCTCATGGGCGTGACGGCGGTCCGCCCATGGTGGGGAAATATTTCCACGGACTTTTTCAACAAAATCAGGGAATCCTGGATACCGGTCAGGGCGCTGGTGGAATAAATAGGCTGATGGGTCAGATCCAGACAGGATTGGGATAAAGCAAGAAGATGGCCGGCCAAATTACCGCTGTCGACCGAGGATATATATTGAGGATCCAGCACCTGAAGGGTCTGGGTGTCGTACCAATTGAAGAAATGGCCCCGGTAGCGGGGAAGGGACTGGAGGCTTTGGAGAGCGGCTTCCAGAGTGCCGGTCATGTCGCCCAGACCACACCATCCAAAATCCCTGGCGGTGACGATGGACAAAAGGTGCAGGCCGAAATTGGTCGGCGAACTGCGGTGCGCGACCGCGGGGTGGGGATCTTCCTGAAAATTATCCGGCGTCAAAAAATGATCCGCGGAATCGGCGAAAGTTTTGAAGAAGCGCCAAACCCGGCGGCCATAGAGGCGCAGATCCCGGGTTTCGGAAAGCGTCAGGGGAAGGGTTTTATTTTTAGACTCGGGCAGACTGATCCAGCGGGCAAACGAGGGCGCGAATAACCATAAGACCACAAAGGGCAGGCAGACGGGCAAGGCATGGGGGTTTAACCAAAAGCTGGAGAGGCCCGCCAGTACGGCGATCGAAAGGGAGCCTTTCATTCGGTGCCAGAAACTGCGTTGGGAAAGGGATGAGGCGGATTGGGCCTGGGCGGCGGTGACCCATTCGAGAAGATTTCTTTTGCTGACGAACAAACGCCAGAGGGTGCGGCCGATCGCGTCCAGATGCATCCAGGCGCGGTTGGCGATGAGGACCAGATTGACGATGAACTGGCCGCCGCCTAAAAGAAAATCCCGTTTGATTTCCGCCAGTTGATCCCGCCAGTGAAGGTGCCCCCGCCAAAAGGCCAGGTCTTCCAAAAAAGAAATAAACGAGGGAAGCGCGATGCCCAACAGGGCCAAGCTGACCCAGACCGCAGGCTGGGCCGGGGGAGCGGAGAAAACCGTAATCAAAAGGCCGACGGTAGCGATAGGAGAAAGACTGCGCCGCAAGTTGTCGAGCATCTTCCAGCGCGAAAGGGTGGAGAGGTCCGAATGGTCCCGGCCAAAGATCCAAGGCAATAACTGCCAATCTCCCCGAATCCAGCGGTGATTGCGGGCGGTCGAAATTTCGGCATGGGAGGGAAAATCCTCGAAAAATTCCAGGTCGCTGGCGTAGCCGCAGCGGGCGAAAGAGCCCTCGAAAAGATCGTGGCTTAACAAACTGTTCTCCGGGATACGGCCCTTTAAAGCGGTTTCGTAAGCGTCCAGATCGTAGATTCCCTTGCCGGTGAAACTGCCTTCGCCGAATAAATCCTGATAAACATCCGAAACCGCGGAGGCGTAAGGGTCAATGCCGCATTCGCCGGAGAAAAGTTTTTGGAAGATGGATTTTTCATTTTGATTGGGCAGAAAGGAGGTGACCCGGGGCTGAAGAATGCCGTAGCCCTCCACCACTTTGTTCGACAGGGGGTCCAGATAGGCGCGGTGAAGCGGGTGGGCCAGGATACCGACGAGCTGGCTGACCACGCCGGGCGGAAGCTTGGTGTCGGCGTCCAGTGTGATGACATAACGGATGTCGGAAGGAACGGCGACCGGTGAAGCGTCCTGGTTGAAGTAAGTCGTTTCCTTCGAGCCCCGCAGCAGAAGATTAAACTCGTGTAATTTGCCTCTTTTGCGCTCCCAGCCCATCCATTTGCCTTCCAGCGCGTTCCAAAGTCTTTTTCGATGGAAGAAGAAAAAGCGGGGACCGCCATCCGGCGCGGGGCCGTGTTTTTGATTGAGCGCGGCGATGAGCTGTTCGGTCAGGGTCAACTTTTGTAAATCCGCGGGAGATATTTCAACCAGGGAGTCTTGCCAGTCGGTCAGCAGGGCAAAGCGGACATCGCCTTCGGAATTCGAAAGATAGTGAACTTCCAATTTTTCCAGCTGTTCTGGAATTTCGGTTTCGGACCCCAGCAGGGTGGGCACGACCACAAAGGTTCGGAAACCGGCGGGCGGGCCGTCCAAAAATTCCAGACGGGACAAATGACGGGGCGGGATGAGACTGGTGATGAAGCGGTTGACCCGGCAGACGGCCAGATCACTGGCGGGAAAGAGGCCGAAAAAAAGAAGAGTCAGTAAAAGGGACGGGGAAAGACCGGGATTGAGAGCCGCCGCGACGGCGAGGATGAGGGTGGTGAGAACGAAAACATAGCCGATGTAAAGGGAGGCGGGATGGCCGGTGCAAAAGCGGACGAAGCGGTTTTTAAATAAAACCTTAAAGTGGATTTCTTTCTCGAAGGACCGGCGCCCCTCGGCAAAAAGATAATAGCCCGGGTCCTGAAGCCGTTCGGAGAGAGAGGGGGAGGACAAGGTTTTTTGAATCACGAGTCTGGCGATTTCCAACTCGTTTTTTTTTGAGCCTTTGGCCAGTTCTTCCACCGCGGAACGGTAGCTGTTTCGGGTTATGAAATCCATCTTCATGAAATTCGCGTGTCCGCGGAGAATTTCCTGAACCGGACTGACAGCCTCAAAAAATTCCTGCCAATCAAACAAAGTCATGGTTCGGAAACTGGTGATGATATTCCGGACGGTTTGGTTATTGGCGGACTGCTGATTATGGACGGAAGTGACCATTTCCTCCGCGGTCGTTTTCTTTTCAGCCAGGCGTTCGTTGAGCCAATTGACCGCGGGAATTCCCTTGGGGTCCTGATAGCGCAGACGCTGAATAAGCTGAACCAAAAAGGCGGGATGGACCGATTGTTTTTTCAGTTTGGCCGCGGAGGGCCGGGTTTTTTTGGAGGATTCCTCAATCAATCCCAGAAGCTCATCCACAAAGGCGTCGGCCTCCTGGCGGGCTTCCTGGGAAGTGACCAGATAAATGGCGATGCGGCGCAGATTGTCGATCATGACCACCCGAAGGGTAATAGCCAGGGCCCAAAGCTCTCCGATAGTGAGGGGTTGTACCTGCTGGTAAGACCGGACGAAGTTGGTCAGGGAATCGGGATCGAAGCGGCTGTCGGTGTGGGCCACATAGGCCCAGGCCAGGCCGTAAACCCGGGGATAGTCCTTGAGGAAGCCGTCGGCCAGTTTGGGCAGTTCGTAATAAAAATCATCGGGCAGGTAGCGTTTGATGTCCCGAAGCTGTTCTTCCACCACATAAAAGGAATCAATCAGCCACTCGCCGGCGGGATTGATGGTCTTGTTTTTTTGGACCTCGCTGGTGAGATAGCGGTAGGAAGCCTGCAGAATTTTCTCATTTTCCCGCACACGGGGAGTGAGAGGTGCGCCGGACTGGGGATCGTCGGTGATGGTCTGGGCGACGGCCAGGGATTGGGCATGCTGGTCAAACCGCTCAATACTGAAGAGTTCGGAGCGGATGGGGTCTTCCACCGGTTTGGAAATCAGAAAAGAAAAAAGGGCTTTAAAACGGTGTTTGAGTTGGGGAAGCGATCGAATCATTGCGGCGGATTTCCGTGATCTTAAGAATTGAATCTTGAAATGATCCGGAAGCTGCCGAAGGTGGGTTAGTGACCCTTGATCCGAGTGACCTCAAATTCATAATACCTGAATATTCTGCAAAAACCGAAAGACGACATCGGTAAAACATCTTTATCCACGGAGCCGCCGAGTTTTAAAGAATTAAAATTTTTATTATTGAATCTTTTAAACTCAAACTTTTAACTCGGTGTGCTCCGTGAAATCCATGGTTAAATTATTTCCTTAATTCAGCGCGAATTTGATCCCCGCGTTGAGAGGGAGAAGGATAGTGGGTTGATCGCTGGCATAATTGGACGAGGTGTTATCGATTTCCATTTTGGTTTGAAGAAAAACACTGGACCGATCGCCCATGGAAAAAGATAAACCAAAACCCGCTTCACCTAAAAAGTCCGCCTCGCTGTTGCTGCCCGTAAAGGAGCCGAAGTTGGCTAACCGGGAATTAAAGGCCATTCCGGCGGCCAGAAAAACATAGGGCCGCACAAACCCATGGCTCATGACATAAGCGCCTTTCACCACCAAGGGCACCAGATTCCAGGAGCCATTAAAGGCTGTGTCTTTTTCCGAATAGGTGTCATAGCCGGTCTCGAGTGAAATCTGAAAGTCTTGGGTGAGGTGATAGCCGACAGAAGCCTCACCGCCCCAGCCCTGGTTGACGGCGTTAGCCAGATTGCCGGTGGGCGAATCCAGATCTCCGTTGAGCTGCATAAACCAGGTGCCGGTTTCGAGGGGGTCCTTGTTATCGCTGTCGGCGGGACTGACCCAGCTGCCGGCGTTTTGGCCGGTGACGGTGTCGGCCCAGACCCGGGAAGTTGATCCGAGAGTGAGCAAAATCAGCCAAATTAAAATGATTTTCATGCGGGCTTCCTTTGAGAGTCTGAATTAATTGACCTGGATATTCAACCCGACATCGATGGGAATCAGGAGGGTGGGTTGATCGCCGGCGTAATTGCTGGAAGTGTTGTCGACTTCAATCTTGCTTTGAATAAAAAGATAAGTTTGGGTCAAGAGGACGAAAGAAATGCCTAAACCGGCTTCTTCCAAAAAGTCAGCTTCACCCGCGGTATGATTGGGACCCGCGAAGGAAGAGGACTGCGAATTTAAAGCGACGCCCGCTCCCAAAAAAAGATAGGGTTGGACATATCCGCTTCCGAAATTGTATTGGCCTTTCAACAGGATCGGAATGATATCCCAGGTGGTATTTAACATACCATTCTTGGGGGCGTAGCCCACGTAACCGGTTTCCAGCGACAGGGTGAAGTTTTGCGGGAATCGGTAGCCAAAGGATCCTTCGGGGCCCCAGCCTTCGGCGGCCACATTGTTGAGGTTGCCCGTGGGAAAACCGGTTTCACCGTCTATTTGAAGAATCCAGGTGCCGACACTGGCAGGGACCGCGGCGTTATTGGCCGCGACCGAGGGCAGTGTATTGTTGGCGACGGGAGTGGTGCCGTTATTGGTGCGGGTGATGGTGTCCTGGTTCATCGGCGAGAAATCGTCGGCCCAGGCGCAAGCAGAAGAGACCATAGTTCCAAGAAAAACCACCAGCAGAAGATTTTTCATTTTTTATCCCTTGGATTTGAATTTATTGATTCGCGTTTTGAGGTCATCCACGTTTTTAACCGTAAATCTTCCGTGCCGGGTTGTCATCAATCCGGCCGCTTCCAAGCGGGAAAAGGTACGGCTGCAGGTTTCCGTTGTAGTCCCCGCCATGGAGGCGATTTCCCGGTGGGTCATCGGAATGGTGCTGCCAAACTCTTTCACCATTTCCAAAAGAACATGGAGCAGGCGTTTTTCCGCGCATTCCTGGGCGACAGTTTGTCTATCCCTGGATTGCCGCAATAACTTTGAAATTTTGGAAACCACAAGTCTTGCCATTTCGGGATGTTGGGCCATGAGAATCCGGAAAGCCTGTATGGGAAAGGAAATGACGGCCGCCTCGGTTACGGCGGTGCAGTGAAACGCGTATTTCCCGCCGTCAAAGGATGAAGTACCGAAAATCCCGTTGGCGCCTACCATACAAATGGTTTGATCTTTTCCGTCCAGGGAATGATTGACCTCCTTGACGTGGCCCTGCTTGACGAACCAGATAAAATCCGCCGGATCTTCTTCTTGAAAGATGGATTCTCGTTTGGCGTATTTTCTCTCGGTGAAATATTTTTCCATTTCCTGAAGAGCGGAAAAAGAAAAGCTTTGAAAGAGTTCCATGGCGGCAAGAGGGTTCTTTTTCAACGGCAGTAAAACTAAAGGCCTCGTTTTTATCAGGGTGAGCATGATTAACTCCTTGGGTTCAGGGTTTAGAGACAGCGGTTTTTTTATTGGTTTTACCGGCCGTTTTGACCGGACTTTTTTTGGTTTTGCGCGCCGGCTCGGGAGGAGAAGACGTCTTTTTTTTCTGAAAGGCGTTCCAAAGCGAGGCGGCCAAAATGCCCGCGACGCTGGCGATAGCCAGGGCCTTTTTGGGGTTCTTTTCAGTGTAATCAACGGCTTTTTTCTCGAAGCGATTATAAGTTTCTCTCAAATGGGCGACTTTTTTTCGGGCTTCTTCCAGTTTTAACTGGAGGGTTTTATGATTTTTTTCATCGCTGATTTGATTTTCAAGCCAAGTGAGCTTTTCTTTACCCAGACTTAACTGTTTCTGGATTTGATTCTTCAATTTTTCTTTCATATCTTTATCGATTTTCATGACGTCTCCCTGATTTATTTAATGAATTGAAGTGATATCAGCAAAATGACCAAACTTAAAAGCCCGCAGCAAAAACAGGCGATCCCGCGGGGAACGCCTCCGTAATCAACCAAAACAAATAATAAGCCAATCCCAAAGTAAGCGAAGCTCATGAAAAACGCGCAGCCGCGAAGCATGAGAACTATCAACCTTTTTTCAATGGCTTTGGCGTAATGGTCCAACCGTTTTTCCAGGTCGTCCTGCAATTGATCCACGATGGGTTTAACTCCGCCTATCAGCGTGGAAGCCATATGCCATAAGGTTTTCAAAAACGAGGGATCGGAATTTTTCGGTTCAACTGTTTTTGCCATTTTGTATTTCCCGGTAAGAGTTTCGTGATCTGCGTCATTAAGAAAAGCAAGAAACGGGCCACGTGTTGACCGGTTTTTTTTACCGCTTTTGAAGCTATTAACGTTCTTGCGGACTTAAAAGAATCAAAACGAGAAGCAAGGAGCTATCACTTTGATCGTCTCATCGGATTAAAACCCACAGGTTGAAAATAAGAGAGTTGTTTTTAAGACAGGCAAATAAATTTTTAGAAACTTCAAGCCGGTATGAAATTTGCTTTAGTCAAGTTGAGGATGATGTAAAAAAATTGAGATAAGAAAAATCAAGGAGGCATATATGTACGAATCGATGCAGCTTCATAACCTGATCTGGTTCTTGATTGTGGGCGGTTTAGCGGGATGGCTGGCCAGTCTGATGGTCGATGGCGGCGGATTGGGAATTATCGGCGATATCGTTGTCGGTGTGATTGGGGCCTTCATCGGCGGTTTTTTAGCGGATGTGGTCGGCGTGGCGGTTTATGGATTTTGGGGTGTGTTAGCCATGTCGATTGTGGGAGCGATCGTTTTGTTGGTCATTATTCGAATGATTAATCCCCGTAAGCGTTTTGCCTGAGATTTAGGAAAGAAATGAACCGCCAGGGACACCGAGTAAGAAAAAATAGATGGATTTAAAGAATTTTAAACTTTCACATCCTTTGTTGTTCTTGGTGCCTTTGGTGGTTAACCGTTTTAGCAGGGATATTCGTAAAAAAAGAGGTCGGAAACATGTCGATGACTAAAGAAGCGGTGAAAGACAAGATGCAGGATCACAACGTTATAGTACTCAACGTTTTGCCGGATACGGATTACGCGAAAATACATATCGCCGGTTCGGAAAATCTTCCCCTGGGCCTCAATTCGGCCGATTTTGTCGCGGCGGTTGAGAAAAGATACGGAAAAAACAAGTTTTTCATTACCTATTGCGCGGGTTTGACCTGTAACGCGGGTACGAACGCGGCCAAGGCACTCACCGCGAAGGGTTTCAAAGCGGAGGACTATCCGGGCGGTATGAAGGAATGGTCGGAAGCGGATTTTCCCACGGAAGGAAGCGCGGCGAGAGTTTCTAAAGCCGCGGCCACTATGCCGGCAATCGTAATAGCGGCCAAGTAGGCCTTTAACCGGCGTTTCCGAGAGGAAGCGCAAAATTATTTCCCGAACTTTTGAGGTTCGCCTTAAAAGCCGTTTGATTCAAGAAAAGAGGAAAAATATGTTTTCGAGTTTTAAAAAGGCGTTAACCGTTGGATTGGTGATGGCGGGAATGAGTTTGATGCCGGTTTGTTCGCGCGCGGATGAGGATTTTCACCCGACGAATGACGGCGGTAATTTTGGGTTAGGTCTGGAGCTGGGCGATCCAGGATCCTGGGGTGTGGACGGCAAGTTGTGGATTGACTCCGTAAACGCTTTTCAACCGGCGGTGAAATTCAACGACGGCGGGTCCGCCATTTTGCAGCTGGATTACCTCTGGCACAACTTTGATATCGTGCGTATCCAGGACGGCAACGGCGAACTGCCCTTTTATATCGGCGTTGGCGGTGATCTGGTGCTTCAAACGTCTGTGGTCGCGGCGGCCCGTTTGCCGATCGGACTTTCCTATATTTTCAACAAGCGGCACGTGCCGGTCGATATTTACTTCCAGGTTGTTCCGACTCTTTGGTTTTACAACAGCGGCGCGACTTTGAATTTTTATCCTGAATTGGGAGCTCATTTTTATTTATGAGCAATTCAGGAAGGAAGTCGAACATGTTGGTTATGGTTGGCGTTGTTTTGCTGGTTATGTGGCTTCTTGGATTGATGACGTCTTACACGGCGGGCGGCGCGATTCACGTGCTGCTGCTGATAGCTTTGATTCTTTTCGCGGTGCGTTACATTTAGAGAAAGTTTAAGTTTTAAAATTAAGTTAAAAGAAAGAGTTGAAAATGAAAAAGCTAATTTTGAGTTTAGGTTGTTTGTGTCTTTTGGCGCTGGGTAGTTCGCTGGCGATGGCTGATGACAGCACACCGGCCGCGGGTCCGTCACCCCGATTGGGGGTTGAAGGCGGTATCGATCTGTCGAATTTTAACGGGCAAAACGTCAATGATGTTTTCGGTTCCCGGTTGGGATTAGTGGGCGGCGCTTTTTTGGATGTACCTGTGGGAGCGGTACTGAATCTTCAACCTGAAATTCTTTACGCGCAAAAGGGCGGAAAATATAACGGCAATGCCTACCAATTGAATTACGTGGAAGTTCCCATTCTCTTGGACATCGCCTTTATTGGACCCTTGGGACTATTGGTGGGTCCTGCCTTTGACCTCAATACGACGAACAATTCGGGCATTCAAAACGTCAACAATACCGATATCGGATTGGTTTTAGGCGGACAATTGAACCTGGACCGCTTTTTGGTGAGCTGCCGGTACGAAGTGGGATTGTCGAATATTAGTTCCAACAACGCGGTTCAAAACGGCACTTTCACCGCTTTAGTGGGATTGTCGTTTATTTAAAGACCAATGAAAAAGTTTTAAAAGGCGAATTTTCCCCGTGTTCTTTTGATAAAAACAAAAGGCATGGGGATTCTCGTTTTTAAATTAAAAGAAAGAGCCGCAAGTGAAAAAAACCGTTTTAAATTGGGGTTGTTTATGTCTTTTGGCGATGGCGGGTTTATTGACAGGAGCTCCTGAGGCTCAGGCCGATCCCGTATTGGGACTCAAGTTGGGACTTGAAGGCGGTATCAATCTGTCGAATTTAAACGGTCCAAACGTCAACGATGCTGTCGGTTCCCGTTTGGGATTTGTGGGAGGAGCATTCGCGGACATACCTTTTACCCCTTCTTTAGCGCTCCAGCCGGAAGTTCTTTATGAACAAAAGGGCGGTAAATATAACGGAACCGCTTATCAATTGTATTACGTGGAAGTTCCCATTCTCCTGAATATTGGGTTTGGCATACCGGTCATCAACCCGAGCCTTTTGGTGGGGCCTTCTTTTAGCAGCAACGCGGCCAACTCCGGATTGGCGAATGTCAATTCGAATGAGATGGGTTTGATCTTGGGGGCGCAGGCGAATTTGTTCCAGTTTCTGTTCAGCGGCCGCTATGAAATCGGATTAACGAATGTGAGCTCCACTCAAAATATACAAAACGGCACTTTTACTTTTTTAGTGGGACTGTCATTTATTTGATTTTTGCTGAACAGAATAGGCGTCGGCTTGCGCCTCTTTCCCGCGTTTCGGGGACGGGCGCGGGCCGCTTAGATAAAAGAAAAGAGAGGGAAAAATGTCTTATATAGCGAAAAACTTCGACCGACTGCTGGGAACTCCGGGATTCAGCGACAAACTGCTGAAAACCCACTTCAAACTTTACGAAGGCTACGTGACTCACATTAACAGGATCATCGATTATTTGAAAACAGCGGACACTGAAACTCAGGAGTACGAAGAAATCAAAAGAAGGTTTGCTTGGGAATTCAACGGCATGAGACTTCACGAGGCTTATTTTGGGAATATGGCCAAACAGGTCGAGATGCTGGACGCGAAATCAGATTTAGCCAAACAGATAGCCGGGTCTTTTGGATCGCTGGAAGCCTGGGACAAGGATTTTAGGGCTGTTTCAAGCATGCGGGGCATTGGCTGGGCGGTGTTAGCCTGGGATCCGGAAGGAAAGAGGCTGTTTAACATTTGGATTAATGAACATGATACGGGACATCTTTTTTATTCCGCGCCTCTTTTAGTGAATGATGTGTTTGAGCACGCTTTTATCATGGATTACGGCATGGAACGTAAAGCCTACATTGAGGCTTTTTTCAAAGTGATTGACTGGAAAGTGGTTCAAAAACGATTTACCGTCGCGGCAGAGTTGGACGGCGCTCACTCCGGCTGATTTTATCACGAATTGTTTCTATCATTTTTCTTGTTTCATTCGGCTGTGAAATAGATGACCCTGAGGAACGTTAAACCCTCCAATGTTTTTGGATCGTGACCAGTTTTGTGACTCTCACTAACGGTGCGCCAACTTTAACTAATCCCACACCTTTCGCGGGAACCTTTGGCATATACCTCAATCACTTTTAACAGCCGAGCGTGGTTGAACGGATACGCTTTCTACGATACGGGCGGCTTGTCGTTTACCGGAACCAATAAGCCTTAATGAGATTGTGTTTCAAAAGTAGATAGATCATTCATGCCGGGACTGTTTCAGGTTTGGATCGAGGCCGGTTCATGAAAAAAGTTGAGTTTTGAAGCCGCTCTGGTTGCGGGACGCATTTTTTTGTGGAAACCCGATATTTTTTAATTTGAGTCGGTTTGATGAGTTCTTATGTCCCTATACAGAATCAAAACGAGAATAAGCACTCGATCATTTTGATCTGGTTTTGGCGCCGGTTCACGTTTCGAAAATCAACCGGTGTTAAGAAGCCGTCATTTCACGAGGTTATTTGAAAATGGGGGCGCTTTGACATGAGATTCCTAACGGCATGTTCCTTGCTCTAATAGTCTCATCGATTCCACATTTTGTTTTGAAATTCAAAAAATCAGGGGATAAAAAAGTGAAAAAGATTATCGGTTGTTTATTCGTGATGACATTTTTTACAGCGGCTTTAATAGTTGGATGCAATGGTTCAAATCCTTCCACTCCGGGAGGCTTCACAACAGCTACCCCCACACCCGCGTCATACGCGGTGACTCAAGCGACTCCGCAAGCGATGGTGAATCTTAAGTCGGCCGCGAATTTCGCTGTTCTGTCTTACGCGGGAATTACGAATAGCGGCGCCACCACGGTTTGTGGAAGCTTGGGAACATTTCCTAATGCCTCGGTGGATGGAGGAATTATGGTGATCTGCGGCGGGACCCGGCAAGTCNNGTCCCGCGGGTACGGCTGAAACCGATTTGGGCTCGGCTTATACGGACGCCATGGGGAGAACGGGAGGCGCCGCCATACCAGCGGGCGGTGATGTGGGAGGTCAGACCTTTTATCCAGGCCTTTATACGGATCTGGGCAATCTGAATTTGAAAACGGCCGATTTGACTGTGGACGCCCAGGGCAACACGAACGCGGTCTTTATTATCCAGGTGACGGGCGATCTGATCATCGCCTCCGGCCGAAAGGTCAAGCTGATCAACGGGGCGCGAGCCGCCAATATTTTTTGGGCGGTCACGGGTTTCTGCTCTCTGGATACCACAGCCGCGTTCGTTGGAAATGTGATGGCCCATACGGCGGTGACCTTTAATACGGGCGCCTCGTTGGAAGGCAGGGCTTTAGCCTCAACTCAAAATGTGACTTTTCTCGCTAATAACATCACGTTTCCATAAGCAATTGGGTTTCGGTGGTGGATAGGGGTAGGGGCCTGGAATTCCGGTTTCTGCCTCACCAATCAGTTTAAATTTGAAAGGAAAAAAAGATGAAAAAGTTCAAAACAGCGGTGGTATTGGCGGGTTTTGCGGGGTTGTTAGCCTGCGGTTGCGCGGCGAAAAAAATTGACACGACGGATGTGCCGAAGTCGCCCGAAACCACAGAAGCGGCCGTCGTGGTAGTGCCCACGCCGATACCCCCCGAAGTGCAAAAGTATGTAGTGAAAAAGGGAGATACCCTCTGGGCGATTTCCCATCAAGCGGGAATTTACTCGAACTCTTTTGAGTGGCCTTTGATTTTCAAAGCGGACCGGGACCAGATTCAGGATCCGGACCAGATTAATGTGGGTCAGGTTCTTTTGATTCAACAGGGACAAACGACCGACCAGGTACAACACGCCATCAAGCTGGCCAGCGACACGCCGAAGTTTGTGCCTCATGTGGAAGCCCGGTCGCCTTTGCCGATCGATTATTTTTAAACCGCTAAAACAAACGTCTTACCAAAAACAGAAAGAAGAAAAATGAAAAAGTTATTAAGAATCGCGACGAGTCTGCTGTTTTTATCCGCCGCGGGAATGGCGGCGGCCGATGAGGCCGCTCTCCAAACCGATAAGCAAGATTTAAATATGAAAATTGACAATGACAAGAAAGGCGTGAATAAAGCGGATGACAGGATGGGTGAGGATAAAGCCTCGATCGATTCGGGTAATGACCATATCAAGAACGATAAACGAAGGATGAATAGTCATTACGAGAATTTGATGAAGGACCGGGCCGAATTGAAGGAAGCCAAAGCTAATGGCGACGAGGTCCAAATTAAGGCGAAAGAGGCGGATATCCGCAGGGATCATCACGCCATGTATAGAGACTCGGTTAAGTTGAAACGGGCCCGCGCTGAGAGGAAAAAAAGCATTGGCGACCTGAAGAATGACAGGGATCACCGGGACTCGGATGTCAGCAAACTCGATTCAAACGGCCAGGATTTAATCAAGACGAACGAGAAGATCGCGGATCAAAAACAGGATTCAGCTTCCAAGTAATTTTAATGTCCTAATTTCACGGGCGGTGTTCAGGACACAGCCCCATTTTTTTGTCAGTCGAAAATGATTCAATAAGGTTACGACCCATGATTTCCCAGCCAGAAAACCTATCCCGTCCTTCGACCCGTCACATTCGTTTTGAACTGGCGCCCTCCACCATGTTCAACATTGTAATTATTATCGCCGGCCTTTGGCTGTTGTTTAAATTGCTGCCGGTTTTTCTGGTATTGATCGCTGCTTTTTTTATCGTGGAAACCCTGAATCCCCTGGTGCATTGGATGGAAGAAAAGAAGGTTAAGCGGGGACTTTCCATCGCGATCGTGTTTGTTTCTTTGCTGGTGATTGTTGTGGTAACCGCGATTTTTACGATTCCAGCGCTGTTGGCCCAGGCTTCCTCCATTCTGGATCAAGAGCCCATTTTGCGTATTCAACTGGCGGACCGTCTTACCGGTTTTCCTTTTAGCGAGGCGCTGGCCAAATGGCTGCGCAACTTTAAATACGCCGGGGTGATGAACGTTGCCAGCGCAACAAGCTTTTCCATGGAAGCCCTTGGTTTTATTACCTATGCCCTTGGCGCCATTTTTCTGGCTCTTTATTTGATGATTGACCGCGACCGGATGAGAGGCGGCCTTTACGCCATCGTTCCACGGACCCACCATATCCGGCTTTCCCGCGTGATGATGAATCTGCAAACTATCGTGGGCGCTTATATCCGGGGTCAGGTTATTACCAGTTTGTCGATCGGTATTTTTATTTTGATTCTTCTTTTGGCCTGCGGTGTTGAAAACGCGCTGGCTTTGGCGGTTTTTGGTTCGATCGCGGACATTCTGCCCTACATCGGTATTTTTCTTCCAATGGCCGCCGCGGTTCTCTCAGCGGCGCCTCACGGCGCGGCAATCACGATCGTTGTTCTGGCAGCAATGTTTTTGTATATGGAATTTGAGAGCAGGGTATTGGTGCCGAGGGTTTACGGAAAAGCTTTGCGGCTGCCTTCCACGGTGGTTTTGATTTCACTGTTAGCCGGAGGAACTCTGATGGGAATTACGGGCGCTTTGCTGGCCCTTCCTTTCGCCGCGGCAGTCATGATGCTGATTGAGGAATTAAGGGTGCAATTGCCCGGGGAGCAGGAACAGATGGCGGATGAGGTTTTGCGGGAAAAGGATGATCTGGGCGAGAAAGAATACGAACGCCGGACGGAGGGCGTATCCGCCGAACAGTCGGCGGCGATCGCGGTTGAAATTTCGGGGGATAGAGCCAAAGAAGAAACCGAATCCCTGAAAAAGGCCGAGCCGTGAACCGGTTGAAATCGCTGATAGTTAGGATTACTTTGAACGGTATGACACGAGCGTTTCTATTTTTGATTATTTCAGTGATGGCGGTTGGCTGCGCCGGTAATTCCAATGAAGTAAAAGTTTTTCCTGTGCCGGTGAGAATTTTAGCGCCTACCGAACCCGCGCTGGTGCGGCTGCCGGTGGTGATTCTCTTCCCCAGCGGCGCCGAAGTGGTACATCACATCACGGATCTTATCAAAAACGGATTGAGACCTAAAATGGATTACCCTGGTAAAGTGTCGGGAATTCATTTGAAATTCAGCTCCATCGATATCTGGTCAAAAATCCAGGAACCTATTTACTTGGACAAGGGGATCTGGCTTTTAATTAAACCCCAAACGTTGAGCCTGGGCACCATGAGGACTAACCCCAAGAATCCTTTGACCGCGCACACGGTTTTGGAAACGACGGCCAACCCGGAAGTGATCTTTGGGCCAAAGCCTTTGGCAACCGCCGTGCCCATGCCCCTGCTTCGAACTTTTATACCGGGGCCGGCTGTTTTTCAGGCGGTCAGCAATACCCGCATTAGCTATAAAGAAGTTAATGAGCATTTAAGGGACCCGCGAATGAAACTCATCGGTATGGTTTTGACCGGTACGGGCCAAAAGCTGACGCTGGATGGACTTCGACTGTACGGGTCTGGCGGACAAATAGTCATAGAGGTGAAACTTCACTACGACCCCTTGATTGTTAATTTGGGAAGCAAGCCGGCAAAATTTACGGTTTATCTGAAGGGAACCCCGCATTATCTTTCAAAGCAAAAGGCGTTTGATTTGCCGGACCTGGATTATGACCTCCATTCCAGCGACGTAATGCTTCAAATGGCCGATATGCTTTTCAAAAATGATTTTAGAAATCAATTGCGGAAAATGGCGAAACTGCCCATCGGGCCCAAAATGGACGAACTGAAAATGAAAATCAATCTGGCTTTAAACAAGCCTCTGGGCCGCTTTGCCCGGTTGAGCGCGAAGGTGACTTCTTTCAAGGTACTGGACGGATTGGCGGATAACGAGGGCATCGTGGTAAGAGTTTCTATTAAAGGAGCCGCTGCCCTGGAAGTAACCTGGAATTAAGCCAATCCAATCCTAACAGAATCCTAATGCGGTTCCTCCTTAGAATCGGCCTCATTCAATGAAATGGGAGGAGGACGAAATGGATGTATTTATGCCGATTGGCATGTTGGGCGTGATGCTTTTGCTGGCTGTTTATTATTACGCGACGATTTAGGTTTAACAGTTTTCAATAAAAAGGCTTTCACTTTCGGGTGGAAGTCTTTTTTATTATTTTTAATACCTGGCGCCCAATTTCTAACAGAATTTTAACGACCCTCTTTTTTAAAATTACTCCAGATTTTATTTTTATAAGGAGGGCCAAATGGACATCTTTATACCTATCATCATGTTAGGCGCTATGCTCGCGTTGGCAGTCTATTACTTCATCACTATCTAAACCTTCTCGCGCAGCGGCAAAAAGGCTTCTACCCCAAGGTGGAGGCCTTTTTTATGGTTTTTTCCCCCTGAATATCGGCCGTTATCCTCTTGTTAGCCGCTATGCTCGCGCTAGCGGTTTAATCCTTCACCCGTATCTAAAAGAAAACAGCTGTAATAAAAAAGGCCTCCACCATGGTTGGTGGAAGCCTTTTTTGTATTTAGAGGCAGCATCGATTAGTAAAGAATTACTCCGGTGGCCGAACGGGCCGCAACCGGCAGAAGCAATGGCTTACCTGGATCAAACTTCGCCCGGTAGTTGGGAATGGTATCCAGCGGGAAAGGACCGCCGCCGCCCGCGAGGCCGTTTACCCCGTTCCAGGAACACTGGGTTCCGTTCAAATCCTTGCCGGTCAAAACCCAGCCCATCAGCCGGCCCTTAGGCGCGAAGCCGGTGAAGTTAAAGTTCATCGTACGGGCTTCGTTGTTCTCGTTCACGATCACCAGGCCCAGCTCGCCGCCGGAGAAACGGCTGGCGTAAACCTTCACTGTCGCGTCCGAACTGTCGCAGGCGATCATCTTGTCGCCGAAGGCGCGGTAATAGAGAGCGTAAGAGTAATAAGAGGGACGGCAGGTGTTGTCCGGCACCGAGGGATCGTTAAAGGACAGCATGGCCATGTCGCCGTTATAGTCCTTGTCAAAAGTGTTTTTCCAGTCCCAATAGTCGACGGCTGAATATCCGGCCTTGATCGCCTCACCCAATACTTCCGAGGTGAAAAGACCGTTGATCAATTGAATGGTCGGTTTGTCGTTACCGTTCAAAATGTTGAACTCGGTTAAAGCCACCGGCAGATCGCGGTACTGGGGCGCGTTCTCGTTCACCATTTTTTCCAGGGTGCCGTGATCGCTTTCCAGCTCGGTCAAATCCTTGAAAAGGGCGTCGTTGGTCGGGTTCTGGTAGATCTTGCCCGTGGCGGTATCGTAAGGAAACAGGAAATACTGGTGAAGGATCAGGAAGTCCGCCTTGCCCTGAAGCTCAGGCAGGAGCCTGGCCGTCCAGCGGTGGTGACCGACCCACTCGCCTTCGCCGTCTTTTTCATAGCAAACGGCGCCGAGATAAATATCCGGATCAACCGCTTTCATGGCGTCGGCGATCGTGCGGAAATCCTTGCCATAATAATCCCCGGTCAACTGGGGTTTGCCGGCCAGAGTATTTCCCGGCTCCCAGGGACCGTAAAGCTCGTTGCCGATTTCCCAGTAGCGCACCTTGAAGCCCATGTCGATATTCACGTGTTTCACCCATCGGGCTGCCAGATCGGCGGCTTCCGCTACGCTGCCATAGCGGGAGGCGGAATAATTGGCGGTGAAAACCGCTTCGGAACCGGTCATTTTGCAAAATTTAATAAAGTCGTCGGTTAAAACGGCCCAGGACTGGGTCATGTGAGCGACGTCCGAACCATCTGTCTTGGTGGTGTAGCCCTGGTTGTTGCCGTCCCAAAAATATTCGTCCGAAGAGCTTCCGCCGGGCCAGCGCCAGAACTTGATGCCCGCTTCCTTGACCTTCTCAATGCGGTCCGGGTCAAAAAACCAGTCCTTGCTGTCATACCAGCAGGCGTTGTTGCCGAAATAGTAGGGGTTCACATTGCGCAAAACCTGGGTAGCGTCGATTTTCACATCCACCTTGGGGCCGTAGGGAAAACGCCAGGCCACTCCGGCGGGGTTAAAGGGCAGAGCCGCCTTTGTATAAAGGGTGGGCACCGCGTCGTTGGTCGCGGGCCAAAGCTCGAACGGTTTAAACCTCGCGGTTTGGGCGTTCGCGAAAGACGCGGTCAGAGATAACAAGGCAATCAGGAGAAGAAATCGCACAGGAAATCCTTTCAGATGAAATGTGGGAGATTTGCCGGTTTTATAACGTCTTTTTCTAAAAGCCCGGCAGACCCATTGGTCAAAATACAGTATTTCCTTTTTAAAAACCAGAAATAAGCATGAGCCGCGGGCAAGCTTTTCTATTAGACGGTTACCGAGGCGGGTTTTGTTTCGACGGTACTGTTTTAAATCGAATTTGAAGGCGGGAAGGCCTTTTTAGGCTTTATCGATGTTTGGGATGGTTTTGAAGAAAGGAAAAGGAACAGTTGAAAACTGACGGAAAGAAATACAAACCGATAAAGTAGCCGCCCAGGATAAAGACAAGAATAAACAAAAAAATGAAAACACTAGCCTTGGACTGGTTGGGCGCCCGCTTGAGCCATTTGCCAAAAACCGCCGGCAGGACCATCTGGGTCATGAAAACGAAATAGGCTAATAACACCGCGGCGCCTAAAACTGCATGCAATGTATTGTCCATGTTTTTGTCCTGACTGACGCAAGGTGCCTGAACCGCTTTACCGAAGAATAAACCCAATAATAGCGGAATTATAGTGCTTTTTACTATTCCCGCATCTCGCCGGTGGAATGGCAGTCATCGGTGGTAAAATATCTTCAGATACGTAACCAAGGGGGCTTTCGTGAAATTGAACATCAGTTTGTTTTTATTCTCTTTTTCCCTGTTGATGTTGAGTTCGACAGCTGTTTATAAAGCGCGGGCCCAATCCACTCCGACCCCGGATGTTATCTTTGATCAACAATTTAATGTTCCCGGCTCGGATCAGCAGCAAACGGGTAAAGTGGGTCTGGGGGTTAACGTGTCTTTTGCCATCAGCCAAACCTCAACGGTTTATTTAAACCTTACGACTAACTTATCCTCGCCCACCTTGAATGTTTATATTTTGTTCCCGGATGATTACGCCGTTTATAAAGCGACAGGCAGTCTGGCGAAGGCCACGGCGATTAAAGATTTAAGCCGATTAAACACCGTGTCTTATAAAGCTAAAGGGGTTTTAACCACCGGTACTTACGGTGTGGTAGTTCAATGGGCCCAATCAAAAATGTATGACAGTCAACCGAGTGTGCATTTGGAAGTGGACGCCGCGAAATATGTACCGGTTACCCCAACCCCAAACCCTTAAGTTGTAAATATCAATATGTAACCTCTGAAAAACTAATAGTTAGCTTCAAACAGAGGTCGCGATTTTAATTTTATTTCGAAAGGGTCGGCAGGAAGGCCGGCCCTTTTTTATAGAATTAACCCCGGTTATCCAAACATTTGTAACCATTTATCTATGAGTTCCTTATGTAATAAGAATGGTTTTGTATCATTCGTTTTTAAAATCTTTAAATCATCGCAAATGAAATGAAAAAACTGTTCTTCTGGTTATGCTATTTCGCCCTCGTTTTGGCGGCACCCGCCTGCCGGGAGAGCCTCTATCCCAACGCTCCGGGTACTCTTTTTATCCGCCAGCAAATTTGCGATCTCTCGGATTTTAAAACTCGTTTCTTCGCACCGAAAAACGATCTTAAAAATCGGGGGTTCCTCACCTACCGCTTTTACCGCGACATAGGTGACCCCAAAACCTACATTCTGGTTTTTGAATGCGTGGACTTGAAAAAAGCCGTGGAGTTTATCCAATCGTCGAATTTCATTTTGTCCTGTGTGGGAGCCGGTATCGGCTTGCCGGTGATTTGGGCGGGAACCGAGGAACTGCCCGCACCACAACCCGTTGCCGGAAGGGAAAGCCTGGTATTGGTCCGCTATGAAGTGAAGGATTACGAAAGCTGGAAAAAGAGGCGGGATAGGGGAGATGCCGGGTTGTATCGGCTTTCGGGCAGTCCCGGCGTGGTGATAGCGGCGCAGAAGGTAGGCGACATACAGAAGGCGAGAGATAGAATGGAATCACCGGGAGAAAAAGACGTGATGTCAGCCGCCGGTGTGACGCATCTCGATATTTGGTTTGGGATCTATTTGGAGGATGGAACGAAGATGGACGGGGGTAGTTGAACAAAGTGCCCGGCCCCACCAATCTTTCCTACTTATCCGTCGGTGTTCCCAAAAAGTCTGTCGGTAGAATGACGATGGCGTTGTCGTCCCAAACTTCGTAACCATAACGGTCGGTGAGAACCACATAACCGTTAAAGTCGCCGCTGTTGACTTTAAAACCGCTGGAAGCGATGACACCCACTTTTTCTGATTTTAAATTGCCGACCCGCAAACGCATGTCTAAATTTCTCATGGTATTCTCCTTGAATGGCTCCAGCCTAGACGATCTGGGCCGAGACTGATATAGCTCCGCCTTTTTCAACCCTGTTCCCGATCATTGAAAAACCTCGTGAAATCAGGATGATATTTAGGCGTTGATGGTCTAAAGTTCATTGATTCTAAAAACAACCCTCGCGGGAGGAAGTTCATGCTTCAAATGATTAAGGCCTTCGCTCTTTTAGGCGGCGAATGGGTTCTCTATATACTTTTGGGTTTGTCGGTCTGGAGTATCGCGGTGATTTGGGACCGGTTCTTTTTATTTCAAAAAAAGGCGAAAGAATCCAAATTACTGCAGGAAAAAGCGCCGGAACTGCTCTTGAAGGGACAAATTAAAGAAGTTCAAAAACTGGTGGAAAGCTTAACTTCGCCCGCGGCGGCCATTCTTAAAATCGGCATAGCAAACCTTTCGGCGGGACCGGAGTCGCTGGAACAAATTCTGGGAAGCCAAAGAATTTACGAAAAACTAATGCTGGAAAAAAATCTGCTGGTGCTGGGAACTTTGGGAAGCAACGCGCCTTTTATTGGTTTGTTTGGAACTGTTTTGGGAATCATTAAGGCTTTCAACGATCTGGCCCTGGCGGGAACATCCGGTCCTACAGTTGTTATGCGGGGAGTTTCAGAAGCGCTGGTCGCCACCGCCGTCGGGCTTTTGATTGCCATACCCTGTGTGGCCGCCTATAACTATTTTCAAAACTGGATCAAACGGGAACTTTCCAACTCGGACAGGCTGACCGCCCTGCTGATGGCCTACGCCGAAAAAGAAAAGTAAACGCCATGGCTTTTACAAACCAGGATCCGGATGAACCGATTACCCAGATTAACGTGGTGCCGCTGGTGGATATCATGCTGGTGCTTCTCATTATTTTCATGCTGACCGCCAGTTTTATTTCAACACCCTCGGTGCCGGTGCAACTGCCCAAGTCCTACACATCGGACCCGACCNNGAAGAATGAGGTTTTTTTTCAGGGCAAAAAAATTGACCCCTCTCAACTGACAAACGAATTGAAGGAAGCCGCCACCACGAACCCCGAACTGCGGGTAGTGCTTTCGGCGGACGCCGAGGTGACCCACGGCAAAGTGATCGAGATTTTGGATGAGGTGCGCCAGNNCCGGATTTTTTATCGCTCAAGCCCTTACCCTGGGTCCTGTCTATCGGAACCCACGTGATGTTTGTGCTGGCAGTGTTGTGGGTGAGCCGGGTTCAAACGATTAATCTCTACAATGTCACACTCGATTCGCCTTCCGCTGTGCCATCTGCCCCTTACATACCGCCTCAAGAAGATATTTGGCAAAAGCCCATGCTGCGCCGGACTGTCAAACTGGTTCTGCCTAACCCCACACCGCCTCCGGCGCAGGTGGTCAGCGGGCAAGGCGGACAGGGAACTGGCGCGGTGAGGTCGATCGCTCAAGTGAGCCAATTACCCCAGTTTAAAACCCAGGTGAAAGCCGCTTATCCTGATGGCGCCAAGAGGGCTGGAATTGAGGGAGTGGTGATTCTTCAAGTGGATATCGACGCTACNNGTGATGGATGTGCAGGTGGTGCAGGGTCTGGGGTCGGGATGCGACGAGGCGGCGGCAGAGGCTATGAAACAATCAACCTTTACGCCGGCTTACGCGGGGACGGACCCGGTGCCGGTGAGAATCCGTATACCCTACCGGTTTAAAATTAACGGATAAACGAGCTGTAACCTCTGAAAAACTAATANNGCTTCAAACAGAGGTTACGACCCAGAGATTTCTGCAAGAAATCGTGGGGTTTCTTTGAATGTTTTCTGAAAGGGACGGCAATAGCCGAGTTTTTCAGAGGTTACGAGCAAGATATATGAAAAGGTTAAGCCTAATCATAGGAGTTATTGGGATTGTTCTGTCAGGCGGGGGACATCTTTACGCTCAGATTGCGGTGGATAGCCCTGTTACGCTTTCGGGAAGAATTTTGGAAAAGGGAACCAAAGACCCTGTTCTGGGGGGAAGTCTCTATATAAAAGCCTTGGGGAACACCACCGAAACGGTTTCAGCGGACGCGGATCTGAAAGGGCATTACCAAATCGCGATCCCGCCGGGTCAATACCAGGTTGTTGCAGCGGGCGAAGGATACAAAAAGCTCACCCTTGATTCGTTGACGGTTACTCAGACTGTTGAAAAAGATTTTTTCCTCGCAAAAGATGGTTTTACCCTGCCGGAGGTGTTGGTTTCGACCGACAAAGCGCCGCCGACCCAGACCAGCCACGAAGTCCTTTCCAAAGAAGAATTAACCGAAGTGCCGGGAACCCAGGAGGATGTTTTAAAAGCCCTTCAGGCTTTGCCGGGCATCATTACCGCGGGGTCGTTGGACGGACAGCTTTTGGTGAGGGGCAGCGGACCCAGCGACAACCAGTACTATGTGGACAATATTCCCATCGGTTTTCCTTACCACTTTGGCATCGTGTCGACGCTGGACTCGAATTTTGTGAAGGGAATTGATTTTTATTCCGGCGGATTCGGGCCGCAATATCCTAACTCCATGGGAGGCCTTGTGGACGTGAGCCAGAGAGATCCGAGGGAAGACCGCTGGGGTTTTCGTGCGGATGTGAATTTGTTTTTATCCGAGTTTGAATTGGAAGGTCCTATTACCTCCGACAACTCCTTGTCGGTGGCTTTTCGCCGGAGCTATTTGGATTTATTCATCAGCAACTTCACCGGCAGTCAGGGTGATGTGGAGGTGCCGGAGTTTGGCGATTATCAGGTGAAATACAGCTATAACCCCTCGCCGAAAGTTCATTGGGACTTCGTGGCGATCGGCAGCACGGATAGCGTGAGTGGAAGTCTGTCGGCCTCCTCTACGGTGGCCCAGGGTGATCCCGAACTGGCGGGGGCTTTTAATTTTGCCGACGGTTACAACAGCCAGGGCGTGAATTATCGCGATACGTCGGACGACAATAACACCATCGCCAATACGATTTACCACACCAACAGTTATTTTAACTATTCATTGGGCGGCAATCTTTACGAGGACACTACGGTGGAAGATTTTGGTGAAAAGTTTTCATGGGTCCACCATTTTGACGAGGACACCAGTCTGGAAGGCGGTATTCAATACGACCATTTCATTGATTCGTTAAACGCCTTTTTCTTTATCGTTCCCACTGAGCCGGGACAGCAGCAAAATTTTGAGGTGACCACCGCCGCCAAATTTTCCTCCCAGGACACTACCAACTCGGATGATTTTTCAGCCTATTTGGATCAAAGCTGGAAGGCTTTGGATAAAAAACTGGAACTGGCCCTGGGTACGCGGATGGATTATGTCAATTCAGACGAAACCCTGTTTCTCACGCCCCGGGCTTCGGCGGCTTATCACTTATCGGACGATACCACCGTGAAGGCTTCTTACGGCTACTACGATGAGTCGCCGGACCGCATTGTGGGTTATCCTTTTTTGGACCAGACTCTGGGGAATCCTCATCTGGCGCCGGAACAATCGATCGCCAGTGTTTTGGGGTTTGAGCAGAAGCTGGATGAGGCGGGACTGCTCTTCCGGGTAGAGGGATATGAAAAAGATTTATCCAGCCTGATCGTGTCTAACCCCAACGCCGCATCCGGGATGGGCTATTTGAACAGCGGGACGGGTTACGCCAGGGGATTGGAATTTTTCTTGCGGCAGCCGCCGACCGACCGGTTTTTTGGATGGATCGCTTATTCGATCAGCGACTCACAGCGGGTGGATAGCGCGGGAACGCCCCAGTACCCATACGATTATGACGAGCCCAATGTGCTGACCATGGTGGGGAATTATAAAATCAATCCAGGCTGGGACGCGGGCCTTAAATTTCTGTATGACACAGGCCACCCCTGGACGCCGGTGACCAGCGCGTCGCAGGAATCAGCGACCGTTAACGGACAGCCGACGACCTTTTACGCGGCCCAATACGCCCCGGTTAATTCCGCCCGATTACCGGATTACGTGAGGCTGGATTTTTCGACCTCGATTAAAACGGTTTATGACACCTGGGAGTGGAAAATCTATTTGGATATAGTGAATCTCACCGGCGCTAAAAATGTCCTGGGGTACAACTACAACGTGAATTACACCCAGACGTCAGCGGTCTATGACCTGCCCTTTTTGCCGTATTTAGGGGTAGAAGTGAAGTATTAGTCTGGGGACGCGGGAGGAATTTGCCCCCGTTTTCTACGATTAAGCCTGGTTCTTCTTCGCTTCCAATTCTTCCCAGCGTTCCATCAGCGAATCCAGTTTAGCTTTTTCGGCGTCTATCAATTTTTGATTTTCCAATAACTTGGAAATATTGGTGGCGATGGAAGGGTCTTCCAGTTTGGCTTTGGCGGTCTTGATAGCGGTCTCAGAGGCCTGTATTTTCCCGTCGATTTCCTTGAGTTCTTTTTGTTCTTTGGAAGTCAGGTTTTCTTTGGGCTTGGCGGGGGCCGAGGGTTTAGGCGCTTCGGCTGGTTTGGAACTGGCTTTGCCCTTGGATCGTTGTTCTTCCCGGTAGTCTTCCCATTGGCCCAAATCCGCGAAAAAGTCGGCGTTTCCCTGGCCGTCTAAGGCCAAAATTTGTTTGCTGACACGGTCTAAAAGATAACGATCATGGGTGACCAGCACTAAGGCGCCGGGGAATTCCATCAGGCTTTGTTCCAAAACTTCTAACGAAGGAATATCCAAATCGTTGGTCGGTTCATCCAAAAACAACAGATCCGCCGGTTTTAACATGAGCCGGGCGATCAGGACACGGGATTGCTCTCCGCCGGAAAAGCGGCTGAGAGGCCTATCGAGCTGGTCTTTATCAAAAAGAAAACGGGAAGCCCAGCTGGCGACGTGAATGGGTCTTTCCTTGTACTGAACATATTCGCCGGATTCGCAGAGAGCTTTGCGAAGGGTGAGTTTTAAATCCAATTGGTCGCGATGCTGGTCAAAGGTAACGATGCGCAATTTGTCCGCTTGTTTGATCGTGCCAGAATCAGGCTGGACTTCGCCTGCTAAAATTTTGAGCAGAGTACTTTTACCGCTGCCGTTTTCACCCAATAGCCCCAGTTTGTCCCCGGGTGTCATTAATAAATTTAAAGGTCCGAAAAGTTTTCTGCCTCCGAGCGTTTTACCCACATTGGAGGCGGCAACCAGGCGCTGGGTCTGGCGGCCGCTGCCGGAAAAGTCGATATCCACGTTTTTATTCTGATCGTTGCGGTATTTCAATTCGCCCAATTCGTCCATCAGGTCGCCGGCCCGGTCAATGCGGGCCTGCTGCTTGGTCTGGCGGGCTTTGGGGCCGCGGCTCAGCCACTCGATTTCACGGCGAACCGTGTTGGCGACGGTGTCCTCGTGTTTGGCCTGGGAGTTAAAGAGCCCCTCGCGTTTTTCCAAAAACTTGCTGTAGTTTCCCTCGCTGCCGAAAAAGCCCTCGGGGTAGCGCTTGTTGAGTTCGATGACGCGGTTGCTGACATATTCCAAAAAGCGGCGGTCATGGGTAACGACCAAAAAGGACAGGGTCAGATTTTGCATAAAACGTTCCAGCCAAAGAACACCTTCCAGGTCCAAATGGTTGGTCGGTTCATCTAATAGAAGAAGATCGGGTTCCCGCAAGACCTGGGTCAGGATGGCCAGCCGTTTGCGCCAACCGCCGGAGAGTTTGGAAACCTTTTGTTCGGGGTCTTTGAATCCCGCCTGTTCCAGTCCGTCATCGATTCGAATGTCGATCTCATAATCTTCCAAACCTAAACCTTGAAGGCCTTGGGTTAAAACTGTGCGCACGTCAATGTCCGGTCCCAAGTCGGCATATTTTTCCTGCTGGGGTAGATAACCGATGCGCAATCCCTTGCGGGCCGAAATAAGGCCTTCGTCCTGGGTTTCGACGCCGGCTAAAATTTTAAGCAGAGTGGATTTACCTGTACCATTGGGGCCAATCAGGCCAGTGCGTTCTCCCTCAAAGAGGCCAAAAGAAAGGTTTTCAAAAAGAGGCCTGGCCCCAAAGCTTTTCGACAGGTTTTGACAGCTCAACAGAATTCCCACGGATCATCCTCACGCTTCAAATTGGAAGGGCCGTAGGATAAGGGTGAAAGGGCCAAAAACAAAGGGAATTCAGCCGAAGGGAATGACACGGAAAAGACGGAGTTTAATGGGGAGTATTCGGCTTTTAAAATGATGAATCCCTGTTTTCTCCGTTAAACTCGGTGTACTCCGTGAAGAAATCTTTTAAAAGCAGAAGGTCGAAATGCCCGAAATGAATCTGAATCCAATCAACCCGAAACCCAAACCTGCTTTATGGTTGTGGTGGTTGGCGGCAATATTTTTCGTCGGCGCTTCCGTTTGCCTTGGTTGGTATCTATATATACAGGCCAATCGTCCCGGTCATGATACGCCGCTCGACGCTCTGGCCGCCCCGGTTTTTAACCCTCTGCCTTTGGGAAGCGTAATGCCAAAGGGCTGGCTTTTAGAACAATTAAAACTTCAATCTTCCGGTCTAACCGGCCATCTGGACGAATTTTGGCCTGACGTGAAGGACAGCGGTTGGATTGGCGGTAAGGCCGAAGGCTGGGAAAGGGCGCCCTATTGGCTGGACGGCATGGTGCCAATGGCCTATCTCACCGACGACGCCAAACTGAAGGCGAAAGCCAAACACTGGGTGGACTATATCCTCAAACACCAAACCGCGGACGGCTGGCTGGGACCGGAACGGGGAAATCCCGCTTATGGTTTGATCGGAAAAGCGCAGCCCAATGAGGTTCGCGATCCCTGGCCCCAATTCATTATTCTTAAAGTTCTGAGCCAATACGAGGAAGCGACCGGCGATCCCCGAATCATTCCGGCGATGGAAAAATCCATGCGCAGTATCGATCTTCAATTGGACCAGCGCCCTCTCTTTAACTGGAACTTTTTCCGCTGGGGCGATCTGGTGGTGAGTGTTTATTGGCTCTATGACCGCACCCATGAACCCTGGCTGTTGGAACTGGCTGCGAAAGCCGCCAATCAAGGTTACAACTGGACTTCCCATTTTTGGGATTTGCCGCTCAAGCATAAATCCGAAAGGTGGAACTGGGTGGGGCACGGCGTGAATAACGCCATGGGTCTCAAGGTGCCGGCGTTGTTGTACCGGTTGACGGGGGATGCCCGCTATAAAAAATTAGCCTGGCGGGCCATTGAACAGTTGGACCGTTATCACGGCGAGCCCAACGGCTTGATGAGCGCGGACGAATGTCTGGCGGGCCTGAATCCTTCACAGGGTACGGAACTTTGCGTCATTGTGGAAATGATGTTTTCGCTTGAGAACTCTTTGGCCGTTACCGGCGATGTTCGCTTCGCGGACCGGCTCGAAAAAGTGGCCTATAACGCGTTACCCGCCGCCTGTACGCCGGACTATTGGCGCCATCAATATGTGGAACAATCCAATCAGGTTGCCAGCGCTTATGTGGAACAGCCCATTTATGCCACCGTATCGGGAATCGCGAATATTTTTGGTTTAGAACCCCAATACGGCTGCTGTACCGCCAACATGCACCAGGGCTGGCCCAAGCTGACCTCTCATTTATGGATGGAATCGCCCGAAGGGGGATTGGCGGCGGTGGTTTACGCGCCTTGCGTGGTCGATACCCAGGTTCAGGGTGATGCCGTACATATAGAAGAAGTGACCAATTACCCCTTTAGCGAAAGTCTGACTTTCAATGTGACCACTGCCCGGCCTGCCACATTTCCCCTCTATTTCCGGGTCCCCGAATGGACCCAGGGCGCGACTTTAAAACTGCCGGATGGCACCATTGAGTCGTTGAAGCCCGGTGAGTTTCATGAAGTTTCAAGACAATGGAATGGAACCGAAACGCTTTTGCTTCAATTGCCCATGCCATTTAAATTGCGAAAAGGCTACCAGGATTCGGTCAGCGTGGAACGGGGGCCTTTGGTTTTTAGTTTAGGTCTCAAGCCCAAGTGGTTTGACTTTATGCCTTTTAAATTTCAACCGGCCGGACCCCGCAAGTTTGATTGGGCCGCCATGCCTCAGACCCCATGGAACTATGCTTTAGCCTTAAATACAAACGATCCCAATCAATCGCTAACGGTCACTCAGCGGCCTTTAAAGGGTAATCCTTTTGATCCGGGTAATGAACCTATTCAGGTAACGGTGGAAGGCAGACGATTGGATAGTTGGCAATCTTCCGAGGGCGCCGCCGCGCCGCCGCCTCAAAGCCCGGTTGAAAGTATGGAAACTTTAGAAAAGCTGGAATTGTCTCCCTATGGCTCTACCCGGCTTCGAATAACGGCTTTTCCGGTGCTAAAGTAAAAGCCGGGTAAAAGTTAAACGTTATTTAGCTTTTTACCCTATTGCCATTGACGGGTTAGGTGTGGGCTGTAGAATTGTTACGTTATTCAGAATTCATTACCTTAAAAGCGGGTTTTAACGTGAAATTAAAAAGTTTATCAGTCTCTCTGGCAGTAGCATTTATTCCTGTAGCTCTTTTTTGGGGTTGCAATAAGGGTAGTCAACCCCTCTCACCTGCCAGTGGTTCCAGTTTAACTATCAAACTAGTATCAAATCCTAATGCGCAAATTGTGGGTGCGGCCCAAAATTTGATTCTTTACAACATTAGCGGTGCTGGCGCGTCAATAACAGGTTCTTACGGTCCTGTTTCAGCTTCGGCTCTTACGGGTCTGATTAGTATTCCTGTCGACATCCCCAATGGTGTTAGCAACTACAATCTCCTTTCTGTTGAGATCAGCAATAGTGCCACACAGCAAGCTTTGGCAATAGGCGCTTCAGCGTTGCCCGGAACTGGTTCGGTTACATTAGGACCTCTAACCAAAAATTATTATCAGGTTTCTAATTTGGCCGCTGGTGACGCGTTTGGGTTTGAGAATTATACGACGACTTTTGTTGGGGCTAATACGCCGACAACCATTGCGAGTTTGGATATGGTGTGCAATGCGGTTGGTAGTTTGGGTTAAGCGTTGGAAAATCCATCTTTCGCCAATAGCACGGTGGCTTATATGGGTAATGGCAATTTTGTTAATTATTTAACGGTTCCATCCAGTTCCAGATTTAGTAATAGTTCTAGCACCTCCAAAGCGGCTGTTTTGGGTGGAAACGCTCAACCGGTGACAAACGGCGATGTTTATTGCGTGAAAATACTAACGGGCGGGTACGCTTGGCTTCAAATTACAAGCGCGGGCGTACCGGGCGTTTCAGGACCTGGTTTTGTTTTTCGTTTGAACACAACGCTGAATTACTGTGGATACGAACAGTCTAAAGTGGACGGATCGCCTTACGCACCGCAGTTGGTCTTTAACGGAATTACATCTAATAGTTATGGGATAGCGGTTTATCCTTCGAATGGTGCGGCGACTAGTATTTTTGTTTCGGATGGCGGGTCAACGACTTCAAATGCTGTTGCTTGTGTGCATGTGTTTAACGCTGTCGCAACACCGGTTGCAACTTTTGGTATAAGTAATCTTAATTCAGCAAATGGGTTGGCGGTCGATTCGGCGGGCGCGACAATTTATGTGGCAGACGCGATTGGTAAAAAAGTTTCGATGTTTGCTATGGGGACTTGGGGTTTTGGGGGATCTGTAGGTTTTGGGGCTGGAACATTACCGGATACCATTCCTAAGGCTAATCAGGCAGAATTTTTCTCGCCGGAATTTGTGGCGGCTTCGCCGAATTCAGGGACTTATCCGAAAGATATTTATATTACTGATTCTGGCACTGGTGGATTTGCTGATGTATTGGTTGCTAACTATCCAACAACTTCATCAGGTCCGGCTACTACTTTTTGGAACGGACAAATTGGAACTAGTACGAGTTCGACTGGCATCGCGACTGATGGCACAACAGTTTATGTGGCGGATGCAGGCCATAATCAGGTAGAGACTTATGACGCGAACGGTATTTCTGGCAATACTTGGACCACTGACAATAATCCTTTTAATCCCAAAGCTTTTTTAGGTCCACAAGGGATCGCGTTGGATACAGTGGCGTCTCCTCAATTACTTTTTATTGCTGATACGGGCAATAACCGCGTGGTTGAAATGACTACGTCTGGTGTTTTTAAAGCGACGTGGGGACCCTCGTTAGGTGGTTCGATAACACCTTCAACCTTCAACAATCTAACGGCCATTGCAGTAGATGGGGCGACTCCACCAAATGTATTTGTGGTGGATTCGAATAACTACCGGGTTCTGCAATTTAAGGGTTTTTAATCTAGTCCTTCGATATAATTTAGTGGTGCAGCGCTTCTACTACTTTCTTTAGAACGAGCTATGGCCCAAATCGACAAATATCTAACCGCCTGCATTCAGCGCAAAGGGTCGGACCTTCATATTGCCTCCGAATCCCCTGTGTTTGTGCGCCAATTGGGCAGGTTACAGCCCATTACCCCACAGCCGCTGACGGCTGAGGTATGTGAACAACTTCTCATGGAAATTCTGGACGAAAGAACCCAGGCCAAATTGAAGGACGATTTGGAAGTGGATACGGCCTATGCCATGGAAAATGGCGAGCGCTTTCGCGTGAATGTTTACCGCCAGCGAAAAGGCCTGGACGCGGTTTTCCGTCATTTCGGGTCCAGAATTTTATCGATGGAAGAGCTGGGTCTGCCGCTGATTCTCAAAAAGTTCGCGGATGCCAATCAGGGCCTCATTCTCATCACTGGTCCCGGACGTTCAGGCAAATCCACCACCTGCGCAGCGCTGGTGGACTATATGAATTCCGAAAGTTCAGAACACATCATCACAATTGAAGATCCCATCGAATACATTCACGGCCGCAAACTTTCGCTGGTCAATCAGCGCAGTGTAGGCCCTCACACCGAAACCTTCGCTTCCGCCTTGCGCAGCGCTTTGCGCGAGGACCCGGATATCATCATGGTCGGGGAAATGCGCGATTATGAAACCATGAGTTTGGCTTTAACCGCGGCGGAAACGGGTCATTTGGTCATCGGCACTTTACACACAGGCTCAGCGGCGGCCACCATTTCCCGTGTGGTCAATCTTTTTCCCGCGTCCGAACAATCCCAGGCGGTTGCCAGCGTTTCTGAAAGTTTGGTGGGAGTTATTTCCCAGCGGCTTTTGATCAACGCCGAGGGAACCGCCATGGTGCCGGCTTTTGAAGTGCTGGTGAATACTTTCGCGATGGCCAACATTATTCGGGAAGGGGACTATTTCAAAATTCCCTCAATGATTTCGACGGGCGCGGGTGTTGGAATGCAAACGATGGAAACGGCGCTTCGGGATATGGTGGCCGCGAAAAAAATAACCCAGGCCCAGATGGATGAAGTTTTGCTGGAGGAAAGCTAATGGCGGCAATCGACCAGCTTTTCCAGACCATGGTGGATCGTAAAGCCTCGGATATGCATTTGACTGTGGGTAATACGCCTTTATTGAGAATTAAAGGCGACCTGGAACCTTTGGCGGATTGGATTATGACCGAGCAGGTTCTTCAAGGTCTTATTTACGAAACCATGAGTCCCGAACAGTGGCAGTTGTGCTGGCAGAGACACGATTATGACTATGCCTATGAAGTGCCGGGGGTCGCCCGTTTTCGCTGTAACGTATTTTTCAACCAGCAGGGTATCGCGGCGGTCTTTAGAACTATTCCCACGAAAATTTTAACGTTGGATCAATTGGGTATGCCCCAGGCGGTGCGGGATTTATGCAAGGTCAAAAGGGGATTGATTCTGGTAACGGGGCCGACCGGCAGCGGTAAAAGTACGACTTTGGCCGGGATGATTGACGACATTAATGAGAGCCGTGAGGGAAATATTTTAACCATTGAGGACCCGATCGAATTCGTTCATCCGGTTAAAAAATGCAAGGTGACCCAAAGAGAAGTTCACCGCGATACCCATTCGTTTAAAGCGGCTTTGCGCTCTTCCATGCGCCAGGATCCGGACATCATTCTGGTGGGTGAAATGCGCGATTATGAAACAATTTCTTTAGCTATCGCCGCCGCTGAAATGGGCATTTTGGTTTTTGGCACATTGCACACCAACTCGGCCGCCAAGACGATTGACCGCATTATTAACGTTTTCCCCTCAGATGAACGGGATAAGGCCCGCGGGGCTTTGGCTTCCAGCACAAAGGGCATTGTGGCCCAGCAGTTATGCCCGACCAAAGACGGCAAAGGCCGCTGTGCCGCGGTTGAAATATTGACCTATAACAAGAGTCTTCCGAATCTGATTCGAACCGGCAAAATTTCCGGTTTAAACTCGCTGATTGAATTGGGCGCCAAGCAGGGCATGCAAACCATGGATCAGTGCCTGCAAAAATTTTATGATGACGGCAAGATTACGGCCCAGGAAGCCTATTTGAAATCCAATGAGAAAAAGAGATTCCAGCCCCTGGTGGACCAGGAAGCGGCAGCCGTTCAGGCGGCTGCACAAGCGGCAGCCATGAAAGAAAAACAAAAGTCACCTTTTTGATATAAGAATCGGTTCATAACCGGTTGTTAAGCCTTTAACAGCCCAAAACCCCGATTTTCAGGCTCTTTTTACATGACAATACATAGTTTGGGATATAATTAGTTCGACCATTCTCTCGCCCATTTGCCGTCGTTTCTCTGCGGGTTTATGGATGAAAGATCTCTGAGCGGGACGATTGAAATAAAGAGATGGTGAAATGCTAAAACAGCTTTGTCAACTTTTCTTAAATCGTTTCAAGATGAGTGCGATTTTTATCGCTCTTTCTGTTTTGTTTTTGCCGTCGATGGTTTTAGCCGCGGCGACACTTCTCTCTATCAATGTTTCCAATACGAATCCCGCCGCTGGTTCCAGCATCTCCGTTACCGTTACTTACAATGAAACTACTTTTGAACAGCCCAATTGGATTGTGGGAATCACGCCTTCAACCAACAGCAATATGGTGTGTGCCGCTACCCCCAATCAATATTTTCTGGTGGATGGAAACACCGGTAATACGGGAGCGAATCCGGTAGTTTCTGCCCAGCAGGACACAACTGATTCAAGCAACGGATGGGTGGGAACTTCAACGACGGGAACCGTTGCCAACCCCTATACCCAAATTTTCACTGTGACCATTCCGGCGGCATTGTCATCAGGTGGTTCCTTCAATATCGTTGTGCAGGAAGGTGAATATTTTGCTTCCTGCGCCGCTGGCAACACTAATATTTCGATGGGAATTACGATTCCCCTGCCGCCGACAAGTTGTTCTCTAACCGATACAGTCGGGAGCATCACTACGGCTCCGGGTGGACTTATTCTCTATACCCTTAATTACTCCTTTGTGAACACCACTAGTTTCACTCTGGCCAGTGCGGTACCAGCCAATACAACCGTATCCTCTATAAGCCCGGGAGGAAGCTTAAGCGCCGGGACGGTAACTTGGATGCCCTATAGCGGAGTTGCGGCGGCTCCGATAACCGGTACGGCATGGCTTTTACTCAGCGTCAACGTTGGAACTACCAATGGGACGGTGATCACGGATTCAGTAACAGGAACGACCTCCAGTACAACTTGCAGTAGTTTTGCTACGGTAACGGTTCAAAATCCGTCATTGACGCTCACTAAGAGCGAATCCGCTTCAACGGCTTCAGCCGGAAACCCGGTAACCTATATTCTCGGTTGGTTAGCCTCCGGCTTGAATCTCGATTATTACGATTCCTACGATAATGACACGGTAGGTACGACCAATGGTTCCATCTTGGGCTATGACGGTACCACGGCTTATACCCGATACGCGGCAGTCGATGGAGATCTGGGAACATGGTCTGTTGGAGTTTCAAACGGCAATAATTATATTAGCGGCACGACCCAGTATTTAAGTTCTGCCGGCGTCTCCCAAGACTATCCGGCGCTGATCCGAAATGGACCAGGAGTAAATATTTGCGGCGGGTTTACGGTCCAGGGCGACTTGCAAATTCCTTTGGCGGCGCCGGGCGCGACCAGCGGGGATTGCGCAATGGTTGTGGCGGTGAATCCAACCTATGGAGTCACTATGGTCGCCGCTATATCCCAAAACAACATTCCAGATTATTTTTACTTTCAAAAAAATCAAAATTATGACGGCGCGATTTATCCGACGCCTATGGGAACTGACAACCTTCCACTTTTTCCTACCGCTGCTGGATCTCCCATCATTGTGGGAAATTGGTACACAGTGAATGTGAATGTTCAGTTTTCGGGGAGCGGCCCTATTACTTATACCGCTGTTCTTTGGCCCACCGGTGTTCCCGCGGATGCGGCTACATTCGTTTATACGGACCCCAACGATTCTACGGATGTGCCTAACAACCCCGGGACTATTTCGGGGTGCTCCTGCGGTTGGTTACAGGGTTGGCAAGCGTACACAACGACTCAGATTGATTATTTCTCTAATCTTCAGGTTTATAGCGGCGGCCCGGTAGCGAATTACACAATTACGGATGCTATTCCGTCTGGAATTACTTATTCCGGCTCTAGTGTGGCGCCTACTTCAGGCGTGCCCAATGGCCCTCTGGTTTGGAGTAACCCAGGTTCGGTGATCGACGAATGCCCCGTGACTTGGTGGGGAACGGTCGGTTGTATCGCGGCACCGGTCAACAACCAATTCACCATGACCGCCAGTAACGTTACGAACTCGCCTGCCACCTCTAACTTGGTTACTCTCAACGTAAATCTTTGCAATACAGCTACTCCCACCAATACGCCGACGAATAGTCCAACTCCGATTGCTACCAATACGCCTACTTTAACACCTACCAATACTCCGACGAATACGGCGACCAACACACCGACTAATACCGCCACGAATACACCGGTCAATACGAATACGGCGACCAATACGCCCACCAATAGTCCAACCGCGACCATTACAAATACTCCAATACCGACTAATACGCCAACTGTTACTCCCACATTTACTTTTTCACCCACGCCAATTCCGACATTAGCGGTTTGGCCAAATCCTTTTAATCCAAAGTATGCGGTTTGTAATGTCTTGAAAGCGGGCCCGTTGCCTTTTGGGGCGACCATGGATATTTATACCGTTTCGGGTGAATTGGTCAGACATCTTGAGCAAGGCGGAACGTTTAGCTGTTTATTGCCGTCGAATGGTTATATCTATTGGGATGGGAGAAATACGCCTTCCATACCTGTTTCTACGGGAATTTATATTTATGTCATCAAAAGCAACGCTTCGGCTGTTTTATTGTCTGGGAAGATTTTACTTGTTCGAAGCTAAGGCCACGTTGTTTTTGAGCTGAGATATACTCCTGCCGATTCACTCCAAATGTTTTAACGTTTAAACCTTAAAATCAATATGTGTTACCGTTGGAATTGGAGTTGATTCATCAGGTGGGTTAACTGATTTTGCTTGGGTGGTCCCGTCTTTGGAGTAAAGAATATTTTTAAAATCCTGCGAGTTTGATTTTTTTCCGTCCGGATCGGTTGATGATGTCGTTAAATCTTTTTTGGCGTTACTTTTGTCCTGTTCTTTTAAAATTTCTTCAGCTGTTTCGGCGCGAACACGGGCTGTTTGCTGGTTTTTCGCGGCTAGAAGAGCCGCCTGCTCCGCGGCGATCTGATTAATTTGAAGGTTCGCTAAATTGTTTTGTATACCGCGCATAGTGAATACCTGTTAAAGTTTGGACGATTTAGTTTATAAAGTTGGTTGGATAAAAACATCCCTTTTTTCTTATTTTAATGGAAATGGGTTCAAAAAAACATTCTTGAGAATGACCACAAGAGGACAAAGGAACGAGAAATTGGCGCCAAAACCGACCAGCAAAACTAAAACCAGGAAAAAATCAAAAACGTTAAAAGTTAAGAAAACGGCGGCGGTTAAGGAATCTATTGTTGTAAAAACGGATGAAAAAAAGCGGTCAAACAGTGTGCTGATCGCGGTTGTTTTTTTAATTGTTTTAGCGGTGATTATCCTGCTCCTGCGTAATTGCAGAGGTAACAACCCATCAGCCTTACCTCAGCCTACGGCTGTACCCCAGGTTGTTTCACAACCGACGATTTCTAATACCATGGCACAAAAAAAGAAGACAGGTACCCCGAACGGCGGCATCAAAAGTGCGTTTAAAGCGCATATCACCACCGCTTCGGCCCAAAACTTGAATGATTACCAAAAGGCGGCGGCGCAGGGCGATGTTCAAGCCGCGAAAAATCTCGCCAACCTCTATATGAACGGGCAAGGGGTTCCCAAAGATTATCACGAAGCGCTGAAGTGGAGTTTGATGGCGGCCAATAAAGGGGACGCGGAAGCGCAATGTTGTGTCGGTCTGATTTATGACATGGCTTTGGGGGTGCCCCAGGATTATAAAGAGGCGATGAGCTGGTATTTAAAGTCGGCGAATCAGGGAAACGCGGTGGCGGAGAACTGTATCGGTTTTTGCTACGAAAATGGACATGGAGTTTCTCAAAGTTATGACGATGCGGCGAGTTGGTTTGAAAAGTCGGCGCTGCAGGGAAACGCCAATGCGGTACAAAATTTGGAGAGCATGAAGGATTTGATGCCCTCGTCGAGTTCAGACACAACTCCCGGTACTAATTAAAAAGATCAATTTTGCCGATGGAATAGGTAAAATAGCCTTCAATTTTTCAGGGGGAATCATGAAGAAACTATTTTTATTGTTATTTTTAACTGCCGCACCGCTTTGGGCCACTGTACCTGCGGAGGATTATTACAACGCGGGAATCGGGCTGTTTCAGCAAAAAGATTATGAAAGAGCGATTCAGTATTTCCACGCGTCCATCCAGGAAAAACCCGATTTTTGGCAGGCTTACCAGTTTTTAGGCGAGGCTTATTATCAAAATTCCAACCGTACCGAAGCGGTGGTGGCGATTGAAGAAAGCTTACGGCTTCATTCCAACAATCCTGAACTGAAGAAGTTTTTAGACATGGTTAAATCCAACAGTCCCTGGGTTCCGGCCTGGTCCTGGCGGGATTGGCTGATCATTCTTTCGTTTATTTTTTCAACGCTTTCGTTGGGCTGGATTATTTATTCCAATCGTTCCATGCTTCTGGCTCTTAAGAAAGTCCGCTCTCCCCGTTCATGATTCAAAAGATTGTGGCTATCGGCGGGGGTAAAATGGGGTGGGGTGCGGCGCCTTCGCAAGTCATGCCCATTAGCCTGGAAATTATTCGTTTGTCCGGCAAGAAGAAACCCAAACTCCTATTTATTCCCACGGCCAGTTCGGACGATAAATCCTATGCCCGAATGGTTCAGGCGCACTTCGGCAAGCTGGGGTGTCAGGTTGATGTTCTTTATCTTTATAAACAAAAACCAACTTTAACGGATGTCCGTCATCGCACTTTGGCCGCTGACATTGTTTATGTGGGCGGCGGTAATACGCTCATGATGATGAACCGCTGGAAAAAACTGGGCGTGGATAAAGTTTTGCGGGAAGCGCGTCAAAAGGGTAAAGTCCTCTGCGGCACCAGCGCCGGGGCCATTTGCTGGTTTCGTCAGGGTAATTCGGATTCCCGGAAATATCACAATCCTCAAGCCGGTCTTATCAAGGTCACGGGGCTGGGCTTTATCAACGCTTTGGCATGCCCCCATTATGACGCCGAAAAAGACCGAAAACCCGAGCTCAAGAAAATGATGAAAAAAACCAATGGAACCGCTATCGCGATGGATAATTGCGCGGCGTTGGAAGTAGTGGGTGACCGCTATCGGGCCATTTCCTCGAAAACAAAAGCCGGAGTTTATAAAGTTTATTGGACTCAAGAAAAATACCACCAGGTTCCGTTGAGGAGTCCTTGGCGTCCGCTGTCCGAGTTATCGCTTACCAACGGCGAAGAATAACCCTGGGATGTTGTGGTAAAAGGTTAACCCACGATAATCATATTGACTGATTCGGGAAGACCGGCGGACATCCGCTTTAGAAGACGCCCTTTGACCATCCTCCAAAAGAAAGTTCTCTTTGAAGAACCGACAAAAATAGTTTTGATCTGCAAAATTTTAGCGGCTTCAGCCAGAGAAGTACCGGCATCTTCGGCCATGCGCCAAATGGGAATACCGGATATTTTTCTTTTTTCAAGTTCGGCGCAGTTTTCCAGCAATACTTTTACGGCCTCGTCGCTGGGTTTGATGATCGTGGGTAAAAACAATCCTGGTAGTTCATCAATATAAACCAAATAGACATTCGTCTTTTTCAGGCCCCTGATGTAAATAGAAACTTCGTCCAAAAGCTTTTCATTGACCTGGCTGATGGCCACTAAGACAGGGGAGGATTCGATGGCCATGGCCTCGTGTGCTTCCTCAAGTGTCAGAATGTTGGAGGCTTCCGGAAGATCGGCGGCGTTGATTTCTGCTTTAGCGAAACTCTCCAGGGCCTTGCGGGAAGCGCCGATCCGGTGCCAAATACCGCTTGCTACCAGAATGATGGAAAGTGTTCCGCCAAAGAGCAGGGCGTAAGGTTTGTGAATCATGTTGATGATCCAGGCCGCCAGAAGCGCTACGGTGGTAAAAACCCCGATCCAGAACTTGAAACTCCGGTCGCCATCTCTCCAACGCAGGCGGTCAATGGCAATTGAAGAAAGGGAAAGTGTTCCTAATAGTCCAAAATTATAAAGATCGCCCAGAGCGTCCACGTTCGCTTTGGTGATAAAGATAATCACCATGGGGACCAAGCCAGAAATAATGATGGAAAAATAAGGTGTGTTTAACCGAGGATGGCGTTTTCTTAAAAAAGAAGGAAGAAAACCCAAATCGGAAAGCCGGACATTCACATGATAATTGCCCACGATAGCGGTGTTACAGGCCATAAAAAGCAGCGCCGCCGCCGCGACGACGACCGCCAAACCCAAAAGCGGTCCGCCCACCGTGGTGCCCAGCGCCGATAAAAGTGAATCCGAATTGTTTTGTTTGACACTGTCCGGAAGAATATAAAGCGCGACCGCCGTCATGGGGGAAGTAATGACGGCGACCACGCCGATAACCCACCACATGGCTTTGGAAGAAGTCCGTTTAATCGGTTCCTTCATCGCTCCGGAAATTTGGGCAACCGATTCCAATCCCGAATAAGCCAGCCAGGTGGTGGCGTATCCAATGGCGATGGATTGAAAGGTGAGGGGAATGCCGGGATGGGTGACGCTGTGCCACAGGCCGCCCCAGGAATAAGAGGGATTGCAGGTGATCACGTAAAAAGCGGTCCCCATCAAAATGAAAGTCACGATAATTTCGACCGTCGCGAAACTGGATGTGACAGATGCCGATTCTTTAACGCCGACGATATTGATGAGGATAAGCACCGCGAATAAAAGCATGGAAGCGCCGATGACGAGATGTTTGGTTTCGGGCGCCAGGCTTGACAGGTAATAGAGACCCGAGACGCCTGAAATGGCCGAAGTAAGAAAATAATCGACCGTAATAAAAGCGCCGCCAACCAGAGGCAGAAATTCCCAGGCGGAGAAAGCTTTGCGGGTGATGGAAACCACACCGCCGCCGTCCGGACATCTTTCGCAAATCTCAACGTACTTGAGCGCGATCGATACGAAAACGCCGGTGGTAATAAATTGGGCCAGGGTGGCCAGATTGCCGATGGAGCCGTACAGGATGCCCGGAGTGTAAAAAACCGAGGTGCCGATGTCCGCGTACACAATAGCGAAAACCAGAATCCAGCCGAGTTGGTGAACTTTCACTGAAGTTGATTTGACATCGCTAGCCAAAGACGGCCTCCCTATTCAAAAACTTAAAATGTAGAACATTCCGGGAAATGCTCTGCACTTTAAGACATCAAAGTGTAAGAGCAAGTATGTTAATCGTAAAGATTTTTTAGACTTTTAATCATTTACAGTCTTCTAATCAACATTGAGGCGATAGCCTACCCCCGCTTCGGTAATGAGGTAACGAGGCCTGGCGGGGTTTTCCTCCAATTTGTGGCGAAGCTGAGAAATATAAATACGAAGGTAATGAGTTGAATCACCTCCAGTGGGTCCCCAAATATCGCCTAATAATTCCTTCCAAGTCACTAATCGGCCTGCTTTACGGACTAAAATGGCCAATAATTTGAATTCGGTAGGGGTTAAATGAACGGGTTGATCGTTTAAGGTGACTCGATGTTCCTGCATATCAACCATTAAGCTGCCCGACTTAAAAACGGTTTCAATCGAAGCGGCGTTGGGGCGGTTGGAATGCCTCAGGGCCACTTTGATGCGCGCAGTTAACTCACCCACGCTAAAAGGTTTGGTTAGATAGTCGTCCGCGCCGATTTCCAGAGCGTGGATTTTGTCCTGATCCTTGCCTCTGGCGGAAAGAATGATAATGGGCGTCGTATTCCAGCTCCGGCATCGCTGAAGGACTTCCAACCCGTCCATGTCCGGCAGGCCCAGATCCAGCAGGATGACGTCCGGATGATGTGAAGCCGCTAAGGTCAAACCTTCCGCGCCGGTTGCGGATTCAATCAAGCGGAAGTCCTGGCTTTCCAGAGAATGCCTCAGAAACCGCCGAATATGTTCTTCGTCCTCGATCATTAGAATTGTTGGATATATTGCCGCCATTTTAAATCCTTTCTTTGGTCATGATTCCGTCTTTGTCGTTAAAGGGAGGGTGAAATAAAAAGAAGCGCCGCCATCCCGTCGGGTTTCGGCCCATATTTTGCCGCCGTGGGCTTCCACAATGCTTTTGCAGATCGCCAGTCCCAAGCCGACCCCGCCTTGCGTTCCGGTTTTAAGACCGCGATAAAACTTTTCAAAAATATGTTCTTCATCATCTTTTTCCAGGCCTGGACCATGGTCCGATATTTGGGTTTTTAAAAAGGTTCCTTCCTGAGAAGCTGAAATCTCAATAGGAGAATCAGGAGGAGTGTATTTGAGGGCATTCTCGATCAGGTTGATAAAAACCTGTTCCATCAGAATGCTATCCAAAGGAACCATAGGAAGATTGATAGGAATCATTGTTTTAACCGGACGATTTCCCAGCTTTTTTTCCAAGCGGAAAAGAGAAGATCCCAGAATTTCTTCCAGGGGTTGAATTTCTTTTTTCAACCGAATCTTGTCAGTGCTGAGTTTGGTCATCTCGAGCAAATTGCTTAAAAGACGGTTTAAGCGTTCGGATTCATCGAAAATATCCTGAATCAGTTCCTGACGGGCTTTGGCACTCAGACGGTTTTCGGGCTCCAAGAGACCGCTGGCCGAACCCGTAATGACCGCTAAAGGCGTGCGCAAGTCGTGAGAAACCGAACTTAAAAGAGCGCTTCTTAACTGTTCGGTTTCAATCTGTAAACGGGATTTTTGACTTTCCTCGGCAAGCCTGGCATTTTCCAGAGAGGCTCCGATTTGATTGGCGAGGGACTGAAGAAAATGTTGTTGTTCTGAGGATAAAGAATCTTGATGAAGTGGTTGTACTCCCAGGACTCCCAGAGGATTACCTGAAACCATCAGGGGAAGGTATAACCCGTCCATGTCAGAAAAAGTTTTAGTTTCCTGTGGGGACCTATTTTCGGAATGATAAACCGAATCGGCAATTTTTCGCTCCGAAGGGGTTAAGACAAATCCGGATTCCAGTCCGGCTCGTACAGTCAACAATTTATTCTGATCCGGCATCAGAAGAATTACCCGGCAATCCATAATATGAGAGATATGTTCTACCGCGGTTTCAAGCAAGGAGTTAACCTCCTGGCATGCCGCTAATTTACAACTGAGCGTAAAGAGTGCGGCAGTCCGATTTTCTCTCAATTGGATGGTTTCGGTTTGATAACGGATTCTTACCATTAACCCACTAATCGTAAGGGTGATCATGAGAATGACTAAAAGTGTGATGAGATATTGGGTGTCGCTGTGGGCAAAAACGAACCGGGGCGGGACCATAAAGAAATCAAAACTTAAAACACCAAGGACGCAGGCGAAGATTGAAGGACCTTTTCCGCACTTAAAAACAACAATCAGAATGCCGATTAAATAGATCATCAGAATATTGGTGAGAGCTAAAAAGTCTTTGCAAATCCAAGCTGAGCCGTTACAGATGACAAGAACCAAGAGGGCGAAGAGATAAGATTTCCAGTCATATACGGTTTTTAGAGCGGATGAGCTGGCGGGGTGGGAGTCGATAAGGACCGTAAGAGGAGAGATATCCTCCGCGTTTTTTTTCATTTTCTGATCCTAATTTGTCGTTTTGTTTCTTCGGCGACAACCGTTGAAACTTTTTGATGAGGGGCTGGTTTGAAACGAATTATTACCCTATTGAAAGCAAGGTTAATGCCCGTTACCGACTAGATTTTAAGCAGCTTCCAATTACGATAATCTTATTGTTTATTTACGACTTTTTACATTTGCAAATGGAAATAGAGAGAATTGACAATTAAATTTGGACGTTTATGTAGACCTTTACGGTAATCATACAAAAGTTGTAGTAAATAAATAGTAAATATTTAGTAAGTTAAAAGTAAGTGTTTTGGATAAAAAATCGTCGGTGCCCCAAGACCCGTAAGGAAGTAGTAAAAATTTTTTGGTTTACCGCTCCTTTTTTTCGACAGTTGAAAATAATTTTAAAATTATTTAAGAGCTCGTTTGAAAACTAATCTCTTTTTTTCCGTACCAGTTCAGTGTTTTGCGGCATTTCGAAATTATCTTTCAGTTTTTTAAGACGTGTAAGCCTTGGATCGCTCCGAAGAATCCCCCCGCTGAAAAAATTCTCAGTTTGAAATGGCATACCCTTTGCTCTAAGGGAGACATGGTTGGTTTTACCATTATTTTCTTCAGGAGGTTTTCCATGGCTATTTTTTCAAAAAAGAACCGTGATGTTTCCCCGGTTCGAGGAAGGGGGGAATTCATCAATCGGCTTCGCGAAAAATGGAGTGATCCGCAACAGCGTAAACTTTTTTTCACGATTCTGGGCGGGAAGGCCCTCGGGTTGGTTGTGCTTTTCGCGCTGATCACGATGATTTCTGTTTATGTGTTCGGCACCAAGTCTTTAGCGCAGGATAGTCCGGTAACGGCTACAGCGGCGGCAGCTGCCACCGCGGCGGCCCCGGCAGCGGCTGCTGCTCCGGCGGCGACTCCGCCAAACCCGGAGTATGTTAATCCGATTAATACCATGTGGACGCTGGTCGCGGCCTTCCTGGTGTTTTTCATGCAGGCGGGGTTCATGTTCCTGGAAGCCGGTTTTGCCCGGACCCGGGAAACAGTTAACGTCCTGTTGGAAGGTATTGTGGATACCTGTCTCTGCGGTCTTTTATTCTGGGCTTGGGGTTTTGCCTGGATGTTCGGCGCGGGAAGCGGCTGGATCGGCAATCAGTATTATTGCTTAACGGGCGCGCCAGATACCTATCTGACGACCGGTGTTCCGATGTTGGCAGTCTGGATTTTCCAGTTTGCTTTCGCGGATACCTGCTCGACAGTTACTTCGGGTGCCATGGTCGGCCGTACGGGTTTCATCGGCGATCTTCTCTATAGCTTGGGCGTTTCGGGCTTTATCTATCCGATCATCGGTCACTGGGCTTGGGGTCCGGATGGATGGTTGAATAACTTGAAGACTCCGTTCCACGATTTCGCGGGTTCCACCGTGGTTCATACCATCGGCGGAATGGTCGCCTTAGCGGGCGCCATTGTTCTCGGCCCTCGTTTGGGACGCAAATTCAAACGCGACGGCGGCGGACCGATGCCCGGTCATAATATGACGATCGCCGCGGTCGGCGGTGTCATCCTCTGGTTCGGCTGGTACGGGTTTAATCCTGGATCGACCTTGTCGGGTATGGATTTCCAAGGCTGCGCCAGAATTTCAGCCAATACGACTTTGGCGGCTTGCGCGGGCGGTCTTTCAGCCCTCTTCTTTGTTTATCCTCGGGCCAAAATTTGGGATTGCGGTACCTGCGTGAACGGCTTCTTGGCCGGTCTTGTGGCTATCACCTGCCCTTGCTACTGGGTTGATCCCCTGGGCGCCATCATTCTCGGCGCGGTGGCGGGCGTGGTTGTGGTCTTGGCAACCGACTTCTTAGAGTACATCCGCATCGACGATCCAGTAGGCGCTTGGCCGGTTCACGGTGCCTGCGGTATCTGGGGTACCTGGAGCTTGGGATTATTCGCCACGGGTAAATATGGCGCTCCTGGTCCTCTTGGTCCTGACAATTCAGCGGGAGCAGTTGTAACAGGTCTTTTCTACGGCGGCGGATGGAATCAATTCATCGCGCAGGTCGAGGGTAACGCGGCCATCGGCGGAGCGACTTTCATTGTGGCTCTCATCCTGATGTACGCTGTCAACCTGACAGGAACCCTTCGTATCTCGAAAGAAGGCGAACTGGAAGGCATGGACATTCACGAACACGGCGGCACAGCTTATCCGGAACTTGACTAGCCAGCAGTGTATTAGGGGGGATGGTTTTAGAACCATCCCCTTCACTTTACAAGGAGGATTCACATGAAAAAAATTGAAGCGATCATCCGGCCTGAAAATCTTGAGCCGTTGCGTTTGCACCTGGAAAGCCTCGGATATCCGGGAATGTCGGTTACCGAAATTGTGGGACACGGCAAGCAGCGCGGCGTGACTCACCAATGGCGCGGAACGCAGTACAAAACACCGTTTTTGCCGAAGATCAAAGTAGAGCTCGTGGTTTCGGACAAATTGGTGGACAAGCTGATTGAAGGAATTCTGGACGTTTGCGCCTCGGGAAAAGTCGGCGATGGAAAGATATTTGTTTATAAAGTCGACGACGCGATTCGTATTAGCTCGAAGGAAACTGGAGAAAAAGCCATCGATTAATCGGCTTTTATTTGGAATCAGAAAACTGATGCAGGTCTATAAAGGGTCAACCTCCCCGGTTGGCCCTTTGTTTTTCGGATAGAAGATTTATCGATGGGTTCAATTTATAAAGCACCGGATTTGCAACCTGTTGTATCATTCAATTGGCGAAGGCGGTTGATGCGCAGATGGTTTTCGCGAGGCTTTCCGTTAACGCGGAGAGATTCTTTTCTTAAATAGGCAAGGAGTTTTTACCATGAGCGTCAAAATCGATTCTTATCTCTTTGAAGGGTCTTACCAGGCTCCAGGAGATTTGAGGAATAAACCGGGAATATTTTTGGTTACCGAATATCTCAAGGGAAAGCACACCATTTTAGATATCGGGGAATCCGAAGAGGTCCGCAAGGCCATTGAAACCAGTACCCGCCGGGAATGCTGGCTTAAAAATTCAAAAAAATATGAATTGAGGGTAAACGTTCTTTATACCCCCGATTTGACGGCGGCTCAAAGGAAGGCTTTGGAAAAAAAATTCCGGGCCAAGTTAAAGCCGCCTTGTGGCCCCGCGGTTAGGGCCAAACGGGCTGCGAAGCCGAAGAAACGCAGAAGCGTTAAGCCGAAAGTTTCCGCGCGCAAAAAGCCGGCGAAACGCCGTAAATAATTTTCAGGAGATCCTCCATGGCTAAAATTTCAAGAATCAAGTGTAAGTTTTGCGGTGCCTATCTGGAAAAAAATCAAACCGAATGTCCCTCTTGCGGCAAATCGAAAAGCTTGTTGGTCGCGACCTGTACTGAGTGCGGAACCAAATACGGCGTCGATCCGCGGGATTCAACGGTGGGTTATTGCCCCGCTTGTGAGAAAAAAAAGACCAAAAAAAAGGTTTTAGTCAAAGTGGGGATTATGGTGGCAGTTCTGGCGGCCCTCGTCGTTTACAAACTCATGAAAATCTACGCTCCCTAAATGAAGTGCCATTGAGCTATTGGTTTGTCCCTATTTTTGATTTTGCCCAAAAATAGGAGTGAAAACGTTGATCCCCATACTTCTCTTAAACTATTAAAGAGACGAAATCACTTTATTTAAGCGGCGGGGTTCGTTCTTAAATAAGTTTAATGGATAATCCGTCGTCAAAAGCCTCCGCCTTTTTGAAGTACTCCACCATCGTTTGTGATCTAATCGTTGTTGTTCATCTCTTTTAAATAACTCAATAATCAATAAAACCCCAACATTTAGTTCAAAACCGAAAATTGCGTTTTTGGTGTTGGATGTGGGATTTTTTGTATACATCTACATTTTTGAACCGGAAATTTATCTTTTGTTTATTAGATTTTTATTAATAATTTGCGATGTTTATTAAATATTTACTAGGTTATTACTAAAAATTTATAGATGGCATGAGCCTTGCTTTAACACCCTCGTCAAACATTTCAGCAATCTGCTGTAAAAAAGGAGAATTATTATGGCTAAGTCATCTACGCCCACGCCGCCGTCCGCGGTTGAAAGGGTGCTTGATTGGAAAGGTGCGTCTACTAACGCTATGGCGCTGATCGCGCCGGGCGCGTTTTTGTGGATTACCTATCAACTACAGGCGGCAGCTTCGACCCCGTCGGGAGCTTCCTGTGCGAATGACATGTGGGGCGGCATTCTCGTCGCTTTGGGATTGGCTCTTTTAACAGCCTTGTCCTACATGGAATTGGCGAAAATTTATCCGGAAGCGGGTTTTGCCGGAGCTGTGTATTTCGCGGAAAAAGCCTTTATTGATGACCAGGGATTAAAGCGTCCCGGTCCTGCTTCGGCGGCTCGTATCGCCAAGCTGATCACCGGCTGGGCGGCCCATTTGTTTTATTGGGTATATCCCGGCGTCATGGTGGCCTTCATGGGAACCATGGTTTCGTACCTTTACGGCGCGTTCTTTAACGGGGCAACCTTGCCCATGTTATGGGAACTGGTCGTCGCCTGGGTATTTGCCTTCGGTGTGGGCCTCATCGCCTACCAGGGTGTGGCCGGTTCCACGAAGATGAACATGTGGGGCAATATTATTCAATGGACCACATTGGGCATATTCAGCATCGCGGCTATCGCCTACCGCCTGATTAATCCGGAACACGCTACTTCGTGGGCTTTCAGCGATGGCTTTGACATCGTTAAGTTCCATTCGGTTCAAGGGGTATTGGTTCAAGCCACGATCGCCATTTTGATTCTCGTGGGTTTCGAAAGCTCCACTTCCTTATCGGCTGAAACGAAAGAACCGGAAAAGAATATTCCGAAAGCCATTATTGTGGCTTTGATCGTTCAGTGCGTGCTGGCCTATATGTTTGAATATTGGGCAGCCAACTTCATGGTGAGCGAAAAGCTGACGGGAACCGTTCCAGTTCCGGCTGTGGCCGCTGTGGCCGCTGTACCGGCTGTTGCCGCTACCGCTACTACTCCCGCTGTGGCTGCTGTGGCCGCTGTGGCTGCCGCTCCCGCGACTACCGCAGTGGTTACCGGTATGGCCGCGAGTGCTGCTTCCAGCGCTCCGATCGGGGACATGGTTGTCCGTTTGGGCGACGCTTTCTTCGGTCACTTGGGTTTCCCCTTGATGATTTGTATGGCCATCACGGTCATCATCGCCGTCATCGGAACGACCCTGGCTTGCTATAACACCGCCGTTCGCGTTACCGCCGGTATGGCTGAAGACAGGGAACTTCCTGACTTCTTGGGCTTTATTCACGTGAAAAAAGGCTCGCCTCATGCCGCTATCTGGCTCCTGGTCTCGGTTTCCTGCATTATCGCGACCATTGGCTGCCAATCGGTGGACGGTTTGACGGGTATTACCTTGGCCTCTAACTTTGGTACTTTCGTTCTTTACGGCGCGGTTTGTATCTGGACCTTTATCGCCTACAAGAAACGCAAAGACTTTAACTTGTTCAAACATTTCGTCATTCCGTTCGGCGGACTCATTTTGAACGTGCTGATGTGCTGGGGGGTTATCTACCTCTATACCATCGGTAACGCCGATTCCCAGCTGGAAGCCAAGATATTCTTCTATATCGCGGGCGGCTGGGGCCTGGTTTGGTTCCTCTACGTGTTCTTTACCTCCATCTTGAAATCTCACGGGATGAAGATGATCTCGGCCATCATTCGGCCGGATTCCCTGGAGAACCTGGCGGATGCTTTGAACAAAGAAGAATTGGTTCAAGGGATGACCGTATCCGATGTCAAGGGCTATGGCCGCACCAGAGGCTCTAAAACCGATGATGCGCCGACCAAAGTCAAATTCATCGACAAGATCCGCGTGGATGTTGTGGTGAATGTGTGGGATGTCCCTCACGTCATTGAAGTCATGACGGAAGTCTTGAATACGGGTAACAAAGGCGACGGTAAGATCTTCGTCCTCGATACGAGCGAAGCCGTTCGTGTCCGTACGGGTGAGACTGGTATCAGCGCTGTTTAAGTTTTAAATTAAGCTTAGATGGGAAGGCCGTCCCCGAAAGGGGACGGCCCTTTTTTTTGACCAGTGGTTTAATCAAAGTTGAAATGATGTCATTTACAAAGTCTTAAAAAAACCTCATGAAACTATAATATTTGCCGTGAATATTTGTTTAGTTTGAAGTTTTATTTTTGATCTTTTCAAGTTTAGGCCTCGAATAGTAAACTGCTCCGCGATTATTCACTTAATGAGTATCAAAACTAATTTTAATTGTAATCTCTGAAAAACTAATAGTTAGCTTCAAACAGAGGTTGCGACCCAGAGATCTCTGCAAGAAATCGTGGGGTTTCTTTGAATGTTTTTCTGAAAAGACGGCGATGGCCGAGTTTTTCAGAGGTTACAATTGATTATTTCCGGGGAAAAATATGAATCTCAAATACTTGAAGATTTCGACTCTAATTATTCTTTGTTCACTGATGTGCTTTAGTTTCATTTTGGGTTGTAAAAGCACCCAACTTCCCAATGGACCCTATGATGTTCCTACTGTAACGGCTACCGCTACCAATACTGCCACGCCAACCAATTCACCAACGCCTACAGCTACTTTGGGCCCTGTTAATGTCAGTTGTTATGTTAACTATGGCGGTAGTTCGCAAAACGGTGTTTCCTGGAACTTGGTTGATCCCAACGGTAATACCATTAATACAACTACTCAAACTTCCGGCGGAACTCCCTTATTGTTTACGCCTTCTTTTGATGGTATTTATTCGGTAAACATCCCCACCCAAACCCGATATCTTTACAGTTCTCAGCCCTTAACCATAGCGGGCGCGGGCAATTACGCCGTTACTTTTAGCTGTTCAGGGCAAACCATTTCAACTAATCCAACGTCTATTGGTTATTCATCTTCGGTGGGCTATCAAATCCCAGTTACGGTTTCGTATTCCTATTCTGGGAATTTGGATGTGCCAGTTTCGATTCAAACTAGTGGTTTGTCTTCGGCTTTTAGTGTTTCGCCTTCCCATGTTATTTTAAACACATTAGGATCAATGGCTCCCCTAACGATTACTAAAAACTCTTGTGATGCTAATAGCACTTCCTTGAATTTTACGGCATTTGATTTACTCGGTGGAGCAACAAATGCGACTTCCAATATTGGAATATCGAAGAATTATTCGATTCCGGTTTCAATATTATTTTCAAGCAATGTTTCAATTACAAATGCTAATAGAAATTGCACGACAGAACTAACAGGTACAATTTCTTTTGAGCTTGATTCTGCTAATTTATTGTGTTCGGGAAGTACTATTGATGTGACATATTCCGTCTCGTTGTTTGGTAACATTGTCTCGTCGGGAGATTTAGGAACACAGTCCATTTCGGATGGTGTTGCTACCACTTATACTTTGCAGTCGGATTGCAACCGAACTATTACTTATAGCTATACAGTTAATCTTTCCAATGGTGGAAGTATGAGTGGTTCTTTTATCGATGGTTCAATTCCTGCAAATGGTTCCATTAACACAGCCAATTATTGATAGTGGAAAAGGCTCTCTCCGAAAGGGGAGGCCCTTTTCTATTAACCTGTTGGGTCATCTAACAGAAGGTTATTTAACAATTTAAGACCGCTTTTTTCCAATTTAAACAGAATCCTAATGTAATGATTCGTTGTAGTTTTCAAATGTGTTTTTTGATGGGGTTAAAATTCAAAAAAACCTAATTTTGCTGAATTTGATGGGGTTTTTGAAGGAAGTGGGTATTAATCAAAATTGTAGATAAGGACAATTTAGGCCAAATATGGTTGATGTTTTAAAAAATAAAAGCTCAAAAAGTTGTTTTAAATACGTGATTTCACATAGAATTTACCGATTTGCAACGAGGTTATTCCGGGTGTTGGATTGGCATAAGGCTTGCTTTATTCAAAGCACGGAATTGCCGAACCCTTCTTGTCTCTGAATGCTGTTCGAGAAGGTTGTTGTAATGAAGTCGACGTTGAATTTTGTCGTTTAATTTTATTTAGGAGGAAGAGATGAACAAGTTTATTAAAAATTTGATGGGTTTGGTTGCTGCGCTCGTCATGGCGGGTGGCTTATCGCCCGTTTTGGCTCAAACCGCGGCGACACCAGCACCTACGGCTGCGGCTACGCCAGCGCCTCCGGCGGTTGTGATTGATGGAATGGTGGATGCGTACTATTCGTACAATTTCACTAATGCGGCCAATAAAGCCAACGGTGCGGGAAATCTTGGAACTTTTTTTGATGGTACGGATGGTTCCTATACCTTGGGCTTGGCTGAATTAAAAGCCACCGCGACCCAGGGATTGGCCAGTGGTCATTTGGTTTTGGCCTATGGACAAGAAGCCAATTTAGCAATTGGTTCTGCCGTTCCTGGAATTGACGTGGAACAAGCTTATGTTTCTTACGCTCCGGGCGTATTTACTTTATCTGGTGGTCGTTTTGTGACCTGGATGGGTAATGAAGTCATTGAAAGCACGGGCAACTGGAACATCAGCCGTTCGTTGCTTTTCTGGTACACCATTCCCTTGTGGCACCAAGGTGTTAGCGTAGCTTTCGCTCCCGATTCAACTTTCAAATTGACGGGCTATGCCACTAACGGTTGGAACAATGCTGTTAATACTGCGATTACTACCGATTCATTGATCCAGACTTATGGATTGTCCTTAGCTTGGACGCCTAATTCAGTTTGGAGTGTCACCTTGAACGGAGTAGATGGTCCGGGATCCCAGGCTCCTTTGCCTGTTATACCGGCTGGTCTTAACAGATATGTTGGCGAAGCCATCATTGGCTTTAACGCTGCCTCTGACTTGACTTTCGCGTTGGATGCGGAAGCTGGCGGAGAAAATGGAATCGGAACTGCTGATTTCTGGGGTGCGGACTTGTATGCCAAGTTAGCTCTTTCCAGCGATTATTCAGCCGCTCTTCGTTTAGAAGAAGTGTCTGATAATGGCGGAACCTTGGGAATTTACGGTTTAGGTATTGGTCAGAAAGACGAAGGTCGCGATGCTACTTTGACTATTACTCATAACCTGACTTCCGCTTTCACCGTTTCGTTGGAAGGCCGTTATGACTACGCCGTTGTTAACGGTGTTGTTCCTGGTCCTCATGCTGGTCCGTTTACCGCTCATAGTGCTGATCAGTTGACCACGACTTTAGATACTGCGATCGTGTTCTAAAGTTTAGTTTCAAAAAGTTGTTAGCGGTTTGTTGCTGAAAATTTAAGAGGCCGGTCGGGTTTAGGAAAGTGGCAAAGTTGAGCGCCATTCCTCCAACACCCGACCGGTTTTTTAAATCCCAAAATAAAAAGTAAAGAAAATGTAAGGTTTTTTGTTTCCGTTTAAGTGAATGACGAAGTTACCCCCCAACATTACAAACTCAAGGTTTCAAGGAGATATAAATCATGTCTAATCTCAGAAAAAAAATAGCAATTTCTCTCGAAAAAGAAATGCCTCCCGTTGAAGAATATAAAGCTAAACCCGGAACTGAAATTTATGGTTCATTAGTTTTCAATGATGGCGCTCAGAAACAATACCTTTCCAAAGATGTTTATAAGAAATTAAGAGCCACTACCCTTCGCGGCGAAGCCCTTGATCCTTCCATCGCCGACCAGGTCGCGCAGGGCATGAAAGAGTGGGCTTTGTCCCACGGAGTAACTCACTATACCCATTGGTTTATTCCTTTGACCGGTTTGGGCGCGGAAAAGCATGACTCATTTCTGGATCCGACCGCTGAAGGCGGAACGGTCGCTGAGTTTGACGGCAAGACTTTAATTAAGGGCGAGCCGGACGCTTCGTCTTTCCCTTCGGGCGGAACCCGTTCCACCTTTGAGGCCCGCGGTTATACGGCCTGGGATCCGACTTCTTCGGCTTTTATTCAAGAAGGAATTAACGGCGCGACTTTGACCATACCCACCGCTTTCGTCAGCTACACCGGCGAAGCTTTGGATTTCAAAACCCCGCTGCTTCGTTCAGTAGAGGCCCTTTCGGTTCAGTCGCTTCGTTTACTCAAGCTTTTCGGTAACAAAACCGCAAAGCATGTGTTTACGAACATGGGTCCGGAACAGGAATATTTCCTAATTGACCGCCAATATTTTGAACTCCGCCCGGATTTAATTGCCGGCGGCCGTACTCTTTTCGGCGCGCCTCCCTATAGAGGGCAGGAACTGGAAGATCATTATTTCGGAGCCATTAAGGAACGTATTTTGGCGTTCATGATGGATTTAGACCGTGAATTGTGGCGCTTGGGCATTCCGTCCAAGACCCGTCATAACGAAGTGGCCCCGGCCCAGTTTGAAATGGCCCCCATTTTCGAAAAGTCATCCATTGCCGCCGATCACAATATGATCGTGATGGAATTGATGCGCAAGATCGCCATCCGTCATGGCCTGGTCTGCCTGCTGCATGAAAAGCCTTTTGCCGGTATCAACGGTAACGGGAAGCACAACAACTGGTCCATGTCGACCAATGAAAATGAAAACCTGCTGGAGCCGGGCAAGACGCCCCATGAAAACGCGCAGTTCCTGGCGGTCCTGGTAGCGATCATCGCCGCGGTCGATAAATACGCGGAACTTTTGCGTATCGGCATCAGCGGACCGGGTAATGACCACCGTTTGGGCGCGAATGAAGCTCCTCCGGCGATTATTTCCATCTTCCTGGGAGATCAATTGCAGGACGTCATTGATCAATTGGAAAAAGGCAAGCCTTCCTCCAGCAAGTCGGGAGGCGTTATGGAATTGGGTGTTTCGACCCTTCCGCCTTTACCCAGAGATGCGACCGACCGTAACCGTACCTCGCCTTTTGCCTTTACGGGCAACAAGTTCGAGTTCCGCGCGGTAGGTTCCACGGCCGCCATCTACTGGCCGAACACTATTTTGAACACCATTGTGGCGGAGTCGATTGACCGTATCGCCACGGAGCTTGAAGGCGCGAAGGGTGATTTCAACAGCGCTTTGGCGACAGTGCTTCAAAAAGAAATTAAAGAACACAAACGGGTTCTCTTTAACGGCAACGGCTACGGCGCCGAATGGCACGCGGAAGCGGCCAAGCGCGGCTTGCCGAACCTCAAGACGACTATTGAGGCCTTGCATGCCATGAAGAAGAAAGAATACAAACAACTTTTCGAGAAATACAAAGTATTGAACGAGAAGGAATACGACGCCCGCGAAGAGATCATGTGGGAACGTTATGTGAAGGTGACCAACATCGAAGCCAACGCGACGGTGGACATTGCCCGCAATCAGATTTTGCCGGCGGTGATTGGCTACCAATCCAAGTTAGCCAACACGATTGGTTTGACAGCCGCGGTGTTGAAGAGCGGTCAAAAGGGTCAAAACGATCTTTTGGCGAATGTGGCCAAGGGTGCCAGCGATCTTTTCGAAGCCATTGAGGCTTTGGATGAGTTGATTGATAAGGCGAACGAAGGTTCGAGTCTGCACCAGATCGCGGCTTCCTTAAAGGATTCCGTGATACCGCAAATGCTTAAAGTCCGCGAGTTGGCGGACTGGCTGGAAGGTTATGTGGATGACGAAGCGTGGCCTTTGCCGAAGTACCGGGAGATGTTGTTCCAGTACTAAGCAAACTGCAGCTATTGAAAGGGCTGTTCCCGAAAGGGAACGGCCCTTTTTGTTTAGACGTGATGAGAAGCGGTTTTATCAAACCATAAACTCCCGAAAATTCCGCATCGCTGTGAATGATTTTAAGATTTCACGGAAACGACGAAGTTACTTGGAGTTAAACCTGTATTTTTTTCCGTCTACCCTGCTAAAGATTTGCCGATAAACTCTTTAAAACTTGGTGTACTCCGTGAATGGGTTTTAAGATTTCCTTTTAAAGCTGAGGCCTTGAAGTCGTGGCGATGTTTCAAGGCTGGATTGGAATTATTCAGCCGAAACCATTTTGGCCATCATTTCGGAATAGCGGTTTCCCGAAATCGGAATTTTCGCCAGAATTTGTTGTATCCCCGCCAAATCCTGTTCGCTCAAATGAATCTCCGCCGCCTTGGCGTTTTCCTCCAAATGGTGAACATGGGTGGTGCCGGGGATGGCGGTGATATCCTCCCCTTGCCGCAGCAGCCAGGCCAGCGCGGTTTGGGAAGCGGTAGCCCCCTTCGAGGCGCCCAGGTCCTTGACGGCTTCTACCAATTTTAAATTCGCGGCGAAGTTTTCACCCTGAAAACGGGGAAGGGTGCGGCGCATGTCTTTTTCCGGAATATCCTCAAAGCGTTTAATCTGTCCGGTTAAAAAGCCCCGGCCCACGGGGCTAAAGGCCACCAGGCCGATTTTCAATTCCCTCAGCACAGGAAGAATTTTTTCTTCCAGGCCCGTTTCCCAGAGGGAATATTCGCTTTGCAAAGCGGTTAAAGGGTGGACGGCGTGGGCTTTTCGCAGGGTAACGGGGCCCACTTCGCTTAAACCGATATAACGGACTTTGCCTTCTTTGACCAATTGGCCCATGGCGCCAACCGTTTCCTCGATTGGTACTTTAGGGTCTTTGCGGTGAAGATAGTAAAGGTCCACGTAGTCCGTGCCTAATCTTTTTAAACAGCCTTCCAAACTTTCCCGGGCGTTTTCAGGCGATCCATCCAGCGTGTCGGGACCCGCCGCGCCGTTTTTCCAGGCGAACTTGGTAGCCACAATTACTTTTTCACGGCGGCCTTTTAAGGACTTGCCCAGAAGTTCCTCATTCGTAAAGGGTCCATAGCTCTGGGCGGTGTCCCAAAAATTGATTCCCAATTCCAGCGACCGGTCCAGAACTTTGAGGCATTCATCCGGATCGGCCTTGCCGCCGTTGTAAGCGAAAGTCATACCCATACAGCCTAAACCCAGGACGGGAACTTCCAGACCCTGGCTTCCTAATTTTCGTTTTTGCATTTCTGACTCCTTCGAATGGGATAGGCCAGACTAGAGGGGGAAGGGTGCGGATTGCAAGGGAAGGGCAAGGCATAAAAACTTCTCTAACCACCAAGGCACCAAGGGCACCAAGGAAGGCAAGAAGAGGAATTTGATTTAAACATTAAAGATTTTCTTGTGCCGATTTACTATAAAACAAATTATGGAAATCGGTACTATACCGACCTCTTTAAAAGCTTTATTGAAGGCCGGCATGGTGCCCTTGGTGCCTTGGTGGTTAAAAATTGTTTTGGGTTTCGGGGTTATTGGGAGGCTTGAACGCCTTCCACTTCAAAACTCAATTTCACTTCATTGGCCGCTAAAAGGCCGCCCTTATCCAGGGCTTCGCTGAAGTCAATTCCGTAATCCTGCCGGTTGATTTCGGTTTCGGCGCTGAAAGCCGCGTGGGTCTGGCCCTGATCGTCGGCGATGGAACCTTCATAGCTGGCTTTTAACACCACCGGCTTGGTCACCCCATGCAGGGTCAAATTACCCTCAATGGTAAAATCCCCGTCTTTGATATCGCTGACTTTGGTGCTTTTGAAAACGGCCGTCGGATAGGTTTCCACCTCGAAAAAGGCGTCGCTGCGCAAATGGTCGTCGCGGCCCTTGACGCCTGTATCCACGCTGGCCGGGTCAATGGTGACCGTGACCTTCGATTGGGAGGGATTCTTTTCGTCAAAGTTAAATGTTCCTGAAAATTTGGAAAACTTTCCCATGACTGTGCTGATGGTCAGATGCTTTACTTTAAAGGTAATACTGCTGTGGTCCGGGTCTATCTTGTAAACAGCGGCTTGACTGATACTGACGGCGGAAAAGACCCCTAAAACCAAGGCTAAAATCATAAAACCTTTTTTCATATCCGGCTCCTTAAATTGATCGACAGCTGGTATAGATTACGGAATAAGGGGGAAAAGGGTTACGAGAAGAGAAGAATTTTCAGTAGTGTTATAGTTTAGCCGTCATTGCGAGGAATGGCCCCTGAATAGGGGGCTGGTTATGACAGGCTTGAAGTGGTCAGCCTGTGTGGCCGACCCTGCATGGGCAAAGCCCATGTACAACGACGGTGCTTGGGTTGTTGGTAATGTGGAGGGTTCAAACTTTATTTAAACTGGGGTTGCTTCGTCGATGACAACCGTCTATTCGACGGTTTCTCCTCGCAATGACATCGAAAGTCATTAATTTGTAAACTGTAACAGTACCGATTTTTCTGGTAACTTTCTTTCCGGTCGGGGAGTATCTATTTCCAGCTCTTCTTTGGGAGGGCTTATTAATTTTAAAGGAGTTGTTATGAACGGTACCAAATTAGCCTCAACCACCGCCATTGCCACCGCTGTCGCTTTTAGCGCGGTTGCCCTTACCACCACCGCCCACGCGGGTGACTGGACCAAGATTAAGGGAATCAAAGTAGAGAAGGTTTATGGTGTGGCCAAGGCCGGCAAGAACGATTGCGCCGCCAAAGGTCATTCCTGCGCCGGCCAGTCCAAGGTCGATAACGATCCGAACGAATGGATCTATTTGCCCAAGGGTGTGAGCGATAAAATCGGCGGAAGCTTGAAGCCGGCAGACGCGGCCCCAGCGGCGGCGATGTAAGAGATTAATTTATGGGATCTGTTATTCAGGGGGCGGGGATGGGTCTCCGCTCCCCCCATTTATCGGGTGTTTTAGAAAACAAACCCCCGGTTCCCTGGTTTGAGGTGATGGCGGACAACTATCTCAACCAAGGTGAAATACCCCATCGGGCTCTGGAAAAAATCAGAACCCACTATCCGCTGACCTTTCATTGTCTGGGCATGAACCTGGGCTCTACCGAAGTTCTCAACGACAGCTATTTTAAAAGACTTTCCGAACTGATCGAACGCTACCAACCCCAGTGGATATCCGACCATCTTTGCTGGGTCGGCGCCAACGGCCTCCAATCGCACGACCTTTTACCTTTGCCCTACACCGCCGACGCGGTGTCCCACGCGGCTTCCCGTATCCAGCAAGCCCAGGAAAAACTGGGCCGGCGCATGCTGATTGAAAACCTTTCGGGCTATTTGAGATTCAACCAATCCGAAATGACCGAGTGGGAATTCGTCAAAGCGGTGGTGGAAAAGGCCGATTGCCACCTGCTTCTCGATATTAATAATATTTACGTGAATTCCGAAAACCTTCGGTTTGATCCTTATCTCTATATAGATGCCATGCCGGTGGACCGGGTGAAGGAAATGCATCTGGCCGGTCATTTGAGAACCGAGGGTATTTTGGTCGATAATCACGGTTCGGCGGTGTGCGATGAAGTTTGGGATCTTTACCGGTATGCCGCGGCGCGCTTTCCCCAGGTGCCGACGTTAATGGAGTGGGATTTGAATATTCCGGCCTTTGAGGTGGTCTGGGCCGAAGCCCAAAAGGCCCAGGCGGTTCTGAGCGGGGTATCCCATGTCGCTTGAACAACTGCAAAAGGAGTTCATTGAATTTCTTTATACCGCCAAGCCCGGGGAAGAGCAGAAAAACCATATTCGGTCCTACTTTCTGGACCCTCAGCATTCGGACCCCCATAACGGGCTCAAGATTTACCGGGGCAATCTGGTTTTTGGGTTGATCGGCGCCATGAAAGAAACCTATGTTTTCACCCGGGTGCTGCTGGGTGAGAATAATTTCAACTTTTTCAGCCGGGATTTTCTGTATCAAAATCCTTCCCGTGATTCGGACCTGATTCAGTATGGCGGCGGCTTTGGGGATTTTTTGGCGGGCCGGGAAGAAATACAGCATCTGGCCTTTATCCCGGAGGTGGCCCGGCTGGAATGGGCTTTGGAGCGGGCTTTTTACGCTCCACCCGAACCGTCGTTGACGGGTGAATTGCCTGAAATCGGGCGGGAATCAAAACTAAGGTTTAAGAATTCAGTCCGGCTGGTGCAATCCGCCTATAAAATTCACAAAGCCTGGGCTGGTTTTACCGAAAAGGGCGTGGATGGTTTTGAGGGCGAAATGTTCAAAAAGGAACCGGAATCGCTGGTGGTTTGGTCTGACGAGGGAAGCCCGAGGGTGACGCCGGTAAATGAAATCCTGATGACCGTGATGAAAGAAACGATGGCGGGAAAAACCACTTCAGCCCTAGTGAGATCCACCGGCCTTTCGGAGGAAAATGTTCGGGAAGCTTATTGGTTCACACTCAAACAGGGCTGGATAGCCGATGATTTTAAAAGTAATTTGACAGATTTCCATTCTATTTAAGGTTTGCCAGCCGCGGTTTGTTTGTCGACAATGCTCACTCATCGGGTATTAGGCAGTTTTTCATGTTTTTAGGTATAATCAACAAAGGATAGATATTTGAGTAAGAAAAAAAGGCTTTTAGCACAAATCCTAAGCGGCAGGGCTGATGTCAATATTCGTTTTAGTGAATTATGTCATTTGCTCAAAGATTTGGAATTTCGGGAACGCGTGAAAGGCAGTCATCATATTTTTGTAAAAGATGGAGTAGAAGAAATCATCAATTTGCAATCGGACGGCAATAAAGCGAAGCCTTATCAAGTTAAACAAGTTAGAGGATTGATTTTGAAGTACAAGTTTGGAGGATTAAATGGCGAATGACAAATACGAAGTGATTATCTATTGGAGTGAAGACGACCACGCTTTTATTGCGGAGGTTCCAGAATTGCCCGGTTGTATGGCCGATGGAGAAACTTATGGCAAATCATTAAAGAATGTTCAGGTAATTATCAAAGAATGGATTCATACGGCTAAGGAAGAAGGACGTGAAATCCCCCGGCCAAAAGGTAGAAAGTTGGCTTTTGCCTAAACCGTGCTTATGACAAGAGAATATAAAAACACTGAAATTGAACCTCGTAAAGACAGAGAAACGTTTTTACGGGGTTTTTCTTTTTTGTCTGATCCCTATTGCCAACGACGTTAATTGTGGAGGATGGCTATGACACCGAGGGAAACGAATTAACCAAAAGGCTGCATAGCGAAGTAACTTCTTTTCTTCTTTTTCAGTATAAAAGGGGTAAGACGATAAAATTTCACCACGGAGTACACAGAGTTCACAAAGTGAATCGAAATAATTTGATTAAGGCATAAACTATTTGAGGTTTAAGATATTTTTTGGTTTCAGCTTTAACCGAAGTTTTGCCTTACTTTGTGAACTTTGTGGTTCAATCAATTTTTTAAAAGTTTAGGAGGACATCATGGAAAAAGCTACTTTTGGGGCAGGCTGTTTTTGGGGAGTGGAAGAATCTTTCCGCCAATTAAAAGGCGTCACATCTACCGCCGTCGGTTATGAGGGTGGCCATTTGGAACGCCCAACTTACGAGGATGTCTGCACTGGCCGCACCCTTCATGCCGAAGTGGTGGAAGTCACTTACGATCCCGCCCAAATTGGCTATGACGCTCTTCTGGATGTTTTCTGGAAGGGGCATAACCCGACCACGTTAAACCGCCAGGGTCCGGATGTCGGCACCCAATACCGCTCGGCCATTTTTTTCCATAGCCCCGAGCAGGAAAAAACCGCCAAGGCTTCCAAGGAAAAAGCGCAGAAGCTCTTTCCCCGGGAGATCGTGACTGAAATTGTGCCCGCCAAAACCTTTTGGAAAGCCGAGGATTATCACCAGCAATACCTGGCCAAACGGGGTCTGGGAAGCTGTCACATTTGAAGCTACCTTAAAAGATATTTTCAAAACCCCTTTTAAACCCCCCGAAAAGCCCCCAAACAATCCATGAACCGGGGGACCCTTTGCGCTAGAATCACTCCCCAAGCCGGGGTTTAACCCAGGTATTACGAGAAGAAGGATGGTTGAACAAAAGCTCATGAAAATAAAGCCTTGGGTGAGTGAAGCGGTTGAGGTGAAGCAAAGCGGTATGGAAGGTAAAGGGGTTTACTCCGTTCGTAAAATTAAAAAGGGAGACGTGGTTGGGGTTTTCGGCGGAATCGTGATGCCCGAAGAAGACATTGATACTTTAAAAAAGAACGTCGCGCCCGAAAAGCTGAATATCGATCATGCGATGTATATTTATCCCGGTTTCATCATGCTTCATGATTATGAAAACGGCTGCGACCCTCTCTGTTTCGTGAACCACGCCTGTACTCCCAGCGCGCATATTGAGAACGGCATTATTCTTCTCGCTTCCCGGGATATTCCGGCGGGTGAGGAAATCAGCTGGGACTACCGTAAGACCGACAACATTGGCAACTGGACTTACGAGTTTAACTGCCATTGTGGTACAGCCAGTTGCACCGGCAAGGTGCAAGTGGGACCCCAATTTCGTTCTAAAACACCGGTAGCGGTTTAATCATCCTTTAATTCTTAATACCGTCTTTTCTTCATTGGAAAAGGCGGTATTTTTTTGTCCTCATGAATTTTCTTTTGTTTTTATTGGTTTTTAGCCGGTTTATCTGCCGGATTACCTCCGTTTTTCCTCAAGAATTCCTTAAAAAAAGCCGTTAGGTGAGGCGATTTACCACGCCCTGACGACACTGACATTATTCGAAAGTGACAATTGATGGCTTCATCCGCCCTCTATAGCGCGATCTCCGGGCTGCAATCGGATAGTACGTGGTTAGACGTGATTGGAAATAATATTTCCAACTCCAATACCACCGGCTATAAGTCCAGTTCGGTGAGTTTCGCGGATCAGTTCAACCAATCCCTTTTCAACGGATCGGGCGATAATGCCTTGTCCGAAATGGGCGGTGTTGATCCGAGGTCGCTGGGGACAGGCACCAGGGTTCAATCCATCCAGGCCAATTTTGCGCAGGGGTCAACTCAGGCGACCGGTGTCTCCACAGATATCTCTATTCAGGGAAATGGATTTTTAGTCGCTAAAAGTGGAAGCGGAACTTACCTAACCCGCGCGGGTAATTTGAATTTTGATAGCAATGGAAATTTAGTGGATGGCAATGGCGGACTCATTCAGGGTTATAACGCCAGTCTTCAATACACACGAACGACAATTAATAGTTTTTCTAATTTAGGATCTCCTTTTGCTCCTCCCTCTGTACCGGCTGTGATTACAAACGCCTCTTACCAATTGAATACATCGGATACGGCGAATATCACCAACATTCAAATTAATCCCAATATGACCATGCCGCCGAAGGCCACGACGGTGATGAATCTTCAGGGAAATTTGGATGCCTTTCAGCAAGCCACGACTAGCGGCGGAGTTCTGAATATAAATCCCAACGGACAGCCTGTCTTGCCTTTGGCGGTAAGCATTGACCAGGGGCTTTTGGCGGGGTTTCCCACGTTGAATCCGGCGGTCGCGACAGAACAAGCCATCCCTCCGGGTCCGGTGACCGCCGCAACGTCTTACGCCATCCAGCAAACCGCGGATTTTACGGCGGCTCAGTCGCCCATTGTGGATTTTGGGATTGACCTCAATTTAGTGACGGCTAACCAAGGCAATTACGCCTGGGAACAACAACCGCCGCTGCCGCCCGCGACACAAATAAGTGAAACGGTTTATGACTCCAATGGACAACAGAGGCAGGTTACGATTCAATTTTATCAAGTGAATGATTTGGGCGCGGGGGGAATTAATACCACGACCGGTCCCAGTCAGGCGGCCTATGCCTGGTATGCCTTTGACACCACGGGGGGACAAGCGGTTTCGACCGCTAGTTTGTTAGGCGGGACTGGAATTCTTGAGGGGGATACCGCGCCTCTGTCCGGTTACGACGAAGGAGTGCTGGGACAGATTGAAATAGGCGATCTCATTTATTTTAATACGGATGGGTCTTTAGCCTCAGCTGGCGGGGGTTTTGGCGTTCCGCCTGGTAATATTTTTGGCGTTCCACCCTCCGGCGGATTTCCGGCTTCTCCCCATATCTATCTTCCGCCCGTTAATAATCCTTTACCCATTTCTCCGATTCCCAGTACGGGTGCGGAAATCACGCAAGTTACTTTGAACTTTGGGACTTTTGGGGCGATAGGAGTGGGGCAGCGCGATGGCCTTACGGGCGATGCTCAGGGAACTTATCAGACGATTAACGGGGTGAATACTTATGTACCGGACAGCCACGTCGGGGCTACACAGAACGGCTATTCGGACGGAACCTTACAGAGTCTTAATTTTGATGAATCAGGCAAAATCATTGGGTCTTTTTCTAATGGTCAAAAGCTGAATCTGGCGCAAGTGGCGCTGGCTTCAGTGAATAACCCGGATGGACTTAATAATACGGGCAGTAATTATTATTCCACCTCCCGTAATTCCGGAGCGATGCAGCTTGGTTTGGCGGGCCAAAACGGTTTGGGAACCATTGAAGGCGATTCGTTAGAAGGTTCCAATGTGGATTTGACGGTCGAATTAACCAATATGATTATCGCCCAACGGGGGTTTGACACGAATGCCAGGGTCATATCAGTCATGAATAGCGAACTTCAAACCGTCACTCAATTAGGTCAATAAAGGCCATTCCGGATTCAAAAATCCGTAATTTCAAAAAGTGTTTTAGCCATAAATTAGGCACTTTTAGGGGAATTTAACGATTTAACATTGGAAGGGGTCATCAGAAGAGTATGATAACTACATGAGAAATCGAAACTATTTAAACCTATTTCTAATTCTTGGTTTGTTGTTAACGGGTGTATTGCCCTGGGCTTGTAATAAGAATACGGGAGTTCTTCCCACTTCAGCTTCTTTACTTTCTATAACTTTTACGCCGACTTTTTCTTCGACTAATACCCCCACTAACACAGCTACTGGGTTGCCGATAAACACTTTTACAAATACCCCAACAATTACGCTTACCAACACAGCAACTAATATTATCACCAGTACGCCGACAGACACCGCTACCAATACCGCGACAAAAACCGCAACGAATACAGTCACAAATACTTATACGCCTACAGAAACATATACCCCGACCAATACGGCTACTTTTACCGTTTCCAGTTCGAATTTTATTATGAGTTCAGGCACCACGATACTGCAGGGAGGCGACTATTATTTTAATACAGTTGATATCAGCGGCAGTGCGCTGGTGACTTTAGGCGGCGGAGTTACTATTTTCGCCCAGTCTTTTACTTTGGGGGCGGGTGCGACGATTAGGGGACTGGGATATTGGTCAACAGAAACTAATACAACACCCGATATAACTTTTTCTGCCGCAAATGGGTTGCCTGTGACTTACGGGGGCGGAGCTGTTGGGCCTGGTCAACCGAATATGTGGGGTCCCGGAAATGGTTTTTCCAGTTCAGACAATAATGGCTATCCGTCCAGTGGGGCGGGACATGGGGGAATGGGTGGTTATGGTTTTCTTTTGCCGTCATATGTTAACGATGCTTATAGCGTTGTTAAGGGTGGCGCGGCCAATGATGATCCTGTTCACCCGGTTTATATGGGAAGCGGTGGTGGAGAGCCAAATATGTGCGGTGGAATTTATATTGCTCCAGCGGGTTGGGGTGGTGGTTTGATTTGGATTGTTGTTTACAATCCCGCGACCAATCAAGTTGCCCCTGCAGTTATTAATGGAACAATAGATATGGATGGTTTCGCTGGTTGTGGTAGTTGCGGGTGCGGGTATGAAGACGGCGCGGGCGGCGCGGGTGGCTCCATTCTAATAGAAGCCAGTACTATTACAGGCTCAGGTAAATTAACCGCGAACGCAGGATCATCAGGAAGCTCAAGCATTATGGCAATTGGTAATTCTGGCGGCGGTATTATTTCCCTTATTGAAAATTTAACATCGTTCTCGGGAACTACGTCGGTTTTGGAATCAAATAATGGGGTTTATACCGACTACGGTGTCAGTTCCAATGGAGCCAATGGTTCAGTTACTTTTACCGCTGCACCGGCAAGTGGTTACTAAATCTAAAACAGCTAATCAAATTTTTTAATTCATAAATTCTTTTGAAAGCTCTTGGCTAGTTCCGGAGCTTTTTATTTTTAAAGGCAATCCTACTTGTACCTGCCTCCCCTGAGCTTTACAATCAAATTCGCAAGTCTTCTTGAGCGTTGAGCCTGTATACCCCAAGTGAAAACGGAGGCGGTTATGTTCATTTATAAGGCGGGTGTGGTGGGCGCGGGGGCAATGGGCGCCGGTATCGCGCAGGTGATTTCTTTTTCCGGCCTTCCGGTGGTTTTGAAAGATACGGATCAGGAGCGCGTGGACAAGGGCATTGGGATGATCCGCAAGGTTTATCAGGGCCGCGTGGACAAAGGTAAAATGACCGCTTCTGAAATGGACCAAAAGATGAAGCTGGTAATGGGAACCACGTCTTATGACGACTTTAAGGACTGCGACCTGGTCATTGAAGCAGTCTTTGAAAACATGAAGGTGAAGCACCAGGTATTCCAGGAACTCGAAAAGGTTCTGCCCGAAACTGCCATTATGGCCAGCAATACCTCCGCTCTTTCCATCAGCCAAATCGCCTCGGCGGTGAAAAAGTCCGATAAAGTTATTGGCATTCACTTTTTTAATCCGGCGCCCGTCATGAAGCTGGTTGAAGTTATACCGGGTCTTCAAACCTCAACCGAAACAGTGGATGATGCCGTTGCTTTTGTTGAATCGCTCCGCAAGATGCCGGTTCGGGTTAAAGAATGCGCAGGTTTTTTGGTGAACCGACTTTTACTGCCATATCTCAATGAGGCGGCCTATGCTTTTCAGGAAGGCTCCGCCCCCGCTGATGAAATTGACAAAGCGATGCGCGCTTTCGGTATGCCCATGGGGCCTTTTGCCCTTTTGGATATGCTGGGATTGGATGTATGCGCCGATGTTTCCATGATTCTTTATGATTCTTTCGGACCCCGCATGAAAGCCGCCGAGATTTTGGGAGAAATGCATAAGAACAACCGACTGGGTGTGAAGAATGGGATTGGTTTTTATGTTTATGACGAGTCGAAAACAGGCGATTTGAAACCGACGGTTGACGCGATTCAGGCCAAAACCGGAATCAAGGGCACGCCTTTTTCACCCGAACGGCTGGTGTTTCAAATGATTAACGAAGCGGCTTTTTGTTTGGAAGAAAACGTGGCTTCTCCCTCGGATATCGACCTGGCCATGCTGGCGGGCACGGGTTATCCACAGGATAAAGGCGGACCGTTGCATACCGCTGACGCCATTGGGATTGATGTGGTGGTTGAAAAACTGAAAGAGTTTTCAAAGCAATTAGGCCCCCGTTTTTGGCCCGCGCCGATTCTCAAACGCATGGTTTCGGCCAATTACCTGGGTCAAAAAACAAAGAGAGGCTTTTTTAATTATTGATTATTCACCACAGAGTTCACAAAGTAAGGCTTAAAATATTTCATGTTCATCAAAATTTTTTACTCTGAAAACTCTGTGTACTCTGTGGTTCAAAAAAATTGGAGGTTTTTATGGGACAATTTTTAAGTGTAGCTATCGAGAGTAAAGTCGCCACAGTTACCATTAACCATCCGCCGGTCAATGCTCTTTCGCAGGAAGTTTTGAAAGAACTGGAAGCGATGTTCGACGAGCTCGAAACGACCAAAGATGTGAAGGTGATAGTTCTCACCGGCGTCGGTCCAGTGTTTATCGCGGGGGCTGATATTAAAGAGTTCTCTCAAATTCAATCGGAAGAAGATGGTAAAAAAGCGGCGGGGTTTGGCCAGAGGATTTTCACGAAAATCGAACGGTTGAAAAAACCCGTCATTGCCGCCATTAACGGCGTTTGTCTGGGCGGCGGGATGGAATTGGCGATGGCCTGTCACATCCGCATCGCGTCGGATCACGCCAAACTGGGTCAGCCGGAAATCAACCTGGGAATCATCCCCGGCTTTGGCGGCACCCAACGGTTATCCCGCCTGGTGGGAACGGGCAAAGCGCTGGAGTGGATTCTTACGGGCGATAGTATTCCTCCGCTAGATGCTAAAGCTTTGGGATTGGTCAATCATGTGGTACCGGAAGCCGAAGTACTGCGCCAAGCCCAGGGGTTGGCCAAGAAAATCGCCATGAAACCGGCAGTGGGGATTGCCCAGACGCTGAAGGCGGTTTACCAGGGATTGGATCAACTATCCTTGGAAGAGGGCCTAAAGGTTGAACTCGAGGGTTTTGGCGCCTGTTGCAAATCGCCTGATATGAAAGAAGGCGTGAAGGCTTTTGTGGAAAAACGCCAGCCGCAATTTACGGATTTGTGAGAAAACACCATGCCCCCCAAAAACCGCAAGGCCGCTCCTAATTTTTATACTCTGAGCCAGCTGAAAAAGACTGTCGCGGAAAATCAGTATAAGGTTGGGTTGGCTCTTTGCGGCGGTGTGGCTTACGGCGTGGCGCAGATAGGGGTTCTCAAAGCACTGGAAGAAGCGGGCATTCACGTGGATTGTGTCGCGGGCACCAGCGCGGGGGCGATTATCGCGGCGGCCTACGCTTCGGGCCTGTCGGTTTCACGCATTGAGGAAATCGGCATTCAAACAGGCTGGGGGCAGTTATTTTCTTTTCGTCCTTCACGCAAGGGCTTGGTTTCCTCCGGGCCTATCGAGGAATACATCCGAAAATTTTTAAAAGTTGAAAACTTCGCACAGCTAAAGAAACCCCTGGCGGTAGTCACGACGGACTTATGCTCGGGGGAAGAAATTATCTTTACCAATGGACCTTTGGATAAAGCGGTGCGCGCGTCCTGCTCCATACCGGGTGTTTATACCCCGGTGGAATTGGAAGGCCATCAATTGGCGGATGGCGGGATGGCCGAGAATGTTCCGGTAAAAGCGTTAAAAGGTCTGGGAGCGGACGTGGTGATCGCGGTCAACCTGTTCGGCCACCATCAGGTATTTCCGCCGGCGTCTAACGTATTTCAAATTCTTATGCGGGTTTGGTATTTCTTTGTCCAGGAAGAATCTTCCTGGCGGGAAAACGCTGACATCATTATTGAACCGGATATGACCAAATTTGATCTTTTTGATTTTAGCATGGGCAAAGAAATGATCGCGGTGGGTGAAAAGGAAGCCAAAAAACATATACCGAAGATCAAGCAGGTCATTCAGCGCCGGTTTTTCTTCCGTCCCGAAATTTACCGCTAAATAATCATTCGAATCTAATTTATCTTCTCAAGAACCAGTGCTTTCGTATTGGTTAAGACCCCAGCGCCAAAACCAACCCGCTTCCCAAAAGAAACACAAAGCCGCCAAAGGCGTAACCAGAATTATCCAAAGGTTCAGGTCTTTCCCTAAAAGCAAACTGGCGGGCAGGTAGTGGAAGGCTCCGTAGGGAACCAATACCAAAAGAACGATCTGAACGACTTGGGGATAGATACTCAGGGGGTAACGGGTGGCGTTCAGAAGAATGTTCGTAATAAATAAGTTGATCGAAGTAGGCCCGACAAATTTAAAAGAAAGGGATGCCGCAATCACCAATGCCGCAGTGTAAATCAGGCAGCCGCTCACGGCGAATAGCGGAAAAAGAACCCAGGCGTACCATGGCGCGTTTAAATGGATCAGGGCATAGGAAGTCAAAAGAGTGCCGGTAGCCAGATTTCCAAAAGCATGCAGTTCGGGCCGGGTGATCAGAAGAAAATAAAGGGAATTGACGGGGTAAGTTAAAAGGCGGTCCAGGTCGCCCTGGACAATGTAAGAGGGAACGAACCAGATATGATTGAAGAAAAGTTCCGAAAGACCCAGAGCGGCGGCGGTCATACCGAAAAGTAAAATTACCTGATCGGGCATCCATCCGTTGATGCTCGGGGTTTGATGAAAAACAATCCAAAGAAAAAATAAGGATGAAAGTTGAAGCATGCAGGAGGTGAGAACACCAACAAAAAAATCTACCCGATATTCAAATTTGGCCTGAAGGGCAGTATTGAAGGCGGTCCAATACAATTTAATATTTTCCCGCATGGTCAACCTCCCTGAACTTCGAGTTGCTTTAAGGCGTGTTTCATAATGATTTTGCCCAAAATAAATAGAAACAACGCCCAGCCGGCTTGTTGAAGAATTAAGTGATAAGAGTCGGCATTTTTGGCCCAGCCCATATAAATGGAAATAGGCGAGTAGATGATGTGTTTGAAAGGCAGCCAATCGGCGATGGTTTTGAGAAGCGGCGGGTAAAAAGCCAGAGGGGCAGAAACGCCTGAAAAGGTCAGTTGTAAGGCGTTGCGTGAAGCCATGATGCCGTAACCGCTATAAGTGTAGAAGGCGCCCTGAACGAAAACAAAACAAACCCCGTACATCACCGTAAAACCCAAAAGAAAACTGATAATAAAAAGACCCAGACATTGGAAATCAGGAGGAAACATTCGCGTTCCAAATACCAAAAAACCGCATAGAAAAACCATGATGCCCATGGAACCGTTAAAGAACCCGTCGCTGATGGCTTGAATACCCTGTGCGATTTGAAAATCGACCGGTTTGAGAAGATCGGTGGCGACTAAACCGGTTCGAATTCTTTGACTGATGCGAAACTCGATATTCATGATCATGGCATAGTTGACGCAGCCGGCTAAAAGTAGATAAACGTACATTTGATCGCTGGGAATCAAAAGGTTGGGGTTTTGCGAATAGACCTGCCGCCAAATCATGATGGTGATCGAATAGCTGACCGCCGCTGTCAGCAGATTGGTAATGGTGGCGGCCCGATAGGCGAAGCTGGCTTTGAGGCAGCGCACAAAGTAAGAAGCGTAGCTTTGAAAACTACTTAAAAGTGTAAGCGGCGGTTGAAGCGGTCTCATGGCTTCATTTTTTCCCCGGCGGGTTTCCGGTAAATCCTCGTTACGATGGTATCAATGTCGGTTTTTTCCAGGGTTAAATCGACGACTTTTTGGCGTTTCAATAAAATCTGGGTTAGGGCCGGGGCGGCGCCCGCTTTTCGGTATTCCAATATCAAGCGATGGCCTTCCGAAAAGGTGATAACGCCGCCATAGCGTTTAATTTCCGCTGAGAGTTTCTTCAGGGAAGCGGGAGTGGCGGGCTGGTGCAGCTCAGCCACAATCCGGCTTTCGTTGGCGAAACGTTTCTCAAAGGCTTTCAAAGAGCCGTCGAAAAGCAATTTTCCCTTATCGAGCAAAAGAAGCCTGTCACAGACTTCCGTAATATCTTTCAAATCATGGGTGGTAATCAGCAAAGTGGTTCCGAACCGGTTTTGCATATCCCGGATATATTCACGTACCTGTTCTTTGACCGTAAGGTCCAATCCAATGGTGGGTTCATCTAAAAAAGCCACAGCGGGCGCGTGCAAGAGGGAAGCCGCCAGATCGCAGCGCATTCTCTGGCCTAACGAAAGAAGGCGCACAGGGGTGCTTAAAAGCGGTTCCAGGTCCAGCCGTTTGACCGCTTCGGGATAGGTAATTTCAAACACATCATTGGGGATGTGGTACATGTCTTTTAAAAGCCGAAAGGTTTCCCGAACCGGAATATCCCATAAAAGCTGGGGTCTTTGACCGAAGACCACCCCGATATTGAGGGCTAACTGGCGACGCTTTTGCCAGGGCACTAAACCCAAAACTTCCAGTTGGCCGCCGGTAGGAACAATAATGCCGGTGAGCATTTTAAGCGTGGTGGATTTACCCGCGCCATTTTCGCCGATGAGGCCGACTTTTTCACCCCGTTTGATGGAAAAGGAAATGCCTTTGACCGCGTGAAATTCCTCTGTTTTCCCTGAAAACATACTTTGAAAAGCTCCCGCCAGACCGGGTTTACGCACGCGGCGTTTGTAACTTTTGGCCAGGTTTTCAACGTGAAGGGCGTTTTCCATACATCTTCCTTGGAGCGAAATGAAGAGAGCATCTTATGGGTGGTGTTTAGTAGTGTCAACTTGACCAGCCAGAATGAAAAAAATGATTATAATTACGGCAATTAACTTCGGAGGATTTATGCCCATTACCCTTTCCAAAAGTGTTCATCAAGTGATTCGTGAAGTGGGGGAAGTGGGCCAGTATCTCTGGCAAAAGGGATGGGCGGAAAAAAACGCGGGTAACCTTTCGGTGGATATCACCGACCATATTGCTATTACACCAGCCAAGCTGAAGAAATTTCCTGTAAAACCCATCGCGGGACTTTTACCCGAGTTCGCGGGCCGAAGCTATTTGGTCACCGGTACGGGAACTCGCTATCGAGACATTCAAAATCATTCCTCTGAGTGTTTATGTGTCCTCCAAATTTCGGGAGACGCTAAAGGGTTTCATTTGTTTTGGGGCGGAAAAAGGGAAGGGTTCAAGCCGACTTCTGAGTTACCCTCGCATCTGTTGATGCAGAACTCACTTCGAAAAAGCGGAGCGAAGGAAAAGGTTGTACTTCATACCCATCCGAACGAACTTATCGCGTTAACGCACTTGTCCGAAACTGCGGGCGAAGAAAAATTAAATTACGCCCTGTGGAGCATGATTCCCGAAGCGAAAATTTATGTGCCTCGGGGGATTGGTTGGGTGCCTTACCGCTTAACCGCTTCGCAAGAACTTGCTAAAGAAACGGTTAAAGCTTTGGAACGAAAACATAAAGTGGTCATGTGGGAAAAACATGGTGTTTTAGCGGTAGGTAAGGATGCCATTGAAGCTTTTGATTTGATTGATGCCATGAACAAAGCGGCTATTTTGTATTTGCTTTGCAAGCAAACCGGCCAAACGCCGCAGGGATTGAGCCGGGAACAGATTGATGAAATTGGAAGGATGTTTGCGCCGAAAGATTGATGAAATAATTGGCAGTCATTCCATAAATCGCATTCAACGATCATCCTTTTTTCCATTTACCCGTTAAATTTTTGTTAACACCATAAAAAACCGGACAGAAAAACGACATTTTTTAAAATTTTAAATAAATTTGTTGATTGTATGATCGGTTGTCTTTAAACTTCCTCCATCGTTTCTCTTTTCGTATTTAAGATTGAATATTTGGCGGTATTTATGAGCGGGCGCAGGCAATTTAAAAACACATTAGCCATCCCGCTTTTAGCCGCATTTTTTTTCGTGATGTTTTCTTGCGATTCCAAAGCTTGGGCCCAGTATCTCCCTCAGAATCCGCAAAATGCGCAATCCGCCGGATTCATTTATCCCGCGCGCGGCGTGGTCGGCGACCTGTGGGCCGACTTGATCCTCGGCCAGATCGACTATTCGGATATTACGGGCAATCTGGCCACCAACACCAGCTTAAATTACGTCGGAGGCGTTGTAGTAGATACAGCCTCCAATCGACTCTATGTTTGGGACAGCCATAACAGCCGCATTCTGGGATTCAACAATATTTCCGAATTTAATCCCAACGCGGCGGCTTCGGACCCGGGTTATGGGGCCGACATCGTTCTCGGTCAGCCGGATTTCAAACACACGGGCTGCAACTGGGACGGCAACTTCCAGGACTATCCTAATCCAACCGCGCCTTCCGCCTCTTGTCTTTGTGGCTTACCTCAATTCGCCAACTCGGTTGCTGAAACCAATTCTGGCGCCAATATGGCGGTGGACAGCCAGGGAAACCTTTATGTGCCTGATTTCTACAACAGCCGCGTGCTTCGATACAACGCGCCTATCTACAGCTCTGAACCAGCTTCTTACGTCTGGGGCCAGGGGTCGAGTACAACCAATTTCTCAGGCGCCGTGACTGGCGATGGACCATCGAATCTTAATTTCTGGGGCTACAACGGTGTGACCAATCAGTTTGTGTCTGGTGTGGCTACGGACACCTGGGGAAACCTGTGGGTAGCTGACACGAAAAACAATCGGGTGATTCGTTTTCCTAACCCCAACGCACCGAATACAGGAATTCCATCGGGAACTGCCGATATAGTGCTGGGCCAGCCAAGCATATTTGCTACTGCCAACGATTTGTCTGATTTAGCGGCTCCCATGGCTGTCCGGGTCGACAAGGTGGGAAATGTCTATGTGGCTGATACTCCTTTTCTCTATCCTCGCTCGGGGAATAGTTTGATCGGGAGAGTTCTGGTTTTTCAACCCACTGGTAGTAATAATGGAGTACCCACTTATACCTCCGGGATGACAGCCAGCAATGCGACCACCATGTATTCTGAGGAGCCCATGGGTTTGGAGTGGGATGTACCGACTTCCGTTCCTGGAGGAACAGGCGGCCTTTGGATGCTTGATAGTCTCACAGCCCAAGCAGTTCTTTTTGGAGTAAGTCCCAGTAATCCCACTAACTTTACTCCCCTCAAGGTTTTGATGCGAGATACTCCCCTCATGACGTCGAACTGGACCCCGTTGGACGCACAAGGCGAAGGGGGGCTGACCGGAGATGGGGACGGTGTGGGAAATCCTACTTCCTTTTCATACAACTATCCTCCAGGATCTTCAAATACTAACTATGGACTGTCGGGCGCCACGGGGGGATTGGGTGTAGATGGTTCGGGTAATGTCTATATTTCGTATCAATACCCTGGCGACGACGTTTGGCGTTTTCCGGCTCCCATCCCCACGCCCCAAACCGGAATAGCCCATACAGCGGACGTAGACGTCTTTAAACCGACATCATTCCCCCAATTTAATGTTATGACCATGTCCACTTTTCCCCTGGGTCCACAGGGAGTTGCGGTGGCCCAAAACGTAACCACACCTCAGATCATCGTGGCCACTTACGGTCTTCTATTCTGGAATACGAATAATCCCTTCGGCGGCGCCACCGCCCTTACGCTCGGACAAACGCCCAACGGCTTTGCGGGAGCGTCCAACGCGGCGATTTCCTTTGGTCCGGCGGCTACTGCCATTTCTTATGGGCGAATTTGTTCGGATGACAGTGTGACATCTCAACTGACACCTCAGCCAACGCCCCATTTATGGGCCATTACGAACAGTAATAATTCCTCCTCGAATTGGATCGAGGTTTATAACCTGCCCCTCACGCAAGGTGAATCGGCAGCTTTGAGTATCACTTCGCCCCTTCCTGTCCTAGGTGGCGGGGCGATGTCGGTGAGTTGGATTAGTCTGCAAGGGTTGGTGGTAGATTCCCAGCTCAACCTTTGGGTCGCTGATAAGACGGAAAATCGGGTACTTCACATTCGGAACCCCTTGACGAACCCGGTGGTGGACATCATCCTCGGCCAAAATAGCGCCGCGGCCGGGGCTACGCTCTACAATCAGGGTAAGGTTTATCCAATACCCAATATTTCTACCGCTACCGCTTACACCTTGGGCAATCCTGGTAATGTGACTATGGACCACCATGGGAACCTGTACGTTTCCGATTTCGATCAGGAAACCCAAGGCAACGGACGGTTGTTAAGGTTCGACGCCTCTACGATCCAGAATACTTCTACGACCACTGCCCGATTCGGTATTCCGGCTTCTGCTGTTTATGGGAGAAACGGTGATTTTACGTCGGTCACCACATCGAATAACCTCTCCAATCCACATAGTTCGGATCCGAATCTATCCGCCAATTATCCTTTGGGGGTTGCTTTCAACCCGGATGACAGCGTTATGGTGGTGGGAAAAAGCGGTTATGCGGGTAGTTTTCCTGTGGTTTTCACCAATCCAACACTACCCCAGTCGGTTTTAACTTCTACAGGCCAGGATTGGCCCGTGACCTATTTGAAGGACTATAGTTCGGACCCTTGGGCCATTACTTCCGACAGCCAGGGAAATTTTTACGCGGTCGACTTTGAACGAAGCCGTATGCTGGCTTATGAGCAGCCTTTTCCGACGCTGACACCGACCTTTATAGCATCACCTGCTCCAACTTTGACAACATCGCCCACACCCACCTCAACAAATACGTCTACAAACACATTGACGAATACACCAACCAATACGCCTTCTAATACTTCCACGAATACCCCGACATCGACTCTCACTGTTAGTGACGGCCAAACCGCTTGGTCGTTTACAGGTTCTCAATCTGCTGGCGTAACGATGACCAATACATTAATTCCAACAACAAGTTTTTCATTTTGTATTTGGGTAAATCCGAGTTCAATTTCTGGCAGTAGTCTTCAACCAATAGTTGGAGGCGTTACTACACCTGGAGGCACGGCCACTGACGGAATGTTTCTTGTTGCTAACTTTGGAGCGGCTCCACAATGGTTTTGGTTTAACGATGCTTCATATACACAGGTAAGAGCGAGCGTAGGTGATAATACTGCTCTTCCATTAAACACATGGTCGTTTTTGTGCTTTACATATGATTCAATATCTGGTGCTTTTGCATCTTATAATAATGGTTCTTTTTTAACCGGTTCAGCCGGAACAGTTTCTCCGTTATTGAGAACCCCAAGTGCTGTTATTTTCGGCGATTCAACTTTTAGTGGTCAAATTCCATATGCTGGATTAATTGACGAACCATTGATTTTTAATCGCGTTCTATCTGCCACTGAAATCACATTTTTATGGAATTCTGGAAATGGATATCATGGAAATATGGCCTCGTGTTTGGGGCCGTGGAATAATGGATTAATTGCTGGTTGGCATGCCGACGAAGGAACGGGTACAACCTCAGCAGATTATTCTGGTAATGGAAACACAGCCATGGATGTTACTGGATGGGCTTCAAGTTCAGTTTGCATCACCCTCGTACCTACTTGTACCCCCACCGTTTTGGCAACCAATACACCCACGAATACACAGACTCAGTCATCTACCCCTACTTTAACACCATCACCCACCTCTGCACCTTCGTTATGTCAGGCGCTGAATTCGTGGGTCCAGGACGAGCCCTGGGGTGTAGCCTTGGACGGCACCGGAAACGTATACATCGCTGAAACTTTAGATAATTCGGTAAAGGTCTTCACGTCCGGAGGCACGGCCTTGACTCAGGTGGGTTTGGGGACGCTGAATCAGCCGGTGGGAGTGGCGTTGGATGGAAGCGGTAATATTTATGTGACAGACGAATTCCAAAACCAGGTGGATATATTTAATGCGGTCAACGGCCCCACCAACCCAGGGGCATTGGCGGTAAATTTTGGTTCTTTGGGAACAGGGAATGGCCAATTTACTACGCCTTACGGTATCGCAGTAAATCCACAGGGAACCAGTATTTATGTGGTGGATGCGGGCGGCCAAAGGGTAGAAATGTTTAACAATCAGGGTGCGTTCATTACCCAATGGGGCGGCCCGGGGACTGGGTCCAATGGGACTTTTGACACGCCGCTGGGAATAGCCTTGGACGCTTCGGGTAATGTTTATGTGGCAGATGAAGGTACGGGTCTGGTGCAGGTGTTCACCTCCGGCGGTGTTTTCATGTCGCAGTGGGATGTGACGCAAGGGACAACACTTTTGGCGGCAAATTTCATCACGATATATGGGAATTGTCTGGCTTATGTGACGGACGGATTCGGATCAGTGGGTATTTTTGACCTAAACGGTAATTTCCTTGGATATGGACAGGATGGAAGCACGGGCTTCTTGGACACAGAAGGAGTCGCCGTGGGGAATGGCGGCAATTGGTATGTGGCCGATGACGGGAACAGCCAAGTATTTGGATTCGGAAATTGCCCTGTGACGAATTGTTTGACCAGTCCAACCTACACGCCCATGGCAACGAACACGCAAACTAGTACATTTACTAATACACGGACCTATACACCCACAGTACCGCCAACTAACACCTTTACGAATACGCAGACGTATACCCCAACTATTACGTTTACCAATACACTGACCAATACATCGACGGTACAGCCGACTAACACTTCGACGAAAACACAGACAGCTACTAATACTATAACCAGCACTTCCACCAAGACCTTTACGCCTACCAATTCGCCCACGAGAACTAATACTTCCACCTTTACGGCCACCTTTACCAAGACTAAAACCGCTACAGTAACCAATACGCCGACCATTACAGCTACACCGACAAAAACCAAAACGCCTACTGTAACCCCTACCAAGACGAAAACTTTCACGCCGACCAACACACCGACTATTACCGCCACTCCTACGAAAACAAAGACACCGACTATTACCCCGACTAAAACGCCTACGATTACAGCGACACCTACGAAAACAAATACCTTTACGGTGACACCAACCAGGACCAACACTTTCACACCCACTAAAACACCGACCAACACACCCACGAATACGAAGACAAATACCGCTACTTCAACGCCCACCAAGACGAGTACTTTTACACCTACTAAAACGCTGACTAAGACACCGACAGTTGTGCCCGGTGTGGTCAGGGCTGCTGTTGGTATTTTTGAACCTTCGGAGAGTACTGCGACCAACACGCCCACACCCAACGTTACCGCTGCAAGCACTAATGAACCAATATCGGTGAATGCTTTGACGCCTACACCAACAGCTTCTGGTTTACTGATATCAGCAGTGGCTGGTCCGAATATCTCCAGAGATGGAGAACCGATTAAGTTTATGATCAACCTGGGCTATAACGCTTCGATTCAACTGAATTTATATACCTTGATGGGCGAGGAAGTTTATTCGGATACGACAGAAGGCAACACTGGAATGAATACGATTACCTGGTTATTGAGAAACAAAGCCCAATCAGCTGTGGCGAGCGGGCTTTATATTTACTCGATACAAGTAAATAACGGCTATGAGATAACGACCAAAACCGGCAAGGTTTTAGTGTTTCATTAAAAGCATGGCTGATATTGGTTCAGGAACGGCAAAAAAACTTGAAAATAGTATTGGATAGAATTTAAAGTCAGATTTATGGAGGGAATGATGAAATCTTTTTTTATTTTTACAGCTTCCATTTATTTGGCCTGGACTGGGTCGGCATGGGCCCAGAATAAACCGGGTTCTCCATCGATTTCACTCCAATTCAAGTCGACGCCCGTAATCGGCGGACCAGTCAATGGTGTGGCTAAGTTTTCCGACATTCATTCGCCTGCGCAAGACTCAAATGCGCACTCAATGAATCTTGTTTTGCGGCACCAGATGAGACATATCTCTAAAGATTTTAAAAATGGAAAAATTACCAAGATACAAGCCCAGACAGCCTGGGAAAATTTGAAAAACATTCGTAAACAAGAATTGGGGTTTTTCAAGCAGAACGGCAAGAAAGAAATCACCGCCGGCCAGAAAAGTCAATTGACCGCTGCGTTAAACCAAAACAGCAGTATCTAAGCATGACCAAAAACCAAAAAAATTAATCCCAGATTTTGGCAAGTGTCTCATCAGTAAATGACAGGTCAAATGCCTCAATAATTAAGCCGGGGATGGGTTTGGTTGAAAATGCTTGTCTATAGGGGTAATCTAGAGGTGTAAACGTTGGTAAGCCTATGGAGGAGGTAGATATGGAGCCCATGGATCCGTCTTTTCAGCCTCAATCCGATCCTAAAGATGTTGAATTAGAAAACAACATTAGCCGAACCGTCCGCCGTTTAGGTGAGGGTATTCGCGTTCATGTCAGCGGAGGACATGTGACCGTTTCTGGTATTGTGGATGACTTTGGAACGAAACGGCAAATATCCCAGGAAATACAAGGGATGGGCGGCGTTCGCGAAGTGACCAATAACATTAGAGTTTCCAGGGAATAGCGAAAGCGGTTTAAAACCCCATCCCATAAAGAAGATCTTATGGGATGGGGTTTTCTTTTTTGTGCCATATATCGGCCTGGTGAAACCGGTCTTTTCTTCGGTTATACTTTCACCGCTTCTCACTTTTCATTCGGAGGTTTCAATGTCTCATCGTTTTATTATTCTGGGTTTAGTGGTTTTGGCTGTCGTGGCTTATGTGGCGACAGCCTGCGCGAAGAAAGAACAAGAAACTCAATCAGAGGCTCCCGCACCAGCTGCGGCAGTTGCCAGTCCCGCGGCAGGTACTTCTGCCGCTAGTAACGTTGTGACGACGGCGGATGGCTTGAAATATGAGGTTCTTCGTCCAGGAAACGGTCCGGTAGCCACGGCGGGGCAGACGGTTTCGGTTCATTACACCGGCTGGCTGACCGATGGAACTAAGTTTGATAGTTCTGTGGATAGGGGACAACCCTTTAACTTTGCGTTAGGCGCCGGTCAAGTCATCAAAGGTTGGGATGAAGGCGTCTCTGGTATGAAGGTTGGGGAAAAACGAAAATTAACCATTCCGTCTAACTTGGGTTATGGAGAACGCGGTGCTGGGAATGTGATTCCGCCGAACGCTACTTTGGTTTTTGACGTGGAGCTTTTGGGTATTCAATAAAGTAAGATTTGTCAGGGGGAAATGGCTTTGGCCGTTTCCCCTTTTTTATGGGGAGTGTTTATGACAGCCGATGAGATTATTCAATTACTTCATTTACAACCCCATCCCGAAGGCGGGTTTTACCGGGAAACCTATCGAAGTGAGAAACAAATTCCGGGTTTGGATCGAGTTTATTCAACCGGGATTTATTACATGCTGGTTCCGGGTTCGATTTCAAAATTTCACGCGTTAAAAAACGACGAAATGTTTCATTTTTATTTGGGAAGTTCCGTAATCTGGGTTCTGCTGCATAAAAATGGCGAAGTTGAAAAGGTTGTTTTGGGCCATGACATCAAGAAGGGACAACAACTTCAGCTTCTGGTGAAAGCGGGAACCTGGTTTGGGGGTTACTTAAACGACGGCGGTCAGTTTGCATTAATGGGAACAACAGTGGCGCCGGGATTTGATTTCGCCGATTTTTCGTTTGGTGAAAAAGAAAAGCTTTTAATTGAATTTCCATCGGCTGAAAATGAAATTAATCGGTTGGCTTGAAAACCCTTAAATAGTGGAGTAACAATGGAATCATTAAACCAAGGAGAAACATTTTGAAAAAAATATTGATGATTTTGGCTTTGTGGGCTCTGTTGGTTGGGCAAAGTTTCGCGGATGACGCCTCTGCCAAGGATTCAGACTCAAAAAATAAAACGATTACGGTTCATGGAATTTTGGTGGATACTTCCTGTTATTTTGAGGAGGGACAGAAAGGCGATGATCACGATGGTATGAAAGCCTGTGGTAAAGATTGTCTTAACTCAGGTATTCCGGCAGGAGTGTTAGTGGACGATAAAGTTTATATTCTTATCTTTCCCGCGAAGGCTTTTGCTGATGTGGCAGGTCAAACGGTTGAAATTAAGGGTGAGGCCTACGGAGATAACTTGATTCATCCCAAGAAAGCCTTTGTGATCGATAAAAACGGGAAAAAGCCAATTAAACTAACCGGTTTTGAAATGATGTAATGTTACTTAACGTTCTAACGAAAAGGCGCCTGCGGGCGCCTTTTTTGTTTTACCTGTCTGCGCTCCTCTGTAAAATGCGCCAATGAAAACTCATCCATCGAAGTCCGAACTAAAGCATTTTCTGTCAGTCGCCTGGTTAGCCGCCCACCAAGGCGGTCAAAAATCCCTCAAATATTTTCGAAAAGACGTTAAGGTCATTAAGAAGATTGACCGAACTCCCGTGACCCGGGCAGACCGGGAAGGTGAAGTGGTTATTCGCGGCGTTTTGTCCAAAGCTTTTCCGCATCATCAACTCTGCGGCGAGGAATTTGGCTGGGATAAAAATTATTCCCCCGATTATAAATGGTGGATCGATCCAGTCGACGGAACCCGTCAATTTATTCGGGGTTTACCTTTTTGGGGAACTTTGCTGGGTTTGGAATATAGAGGGGAAGTGGTGGCGGGAGTTATGCATCATCCTGCTATTAATTTAACTATTTGGGCGGGGAAGGGTTTGGGCTGCTACGCCAACGGCAAACGGGTTTATGTTTCGAAAATCAAAAAAATTCAAGATGGCACCATTACTTACGGGGGTATTCGTCGAATTGCTTCTGCCCCTTACGGAAAGAAATTTATTAATTTAGTTAAATCCGCTTACGATGACCGTTCTTTCGGGGACAGTTTTGGCCACGCCCTGGTTTGTCAGGGAATGGTGGAAGCTAATTTGGATCCGGTGGTGCAGCCTTATGACGTGGCATCTGCCAAAATTTGTGTCGAAGAAGCCGGCGGAATTTTTACCGACATTAAAGGCAAGAAAACCATTTATGGCGGTACCTGTATTTCCAGTAATGGTTTGGTACATAGTCAGGTTTTAAAAACCACTCGATAATATAGTTTCATTTCTCAACCAGTAACTTAACTTCGGGGGAAATTTTATGCATTTGCATTTCATTCTTCAAATCTTATGCGGCATTCTGGTGGGCTGGTTGGCTGGTATTGTTGTTCAGGGGAGAGGTTTGGGACTGCTTCCAGATCTGATTATTGGCGTTTTGGGAGCTGTCTTAGGAGGCACTTTTTTAAGCGTTCTTCATATTCAAATGGCGGGTGGTATTTGGGGTGATTTAGCGGTATCCGTGGGCGGAGCGGTGGTATTGTTGATCGTCATTCGGATGATCAAAAGCAATTAATTTGAAAGGCCCGCTGTGATCCGGAAAAAGAAAATTGTCGTGGTGATGCCGGCTTACAACGCCGAAAAAACTCTCAAAGATACCTACGCGGAAATTCCCAAAGATATTGTGGATGAAGTGATTTTGGTAGATGACGCCAGCAAAGACGCGACGATAAAAGTGGCGAAAAAGCTCGGAATTAAGACGATTGTGCAACCCCAAAACCGCGGCTACGGCGGAAACCAGAAAACCTGCTACAAGGCGGCCTTAAAATCCGGCGCGGATATCGTCATCATGCTTCATCCGGATTATCAATACACTCCCAAACTGATCGCGCCGATGGCTTATTTACTGGAATCCGGGCTTTATGACGTGGTTCTGGGATCCCGGATTTTGGGCGGTCAGGCTTTGGCGGGAGGCATGCCTTTCTACAAATACATCAGCAATCGTTTTTTGACTCTGACACAAAACATTCTGATCGGAGCCAAAATATCCGAATATCACACAGGTTACCGTGCCTTTACCCGAAAGGTTTTAGAAACAGTACCGATGGAAAAAAACTCCGACGATTTTGTGTTTGATAATCAAATGCTTTCGCAGATTCAGTTTTTTGGTTTCAAAATTGCCGAAATAACCTGCCCGGCCAAATATTTCGCTGAAGCTTCTTCCATTAATTTTGCCCGAAGTTCAATCTATGGACTGGGTTGTCTTTGGACGGCCCTACAGTTTCGCCTGACCAAAATGAAAATTATCCGGTTTAATATTTTCAAATTGGATTAAGGAATTTTTTTGAAAAAGAAAATAAGTTTCAATGAATTGGTTTTAAAAGAAAATTTCAGATTATTGTTTTTAATCCTTTTTTCCATGACGGTTTTTTTCAGCAAGCTCGGGTTAAACGGTTTAGCCAACTATGACGACTGTTTTTACGCGGAAGAAGCCAAAGAAATATTAAAGACAGGCAACTGGGTCATTCTGCATTTTAACGGGGCGGCGGCTTACCATAACGCTCCCTTGTTTATGTGGTTGGTGGCTCTTTCTTATAAGGTTTTTGGATTTAGCGTCTACGCGGCAAAATTTCCATCGGCGCTCATGGGTTTTCTGACAGTCTTTCTTATTTATTACCTGGGCAAAATTCTTTTTGACAGCACTCAGGGTTTTTTGGCCGCCTTTATTTTATCTACCACCTATCCCTTCTTTAAATACGCCAGGCATTCCATGCTGGATGTGACTCTGGCCTTTTTCGTCACTCTGGCCTTGACCGCTTTAGTGCTGGCTCTGCGCAAAAATCCTAAGTATTTCTGGTTGTGGGGATTGTCCATCGGGCTGGCTATTTTAACGAAGAGCGCCTTGGGTGTTTTTCCGCTACTGATTACTTTTTTATTTCTTATTCTGGCCGGCCGGTGGAAGATTTTTATCAACGTACATTTCTGGGGCGGTGTGCTGACCGCAGTGGGTGTTGGCGCGGTATGGGTGGCCAGCCAATATGTGGTGGGCGGCCAGGATTTTATTAATACTCATTTGAAATTCATTATTTTAGGTAAAGTTTCTGATGATAGGCCCGAAGCCTGGTACGCCCATCTGGGATTTATAAAAGATCTTTTTATTTTCTATTGGCCGTGGATACCCGTTGCCATTTATGGACTGTTTCGAATTATTCGGGGAGATTTAAAAGATAGGGAAACCACCCTTCTGCTCTTGTTGTGGTCATTAACCGTTTTGATTGTTATGAGCTGTATGAAAACCCGGTACATTTGGTATCTCATGCAGTCTTTGCCCGCTTTGGCCTTGGTGTCGGCTTATGGTCTTTATCACTGGGTTGATTTACCCGAAAACCGGGAAAAACTGATCAAGGGAATTGTATCCATAGGGTTGGTCGCAATTATTTTACTTAACGCTTTGCCAATCGCTCTGGATAAAGACCGCGAAAAAGACACTAGAATTATTGCCCCTTACATAAAATATTTCGCGGATAACGGCGACAAACTAATCGCCTTGCGGGAAGAGTTTTTTGGGCTCAATAACGCCTTATTGTTTTTCTCTGATCACGCGGCCGAACCTCTTTATCAAGATGTCGGGGATATTCAAAAGGAGTTTTTAACGAAGCAAACCGTTCTTTGTGTCGCGCACCGGGGGGATTTGGCCGAAATTCAAAAGATGGTTACGATCTGGTATCCCGTGAAGTATGGAGACGATTTAATTTTAATCTCGAATCAAAAATTGGATGTGAGCGATGTTCCGACTTGGGGCGGCTTATGGAAAAACTGATTTTAGCGATCGATCAGGGTACGACAGGCACCCGGACTTATCTTTTTGACCACTCGGGTAAAGTGGTGGGAAGCGCTTATCGGGAGTTCACCCAGTATTTTCCCAAACCGGGTTGGGTAGAGCATGACGCCTTAGAAATCCAGCGCACCGTCGAAGAAACAGGTAAAAAGGCTCTCAAGTCCGCCGGGGTAAAAACCTTTCAAATCGCGGCCATTGGTATTACCAATCAACGGGAAACCGCGGTTATCTGGGATCGCAAAACAGGCAAACCCATTCATAAAGCCATTGTGTGGCAATGCCGCCGTACTGCCCACCGCTGTGACGAATTAAAAAAACAGGGCAAGGAAAAATTATTCTTAAATAAAACGGGGTTGGTGATCGACGCTTATTTTTCCGGTACCAAGGTAGAGTGGCTTCTTCAAAACGTTCCAGGTGCCGCTAAAAGGGCGGCTAAAGGTGAATTGGCTTTTGGCACGATTGATACCTGGCTTTTATGGAATCTCACCGAGGGAAAATCTCACGCCACGGACTATTCCAACGCTTCCCGCACACTTCTTTTTAATATCAAGACGAAGCGGTGGGATCCACAGCTTTTAAAAACGCTTCATGTGTCTGAATCACTTCTACCTCAGGCGAAGGCTTCAGCCAGTTTATTTGGAACCACTTCCTCAAAAAGTTATTTGGGTGCTGGTATTCCCATCACCGGTATGGCAGGTGATCAACAGGCGGCTCTCTTTGGTCAAGGCTGCCACGAACCGGGTACTTTGAAAAATACTTATGGGACCGGGTGTTTTCTTCTTTTGAATGTGGGTAAGAAATATGTTACTTCCAAGAATAAGCTTTTGACGACCTTGGCTTGCGACGGCAAAGGCCAACCGGTTTACGCTCTGGAAGGTTCGGTTTTTATCGGCGGTGCGGCCATTCAATGGATCCGGGACGGTTTGGGATTAATTAAATCTTCGCCCGAATCTGAAACGGTGGCATTGAAAGTGACGGATACGGGCGGCGTTTATTTGGTTCCGGCTTTTGTGGGTTTGGGAGCCCCTTATTGGGACGGCCACGCGCGCGGAGCTTTGGTGGGACTAACCCGCGGCACAACTAAAGAGCATGTGGTTCGCGCCACATTGGAATCGATGGCCTATCAAACAAAAGACCTAGTGGATGCCATGCTCAAAGATTCCCGTTTAAAACTCAAGGAGCTTCGGGTGGATGGAGGAGCCTGCAAAAATAACCTGCTTATGCAGTTTCAGGCTGACATTCTCAAGGCCAGAATTAACCGGCCCAAGATGGTCGAAACGACCGCTATCGGCGCCGCTTTTTTGGCCGGGCTGCAGATCGGCTTTTGGAAAAATGGTCCTGAAATTCAAAAGATCCGCCGTGTCGATAAAGTGTTTAGTCCCCGGATGAAAGACAAAACCCGAAAGCATTTATGGGAGGGCTGGAAAGAAGCGGTTGGCAGAGTTTTGTTAAAGTAGTTCTATTTCTTGAAGTTTTGATCTCAAACCGATTTCTATCAAATTGAGTCTTTTACAAGCCTTTTAACCCTTTTTATTCATTCTTGGATTCATTCCGCGAAAGTTCTATTCATTTTTTAAGACTGTTTTGACCGTTTCGGGAATATATTTCCTCGGGACGGCACTAAGTAAATGATAGGGGATTCTTTGGACGAGCGGAAACTGGTCGAAAAAGTCCTCAAGGGCGACGAGCGGGCCAAATTTGATCTCTATCAAGCCCATAAACAAAAACTTTACAGTTTTTGCGTCTACATGATGGGTGCGAACGATCCAGCCATTGAGGATATTCTCCAGGAAGTTTTTTTGACAGCATTCCAAAAACTTTCTCAGTTCGAGTTTCGTTCGAGTTTGAATACCTGGCTGACACAGATTTGTATCCACCAGTGCTACCGGCATTTTCGACAGAAGGGCCGATTGGTAGCGCAGGAACAGGAATCGCTGGAAGGGTTATTGCGGTCGAAAGCTATGGAATCGGCGGAAGAGCATTCGCGATCCGAAGAGTTAAAAGTGAAAACGGAGATTGTTCGCAGCGCGTTGGAAAAAATGGGCAGCCCCTGCCGCCAAATTCTTGAATTAAGGAGTCGGTCGGGAGCCAGTTACGTCGAGATCGCCAGGACCTTGAAAGTTCCTATGGGGACTGTGATGTCCCGGTTGGCACGCTGCACGGCGGATTTGAGAGAAATAGTGAAACGAATGATCAGTGAGGGATGGAAATGATCAATCTGGTGGATGAATTTTTTAAACGAAATCTGACCGAGGCCGAAGCCCAGAGCCTGGAAGAGCTTTTGGAAAAATCTCCAGAAGCGTCATCTCGTTTTGGAGAAATACTTCATCAGGAGTATCTGTCTCTGGGATTACCCGAACCTAAAATCCCTAAAAACTTTCATTCGCCTGTTTCTATTTCTCCAATGTCTTGGCTTGGGCCGGTTTTGGGATTATCCGCTCTGGTGGGCGTGGGATTGGTTTCCCTGACCTGGCGGACGAAGTCCCATCCGGAGTTAAAGGTTCCGGCCATGACGGCAATTTTACCTCAACAACCCATAGTTGCCGAGGTTTCGAAAAAGCCGGAGGTTTTACCGCCGCCGCCGATTGAGGTTCCGCAAAGGTTGGGAGACGACTCTGTTGAGGGAAACCGGCTGAGCGTTATGGTGGAATTGGATAAGCCGGCGCCGGTTCAAATTTGTGTCCTTGGCCCGAAAGATCAAAAAGTGCGCGATCTTTATCAGGGTGTATTGCCATCCGGAAAATGGTCCGTTCATTGGGACGGGCTTCTTACAAACGGCGTCCAAGCTCCCGCGGGAAATTACATGATCCATATTCAGTCGGGCGAAACTGAGATGTCAAAAAATGTGAGTATTGAATAGTGATTGTCATGGTTTTTGTTCTTTCAAAAACCGTGACTTAAAGAACTCGAAGTTTTTTCTTTCCAAGTTCTCGTAAAACGTTTCACTGCTAGAATAAAACCCATGAATCGTTTTTATGCTGCGAAAAGGTTAAAACCTCTTGGCCTGATATTTTTTTTCCCCCTATTGATCTCTTTTTCTTCGCTGGGGGCCCAGACGGTGACAGGCGCCGCAGGCCTAGCGGATCCACTGGAAAATCTAGAAGGCTCAGCCCGCGATATAGGATTGGGTTCCGCTTTTGTGGGAGTCGCGGATGACACCTCTTCCTTATATTTTAATCCAGCCGGCCTTTCCGGTTTAAAAGCACCCGATATTGAATTGAACCACAACAGTTATTTAGCCGGGACCTTTCAGGAAATTTTATCCACTGGATTTCCCGCAGGAGACTTGGGTGGACTGGCTTTTTCGCTGGATTATGTTAACTGGGGAACACTGGATCTGAGAGACGTTTTTGGGAATTCCCAGGGTAATTACAATGATAGTGATGTGGGTTTTACGGCGGGATGGGGAAGAGAATGGTTTCAGGGTTTTTCGGCAGGTCTGGCTTTGAGAGTTCTCCAAGACAAGGTGGTTTATAACCTTTATACCAGTCTGGCTGCGGATATCGGGATTCTCTGGCAGCCCGCTTCCGGTTGGCGAATGGGTATTTCCTATCTCAATCTGGGAACATCGGTGGAAGGAAGTTCTCTGTCGGGTGATTTAAAAGCAGGAGGATCTTGTCTTTTAACCCTCAATCCCCGTTTTACTCTTTTAACCGCTTTGTCCGGAGATTGGACTCCGGGCAGCGTAGGCAATGCCCAAGCCGGATTGGAGGGAACCCTGAACCATCAGTGGACTTTAAGAGCCGGTTATCAAATGCCTTTTTATAATAACCAAATTGACGGTCTTACCGGTCTTACGGCTGGAGCGGGGATGAAAATTAACGCGTTCACTTTGGATTACGCCTATTTATTTTTTGGAACTCTGGGGTCGTCCCAACGGATCAGTCTGGATTACCAATTCGATTTGCCAAAAGAAGTGGTCGAAGTGCCAGTTCAAATGCCCGTGACGGTGATTCAAAAGGTTCCTGAAGCGACCCAACCCTCGAAGGATGTGGAAGTTCATTTTAAAATTAACTCTGATCCATTAAGCCAGGGACAGGATTTGGAGAAGCAGGGCAAGCTTCAAGACGCTATCCAGCTCTATATAGATGGGCTTAAAGATAATCCTAAAGATGTCCTTCTGTGGCAGGCGCTGGCCAACCTTTATTACCGTAATGGAAATAAAGTTAACGCCGTTGAATGTTTTCAAATGGTCATTCAATTAAGGCCGGATGATCAGGCGCTGAAAGATTGGCTGGTTAGATATAAAGCCGTGACGGATTCAAAATAATGCGGGAGTGGAAATTGGGTTGGATTAAGTTTTTTATTTTCTTAATGTCGGGAGTTTTTCTCAACCTGGGATGGGGAACACATCCTGCTTTGGGCCAATCCCTCAATCTGACTCAAACCTCGCCCGCGCCAATGGTCATGGGCGGCCAGCCCGTCATTTATAATTTTGCCTATTTCAATTCGGCGGTTCCCGTGACAACTCTTGATAATTTTGAAGGGGATACACCGGGAACCATGCCGGCCGGATGGGTAACTTATGGCGGCAGCCGAGTCGGTTCGGTCATTTCTGAAACCGTGACAGCGGGCCTCAATGGCACCACCGAGCCGGGAAATCAGGCTGTATCGGCGGTTTTTAATTATGGCTGCAGTCCTTTTTGCGGAAGGTTGGACTATATCTCCGCCGGGTCCGTGACAGATGGTTCCATTCAGGCGGATATCTATTTCCCCAATTCGGGTGACGCCGCAGGGTTAATATGGAGAAACGACGTTAATAACAATCAATATCAAATGACTTTTTCACAGGGAACCTTAAATAACATCAACCTCGTGGCTCAAGACAATTCCCCCTATAAAAATTTAGTCACTTCCAGCGCGAATATTAATATCGGGCAATGGTATACGGTCAAGTTAGCCGTATCGGGCATCAATCCCGTGTTATTAACGGCTTACGTGAATGGAACGGTGGTGGCTACCGCTAGTACCACTATTTCCTTGGGCCCGGGGTATCCTGGTCTTCAGGTTCAAGGGGCTTCGGCTGTCATTTTTGATAACGTTCAAGTCGTTCAATCGCCCGACGCGGATGGCGTTAGTTTTATTGATGATTTACCCAATGGGTTATCCTATGTTTCTTCCTCAATTGGGGCTCCAGTTTTTAATGGTTCGAACCCAACTTGGAATCTTGGAAGTATAGTGGCCGGTTCAGCCGCGACGGTTCAAATGATCACAACCGGAAACAATTGCAATGAGTCCTATATCAATACGGCCCAGTTCAATGTGGGCGCGCCATCCGGATCAGTGACCTCCAATCCGGTAACGGTGCTGGCGGTTTGCAGCCCCACGCCTAGCCCGCCAGCGCCTGCTAATAAACCTTATGTTTTTTCGAACCCTTCCAGCGGACCAACGGTCAACTTTGTTTACAACATGGCTGGAAGCGGTACGGCCTTTATCAGGGTATGGAACGCTTCAGGGGTGTTGGCGGCTAGTTTACAGAATGCCCAATCAATTGGGATTCAGCAAAGCGTTCTTAACATCCAGTCTTTCGCTCCCGGCCATTATTTTTATCAAGTGGATCTTAAGTACGATTCGGGCGGGGAAGATCGGTTCCAGCCTGAAGTTCTAGCCGTTGAGAAGTAGTTTGTCTTTTATTTGTCACCTGCTTTATCGTTAAAATTTAGTCGAATACCTTTAAAACAATAAGTTCTAAAAAATTTTTAAAAGATGGAATAAACCGATCTCGATATGCATCCAAGTTGTGGAGGAATCTTCTCCTCTCCCGTTTTGACGAAGGGGATGAATCAACTGATGGATGGTATTGAGAAATGAAATTTTTCAACTTTAAACGTTTTACACTTTCCTCCGCCCCGAAACCAAGTTTCTTGACCCTTATTGGGCTAGTCATTCTTGTTTGTCTTCCTTCCCTCTCTTTCGCTAATGTGCCTGGCGGTGGAACAGGTACAGGAGCGAACGTAACCGTAACTCAAAACGGATCCAACGTGGTTCTTTCCAATGGCATTGTTTCTTTTACCATCGACACGACTAACGCCAATATCACTAATTTCACCTACAGCGGGACGAATCTTCTTTCCGGAGGCAGCGGCGGGGGACACTTTTACATCGATGGTTCCGGCGGACCGACCTTCAACAACCCAACTTATACACTGACGGTAAACCCTGCCGACAACGGCGGCAATCAAGCGGAAGTGTGGCTCCAACAGACGGGCAGTCCAATGGACGCGGCAGCCTACTTTGACCTGAATCGTGGCCAACAAGGCTTTTACGACACGGTTATTCTTACCCATCAGTCCAGCTACCCCGACTATCCCGGCGCCGAACTGCGAACAAACGTCTACGTAGGTTCTATTTTCAACTGGTTGGCTGTAGACCCCTATCGGTTCCGTGAAATGGGTTCACCGAGCGATTCGTCAATCGCTGTTCCGGGCGCGCCCAAGGAAGTGACCCAGTGGACCAGCGGCATTTATAACGGACTCACGGAGTGCAAATACGCCTATAGCGATCCGTTGGGCCAGCTCAACGTTTGGGGTTGGGCTTCCACGAGTGCGCCCTACGGCATCTGGCAGACGGTGCCCAGCCACGAGTATTATGACGGCGGACCCATGCACCGGGAGCTCACGGAGCACATCGGCAACACACTGCTGAATATGTTCGGTGGCGGCCATTACGGCTTCGGCTCTGACGGGGATCAGCCTGCGGGAACCTTCTCATCTAAGACCTTCGGTCCTGCCTTTGTTTACGCCAACAAGTATTCCGGTTCCTCAAGCGATCCTGTTTCCCTGAAAGCTCAAGTCCTTTGGGCCGACGCGCAGGCCCAGGCTCAAGCGGAACAATCGGCGTGGCCTTATACCTGGTTCAAACCCCAACCGATTGCCGGCATGACCGATTCGGCCTATCCTCAAGCCAACGCCCGCGCTACTGTAAGCGGAACCTTTGCGATCAACGACGCTTTTAATCCGAGCGCCTCGCCCGTGAGCATGTTGATCGGACTTGCGCCGGTCGATAACGGGATCGACTTTCAACAGCAGTATTTGACCTACCAGTTCTGGGTTCATACCACGACGGGCGGAGCTTTCACTATCCCGAACGTGGTGCCAGGTACCTATAACCTTTGGGCTTTTGGTCCCGGCGCGGCCGGAACCTTTGAAAAGACGAACATCACCGTGGCTGCAGGTCAGCAGTTGAGCCTGGGCACGGTCACTTGGACTCCAACCCGATTGGGGTCTACGGTTTGGCAGATCGGAATTCCGGACCGGAATTCGAATGAATTCAACAACGGAGAACATTTATTGACGCCCTATACCGGTGTATTGCCGGGCTATGCGGGCGGCGCACCCTACGACGTTCCGACGACTTGGGGCGCGTTTATGGATTACACAGGCCAATACCCCAGCGGGGTCAGTTTTGTGGTGGGGACCAGCAACTATGCCACCGATTGGAACTATGTCCAGCCCACTGTGCCCTCCGGGAGTTCTTTTGTCGGGTCGACATCCAAAATCTTTTTCAATTTGGCGACCGCGCCCACAGCGGCCCAAACCGCGCGGCTTTATATTGCCTTCGCCGCTGTCAACAGCGGGGCCTGTATCCTTACTATCAACGGAGTTGTTCAAACTGCTTCGGTCATGGGTTCCACAGACGGCAATTATGCTCCCATTGGTAATTCAGCCAACGGCTTCACACCCCCTAATCACAGCTTTGACACACCCTTACGCCTGGGTTCAAATGGGGCCTGGGGTGACGCCTACCTGGATTTCCCAGGATCGAGCCTAAAAGCGGGCCGGAACGAGATTGATATTACTTTGCGGCCAACCGGCGGGGCTAGCCTCGGCCAAGGGTTTGAATACGACTATCTGCGCCTAGAATTGACCGGATTCCAGACACCCACATCGACTCCCTCAGGTGCCACGCCCACCAATACGCCTACGGCCACGCGCACGAATACGACGACAAATACACCCACGGCGTCACCTACCAAAACGGCTACCTCGACAGCTACCAATACCGCCACCAATACGGTGACGAATACCGCCACTTCTACGCCCACTCATACTTTCACGAATACGGTGACCAATACTCGTACAAGTACGCCTACCTCCACATTGACCAATACGCCTACCGCGACCTTTACGTACACGTTGACGAATACCGCTACAGCTACACCCACCTCAACGAATACGGCGACCAATAGCCCCACTACAACTTTCACATTTACTCCAACGGCTACCAATACAGTCGCTAATACGGTGACCATCGTATTGACCGCCACCAATACCCCTACCGGTACGTCGACCAATTCACCTACGAATACACTGACGGGCACTCCTTCTTTCACTCCCACGAATACGGCGACGAGTACGGCCACGAGTACGACAACCTCGACGGCCACACCCATTCCGCCGACATCGTCTCCTACGGGGACGGCTACTCGTACCTTTACCAACACTCCGTCAAATACGTCCACGAATACGGCCACCAATTCGCCGACGGCTACAGCAACCTTGACTCCTACATCTACTCATACGCCGGTTCCTCCGACGGCGACTCATACGCCGGTGCCGCCGACAGCGACTTTCACCCATACAGCTGTGCCAACGGCTACGGATACGCCTGAACCGCCGACAGCTACCAATACTCCAGCGACAGGTACAGGATCCTTTACGGTTTATTACCTGACGGGAACCACGACAAATGAGACCAGCAGTCCTCATCCTCAGATTGAGGTGGTGAATACCGGAACGGGTCCATTGAATCTGAACAACGTGGAAGTACGTTATTGGTTCAACTGCGACTGTACGAATCAAACAGTACAGACCACGGTTGATTGGGCGGGGTTGTTACCCTCCGGCACTTCGGTGACCAGTGATGTAGTGGACACGGTTCATCCTACGAGCCTGGGAGGCCAGACGGATTACATCAGCTACAAGTTCACGGGAAATCTGGTGCTTCAGCCGGGACAGCAGATTGAAATCCAGGGCCGGTTCAACCTGAGTGACTACAGCAACATGGTGCAGAGCAATGACTGGAGCTACGCGGCCGATACGAGCTTCACGCAATGGACCCACATCACGGGTTACGTGAGTGGATCGTTGGTTTGGGGACAAGAGCCGGTGAGTGCATCAACCTCGTTGGCGTCATCCAGCGTAATTGCATTCCCGAATCCCTCAACGGGGAATGGTGTGAATTTCGCGATCAATCTGAGCGGGAATGGTTCATCCAGCTCCATCTCTAGTGTGAAGGATGTGAGCTCAGCGGAAGAAGTGGACCCGAATGCGCAGATCACCTTGAAGGTTTATACCTTGTCGGGCCGGATGATCTGGTCCACGGGGTTGAACGCTGCGACTTATGCTTCTTTGGGGAGCCACACGGTGTTCTGGGACGAGAAGAGCCTGAGCGGAGCCAACCTGGCCAACGGAATTTACTTTGTGGTGTTGACGGTCAAGTCCCAGGGTCAGACCAGCAGCTCTTCCGTGAAGGTCTTAATCCTGCGGTAGTTCCTGTCATATTTTTGGCCTTATTACAGGGGAATTGGGCCAAATTGCAAACGCCAAAAAATGGTCGTTTTGCACTACCAAACTTCATCATGCAAACTCAACCTTGTCGGGAAATTTAGGGTAAAATTGTCCCTAACTTCTTCAAAGGATATTGATGAGGCTTTCTCTCAAACAATTTATCGCGATAACTGTTTTGATTTGTTTTCCAGTTGAAACGTTATTAGCGGCGCCGATTGTCGGTCATATCAAGATCGACAATTTCGGGTACAGGACGGGCGATTATAAGATCGCTTATTTCACCTCGAACCCCGGAACCACCGTCGGTATCTATAACGCCAGCACCAGCACACTCGCTTATTCGGTCCCGGCGGCCAACATCACCAGCCAGGGAACTGATGCCACCGGCATTACCGGAGACACTGTTTGGTGGGTTAATTTTTCGGCATTCACGACTCCCGGCACCTATTACATCTATTCCACCAGCCTGAATGAGCAATCCTATAATTTCCAGATCAACGACTGCGTTTACCAGGCGCCTATGACGGCCACCCTAAAGGCGCTTTATTACCAGCGTTGCGGTTGCGCCAAGCCCGCCGCCTACGCCGGCGCCAACTGGTCGGACGCTTCGGCCTGTCACTTGCAGGATCAAACCTGCGGGCCTGCGCCGGGTTGTACCTTTCCCGCCAGCTACGGCACGTTGAACTTATCCGGGGGATGGCATGACGCGGGGGATTACAACAAGTACATCGGGTCCACTTCGTGCCAAAGCTGGGGCGGCGATTCGGGCGAGGCCATTCATGACCTAATGCTGGCCTATGAGTGGAATCCCAGTCTTTTTTCTTCCCTGTCTTCCAATATCCCGGAATCCGGTAATGGCAACCCGGATATTCTCAACGAGGCAAAGTGGGAACTTGATTGGTACCTGAAGATGCAGATGACAGACAAACACGTTCTGTCGGTGGTGCATGCCAACGGGGGCGGGGGCAGCTCACCTCCCAGTTCGGATAGCACTACACGCTATTACTATCCTCCCAATGGGGACGGCGAGGCCCAATTTGTAGCCATGCTTTCCAACTCGGCACGGGTAATGTCCACGGTCCCGGGCATGGCGAGTTATGCCGTCACTTTGCGGACCGCGGCTGAGGCCACCTGGAATGCCTGGGAGACGAGCTGGACCAGCGACGATTTGAAATTCTGGGCTGCGGCCGAAATTTTCCGTATGGAAGAGGCCCTGGGCGGGCCCACTGCCGCCGCCATCATCGCCGAGGCGCAACCGATCGTGAACAATTACCAGACCTGGAACGGGTTCTGGCTCAACGAAGACAAGTTCCAGCAGAATTGGGGCATCCTGGCCTATATCGAATCCACGAACGCCACGGCCTCGGTGGTTACCTATATGAAGGGGGATTGGTCGGCCTTGATGAACGACCTTTTCGCCCAAACCGATTCCTACAATTCGGCCATGCACAGCTACGATTATTTCTGGGGCGCGGATGAAGTGAAGATGAACTATGCCATGGATCTGATCTGGGCGACCAAGATCGGGGCAATGGGAAGCCAGTCCGCCGCCCAGTGCGTCCAGCACGCCGAGGATTTTCTGCATTACATGAACGGCGCCAATACCCTCAACATGACCCTGATGACCAATTCCAATGCCATCGGGGCCTCCCATGGTGTCTGGCGCATTTACCACCAATGGTTCGGGAATTACAACAACGCCACCGGCCCGGGCACCTTTTCCTATGACAATTTTATCGGCAAACCCACCGCAGTAGTGGACCCTCTCTATCCCTATTATTCGGGAACGGATAATTTCGGCATTAGCGACAGCGGGCCCTCCTCTTTCGGTCCCCCGCCGGGTATTGTTCCGGACGGACCCAGTAATGGCTATGCCACCAATAATCCCCCAGGACAATCGATGCCACCCATGTTGACGGGAGAGGCTGCACCCCCCTATGAAAAGGGATACCGAGATTGGGATTGGGTGGATCCCATTGGCAACCAATCCGTGCCTTGGGTCGTTAACGAGACAGGCCTTTATTACACAGCATCCTATATGATCGTGGCTTCGAATTTCACCACGCTTTGTTCCGTTCCAACAGCCACGCCAACACCCACCAATACCGCCACGAACACCCCAACCAATACTCCTACCAAAACTCCGACTAATTCACCCACGCTGTCGCCTACAAATACGCCGACTCAAACGGCGACCAACTCACCCACTAATTCGCCCACATTGACACCCACGAAAACCCCTACTTCAACGCCTACCAATACGTTGACGGCTACACCGTCAAATACGCCTACGGGCATGCCAACCTTAACGCCGACGCTTACGCCGACCAATACGGTCACCCAGACTCCGACGAATAGTCCAACGAATACGGCGACGAACACAGCCACCAATACACGGACACAAACATCGACGAATACGGTCACCAACACGCCGACGGGAACGGTACCGACCAACACGCCCACGAATACGCCAACCAATAGCCCTACCAATACCGCAACCAACACCATCACCAACACACCGTCCTCAACGCCCACCAATACGGTTACCTATACACTGACCAACACGCCAACGAACACGGTTACCAATACGCCAACGAATACACCAACCTCAACCCTTACTCATACGCCGACTAACACTCCCACCAACAGCCCGACCAGCACAGTAACGAATACGCCGACCAACACACTCACCTTTACGGCGACCGACACTCCGACCAAGACCTCGACTAATTCGCCCACTAACACGCCGACCAACACTCCAACCGCCACGGCTACCAATACCAAAACCAATACGGCCACCCTGACACCGACCAACTCTGCCACTAGCACGGCGACGAACACTTTGACACCTTCCGCTACCCCTACCCTAACTCGCACGCCTACTATTACGCCCACTTATACCCCGACGCTTTCTTCCGTCGTGGTGATTGCCCAGCCTTTTCCCAATCCTTCTACGGGCGCGCCGATTTCGTTTAATATTTCTGTGCCGGGAGAATCAACCGTGACAATGGATGTGTTTACGCTGGCTTTCCGCAAAATCGCCAGCCAAACGAAACAGATTTTCGGCGAACAGACTTTCCAGTGGGATTTAAAGGATAATTCGGGAACCCAAGTGGCGGATGGTCTTTACTATGTCCGTATCCACATTTCGGGTCCGCTATCTTCCACAAAGATTTTCAAAGTGCTGATCCTCCGATAAGTTTGACTGCGGGCAGAATTCCTCTTTTTCATGCCACGACTCTCAGAATCATATAAATTATCTATATGAAAACCATTGAATTATCAGCGTCTGGACCCATCCACCCCTGGGAAGACAAGTTTTTGGCCCAAAAAACCTTTACCGATATTTTCGCCTATTCACTCAATCTTCCCTGTTTTCTCGTCCGGGCCGACCAGCTGGAAAACTGGCACGTGATCAACAGCGTTCCGGTCAAGGACTCGCCGCTAGAGTATGAAATGACAGAGGCCCTCACGAATAGCCGGGTTCAGTACAACAACAAAGCCTTTCAGACGGTCATCCGAACAAAAAAAACCATTTGCGCGGCCCATCGGGGTCTTTATGGAATATTCGCGCCTGTCCTGGAAAAATCAAAATGCACCGCGATTTTACAGACGGGTGTTTTTTTGAAGGAACCGCCAACCGAATCCACTCTAGCGGATCAATGGCTGAAATTAACCGGCCGGCACCCCAAAATACAGGACCGCGAGTTTTTGAAATATGTCCGAACCGTCTTAAAGCTGCCGGTTTTCGGGCCCAGGCTATTGGCGGCGGTCGAGAGGTGCATGGAACTTTACGCGGATCTGTTAACGGGGAATAAGGATGGGAAGGCGGTTCGGAAGAATTTGGAAAAGCTAAACCAAAAGTTTATTTCGCCTGAATTGGGACATCCGCGCTGGGTGGAGGATTTGATCATTCAAAAGAAGTTTTTCCGGTTCGCGCCCTATCTTAAAAAATTAATGGAATGGGAAAAGACCGAATTGGGGCTAAGCTTGTTCCCGACAACCATTTTGGCGGTCAAAAGAGAAAATACGGGAAGAGAAATTTCAGACATTATCGCGACGGGTCTTTTTCAGAGAGAGGTTTTTAAAACGGTTCGCGAAATGAGTGAATCTTTGTCCTATCCACTGGATTATTACGCGTCCCTGGTGCTGACCTCCTCCCCAGAGGAATTTTCTGCCTCGCGACAGAAATTGGACGTCAGGACGAAAGCGGCGAAACTGGCTTCCCACCTTTCAAAAACTTTTAAATGCAAAGTTTTTGTGGGAATCGGGGGGGGAGATTCGAAAAGCGGGGAATTGAGCGACGCCTATCACGAGGCGGTCACGGCTCTGTATCTGGCCGAAACGCAGAATAGGCCGGTTCTTTTCTTTGACGATATGGAAAAGGTGCGCGGGACGGACGGTTCCATCAGCCGAATGCCGAGAGAACTGATGCGCCTTCTGCTGGAAAGCGGAAGCAATAAGTCGATTCTTTTCCGCCAGCATTTTGTCGGCAAGATTCTTAAAGAGTGCTATCAAAATCCGGACGCGGCCAGACGGATTTTTCTGGAGACGATTCACCGGTTAATGGAGGTTCTCGAGGAAAGGGGAGTGCTTGAGCCGAATGTTTTAATGGAATTGGAAAAGGAGCTGGAAGAAAGTCTGGATTCGGCGCCATATTTAAATGAGATGGTCGATCGGTTTGAAAGAGCGCTGGGCCGGCTGGTTCCTTTTTTGGAGCAGCCCGCCACGGGGGCAAAACTGGTGCGTCTTCGAAAGGCTGAGGAATCGGTTGAATCAGCCCTTCAAAAACACTGGTCGTTGCCCCTGGTTGCCCGTCAATTTGGATTTTCCATTTCGGTCTTTTCCCGGGAGTTTTCCCGATTCACGGGACGTTCCTTCTCGGACTTTTTGCTGCAAAAGCGGCTGGAAAAAGCCCGGAGACTTTTAGCGGAAACGGCGCTGCCGCTAAACCAGATCGCGGAAGTTTGCGGGTTTACATCAACCAATTATTTCCTCCAGATTTTTAAGAGAAAGATGGGTCAATCCCCGGGGCAATATCGCCGGCATCCGGATGCGCATAAAAAATAATGATAATTGATTTAAAAACTAATGTATTTATCTGCCCGGGAGTTATATTTAGCCATCACTCCAAGGTGGGAAATGAAAAATTTAAGACACTTCTCAGACAAACAAAAATCGTTTTCAATTTTGAAAGCGATCGCGATGACCGGCCTGCTGGTTTTTTTCACCGGTCGGGCCCTGGCCGCCAACCAACAATACGGCGTCATCGTCAATTACTCGCCGGTGACCTTCCTCGTTAACGATCCTAAAATTACCTTAATCATGAACGTCGGCTCCTGCGGCAGTGTGGGCGTTACGGTAACCAATACGATGACCACCGCAGGCGTTCCGTCGAATTTAATCAATTACACTCCCGGCAACGCTTCCGTGACTTTCAGCATCCCGACGAATTTGATTCCAAGATCAGTTCCGGGGAATATCAACTCCTCGTTCGCTCCCGTCACGGTGGTGGTGACGGCTAACAACTGGACTTCGGGGGGTACGGGAGTAGCGACTAAAGCTACCCTTTATGAAAATTACGGCTGGGCCCTTTCCAATACTTTCGACAACGGGGATCAGGGTGTTTACGATTACGCCTACCCGGCTTTGGGAGCTTATTCACACTCGGATGGAACGGCCTGGAAAGCCGGTTTTACTGTCATCGGAGACGATGTGGACGGAGTCAATACCACAGGCTCCTGCGGCAGTTCCTATACGGCCACCAGTCCCGCCTCTGGGCCGGGTGAATGGAATATGAACTGGACTGAGATTCAGACATTGCAAAGTTTGGGCTGGAGCGTCTACAACGAAACCTGGGATCATCTTTGCAACCTGAGCTGCGCTAACGCGGTAACGGAAGACGGAAACGACCAAAACGGCGTGACCATCGGCGGTATTACCTATCCGGGATTCACCACCGAATTACCCAACTACCATGTGTCCCACCAAATCTACCCCTATGAAGACAGCCAAACCGTTGTGGCGTGCGGTACCGGCACCTGGCCGCCAAGCTATATTCTTTCCGGCGAGGGTAATTACGGGTCCGGCGGCCCGGATCAGGATGGAATTTCGACAGCCGCCGGGCTGAATTATGTGTCGCCCAGTTATTCTCCCGAAATTTTGACACAGGCTGTCACGGTGGGCCGCAACGCCGACGACTATCCTGTGACTGACACCCAACTCCAATTCCAAGCGGACTCGGCCGCGGCCACGGCAACTACCCAGCCGGTCTGGCTTATCGAAGTGTTCCATCAGGTCCTGTCGGGTTCCACCGCACCTTCGGCGTATGAAACCAACGCTTCCATATTGACCGGTCATTGGACCTATGTTCAAAACAACTACGGAACCGGCGGGAACAATTCCATGTGGTTCGCTCCCGCAGGGGAAGTAATGGATTACCTTTGGACGAGAGATGAGGCGACACTATCCCCTTATACTCCCGGCACACCGACTCCAACGGCCACCGGTACCTTGCCAACAGCCACATTTACACCGACGGACACTCTTACTCCAACCCCTACGGCTACTCCTTGCGCAGTGATTTTTTATGATGGAGAAACCGCTTCAACAAATCTGGCTTCAGGCAACGCATGGATCAGCCCCAGCGGAAGTACGGTTACGGAAGTTACGACGACATCCCACTCGCCCACTCACAGTATGGATTTCAATTTTGTCTGGGCCTCGGGTTACTGGTCGGGAGGGGGCTGGAACTGGGCAAACTATAACGCCGCCAAAGCCACTAATTTAAGCGCTTATGTGGGATTACAAGTATGGCTCAAGAGCGGAACGGGAACCTTAAACAACATCACTCTTCAATTGGTCGATTCAGCCGGTGTCACTTCCACAGCGGTCAATGTGAACGCCTACCTGGCCGGCGGCATCACTACTGCCTGGCAGGAGGTTTACATACCCCTTTCGGCTTTCACGGGGTCATACAATACGGCCTCGGTTTGGATGTTGAATTTTTCGGACGGCGGGACGGCTTCGGGCAACGATACCCTTTATCTGGATGACTTTTCTTTTGAGAAAAACTGCGGAGCGTCCACGCCGACTTTTACTCCCACAGCGACGAATACCTATACCAATACCCCCGGAGGTCCCACGGCTACTCCTACTCCCACCGTCCCGGTGGGGTGTCCATCCGCTATTCAAGTGGTACAGAACGCCTCAGTTAATTCCAAAACTTGCGATGAGGTCACCTGGACGGATGCCACCGGAAAAGCCCGCACCCTTTGGCTGGTCCAGCCGACAGGCGGTTCTGGAGAATTTGGGTGCTATATCACCCGGATGAACTATATGGCCGGTTCGACGCCTGTGACTTGTAATGAGTCATCCGTCTTCGCGCCGGACGGCGTTTCGGGATGGGGTCAATTGGTCAACCATACCAGCGACGGCGTCACCTGGGCCAATTCCACCAGCGAAGGATACAACGGAACGAGACAATTTATTCTCAATGGTTCCAATGAATTAGTGGTGCGCTATACCTTCAGCATGTACGCGGACCCCCGGGTGCGCACCGCCGCCGGTTCCTTCGCCATTACGCTGGATTACATTATCCGCAATGGCAGGGACGATTTTGATTGGGCGGTTACCTATGACTCTTCCGCGTCGCCGTCGGGAACTTTTACTAACGACACCCGAAGCCCCTATTGTGATTTCGATTGGGCGGGAAGCGGTTCGGTTACGGCCATCACCAGCGGCATCAACATGGGCGCGGATTATAAATTCATCACTACGGCCGAACCGATGAACAACGGCGCGAATATCGCCTATACCTTCAACACCGCCAATACCATTCCTTATTGTTCAATGTACAACGACACAACCGCATTGCCCAATAACCGGGAAATCGGCTACATTCAAACCCAGGCTTATGCCCAGCATCCAGGCGGCGGGGGCTGGTATTATCCGCCGGCTACCGGCACTACTTTGCCCGCTAGCTATAACTTTTTGTACCAGATGAACGCTTACCAAAATTACGAGGGTCCCCGGGTGACCTGGATGATGCCGGCGAGCATTTTTCAAAACAGCTACCAGGATTATGATTACAAAAACACCTATAACGGCTATCCCTACCAGTGCTATACGCTTCAGTTAGCTCTGGACCAATACAACGCCGGTAACCCCGGCGATGGTTCGGGTGACGTTACCCGTCTGGTGAATGAACAGCAAACCATCCATGGCAGCGCTTCGCTCACGGCGAGCGTGGGAACTGTCCCCACTTCCGGCCCCAAAGGGCCCGGTATCGCGGCGATACAAACCTGGAGCCCGGCGGGTTACAACCCGGTATGGGACCAGTGGACTGTCCAATGCGCGGCCAACGCGGCGAATGTGAACCTGGCTTTGTCTTCCGGCTCCATCCTGAACCCGACTTTCGCTTTCACGAATTACACGGCATCCACCGTGCCCTGCATCACCAAAAACGGGACGGCGCTTAATTCGGGTTGTGATTTTCTGCCAACGCTGGATACGGTAAACCAGATTCTTTATGTCACTTTTAATTCCACTTTTAGCGGCACGACCAATCTTGTTCTGGGGGGATGCTCTAGCACGCCCACCAACACTCCGACGAACACAGCTACCAAAACCGCAACCAACAGTCCAACCTCAACGGCTACCAACAGCCCAACCAATACGACTACTAACAGTCCCACGTCAACGGCTACTAACAGCCCGACAAACACTATCACTAATACGGCTACCAACACGCCCACTCAAACGTTTACTAATACGCCCACGAACACCGTAACGGGAACGGTACCGACCAACACGCCCACGAACACGCCGACCAATAGCCCCACCAATACCGCGACCAATACCATCACTAATACACCCACCTCAACGCCCACCCATACGATTACCAATTCGCCGACCAATACGCCTACGAACACGGTTACCAACACACCGACGAATACGCCAACCTCCACGGCTACTCATACTCCGACCAATACTCCCTCCAACAGTCCGACGAGTACAGTAACGAATACGCCGACCAACACACCAACGAATACCGCCAGCAACACGCCAACGAAAACACCAACCACCACGCCCACCAACACCGTCACCAATACGCCAACTTTTACATCGACGAGTACCGCGACAAATACGCCGACAATGACTCCCACCAACACCGCTACCAGTACAGTGACGAATACATTGACGCCTTCGGCGACAGCGACCCAGACCCATACGCCCACCATCACTCCTACTTTTACCGCGACAATTGCTTCGGTCGTGGTGATTTCCGCGCCTTATCCAAACCCCTCGAGGGGTTTGCCTATGTCGTTTAATGTCTCGGTTCCGGGCGAGTCGACGGTCACAATGGATGTCTTTACGCTGGCCTTCCGCAAAATCATCAGCCAAACCACGCATATTTATGGCGACCAAACTTTTCAGTGGGACTTAAAAGATGTTTCGGGAGTCCAGGTGGCTGATGGACTTTATTACGTCCGCATTCATGTTTCGGGTCCACAATCGTCGACAAAGATTTTGAAAGTGATGATTTTGAGATAATCATTGAAGGGTTATCGTCTTAAATTTATTTGTATTTTTTTTCTAAAAAATGATTTTTCCTGTCACCAAAAGAATTGCCAGTCAGATTCCTGACTTTTAGCAATTTCTCTCTTAATTTCAGCCCTTTTTTACATAAACCAAAACAATATATGCGGAAAAAATATGTGCGTTTGACTGCTTTATTGGGTTTTTTGTGGTTTAATCTATATAGATTAAGCGTCAAATTTAGTTGATAGACGCATTACTTTGTTGAAGTGGTCTTCTGTACTGGATGGGCAAAATTGATTAGCTTTACGAGCCTCATTCCGCACCTCGCTTGCCTGCGAAACAATAACCGGAAAAAATTTACAGGGTTTTTCTTAATTACCGCTTTTGTGGTGATGTTAATGACTTATGTCCATTTGTTTTTAAGGCAAATGAACCAATACTTCATTACCCGTCATACGTCTCCATTACTCAAAAAAGTTATATTTCTATTACTTTTTGTGCCGCCGTCGCTGGTTTTGGCTCAAAGTTTTCCTGTCAATTATCTGGTGGTCGGCGGCGGCGGCGGCGGCGGTTTTAACTGGGGCGCGGGCGGNNGCCGGCGGTGCGGGCGCCGCCGGTTATGCCACGGGAACCAAAGGCAGCAATTCCACTTTCGCCGCTTTAGTTACCGCTTATGGCGGCGGAGGCGGCGCATCTCCTGGAAGCGCTCCCACTTCCGGCGGATCGGGCGGCGGGGGAGAAGGATGGCCAGGACCTGCTCCTGTATTCGGGGCGGCCGCCGGAACAGGTTCGAATGTCAACGCGGGTGGAGAAGCCACTGATTCTGACGCATCGGCCTATAATCTCGGCGGCGGCGGCGGCGGCATCGAGCGCCGCCTGTAATTCGGCCGATGGGTTCATGGCATGGACTCCCTGGGTTGCCCTATCTTGCCTGCCTTGACAGGGGGCTTGCCACACGCCTACCGTCGCACCCCCGGAAAGGAGCGAATTCGCCATGGGTAATCGACTGAGCAAGATTTATACGCGCACCGGCGACGAGGGTAGCACCGGGCTCGGCGACGGTACCCGGGTACCCAAGGACAGCCTGCGCGTCGAGGCCTATGGCACGGTCGACGAGTTGAACAGCGCGATCGGCATGGTGCGCGCGCAGGCCGAACTGCCGCTCGTGAAGAAGGAGCTATTGCTCATCCAAAAGCAGTTGGTCGCGCTGATGGGCGAACTGGCGGTCGCGCCGCAGGACGCTGAGCGCTACGCGAAGGACAAGTATCCCAAGCTCACGCCGGAGATGCTGCAGCATCTCGACGATCTGGTCGCGAAAATCGAGAAGGAAAAAATCACGTTCGACGGCTGGGCCACGCCGGGCGCGAGTGTCGCTTCCGCCGCGCTCGATGTGGCGCGAACGACCTGCCGCCGCGCGGAACGGCTGGTGGCGAAGCTCGCCTCGTCGAACGAGGTCGATTACCTGGTCATCCGGTATCTCAACCGCCTCTCCGATCTGCTCTGGCTAATCGCGCGCTCCGTCAACGGCAACGCAGAGCCGCTCTGGCAGCCCGGCGCGNNGCCATGCCCCGTAAATCCTCCGAATCCGATTCCCCCGACGCGCCGCCCAAGGTGAAAGTCACGCGCGAAACGCTCGGGCAGATGTTCAGCCTCTACACCTACCTGCGCCCTTATCGCGGACGGCTCGGCACCGGTCTTTTCCTGCTCGTGGCCTCGACACTGCTCGGTCTTTTCTTTCCGCT
>PLFD01000052.1 GCA_003136635.1 candidate division FCPU426 bacterium | reverse complement strand
GGGCCCTGCAGGCCAGAAATCCCAGCATGGCCAGTAGTTTTAGGCCCAAGTTGAGGAAGGTTTTGTTGAAATAGTTCTTTGTCTACGGCGGGTTCCCATCGTGGACAGCCTTTTTTGTCTTATTCAAATAAATCTGAATGCGTTCCGGTTCTTTCAAAAATGATTTCATTTCCAGAAAGCTTGTAAATCAAAAGCCAATCGGATTCCAGATGGCATTCCCAGCGGTCCTTGTAATTCCCTGAAAGTTTATGGTTTCGTAATCGAGCATCCAAAACATTCTGGGCGATTAACCGATTGGCGACTTCCTTGAACTTTTCAACCGGTTTGCCTCGCCGAAGCATCAACTTGAGGTCTTTTTGAAATTGATTGGTGTAGGAAGGATTGAGCATCAGATCCCGAGTTTACGGAACATGTCCCCAGCATTCTTGGTTCGGACCAGATGGCGTCCTTTATCCGTAGACTTGAAAACGGCCTTCGTTTTCGCGTTTGGCAACGCGACATCGAAAGGCAACCCGCGCCTCAAGAGGATTTGACTGTAAAAAATGGAGATGGCCTGGCTGGCCGTAAGCCCCAGTTGGTGCAACAATTTTTCCGTATCGGCTTTTAAATGCGGTTCCAACCGCGCGCGGACTGTCGCTTCTTTTGCCATGGTGCCTCCCCCTTTTAAAGAACTGAAACAAATGTAGCACATATGGGCTACATTTTCAAGCCAATAGGTTGTCCACGATGGGTCCCCGTCGTGGACAGGCACTAAACCCTTATCGAATATCTTCAGTTTTGTAATCCATTTGAATCCGAATCTTTTCCTTCACGTCATGACCCGCAATTTTTTCGCAAAGGTAAAGGCCCAATTCAATACCCGAAGTCACGCCTCGGGATGTTATCACGCCCTCCTCCGGAACAATTCTTTGATCCAGTACCTCTTGGCAATATCCCTTCAATAACGCGAAGGCGTTGGGATGGGTAGTCGCCTTTTTACCCTGAAGAAACCCGGCCGCGCCCAGTAATAATGAACCGGTACAAACCGACGTTTTCAAGGGACAATCCCGCGCGGTCTGAAGCCATTGGATAAAATCGGCGTCACGAATTAATTTTCTGGTTCCCAAACCGCCAGGGACAATCAATAAATCGTAGGAGTCCAAATTTTCTTTAACATTAGTGGGGGTCAAAACGAGACCACTATCATCCGTTACTTTTTCCGTGAATCCACAAACATCCCATTTCACATCTTCAACAAAATTCATTGTTTTTAGTCGGGTAACCGGATCATAGACCCCTATGAAGTCCAATGTCGTCATACCGTTAAAGATTAAAAAGGTAAACTTCATTTTTTAACCAATCTCATTCTATTTGCGAGTGCACAGAACCAACCCGGTAGACCAATTAATCTTACAAACATGAAAATTTTTTAATGCGTCCAATTTTACGAGTAATTCATCAACCGACAATTGATGCCCTTCCAGCCAATTAGGCTGCGGGAGCATGTCATCCACAACATAAAACCCGCCGGGGGCCACGAGCTGGAGTGTTTCTTCCAGGGTGTTATATTTTCCAGGCCATGAATCGGCAAAAATAAAATCAAACGTTTGACCCGCCAACGATTTGATGAATTCCGCCCCATCGGCCACCATGAGGGTCAACCGGCTGTCAAAACCTAATATTTTTTCCGCCACCGAACTTAAATCAGGGTTGTTATCAACTGACAACAAAGTGGATTGAGAATCCATCCCATTCAATATCCAGGTCGCAGATAATCCCATACCCGTTCCAATTTCCAAAAACCGTCCCTTGGGTTTCGCAGCCGCCAACGCCTGCAGTAAATTGCCTGTCCGAACATCCGACCCCATTTTAAAATCCATCGACTGGCTTGCCTTCAACACCTCAACGTATTTGGGTGGAAATCGAACGCCATTTTCGTCATTCAAGGTGATACTCCAAAATTAGGTTTTTATCTGTCCACTCCGGGTCCCCGTCGCGGACAACCTCTGCCACGATATTAATCTTTTTGCTTTTTGGTGAACAGAATCTTGATCGTTTCGACAGGCAAGAAAAGTGTTTTAGGATTATTGGACAACGGAACAAAACCGTATTTATGGTAAAAGTGAACAGCTTTTTCATCTTTAGCGTCTACCACAACAGCATAGATACCCATTTCATCTGATAATCGGTTGGCCTTGCCAAGAGCATCCCACAAAAGCTCTCCTCCGATTCCCTGGCCCTTGTGACGCTTGTCCACCCCTAACCTTCCAATCCTCACCGCTGGAACAGGATAGCGGGGAAGGTGTTTAGAATGAGTTGAAGGGATTGTTTTGGCGTCAATTTCAGAAGCAACTAACGTGTAAAAGCCAAAAACTTTTCGACTTTTCCCCTTTTCCACGGCCACAAAGGTTTTGCTGATATTTCTATCGTGATTTTGGCGGGCGTACTTTTGGAGATAGTCATTCAGGGCCTGTGAACCGCAATCGAAAGACCCCAAGTCCAAATGGCGGGACATTGATTGAATGTTGAACTCCAAAGGCTTTTCAGAAGGGCTCAAGCGCGGCTATGCTTCTTGGCCAGGGCCAGAAGGGCCTTGTTGGGGCGGGGCGGATGCTCGATGACTTTCATGAAGGAATTCCACTCGTTTTCGGAAAGGGTGATACGACTCTGAGCCGCGAGCCCTTCCTGGGCGGCTTTCAAAGAATTAAAAAGCATGAAGGCACTGAGACTCAACCCAAAAACCGAGGCGGCTTTTTCCAGTTTTTTCTTGTCTTGAGGACGGATGCGAATTTCGATTCGTTGTTCCCTTGATTGTGTGTCCGTTGCCATAAAACCTCCTTTACATCTTTAAAAGAAGTATATATCACCGTACGGATGATGTCCACACACACAAGGCTGTCCACTACGGGTCCCCGTCGTGGACAAGCCGATTTCCTCTCTCAGAGTGAGTGCCAAACATCATTTATCGTCTTAGTCCAACCTTCCTGCCATTTTGAAAAAGACAATTTAGTTTCTCCGCCAATGACCCACATTTGATTTTTATACACCAGAGAAATTTGGCCAAAACGAACAGGGAAACTTGAAGAAGTAGAGGCTTTTTCCCATTTCATTCCATCGCTAGAAAACCAAGCGTCATTTGTCATATCACCAGCAATTACCCACATTGCGCCGTTATAAACTAATGCAGTAAATCTAAAATCAGCCGGAAATGGTTCAGAAGAAGAAACTTTTGTCCATTTCACTCCATCGGTCGAATACCAACTATCATTTGTAGAAACTTTATAATTTATGTCATCCCCTTTCCCAACGACCCACATTTTATTGTCGTAAACTAAAGCAGCATGTTCTTCGTTCATAAAAAAAGGAGTTTTCGCAAGAACTTTGACCCATCTCAATCCATCTGTAGATGACCAAACTTCTGTTTCCGCATTCGCTTGATTCAAACTTATTTTTTTACCACCTAGAAGCCACATTTTATTGTCGTATACCAGAGCTTTGTAATCACCTGGCGAGAAGGGCGCAATCAAATGGACTTTTTTCCATTTACTGCCATCCAAAGAAAACCAAACGTCGTTCAACGGGCCCATAAGCGCCCATCCCCCGATAATCCACATTTTATTTTTGAAAACAAGAGCGGGGGGATTGGTTCGCGGAGAAAAAATAGACTTGCTAACAACACTATTCCATTTCACGCCGTCAGTGGAAAACCAAACATCATTTAGAAACGAACCGGAACTATGGTTTCCTCCGATGATCCACATTTTGTTGTCATAAACTAACGAAGCGGAATCGACACGCAGGGGAAAGTCCGCTTTTTCAGTCGCCTCAATCCAATTAACCGAAATATTAGACATCGGACTTTGTGCGTAAGCCATCGCAGTAAAAACAAACAGCGTTACAAACAATATATTTTTATTCATATCGCTTTTTCCTTATTGGACGCTTTTAAAGATCTATTTTCTTTGTCCACGACGGGTCCCCCGGTTGGACAAGTTTTCGCATCTTATTTCAAAATCCGGTTAGAACCGTTTAAGAACATTTCTGGATTCTCGATCAAGGCTTCGTCGCCGACCCATTCGGCAGGGGTTCGTACTTCACCCAGTCGAACTGAACCGAGGCGGGCAGAGTTTCCGGGCCAAATTTTCCCGCCCAGCCAGCGCCCCAACTGGTGTCCTGATTAACGAGAAAACTGGATAATGAAATCATCAAGCCCATATCGGGCTGGTTTCGGGTTTCGGTCCAAACCTGTTTGTCATCGACGTAAAAATTGATACGGTCCTTCAACCATTCAATGGTATAGACATGGAAAGCCTTGGTTGAATCGAACCCCAGGTCGATCATTTTCGGAAGCATCCCGCCATTTTGGGGTGTGCCTTCATTATCGATGTATTTGTGGAGAGTGACCTGAACCTGGCTGGGATTCTTTCCCAAAAACTCAAAATCCACTTCCTGATGATGCCAGCCTTTGGCCTGCCAGGGAGACATCAGGAAAAAACAGTTATCGACCCCCGGCACCAATTTGTTTTTCATTTTCGCGCTGAACTTGCCATACTTGAAAAGTCTCCTGCTGGAAAGGGTTCCGGAGATAACGTTCCTTCCTTGGATCGGTGTAGCGGCGGGCTCCATCGTGATAGTCAGGATGGAATTTGAGGCCGAAACCTGGGAAGGTTGTTGAAAAGAACCGGATGTCGGCCACGTATAGTTAGCTACGTCCCAAACCGCAGGATCGATATTATTGAAATCATCAAAAAAGGGCTGTAGATCGGTGGAAACCGAGGATGTGTCATTCACTGTCGCAATCGGAGCCACCGCTGTTGGAAGAGAGCTATCTCCTGCATGAAGTAGAGAAGGTGTAATGATATAAAACCAAGCGATGAGTGAAATGCAGTTTTTTAGGTTCATAGTTTGGCCTTTTATCTTTAAAATTTTTTCATCCTGTCCAATTCGGGGACCCGGATTGGACTCGTAACATATTTTACCCGAAGCCACATTTTCTTATGGATTTGTTGGGGATCGAATCACCAAAAGACTTTTCAAAGCCGTTCCGTCTTTATAAAACACCGCGAAATATTGGCCCGGCGGCATGTCGTTCCCTTTATTATCCTGGCCGTCCCATTCCACCCACGCGTCCGATTCCGCGAGCACATGATGGTCATAGATGGTCTTTATTAGATTGTCCTGACTATCCACGATTTTCAACTGATACCAGCCTGGCCCGTCGGCAAAGGTCACATAAATGTTTGCGGGTGGAGCGGCAAATTGGATTGTCTGTTCCCTATCTAAAAGGTTGAGCAAAACGGGTGCGACCGTAGTGGGTGTTGCAACTGCGGCTTCCAGAACTTGCGTCTGTGTTGGCCAAGGTGTGGCCGTTCTTGTCGGATTCCAAACCCAAGTGGGAGTGGGTTTAAGCCTAATCCGTTTGGGCTTGGGCCTCGGTGTAGGCGTAGAGATGGGTACGAATGTTGGTTGTGAAAACGAAAGAATCATCGGAAGCGTAGTAGGTGATGGACGCGATTTAAAAACAGGTACAAGCGTTGGATATGGGGTAGCTGTCGGAAAAGGTGTAGCGGTTGGCCAAGGCGTAAAGGTATAAGTGGCGGTAATAGTTGGGGTGATCGTAGGGGTCGAAACTTGTTTTACAATTCCGGGGGTAGAACAGTTCGGCACATAAGACCCATAAAAAGAAATCTGATCCAAGCTATATGCGAAAGAACCATTTTTTAATGGCATGAATCCGATTCCAATAACATCGCTTCCGTCTGGATGTTTGGATAAATCTCTTTGGCTTGATCCCTTCCGGCGGGTCATTTTTTCAAAAGGAATCTGATAGAAAGACCAAATCCCTGGAGGAGGTGTGAAATCGAAACCGTACCAATTATTATCAGTGACAGATTGGTTTGAGACTTCAATTTGATAAAGGGCACCATCTCCCTTCATCCAGAATTGGATGCCCTTCAATCCGTGGCAAGCCACATTAACGGGAGTGGCGTTAAAATAAAAGGGACAGTGAAAAATAGCGTAAGCGTACTCTCCATTGTTTGTCACCCCAACCGGGGATTGGCTATGAGCGACCTCATTTATAAAAAGATATTCATTACCGTTCATGTTTCCAGTCACCCCCGCCGAGTATTGGCTTCCGGCATAACCGGGTCTGTTGTAAGTCACGCTGATAGTAGCGTTTGAAACAATCGTGTTCCAATGTCCTCCCCAAAGATTCGTCCGGTCTGGAGGAACTGCATTGCGACTGGGGTCTTCAAAGTCGTCAATCATAGTGGTGGGGGCGTTTATAGTCTGGTTGGAAAAGTTCTGTGCTTCAACTGGAGAAAGAGGGCTTAAGAAAAAAAGACCCCAAAGCCACAGGCTATAAAATAAATTTCTCACATTAGCCATTCTAGCTCGCCATTCGAAACGCTTTGCGAACCGTAAAATTCGAGTTTTTCTTTTGCGTGAACACTTTTTCTAATCGATTACACTAACCACTTTTAATAAAACTATTCCATGCGACGGAACATACGCCTTATAGCCATTCGTGAACATACCCATATCTTCGTGTTTCCAAAGGTCGCGCACTGTTGCTTTTCCATCGGGTATATTTGCATCAATCCACTTCGCCATTATTTCAGCGTTACTTTCAGACCTATTGAATAGCGCAATCGCCCTTGTGTCATGTCCCTTCAAAACCTTGGAATAAACAAATAGGCCCTTGCCGTTTTCCCAGACTTTTATTCCTTGAATACCTAAAGGGTCTTGATCCACTGCGATTACTTCTTGATTTGTTAAAATCTCCCTGATCTTTTCCGGCATACGAATAACATCGTTACTTGCAATAAGAGGCGCTGCCATCATCGCCCACATACTAAAGTGAGCAATGTTTTCGTCATCGGTTAATCCTTTGTTTCCCACTAAATCGGTATTTCCATCAAAAAGATGATTGTGTTGAAGATCTTGTACATTAAAACAACCCACCACTAACATATCCGGATCATTCCATCTACCCGGGCCAGCATAATTAGCCGACTTCTCATTTTTGTCGATGTTGTTGATGATGGTGTTCCAGTTATCAGTAATGTCATCGGTTGTGCGCCATAAATTCCCTATGGATGGCATCCATTTTTTAAATTCCCATGCACAGATACTAAATACAAACGGTTTTCCGGTTGCCATTAAGGCTTCTTGCATTCGACGATAATCACCTTCCTGACTTGTCAGAAATGCTGGATTGCAGTTGTCATATTTGAGATAGTCCACACCCCATGCGGCAAAATCATTGGCGTCAATCGTTTCATGACCATATGATCCAGGTGCCCCACTCACACAGGTTTTGGTTCCCCTATCTGAATAGATTCCGAATTTAAAACCTCTGGCATGAAGATAGTCCGTAACTGGTTTGAACCCACCAGGAAACTTCGCCGGATCAGGTTCTAAGTGTCCATTAACTCGGTTTGGCAACGCCCAGCCATCATCAATATTGATGTACTGATATCCGGCGTCTCGCATACCATTTGTGACCATTGCATCAGCAACTTGTCGAAGCAGTTTATCGCTGATACCACTCATAAAAGTATCCCAAGAATTCCATCCCATGGGCGGTGTTTGAGCTAGGTTGTTTGGAGCGTTAACCAAAACAGATTTTTGTCCGCAACTTTCAACAAAAATTCCAAAAATGATGATGGCCAGAAAATGAATAAATAATCTCGTAGATAGCTCCCCGAGTTGGACTAGACCAGCTCTGTGTCCTCTTTGAATTGCTATTATTTTAGCGCTGGCCAAGGCTATTAAGTCGGGATTTTGGAACCAAGTACCAAAACATGATAAAAGAGCTGTCCCCTCAGGGTCCCCGGCGTGGACAAATTACTGGAGATTAAATTATGTCTTCTAGAAATGCCATCAGATCATTAATACCAACCCAACCAATTAAATAGCTAAAAAAATTCAAGCAGTCCGAATTATGATTTCCTGTCTGTTTTATGACACTCAACCAGATTAAATCGCCCCAATAAAAAAGACCTGCCGGGTTATCCCAGCAGGTCTTTTTTTATGACTAACTTCGATTCATGACGGTTCACCAGTCGTTTCACCAGCCTCCGGCTATCGTCTGGGATTAAAAAGCCAGCCCGATTTCGCCGCCATACTGGTTCGACGTCAGGTTGGTTCGGCCTATCTCCGACTGGTAGTTCAGGTTCAAACTGAAATCTTTCGTGAAAGCCGCTCCGCATTGAGCCGATACCAAAAGCCCGTCTTGACCCACCGCCGCGCCCGATACGGTAAAGCTGTCGCCCTGTCCGAACCCGGCCTGCACATCGCCGCCCTGATAGTCAAACTCGTGTTCCCATGCCAGGTTCAAACCGGGTTTCAAAACAATACCGCCCAAAGTCCATTTTCCCTGCGCCTGAGCGCCCAACTGGCTCAACAGTGAATCCGCCGCCTGTGAAGGCACCACCAGCGCCGCCGAAGAGCCCTGCTCGTTGTAGCCGTTGATTGAGACATTGGTGTATTGCAGGGACAGGGCAGGTCCCCAGACAATCTTGTCCGTCTTCAGGTCATAGCCCAAACCCACCAGGCCGCCGTAAGTTTCACCGTTGGTATTGCCCGCCGCCGTGCCGCCGTAACCATCGCGCTGACTGCTGATATTTTCCGGCCCCCCGAAGACCGCACTGTTGATATAAAAGGGCGCCTCATCCCAGGCGCCATAAAGACCCAATTGGCCTCCCTGAAAACCCATCGTGCCACCGCCATTCAACCCCATTTGAACCTGCCCGTAGGAAATCATTAGGCCCGCTTTTACATTTTTGGAAATCACCCGGTCCATCCCCGCCGTCACCATGCTTTCGGAAGAAGTCTGATAACCCGCGCCGCCCGATACATTGAACGATCCGCCCGAAGCCCCCGCGAAACCGCTCCAGCCGTCCTCGGTCCGGGGAGAAATCATGGCAGCTTCGTCTTGCGCCGGAAGCGTACTGGCAAACATCGGCGCGCCGCCCGTAGAAAAAGCCTGCGCCGTCCCGGCATCAGTCCATCCGTCCTGCCGCAATTGCGCCAGACGCTGGGTGATCTGGGCGCCTTCCAAAACTGACTGGGTAAAGCCCGACTGGTATAGGCCCGTCAATCCTTCCGGCGACATCTGGCCCAAGGCCGTTTTAAGTTGCGCGGTGGATAATCCCGCCAGCGACACCATCAGATTATTTTCGTTTTGATTGTTAAAAAGCCCATCCAGATCCGCTCCGATAATTTTCTGGTTGCCCGTCGATCCTATTGAACCGAAGGAAGGCACCACCGTTTCCAGTTCAACTTCATCTGGCAGGTACAGGGCCAAAAGGCGCATTCCATTCAAGGATTCATCGACAGAAGTGAAACGCCCCACCACCTGAGATGCGGTCAAGACAGGGATGAGGGTTCCCGTGAGCAGATTTAAATTACCGTAGGAAACCAATTGAAGTGTGCCGGATAAAGCCGCCGTTCCAGCCACGGTTAAATGGTCAGAACTGATTCCATTCAACCCCCCCAACCCCAATTGCAATTGGCCATTCGGTGTCTGCGAGTAATTTCCCCCGACCTGGAGGTTTATCGGTGTCCCCGCCGAAGTCAAAACTCCGTTGTTCACGACAAATCCCGTTCCCAGGGCTCTGACGTTTCCAAAAGCCACCGTGCCGCTCAAAATTTCCATTCCACCGCTGAAGTTGTTGGCGCCCGTCAGCGTCAAAGCCCCCGCGCCCGTGCTGGACGTGACGATCAGGCTGCCCGGGCCGCCCACAATCCCCGACAGGCTGTCATGGCTTCCGTCCATATCGATCACCCCTCCGTTGGAGGTGATCCCGATGTTGCGGTTGGAAACCAGCGACCCGCCGGTTTGCAGGCTGCCGCCGTTCAGGGTGAGCGTCGTGCCCGAAAGTCCCAGGTTGCCGTCGTTTTGGATGTTGAGGGTGACGCCGCTGACGCTGGTGCCTCCCTGGTAACTGTTGACTCCCGTCAGGGATAAAATCCCTGAACCCCCGCTGGAAGCGACAATCAGGCCGCCCGTGCCGCTGATGTTTCCCGAAAGGGTCGCGTTGTTCCCATCCAGGTCCAAGGTTCCGTTGGTCGAGGTGATCACCACATGGCGGCTAGAGACCACCGTTCCGCCGGTTTGCAGAGTACCGCCGTCCAGGGTGAGGGTAGTGCCCGAAGCCCCCAGGTTGCCGTCGTTTTGGATGTGGAGGATGCCGCCGCTGATGCTGGTGCCGCCGCTGTAACTATTGGCGCCCGTCAGGGTCAGGGCCCCCGCGCCCATCTGAATCAGGCTCTCGTTGCCTTCAATGATCCCGGCGAAGTTTCCTGAATTCACCTGCAGAGAACTGGTGGCACCCCCGAGGGCCACGGTCCCCGAACCCAACAAGGTCCCGATGGTAACAACCGCATTGCCATCTTGGGTCCCTGGCCCCACCACCACCCCTCCGGTAACGCTGACGGTCGTACCCGCGCCCATTGTCAAACTGCCCGCAGTCAGGGTGGCATTACCTGCCGCGTTAAAAGGATCATTGATGTTGCCCCCAGTATTATTGATTCCGCTACCCGCTACCGAAAGGCTGTCCCCCGCGCCCGAAAGAACCAAGCTTCCAACGTTGACCGAAGTTGTATTAACCACGACCGCAACAACATTAATGTCGCCTCCGGTATTGTCCATCAACCCACCCGTGACCGCCAGGCTGTCCCCTGTTCCCGAAATGGTCACTGTTCCCGCAGACAACAAGGCGGAACCTGCATCGGCTACTCCGTTTAAGGTACCGGAGGTGTTGTTCGATTCGCCCCCTGCGACAGCCAGCTCGTCGCCGTTACCCGAAAGGGTAAGGCTTGTGATGCTGACCGAGGCGGTTCCCCCATAAAGGTCGCCCTTGGTGGAACCCCCGTTGATGTTGTCCGCTCCGCCGCCCGCCACCGAAAGGGTTCCGCCCGTGCCCGAAAGATTGAGGGTTCCCATGGTCATGCCTGCGCTCCCTCCTAATGAGCCGTTTACGATTATGCCGTCGTTATTGGTCACGGTCCCGCCGGTAACGGCTAAGGCCGAACCGGCGCTCATCGCCAGGGCCGTCACGTTCATCGTGGAGTTTCCACCCGCCGCGGCGCCGGCGATTGTGCTGGCGCCGCCATTGGCCAATGCTCCCGCTGTTACCGTCACAGTCGTCCCCGCGCCCATGGTCAAACTAGCCGCGCTAAAGGCTGCGGTCCCGCCCGTGCCGGAACTATTGAAGGTGCCGTAACCGCCGTTTTGCGCGAGGGTGCCGAAACCGCCGTTTACCGATTCCCCTCCGATCACGTTCAGTGTACCTCCCGTTCCGGCCAGGGCCAGGGTCCCGGCGTTAAGCGTGGCATTTCCACCCGCCGCCGCGCCACCGATGGCACAGGAAGCGCCATTGTTCAAGGCTCCCGCCGCAACGGCCACGGTTGTCCCCGCACCCATGGTCAAACTCGTTACGGTCAGGGCGGCATTACCGCCGTTGGCGTTATTATTGATAAGGACGTTGTTGTTATTGACAATTTCACCGCCCGCTACCGAAAGGCTGTCCCCCGCGCCTGAAAGGGTCAAAGTTCCTGGGGCCACCGAGGCGTTACCGCCATTGGCGAAAGAAATACTGCCGTTATTGAAGTCCAACATTCCTCCCGTGACCGAAAGGGTTCCCGCTGTTCCCGAAAGGTTCAAAGCCCCCGTCGTCACCGAGGCGTTTCCTGCCACTGCGTAATTACCGGTGGAACCGCCCGTCACCGCCAAATCCGTTCTTGTGCCCATGGAAAGATTTCCCGCCGTGACCGAGGCGTCCAACTGACCGAGCCCGCCCGCGGCGTCATTGCCCAAACCGAAAGTCACGCCCGAAGACAGGGTTAGGTTATGAAGGAAGGTCACCGCGCCTTCGGCCTCGTTCGACGCGATGATGCTGATGGCCTCGTCGATACCCAAGGGGCTCCCTAGAAAAGTTATGCTTTGTGCCCCGGGAAGAGCTTCGCTTAAGGCCACCGAGTTGGAACCACTAATATCCAAGGTCACGCTTCCGCCCGGGATTGCATTAATATTCTCGATCGCCGAGTAAAGGTTGGTGATGCCCGTTCCACCCGAGGTCGTTCCGTCATTGCTGTTGATTATCACTTGGGCCCAAAGGCCCCGGGTTCCTGATGCGGCAAGAATCAAGATAAAGATAGCGATTCGCCCAAAAGCCCCGAAAATTTGTACCGCGGTATGGTTTTTCATATTTTCCCCTTGGACGAAACTTTGTGGTAAGGATCTACCGGTTAGGATACGCGCTGTTAGTTAATAGAAGTCAGCATATTGTAATAAATAAAAAGAAAAGCCCCAGGTTTTATTCGGTGTAAGAAAGAGAGGGAAAAGCTAATGGTTTTGGTTGTCCATTGTGGGTCCCCGCCGTGGACAAAGAATATTATGTACCTGGGAATATTATTCTCCCTGAAAATAAAAAAAACCTTCAGTGAAAAGGGCTTTAGAAAGAGGTGTTTCGCCTTCGCGTCTCCGAATATTCGAAGCAAAAAAGGGGTCAGTCCAGCCTAGATATTTGACATTTTTTCAGCGGCGTCATGTGTGAAGTTTTTCAGCCTAGCTGGCAGAAACCAAAGGCAAAGAACCCATCTCTAAATGCTTTAAATCAACATTCGTGCTGGCGTGTTGAACGTCAATACCGACCAAATGATGTTTTTCGTCAAAGTCCAGGACAATTCCATCGGCAACTTCGTCACTGTCCACACCAGGGTGTGCCAATAGCTCTATATAGAGAGAATCGGTTTGTTTGTCATAGTTGAATTTCATTTTCAGCCCCTCTTAAAACGTCGATCGAAGAAAGCGTTATGCACTTCGCCGTTTTCCATAAAAACAACTCGAACTTATTTTCCCACTTCCTCAACATAAATCCAACAACGGATTCGACCATCTGGCTGAACCTCTTGTTTTAAGGGGTCTTTAGCCGCCATTTCCAGCCACTCCATTTTGATATAGGGGCGCTTTCGCATGACATGAGTTTTAAAATAATTGGTCGTTTCCATAAATGTTGGCCCCATCTTACAGATTTCCATTTTTTGGGTAATAACAAAAAAACTGTTTTCAGCGTCGCTGACGAAGATATTCCCGGCCGCTCTACCGCTATGCCCTCTGGGTCATCCGTATACGCGAATTGAGGTGATTGGTAATAATCAAACAAATGTGTTTTTCACCTGATTGCTTTTCCAATTTGCCTGTCCACGACGGGTCCCCGCCGTGGACAACCAACTATAAGTTTTTCAGGAAGTTGGACGGATTCATGATTTTAATATTTTGGTGAACTCCAACATCCAACAAAGCTTTATTACCGGAGACAATGAATTCAGCCCCTCCCGCCAGGGCGGCTGCAATAAATTTATCATCATCAGGATCTTTACAAATACCTCGAAGAGGCTTGGCGTTCACCAACTCGCAATTCAACCCAATAATCTTAAGAATTGGTCCAACCTTTACGCCAGGGTGTCGTTTGGAAAAGTCTTCTAAGACACGGTGGTACTCTTCTAGAATTTCAGGGGAAGTCAACAACTTGAAATCACCACGTTCCCAAGATTTGATTACTTCGTAAGGTTTTCCTTTCCAGAAAATTCCCGAAATAAGAACATTTGTGTCAATTACGACAATTCTTTTCATTTACCACGCCGAACACGAGCAATGACAGCCTTTACATCCGATGGACGCAAACCGGCTTCACGCGCCTGCTTTCGGGCAGTGGCAAGCAATCCGTCAAGATGGCTCAAGGAAGGCGGGGTGATGGCTTTGAAAATCACAGAATCCCCCTGGCCGACGACGACGAATTGGTCCCCTTCTTTGAGATGCAAACTCTTCCGGATGGATTCAGGAATAACCACCTGCCCCTTCGATGAAAGCTTTGTAGTTGCTACGGTCATAGGTCACCTCCCAGTAATCTTACCAGTACGAATACACCTAAAAATAGGCCGATTCAATCACCATGGATAAAGCGGGCATTCAATTGGGCAATCAACTTTGGAGCATCGGGAGAGTGCTTTCACAAAAACAAGAAAGGAAAGATCTGGAAACAGGTCTGCAGTCAGTGCCTGTCACCTTCTTTGCCATTTCCCCCGCGGAATGGACCAGAGCCCTGCTTGCCCGAAATTGAGAGAAGTATCCCTCGGGCAATAATATTGGGCCCAGCGGATTGTTTTTATTGGGTTTTATTGCGATTTCGTTCAAAAGCCTTAATTTTGTCGAGTTAAATATTGCGACCCTATCATTTTGGGATTAAATTAAGACCTGTAATTCAAATTACTATTTTAATCGTTTCGATTATCTAAGGTTTCTCATGAAATCCATTTCAACCCATGAAATCCGTTACCAAAAAATGCTCAAGGAGAGAAAGTACCTCCGCAAAGAAGTTCGTATGTACGAACAGCTTATGGTATCGATACGGGCCGAAAATAGTTTTGAAGAGATTCTGCAGCATCTGGTAAAAGCGGTCACTAAAGGCCTGGGTTACGACCGGGCGGGAATATTCCTCGCGGATTGGGATCGCAACATCGGCCAAAGAGCGATCGGCATTGATCGAAATGGAAATTTGGAATGGACCGGTAAAGAGTATCCTCTGTCGCCCGTCCGGGGAACCAATTGGGTGTCCGACTTGGCGCATGGCTACAACAAAGGCTATTACACGAACAACCGGCTGAAAAAAATCAAGAACTCACCCGGCGATGACGGGGATATGGTCCATGTTTTCTGCAACGCCCTTGCGCCCATAACCGTCTCGGGAGAAAAAAACATCGGCATCATCGCGGTGGACAACTTTTTCACCAGCCGCAGGTTGAAAAAATCGGACCTGATTTCCCTCTCCAATTTCGCCACCCAGGCGGGACTCGTCATTGAATCCTTCCGGCAGCATGAAAAAATTAAGAACATGACAATCAAGGACTGGCTGACGGGGGTTTACAACCGCCGTTACTTTGATAACTACCTTCCCAAAGAAGTGATCCGCTGCCGGCGCTACAAGCGGATGTTGGGGCTCTTGTACGTGGATCTGGACCGCTTTAAATACATTAACGACACTTACGGGCATCCCGCGGGGGACCAGGTGCTCAAACAGGTAGCGAGGACCATGGTAGAACAGCTGCGGGATGTGGATGTGGTGGTGCGGCTGGGGGGAGACGAGTTCGCCCTGTTGCTGCCCGAAGTGGGACAAATCGGAACCCGGATAGTGGGGGAGAGGGTTTTACGGGCCATCAGGGAAACGCCTTCGCCCGTGGAGGGAATGCGGATGAAGGATGAAAAAATATCCGTCAGCATGGGAGCGGCTTACCTCAGCGAAGAAATGGAAAGCTGGCACGAACTGGTCAAGGCCGCTGACAAAAGTTTGTACCAGGCCAAAACCGCCGGAAGGAACCGGATGGGCGATTCCCTGCCGATTGCCAAAGAGGCCGAATCCCAAAAAGGAAATGCGCTTTCTTAAACCGCGTCCAGGCTGGTTATGCCCTATTCGATCGATGTCTGAGATCCTTTGAACCCGTAAATTCGAATCGTTGAAATGTCGCCGCGTAGGGGTCCACGCAGGGACCGGGATGGGGCGGTAGAGTTGGTGTTTCAAGGCGGTTGTATCCCGACCCAATCAATTGTTTAGAACCGGGCATAAAGTTTCTCCGTTCTGAAACTGTTTTCAATCCTGTTTCTGTCGTCCCTCCCGGGTCCCCGCCGTGGACAACGGTTTTCAATTATATCTTTGATTCGTTTTCTAAACTTAGAACTTAAAAAAAATAAAAAACTCCAGCGCTAAAAGCGCTGGAGTTTTAATCATTAAGTTGTGTTATGCCTATACTCAATTCATATCCCACCCCCTTTCCAATTCATCTCAGGTCACCCTTTATTAGAGGAAGAATGGTTGACGGGTTGTAAGGTTTCGAACAGTTTCGCGAGCGAAGCCTCAACATCGTCGAAAAACCCTTTTCCCGACTTGCCGAAATCGGTTTTTTCCTTAATAACATCCAGCTCGCTGTACAAGTCCTTAAAATCATTTTTGGTCCCGTATCCGAGGGCTTGGGCGAATTCCAATTTTGAACGGGCTTCAGCCAGCAGTTCGCTCAGTTTTTTATTATCATCCGCGGAGCGGCTGTCATTCTCCGACAAGTGTTTCGCGTCTTTCAAAATATCCTGGGCTGTAACTACTGGGATGGGGATGATCGTATCGGTCACGACCAGCGTATCCAAAGCCGTTTGGAGCGTATCCTTCGCGTCTTCCATTTTTTCATCGTCTATGAATTTGACGGCTTTTTTGATGGCATCGGGATAAGTCGCCAGAGGAATATTCGAGACGCTGATGACCGTCTCACTGCGAAGGGCGTCCAGAATCTGGCGGGCTTCCGGGACTTTCCCAGCCGCCAAAAAGGCCTCCGCGTCCCCGCGAGCGGCCTTTACCTTGTCAATATCGGCGTAAACATCATAGGTCGCTTCGCTCACGCGGGTTGGAGCCAGGGCCAGATTGGGGTCCCGGGCCAGGATCAAGTCCAATTTTCCGGTGGCCAGCTCAAGGGCATGAAGGGCCTCGTCCTTCTTATTTTCATCCAGGCATTTCAAGGCGCTCCTGGTTTCCTCAATAGCGGCCATGGCCTCGGAAGTAATTTGCTTCCTTTTGTCAGCGACTTGCCCCTGTGGATTTTGACCGTTCCCGACCTTTTGGCTCACTCCAGACTTTTCGTTGGATTGGGCGGCGGGAGTCGGCGAGGTACCGCCATAAGTTAGATTGGTCAGCGAAGGTAACGCGAAAGCTAGCCCAACAGCTACAGCGGCAACTACGGTTGTCTCGATCAATATACGTTTCATGACAGGCCTCCTTTTCTTCTTTTTAAAAATTTAACCATTCATTGTTCAGCCAACTTTTAAAAATTTTATTAGGAACCTTTTTTAAAAAAATCAAGAGCTTATTTTTCCGGCATTCATTTTTCGCTTTTGCAAAATTCATTCCCGCACCGCTTCCGCCAGCAAGCCGACCGTCTGACAACGGAGTGAATTTTTACCGGATTTTTTCGCCTCATACATCAATAGGTCGGCGGCATGAACAATCTCGTCGATTTTTTCGGGCACATCGTAATAGGTCACCACTCCCATACTGAGGGTCACCAGAGGAAGCTCCTCTTTTAAACACGTGTTAATGGCTTGGTGCAATTGCGAGCTCAATCTTTCAGCGGCCTCCGGCCCCGTTTCCGGGAACAGGACAACGAATTCGTCCCCGCCTAGCCGGGCGACGCGGTCGCTAGATCGCACCTGGCCTTGTAGGATCAACGACACCTTTTTGAGCAGTTTGTCCCCCATCAGGTGCCCATAGATATCATTCACCTTCTTGAAGTTGTCAAAGTCCAGGAAACAAAGGGTGAAGGGATGGTGGTAACGGTTGGAACGTTGCCTTTCTTGTTCGGCGATTTCATAAAAAGCCGCTGAATTCCAGAGTCCAGTCAGGGCGTCGGTTTTGGACTTTTGTAAGGCCCTATCCAACTCACTCTTCAGGGAAGTCAAAATGAGGCAAATGACGGAGAAATAAACCGTGATGACCGTCGCGTCCCACAATACGACCCAAGGATGAGGAAACATCATAGGATGAAGGGCATAATCCACCATCAAGTAACTGGCGCTCAGGGCTGAAAACAACAGGCCGCTTTGAATGCCGACGTTCCATGTGACAAAAGCTACGGGTACCAGGAGGAAAACCGAGAGATGCAGGAATCCTCCGATCATATAATCCAAGAAATCGATCAGAAGGAGGAAAGTAAGCGAAATAAGACGACAAGCCTCTTGGAGATGGAAGAGGAAATCAGCCCTTGGATGGAAAATTGATCAATCCAACGCCACATTCGCGAACCACCGTGGGTTAAAACGCCAAAGCGGGAATTCCGCCGAAAGGCGGGTTCCCGCTAAAGGGATTTTTAGGAATATCCTCATCCTTGCCGTCTTTTTTGGAGAGTTTCTTCCGGGGATGAGAAATAAAGTCCCGAAGGCGGCTCAAGCGCCGGTGTTGTAGAAAGCGTCGTGTTAATTCAGTTGATCGAAGAAGGTTCATAATTCCTCCTTGAACCAGAAATTTAAACAGAAAGGAAGGCAGGGCAACGCAATGCCCTGCCTCACCCTTGATTATCCAGCGGTTACAGCGATTGCTCGGGGTTTCGATTCCGCGCTCTTGGGAACGATAATCTCCAGGATTCCATCCTTGACGGTAGCTTTGATTTTGTTGGTGTCTATCAGGTGGGGGAGGGAAAAACTCCGCTGGAACGTACCGTAGGATCTTTCCAACCTGTGGAAATTCCTTTTTTCGGTGTCATACGGCGGTTTTTTCTCGCCCGAAACCGTCAAGATGTTTTCTGCCAAGGAAAGCTTGATATCCTCCTGTTTCATGCCCGGCATTTCGGCGTAAAACCGGTACTCATCCTGGTTCTCCTCCACGTCAAAGGGCGGCACCCAGCCGGTCCCAAATCCTTGAAGGTTAAACCCGGGCCGCATTTCCAAAACATCGTCCAAAAGGCGGCCCCATTGACTTTTGTCCATCTTAAAACCTTGGGGTAAAAGACCAGAACCATTCATGGTTATTCCTCCTTACTGTTTTTTGAAAACAACACCTTTAGTGGAAATACAATTAGGAACCCTCGTTTTTTTCGTCAAGGCCCGAAAATAAAGGATTTTTTCAATTTATGGGAACGGGTTCCACGATAGGGAGACGGCTTTGCTTCAAGGAAATGCTTTTCACTGGATGATATTCGACTTTTCTTTGTCCACTCCGGGTCTCCGACGTGGACAGGGTATCCTGCTTAAATTCCCATTTTTCTCACGGAGCTAAGGGTCGCCGGGTTTTATTTTTCACGCGGATTAACTGCTTTTTTCTTCCTGTAAGCGTTTTCTCTCCATCAAAAGAAAACGGCTGAGGTGGTCCATACTCACCCGGTCCAAGGCCAAAGTCGAAACTCCGGCGACATTGAGCTCCTTACTCGATTGGGAAAGAGACCTGACCCACTTCACTTCGGCCAGCATGGTTACCGGGGTATCGTACTTGGGCGGCAGAATGGAGATTTCAAGCCAGTCCCCAACGGCGAATTTTTGCTCACCGGTGATGGAAAGCCCGCCTTCGGAGATATCTTTCATGACCGCGTGATACGAATGAAATTTCTTGGCCAATTGAGGTAATTGAATAATAGTCGTAGCGCTATAGCAGGGATAGTTAAGGATGTCTTCTTTTTCCCTCAGGTCAAGAATCCGATAAGTTACATTGGCCGTAGCGGATATCCGGTCCTGTTGCCGCTTTTCCATCCAACCTTGATCCATATTCATCTCAATTCTTTCTCATAAACTAAATTTTTTATCTGTCCAATGCCACTGCCAATCGCTGTGCTGATTCACCATAAAACGGTCATGAAAATCGGTACTATACCGACCTCCATAAAAATTATAGGGAGGGTCGGCAGGCGGTGCGATTGGCCCCCGTCGTGGACAACCCGTTATACTTCGTTCCAAAGTTTCGAACACATGAGAAGGTTGAGAAAATTCTTTTTAAAAAATCTATCTGCCGCGGCTGTGACGGATGTCCTTGCCTTCCACCATGTAAATGACGACTTCCGCCACATTGGTGGCATGATCCGCGATGCGTTCCAAATCACGCGAAACCTGAATAATATCCAAAGCCCTCTTAATATTCGCTTGGTCCTCCAGCATATAATTGATCAATTCCCGAATGATTTGGTCGTTTAAATCATCCGCTTCGTCATCCCTTAAGCAAACCTGACGGGCCATCTGCGGGTCGCGGTTCACCAGCGAATCCAGGGAAACCTTGACCATTTCCAGGGTAATGTTGGCCAAACGCGGAATATCGACAAACGGCTTTAACTGGGCCTCCTGATTTAACGTCAAGGCCCGTTTGGCCATGTTAACGGCCAGGTCGGCCTGCCGCTCCAGATCGGAATTAATCTTCATGGCGCTGGTGATAAACCGCATATCCCCCGCCATGGGCTGGTGCAACGCCAGCAAGCGGTGGCAAATCTCGTCGACTTCAATTTCGAGGTCATTAATATCCCTGTCAAACTCGATCACCTTTTTAGCCAAATCCGAGTCCCTGTTCACAATGGACTTTAAGGCAAGGCGGATGGATTCCTCAACCTTGCCGCCCATCAGCAAAATTTTCTCTTTCAGTGCGGATAATTCTTGATCGAATGAAATTGGCATCAGCCCTATCTCCCCGTAATTACAGGATATTGAAAGAAGTATACTTCAACCCCGTTCGATGCGCTTCGCTTACTCAGGGCAGACCTTCCGTCGAACACGCCTGCGGTTAGCTTGCCAAACCGTTGAATTAAACTTTTCGTTTGGCCAATCGTTTCAACTGTAGTAAGTCTTCGTGGACAAGCGCTATTTTCTTGGCATGCGACCATTTTTTAATTTGATGCTCGCGTTTTAAAGCCGACTTTAAATCGCCGAACTCTTCATGATAGAGCATGGGGGCCTCTCCAAAAAAACGGGTGGTTCGAGTAGACGAAGCATGTCCATGCTGGGATTGGCGACGGGCTAAGTTATTCGTGACACCCGTATAAAGACAGCCGTCATTCATTTTGAGGAGATAAACGTAGTGCATAGAGAAATAATAAAGGAAATAGTCCTATTTAGCGGCGTCATCATTCCAGGGTATAAGTTTATCCCGGATAAGCTGGTGAGCTAAAAGCGTGGCGAAAAAGTTAGCACCATCAGGAGTAAAATGACCGGCATCCTGGGTTAAAGGAATAAAAGAAAAATTCAAAGCGTTCATTTCAGGATACAGATCTAAATAAGGAAATTTGTATTTTTGGGCCGCCTCGACCCATAATGCTCTTTCAAACTGGGGACCTCCGCACCCCTGGGACCGCCCGGTATAGGTAAAAAGAGCCAGCAGCCGCACTGGTTTGCCGCCCGATGTCCTCATATCCGAAAGTTTCCGATTGAGCACATCCAGGGGTTTTCCATAAAAGTCGAGCACCCAGTCGTGTAGTTGTTTATTGGTATTCCATTTTTCATCCGTAATTATGCTGTCTTGAAAATAAATATTGTTGCCACGGATTTCCACCAAACCGTTGGCTTTGCAAAAATCATAGAATTTTCGGGTCAAGCCATCCCTGATCCTGTCCTGCCAGGGCTTCAATAAATATTCGGGATTGATAGGCCATTGGGGTATACCGTCTGAGGTCAGGGAGTGATCGTAATAATAATAATAGGGACGATAATCACCTCTCGGACTTAATACGATCACCAGATCAACATCATTCTTCTTAACAATGTCTGGGGCGAGAATGGTTGGCCAAAAACAAAGATCGCCATGGACATACATATTAAACACCTCAAAATTCGTGGGGACCCCATCCAAAGCGGCCTGGAGATTCAGTTCCTGTTCCAATTGCGGACATACGTGGACGTTATAAGGAAAATTGGTGCAATACGGATAACCAACGCAATCTTGCTGATGATAGTCGGTTTTGAATGGATAACCATGAACCTCGACGGAGCGCGAGTCCCCGCAGATGATGATGCGGAATGTGTTTTTGGGCTTTTTAGCGGGATACTCCGGGGCCATGACCCCGTTGGAGTTGGGAGAAGTGCTTGCTGGGAACAAGTCCCGCAAAGAAACGATCGTGCCGAGTTCAGGTTTGGAAATATAAAATTTTCGGCCGTCAGAAGCATCCGGCGCAAAACCCGCGTACGACTCGAAGGGGTCGCCTGAGGGGCCGCTATCCGGGAAAATAAAATCTTGAGGAATGGTGTCGCCGAAGGGATTCCTAAAAGTTACCACTTTACTGTCAATACCATCCCACGGCCCGGCCTGGACAACAAATCGTTCCGCTGGATTCCCCGGACTTCCTAAAAGGCTGTACAACATACCGTCGTTCAATGCCAAGGAAAACACTTTATCCAGCGTATCCTTCATGGCGACAGGATCGGTCGGCGCGTTGCCTTTCCAATCTATCTCGAATATCTTCGGTAAAGTCTTGTCCGACACGTAAAGCTTATTGTCCTGGCACCAAAGGGCGGATGGATTCGGAAGTTGCGTATTATTGCTGACCACGATCGAAACCATATGGCTGTTCAAATCCAACCTTTTGATGACCCCCAACTCAGGCTGGGTATAGAAAATCGAATTGATGGCCGGCATATAGGCCATATCCCTCACGCCCTTCATCGAAACCTGTTCCGCCGGACCGGTCGAAAGCGTAGCCGGACCGCCCGCGAGGGTGGAGACTGTTCCCGCTTTCATGTCAATGAGGCGGAAGAGTTCGTTCCCAAAATCATTGACTACCAAACGATCATCCGGCAGACAAAGGACACCCGTAGGAGTCCAGAATTGCGCGATCGTTAAAGGACCATCCACTTTCCCGGCCCCATCCATTCCCGCCAGAGTGGTGACTTCATTGTTTTGATCCAGGTGGATGATACGGATACGCTGATTGCCGGAATCAGCGACGAAAAGTTGGGTGCCATCACTGCTCGCGGCCAAACCTAGGGGCCGATTGAATAAAGCCGATATAAAATCCCCATCTTTAAATCCCCCGTTGTTTTCTTGGCCTGCCACCAGGGCGAGGGTGGAAGAGATCGGACGAACGGCGCCCGCCTCCCTCACTCCCCAAAAGCTCAGGAAAGCCGCTATTAATAGAATCAACAGGGGTTTAGGGATCAGTAACCGCAGGGGGGGGCGAGTCATAGAAGTTGATTCCATTTTGCCTCTCAACAATAATTCCCGGCAAAGAAGTGCATAAATGGCTGGGGCGGTAGGATTCGAACCTACGAATGCCAGATCCAAAATCTGGTGACTTACCGCTTGTCGACGCCCCAATGATCCAATAAGACTAAATAAATACATTGGGACCGTTCCCCGAAGCTTGCGAGGGGGCTCCCCAATGGGCTAAAAAGCTAATAAAACGAGGCTGTAATCTAATTGGACTATGCGGGTTAATCAAGTGTAAAGAAGCCTTCTAAACCGCTTGGATGGGGCTAAAACACCGTGTTAAGGTGAAACCATGAGCGATGAAAAAACCCAACCCGTAATTAAATCCCTTCCTTCGCTTTTTGATATTGGTCAACAGGTTAAGGGCGAGCGCTACGCCAATGAGACCGAGGAGCTTTTTTACACCTGCCCTCAGTGCGGCCACCCGATGGTGACTAAAAAATGCAAAATCGTCTGCTATACCTGCCATTACTTCATTGGTTGTGTGGAGTAATGGTTCGACTCGCTATGCCCGCTCACCACCGGCCTGCCCCGAGTAAGCTTGTGGTGGGCTTGTCGAACCACGAAGCGCATCAAGGGGCCGATCACAAATTCTTCGAAGAAGACAGTTTCACGTTTTTAAGAAAATCTTTTTCAGACAATTCGGGAAATTTCTCCTTCACTTCCGTTAAAAAACTTTTAACCGCCTGCTCATAAATCATCGGGTACAAAGAATAAGTTTGTTCATGCCCTGCTTCCGGAATATAAACCAGGGACCGGTGTTTGGACTGAGTTTCCGCGAACAGCTTTCGGACGTCTTCCGAGCGGGCCAGATCATCCGCTTCGCCCGTAATATACAAAATCGGTTTTTCGTTGAATTGACGGACAATGGGTTCCAGATTCAGATCGGACGGTTTCAAAGTCAATCCAGTTAATTGATCGTAATCCGTCAGGCATCGGCTAAAAAAGCCGGGCAGCCGCGCGAAGGCGCCGCCCATTCCCCGGCGGGAAACATAAGCCTTCACGTTAGGTAAAGGACTATCCGCGATCACCGCGTCCACATCGGGACATTGGGGAGCGGCACGAATGGCGCTGATGGCTCCCAGCGAGAAACCTAAAAAAGCCACGGGTCTTGCCAAGTGATGGCTGGTTTTTAAATAATTCACGGCGGCCAGATAATCACCCGCTTCCAGGACGCCGCCCGAAACCGGACTTTCGCCGCTGAGCCCTTCGCCCCGATGATCAAAAAGAAGAACCTGATAGCCCGCCTTGACTAAAAATTCAGCCCGGCTCAAAACTTGTCCCCGGTTTTTGAAAACCCCGTGGGACAAAATAACCGTGCCCAGAGGTTTGCGGGACTTGGCGGCGATCCACCAGCCCAAAAGGGTCACCCCGTCTGAGGTTGGAAAAGAAACGTCCTGATAAGAAAAGCCGTCATCCTTGGGCGTCGACGTGAGCGGCAGTCTGATTTTGGCTTTGGCGGTAATGCTGTCCGCCACTTTTTCCGGCAGAAGAAAATAACTGAAATAAAGGAAACCGGAAACCGCCAGGGCTAAAACGATTAAAAAAATAGTTTTTGCTAATCGGATCCCAAAATTCTGTTTTGATTTCATTAATGCTTCCTCATACCTTTTGAACTCCGGTGGAGACTGTCTGAGTGACCACTACTTCCAAACCTTCGCCTTCAAATTCGGAGGCGATTTTCTTAGCCTCCATCTCATGAGCCGCCAGAGCGAAAAGAGTCGGCCCGCTGCCCGACAAAAGAACGCCTAAAGCCCCTTCAGTCATCAACCGTTTTTTGATGAACTCCAGCTCGGGGCGCAAGTAAAAAGCTGCCGGTTCCAAACCGTTAAACAAGCGGGACGCGATGGAAGCGGGCGACCCTTCGGACCAAACCTTTTGAAATTCCAAAACCTTATCGCCGGTCGTCATCAAAGCTTTTCCCGATTGATAAACCGCCGGGGTGGAAAGGCCTTCGGACGGTTTCACTAGGATAACCCATAAGGGAACCGAAGCCTTCCAGGGAGTGATGATTTCTCCCCTGCCGGTGCCCAGCGCGGTGCCGCCGTTTAAAAAGAAATTCACGTCCGACCCCAGTTGGGCGGCCATTTGGTGCATCTTTTCCTCGGAAACCGGAACCTCGAAAAGCCACCGGAGGCCCCTCAAAGTCGCCGCCGCGTCGCTGGAGCCGCCGCCCAGACCGGCGGCCAGGGGAATTTTTTTATGAAGGGTGATCTGTACGCCGTCCGCGCTTTTTAGCGCTTCCCGCAAAAAGAGTTTCGCGGCTTTGACGATCAGGTTGGAATCATCCGCCGCCAACCCCGCCTGCCCCTCAACCCTTAAACCCACGCCCGCGGCTTTTTTTTCAAAAGTCAGCTGGTCATAAAAACCGACGGCCTGAAAAACCAGGGCCAGTTCGTGATAGCCGTCGGGGCGTTTGCCCAAAACCTCCAGCACCGGATTGATTTTGGCAGGGGTTTGAACAGTCAGCACGGAATGGTTTACTGACCGCTGGAAGGGGTTTCGTATTTTTGCAGCTTGGCGGCGAAATCTTTATTGTCCGGGTCCAGTTGAACCGCCAGTTTCCATTGGGCCACCGCGTCGTCCGGATGGTTGGTTTTGAGATCTGTTTCGGCGAGGTGGTCAAAAATAACCGCGTCGTCTTTTTCTTTTTTCTCCGGCAGAAGTTTGATGGCTTTGTCGAAGGAGTCTTTGGCTTGGTCAAAACGGCCCTGCCGGTAAAAAACCCAGCCCAGGCTGTCCAGATAATAAGAATTATCAGGGTCCAGCTTGAGCGCAGTTTCGACGTATTTTTCCGCGTCGCCCAGGTTTTGGTTCTTGTCCGCATAGGAATATCCGATGTAATTAAAAGCTTCGGCGTTGTCGGGCTGGACCTGAATTACCTTTTTCATGTTGTCCATCGCGTCATCAAATTTACTTTCTTTATCCAAAATCGTGGCCAGATTGAAATAAGCCTGGGACAGGGTTCCCAGGTTGTAATCCGCCTGTTGTTTATTTTTGAACACCAGTTCGGATTGAATGACTTTTCGATAATCCGGTTCAGCCTCGGTTAAGTCCCCCTGTTCCTGCGCAAACATGGCCTTCATGAGCACTAATTCAGGATGGTCCGGATTGGCTTTAAGCCCATCGGCGATGGTTTTTTGGGTGAGATCTTTTTTATCTTCCTTGTCATAAAGGATTCCCAGACGGACCCAGGCGTCTACCGATTTATTGTCGTTGGCCAAAATGGTTTTCATCTGATCTTCCGCGTTTTCGAAATCTTTCATATCCTCGTAAACCGCCGAAAGCCGGAAATGGACCAGCGCGTTGGTCGGCTGGCTTTCCAGCAGCGTTTGAAAAGACGCCACGGCTTTATCGTTGTCTTTTAAACCGTAATAACAAAGACCGATGTAATCGTAAACCGCCGTATCTTTCGGATTTTGCTTGGCGTAGGTTTCAAAGGCATCCAGGGCTTTGGTGTAGTCTTTTTGATTGAAATAAAGTTCTCCCAGGGCCAAAAAGGTCTGGGTCTTGTCCGGATTAATTTTAGTGAGGGCCTCATAAGTGGCGATGGCATCTTCGGGCTTTTGGTCCAGTTCGTAAACCAGACCCAGAGAGGTATAGGCCTGTTCCAGCGTCGGATCAATCTCGATGGCTTTTTTAAAAGCCTCTTCCGCCTTGGACACCTGATTGGCCCGGGTATAAATAAGTCCCATATTGTAATAAACCCCGGCGGTTTTGGGGTTAACATCCAATATTTTTTGATAAGCCAGCAGGGCGTCATCGATGCGGTTTTGGTTGGCCAAAACACCGGCTAAATAATACTGGGCTTCAATATTCGAGGGATCCATTTTAAGAATCTCGTCGTATTCCTTTTGCGCTTTGCCGTATTCATCCTGGGAGGTGAAAAGGTTGGCCAATAAAAGGCGGGTTTGAACGTTGCCCGGTTCGAGCTTGATGGATTTCTGCAGTTCTTCCTCGGTTTTATATTCCAGTCCCTCGACATAGTAGTGAGAAGCTAACCGGTCGTGAATGGTCGCGGAGGTGGGGTCATAACGGGCTGCCTGATCAAACTCGACCGTAGCCCGGCCTTCATCTTGAAGGGCCTGGGCGTAAAGAGCGCAGGCAAAATGCCAATATGCCCGGGGATCGAACACAAGATCTTCATCCTGTGCCTTTAAAGACCCGGCGCTGAAAACCGCAAAAATAACCATAAAGAATAAGATTTTTTTCATAAAACCAAACTTTCAAGGATAAGGAACCGACATTATATCATTCCCCCTTACGGGAAAAGATAGAGGTGTATCTATTGGACGCTTGAGGAAGCGGATATGACTTGAGCCGCTTGAAGTCCCTGTTCCAGGGCCGATTCCATACTTCCATATTCCCAACGGCCATAGCGGCCTACGGAGTAAACGTTTTTTTTCTCATAAAGACTCAGCAGCTCTTGGACCGCTTCATCCCGATGACGATCATAAATAACATAAGCTCCGGGCAAATCCAAATCCACCCGGCTGACAATTTGCTTTTCAGATTGAATCCATCCCAACTGTTTGAGTTTTTGAACGGCGTGACGGCCCAGTTGAGCCGGATTGGGTTTTGCACCGCGGTAGGAAAATTCTACATAAAGAGAAAAATGACCGGGGGGAGCAACCGTCGGAACGCAGGCGCTCACCGAACCTGCCCGGTGGAATTTGAAGGAGTCTTCGGGAAAATAAACCCAGCTGTAGGGGATGGGCTGTTTGCCCTTGAGGCCAAAATTAATATTGTAGATGGATGTCGCTTTTAACCCCCTGGCTTGGGATTGAAGTTGAGCCGGAAGCCCCTCGGTTAAGGCCGCCAGTTGGGGCAAGGGAAGGCTGGAAACCAAAAACTCAAAATCAACTTCAAAGCCCGAATGGAGCCACGCTTTGCGGCGTTTGAGGTCAATCCGTTGAATGGCCGCTCCCCGCCAGACAGAGGACAGACCGTGGGCGATTCCGCTCGGCAGAAGGGAAATGCCTCCCTGGTCGGGATAAAGAAAAGTCGCGTTATAGCCGCTGTCGGATGGTTTCGCGGTTAAAGCTCCCTCGACCACTTCGCGAATTTTCGGGGAAGGTACAAACCGTCCCATCCAGTGGGTGGTGAGCTGACTCAGAGGGAACTTCCAAAGTTTATGGTTATAGGGAAACATGAAATGGCGTGAAATGCCCGGACCGAAAGCTTCCAGACACCAGCGTTCAAAATTCAGGTCCGAACGGACCTGCCCTGAGCGACCAGAGGGAGTCGAACGGGTTGAGAGCTTTCCAAAGCGCCGGTGTAGAGCCGCTTCCAAATAACCCAGGACGTTCTCCCTTAAAACAGACGAAGGAAGTCCGGCGTTATTTTCCTGATAGGGATATTCGCTATAGCCGCGCTGGCTATAAATGACCGCGTGACGGCGGCGCTCTTTAAAAACCTTGCCGATATAGCGGGAGGCCCATTGGCGCAGCGCGGGTTTATGGAAATGAAGAAAATGACCTGTGTAATCGAAGGAAAAGCCCTGGTCGATAACTGACCGGCACAAACCGCCAATCTCTTTTTGTTTTTCAACCAGAAGGTAAGAACGGGAACCATCCGCCAGTTCCCTCGCGCAGGCCAAACCGGCCAATCCACCCCCCGCGATCAGCGTCTGAACTTTCATTTTTTACGCCTTTTCTGGGGAACACCGCGAGGTTCTTTGAGAAAAATTTGAAAAGGACTTTCTTTGATTTTCACTGTTCCTTCATCCATCGGAATGAGGGCCACAAATAAGGTAACCATCATCGCCGCGAAAGAAGAGAGCACAATAAAAACCAGCGCTCGTTTTTCGGACAACCGGACTAAAAAACCCGCGGCTAAAACCAGTAAAGCCGAGACAAACCACAAGAGGTGAACGGTTTGTTTAACCGTAAAACCAATCTTGCGCAGTCTTAAGGCCAAATGATCGTTGGAGCCGCGGAACATCGAGCGTTTGCGGATAAACCGCAGCATCATCACCAAAGCCGTATCGTAAAGAGGGACGCCGAGAATAAAAAGCGGGGCAATGAGGCCTACAATATTATTTTGGGTGTAGCCGTGGCCCATGGCGATGGCCGAAAGCATAAAACCTAAAAAGAGCGCTCCCGAGTCGCCCATGTAAATGCGGGCGGGCTGATAGTTGTAGGGCAGGAAACCCAGCACACTTCCCCCCAGAACCGCGGCGGTCAGGGGAACATAACTATGCGCGTCCAGAAAAGGCACAAAAACAAATCCCAGGCAGGCCACTACCGCGACTCCCCCGGATAAGCCGTCCATAATGTCGATAATATTAACCGCGTTGGTCACCGCCAATACCCAGAAGACTGTCAGAAGATAGGTCAGAATCGGATGGCTGGGCAGAAACTCCAGTTTCACCCCGAAAATAATTAAAAGAACCGCCGCGATGATTTCGAATAAAAATTTAACCGCCGGAGTTAAAGAAAAAAGATCATCCACCAAACCCATAATCACCATCACCGTTCCGCCCACCAGAAGCGCTAAAACCTGTCCTGAATCAGGCGGCGGCGTCAAAATGAGCGTCCCCAGAATGATGAAAAAGAATGAGAAATAAATGGCCAACCCGCCCAGATAAGGAATGGGGGCTGTGTGCTTTTTTAACTGACCACTGGGAGTATCGAGAAATTGGGACCGAAGGGCGATTTTGCGAAATACCGGGGTGAGACCGAGGGATAAGACAAACGCGGCGAAAAAAATAATCCAGTTGGTGTTCAAGAGGTGTCCTCCCTGGCCATTCCAACAACAACCCGGTCGCCTGGGAAACCGGAAAATGGAGAAGATGAAATCAATAATAACATAGGCCAAAAGCGCTATAGGGTGGGAAAGACTAAAGAAACCGGAAGTTAAAATAAAAAAGCCCCGGTGGGTCGGACCGAGGCTTGGAGGCGTATGTTGGGTTTTCTTCGTTTGAAAGGAGCCTAGTTGTCGCTAGACTGACTTTTCATCTATATGTAATGCAACTAGTGTGCCAACATCCATTTTTTATAAAAACCCTTCAAAATCAGCCGAATTGAATATTTTACCCTCTCAAAGTTCTTTTAGAGTGTAAATAAAATTTACACTCTTTACAGATCGTATCAATACTTTACACTTTATTCTACCTTTAATCCATATTTGCGGATTTTGAGATAAAGCGTCGGCCGGCTGATACCCAGCCTTTCCGCCGCTTCTTTCTTATTAAACCGGGACTCTTGAAGCACTTTGATAATCATATCCTTCTCCACCGATTTCAATACGCCGGAGGAAGGCAGAATGGAATCTATGGCTGACGGGGGTAAAAAAGAAGTGCCAGCCAGTTCAGCCGGTAAATGTTCTGGTTTTATCATTTTGTCATCGTTTAGAGTCACAATCCTCTCAATGACATTTTCCAGCTCGCGCACATTTCCCGGCCACCGGTATTGGCGCATAATCTTTAAAGCATCTTCGGTTATTCCCTCAAATCGGGTTTGACGCTTTAGTTTTAATTTGGCCAATATGTGTTTAACCAGCGGCGCTAAATCTCCGTCCCTATCTCGAAGAGGAGGCATTTGAATCACGATAACGTTCAGGCGGTAAAATAAATCTTCCCGAAATTTTCCTTCTTGAATGGCCAATTTGAGATCCCGGTTGGTGGCCGCGATAACCCGGATATCCACCTTGACCGACTGGGTGCCGCCTACCCTTTCAAACTCTCTTTCCTGAAGTACCCGCAGTAATTTGACCTGGGTGGACAAAGAAATTTCGCCGATCTCATCCAGAAAGACCGACCCTTTATTAGCAACTTCGAATTTCCCAAATTTTTGACCTATGGCGCCGGTAAAAGAACCTTTTTCGTGGCCGAAGAGTTCGCTTTCCAGCAAAGACTCTGTCAAAGCGGAGCAGGCGATCGGCACGAAAGGTTTGTCGTGCCGGGCGGACAATTCATGAATCGAACGGGCCACCAGCTCTTTTCCTGTGCCGTTTTCACCTAAGACTAATACAGTAGCGTCGCTGGCCGCGGCCCGTTTGATAATGTCCTGAATTTTTTTCATGGGCGCGCTGTCACCCACTAGATGGGTTTCCTCCGCGCTTCTTTCCGGCGCCGCGGCAGCCGAAACCATGGATTTGGACAAAGAGAATAAAATCGAAGCTGCGTTATCGGAGGACTTTACAAATTCCTCATAATCCTGCTTCATCCGGCCCGTAAGGCCTTCGTGATAATAAACCTGTCCCAGGTTATAAATGGCGTTGACGTGGTTAGGATTTTTCCGCAGAACCTCTTTAAATTCCGCGATGGCTTTTCCCATTTCGGATTTTTTAAAATAACAAACGCCAAGGTCATTTTGAATATTCAGTTTTTCAACGCCGTCAGGCAGTATTTTGAGGGCCTTTTTATAAACCTGGATCGCCTCGTCATACTTCTCCAGCGTCATCCAGCAGTCGCCTAAACCGCCTAAGGCCAGAATATTTTTCGGCGCTTCCCGAACCACAATTTGATACTGCTCCAGCGCTTTTTCGACCTCGCCTCTTTGCTTAAAAAGCATGCCCATATTGAGATGGCACTGGTTTCTCAGGCTTTCCTGGGTATGAAATAAACCGAGATAAAAGCTCCCAGACGTCAAAGGATGATTCAGCCGGAGAGTCTCTGAAAAATAGAACATGGCGTCCCCAACCCGGCCCCGCTTGAGATAAATGAGTCCAATGTTGAACCGAACATCCAGCAGGTCATGCCGAAGTTTTAAAGCGGTTTCATAATATTCCAAGGCCTTTTCATCCTGTTGAAGATGAAAAGCGGCGTGCCCCATATCGCGGTAAGCGAAAAAACTGGAAGTCCTTTTCTTGAGCGTCGCTTTAAAGAGTCCCAGCGCCTCGGCATATTCACCCTGTTCAAAAGCATCAATTCCTTCCACCGTAGTTTTATCCAATGGTTCATAAGGCATCCCGCAAATAGGACAAAAACGAAACGATTCCTTAGTTTTCTCGCCGCATTCCCGGCATAAAAAGAGGGCCATGGCCTAACTCCGATGCCGCTTCGTCAGGGCGGACGAAGACTTTTTAGCGGGTAGCTTTTTAAAAGACTTCCCTGGTTTGACGGTCAACCTTTCGATTTGAAGACTGACTAAGTGATTGGCTTGAGGGTGATTGGCGTACTGCCTTTTTAATTTTTCATAAAACGCGCGGGCTTCTTTTAACTGCCCGGCCTTCTCCAGCTTGTAACCTTTACGAAATTCTTTCTCGAAATCAATAAATCGTCCTTGATCCGCTTCGGATAAATGGGTCGTCCATAGGAACCCAGACGCCGTTAAAGCCGCTAACGACATGAGATAGATGAAGTAAGGAGGGAAAGCCAGGACACCCAAAAGATTCACAATGGTGAGGCCGCCCCAGTCCACGTTTTTCAGCATCGTTTTCTTCAAGAAGAACTCCCTACCGATGAACGGCGTAAATAAACTTTACACTCTGGGACGCGCGAAAGCCTTTTCACTGGCCAGTAGTTCCATATTACTCTCTCAATCCACTTCGGACATAAAAAAAGCCCCGGCGTTTTCGCCGGGGCTTCTCACTACGTTAAACCCGATATTCTTACTTCTTTTTGTAGTCCGCGATGTTTAAACCCAAAGCGTCCTTGCGGGAAAGCTTGATCTTCTTGGTCTTCGGGTCAACCCCGATACACTTCACCAAAAGCTCGTCGCCTTCTTTGAGAACGTCTTCAACCCGTTCCACCCGTTTGTTATCCAATTGGGAAATATGAACCAATCCATCCGTACCCGGAAGAATTTCGACGAACGCGCCAAAGTCCATGATTTTTTTAACCGTGCCAAAGTAAATCTTTCCATCTTCAGCTTCAGCCATTAAACCCGTGATAAAGTTCTGGGCGTTCTCGATGTCTCTTCCGTTGGCGGAAGAAATGCTGACCGTTCCATCGTCTTCCACGCTGACTTCAACTTTGAAGTCCTCTTGAATTTTCTTGATGGTCGCTCCGCCCTTGCCAATGACTTCGCGGATCTTATCCACCGGAACCTTCATCGAAACAATACGCGGCGCGTAAACTGACATCTTTTCGCGCGGCGAAGTTAAGGTCTTATCCATGATATCCAGAATGGTCAAACGGCCCTGCTTGGCTTGCGCCAAACCCTTTTCAATCACTTCAAAAGGCAGACCGGTAATTTTGATATCCATTTGGATAGCAGTAATGCCCTTGCGGGTACCGGCCACTTTAAAGTCCATATCGCCAAAATGATCTTCCAAACCTTGAATGTCGGTCAGGATTGCGTATTTGGAAACATCTTCGTTGGAAACTAAACCTAAGGCCACACCGGCGCAGGCGCTCTTCAAAGGAACACCCGCGTCCATCATCGCCATGGAACCGCCGCAAACCGAAGCCATGGAGGACGAACCGTTCGATTCCAAAATATCTGAGGTGACTTGAATGGTGTAGGGGAAACTGTCTTTCGAGGGCAAGAGAGGCTCCAGCGCTCTTTCCGCCAAATTACCATGGCCGATTTCGCGGCGTCCCGGACCGGACAAACGCTTAATTTCGCCGACCGAATAGGGCGGGAAATTGTAATGAAGCATGAAACGACGCTTTTGTTCGCCTTCGAGTTCTTCCAAAATTTGCTGATCGTCTTTTGTGCCCAAAGTAGCGGTTACTAAAGCCTGCGTCTGTCCGCGGGTAAAGAGAGCGGACCCATGCGTACGGGGCAGAACACCCACTTCGGTCGCGATTGGACGGAATTCGTCAAACTTACGGCCGTCCTGGCGTTCGTGACGGTCCAAAATGGCTTCACGGACAAAGTCGGACTCGATGGAATGCAGAATTCCATGGATGTCTTTGCCTTTTTCCGGATGCTTTACTTTTAAAGCTTCCACAGTTTCATGGGCGACCGCGTGAATAGCTTCCTGACGCTTGAGCTTGTCTTTTTCCGCCATGGCCGTCTTCATTTTAGCCAAAGCGAAATTTTTTACATCCGCCACCAAAACTTCATCGGCTTTGACCAAAGTCAAAGCGCGCTTGGGCTTACCGGCTTTTTTTACCAGTTCATCTTGAAGATCGATGATCTTTTGGCATTCTTTGTGCGCCAATTTAACGGCTTCCAAAAGAACGGATTCGGATTCTTCATCCGCTCCGCCTTCGACCATGACCACCGCTTTACGGCTGGCGGCCACAATCAAATTCAAGGTGCTCGTTTCCATTTGCTTGAAAGTAGGATTCACGACTAAATCGCCGTTAACCCGGCCTATACGAACACAGCCGAATTTATCAGCGACCGGAATGTCGGAGACAGCCAAAGCGGCTGACGCGGCGGAAACCGCCAGGACATCTGAGTCATTTTCCTGATCGGAAGAAATAACCGTGCAATGCATTTGAACTTCATTAAAAAAACCATCCGGAAACAAGGGACGAATCGGACGATCGATTAAACGAGAGGTTAAAATTTCTTTGGTGCGCGGACGGCCTTCACGCTTAAACCAGCCGCCCGGAATACGGCCGGCGGCCGAGGATCTTTCACGGTACTCAACGGTTAAAGGGAAAAAGTCTTTGCCCGGCATGGGATCTTTGGCTCCGACAACGGCGACGAGAACAACCGTCTCGCCTAATTGAGCTAAAATCGATCCATCGGCTTGTTTGGCCATACGGCCTGTTTCAAATGACAGCGTGGTGTGACCAAGCATAGTGCTGACACGTTCCATTAATTCCTCCTTGGAATTTTTACAGGTCTCTGAAAACCATTTTTCAGAGTCCCCTTAGGCTAAAAGCGAGGTTATTTGCGAAGGCCCAAACGATCCAAGAGTGCGGCATAACGGCTCACATTGTTCTTTTTCAAGAAATCCAAAAGCCGGCGGCGTTGGCCGACCAGCTTAAGCAATCCGCGGCGGGAAGCATGATCCTTCGGGTGGGACTTGAAATGTTCCGTGAGATACTTGATACGTTCAGTGACTAGAGCGACTTGAACTTCCGGAGACCCAGTGTCTCCTTCTTTTTGCTTAAAATCTTGGACCAACTGAATCTTCTTTTCCTTCGTCATCATGGTGCGGCTCCTCAAATTGAAATTTATTGCCGGACTCCCCTTCATCCGAGTAGCCGTCAGAGAGGACGGGAACCAAGAAAAGGATCAAAGTCTTGCCCTTGTGAAGGAATTTCCTTCAGCAAGGTGCGTCATTCTAGGGGGTTTGAGAAATGGTGTAAAGCGGATAAGCCTGGGAAGATCAAGGAAAAGCTCGGCTTTTGGGCCCATTTGAGCCCAGTGTTTGGCAACCTGGTTTCAAAGTATATTCTATAGCCTTGGACTTCCCCCGAAAAAATGG
>PLFD01000009.1 GCA_003136635.1 candidate division FCPU426 bacterium | reverse complement strand
TTGGCTAATTCAACGGCCTTGGCCAGAGCCTCCGAGGATGGGCCGGGGGCGGGCTTCGGTTTAGAGGCTTGGTTCCCCGACGCCTTTTTAGGGGAGGGAGTCTTGGGGGCCGACCCAAAAGTCTCGGGCGGGTTACCGGCTTTTACTCCTTTAACCAGGCTCTTGGTGTGGGGTTCGGTTAGTTTGAGATCGATAACTACTCTTAGTGCCCGTTCCACCAAGCCGGTACCGGCTTCTTTGACCTTTTTGCGGTTATTTAAGTCCGTCAAGGCATAGGCAACCCCCTCCGGTACCTCAAAAGGGTCGTCTGCCCGTATTTGGGTCAAATAAATAACCTCCAAAGCCGCCGCACTGAAGGCCGTCATAATCTGTTGAGCCCGGCTAATGGTGCCCTGGCTGACTCCCAAGTGTTCCCCCAAGTCGGTTTGGAACCAATCGGGATGGTCTTTGCCTATCTCCATCCATCCGGCATACCGCTCCCACCAATGCATGTCTTCATTCTGGTTGGAGGTATTGGCCAGAATTTTGGCTTCGGCCAGGGGGATATCCATCCTGATGGCGGGGATATGGGTTTTACCCAGCCGCCGGTCGGCCTCGGTACGTCTTTGACCGGAAATGACCGCCCAGGGGGATTTCCCGGTGCCATACCAGATCAAAATAGGCTCGACCCGGCCGCCCTTTTTTCGGTAGTCCATTAGATTTTTTAACTTCCCCTCGTCCATATGTTTCCGGGGGTTCCAGGTGGGAATGTATAAATCCGCGATGGGGACCATGATGATTTGAGGTAGGGCTTCCGAGGCGGAATCAATCGGCTGGGATGGGGGTAAAGACTCGTCAGTATGGGAGATCGGGTTTTCAGACATGGTTGCCGCCTTTCCTATGTGCCCGGACGTCCCTACCGCCCGAAACAGACAGGAACCAAGGGAGAAAGGGAAATTAAAAAATATGGGAAATATTTTATTGAGGGGTAAAGATCAATCAAGCGGAAAAGTTGTAGGTGACCCTTTTGGTAACGTATTGGCAAGTCGGGATCGGTTGGTTTTCATAGGAATTAAGGGCTTTGGGCAATAGAGCAAGGTAGAATTGGGCGGGTTTTCGACTGGCCTTCTAAAGTGTTGAATGTTGGCCTGGCCCCACTTTTCGCAGCCTGACTCCTTAGTTTTGTATCTAATTATTGCTGTACAATTCATTACAATTTGTCGCTAATTCAAATATGTGCCAGCTGAAAAAGAGGAATTCAATATGGATATTATTGTCGGTGAAAAGCGCAACCCGAACGCTACAAATATTTTGATTACATCTTTTGAAGAAATACAAATAGAAGGCACGCTTTACATCGGTTATCCAATTCTCTCGTCAGTAGAAGATGTATATCCAATTGATGCTTTGCTGGTTTCGGTCGAGCATGGGTTGGTTGTTTTCGATTTAAATGATGACATGAATGGTCTTGAGGATAGACAAAGTGATTTTTATGCAGCGCTACAAAGAAAATTATTGGGTTATAAAGCACTGAGGGAAGGAAGAGGTTTATTAGTAGATACTCCGATTGTAACTTTTTCGACGCAACCAATGAATAGGCCCCAAGAAAATCCAACCCTAATTATTGCAACACCTCAAACGCTTAAATCGACCCTGGAGAAATTTAAAAAGTTGGATAAGGATGTTTATAAAACCCTGAATGCGGCGATTGAACGTGTAACAACAATTAAACCTGTTAAAAAAAGATCTTCTGTTTCGAAAGTCGACTCGAAAGGTGCAATTTTAAAAAGAATAGAACGTGAAATTGCAAATTTAGATAAATATCAAAAACAGGCTGCAATTGAGTCTCCTGAAGGGCCACAAAGGGTAAGAGGATTAGCGGGTGCTGGTAAAACAGTTGTCCTAGCACTAAAGGCTGCATATTTGCATGCCAGAAACCCAGATTGGAAAATTGCTATAACTTTTAATACAAGATCGTTATACCAGCAATTTAGAGATTTAGTTCGCAGGTTTTATTACGATCAAACTATGGACGAGCCCGATTGGGAAAAAATTCAGATCATGCATGGTTGGGGTAGTAAATCTCAACTTGGAGTTTACTACGACATAGCTTTGGCGGCCAACATAAAGGCAAGTGATTTTCAAACAGCGAAATATTCCTTTGGCCAAAAGAAGGCATTCGAGGGTGTTTGCGCCGATCTTCTTAAAGAGCTAAAAAAAATTAAATTCGATCCGATTTATGATGCGGTTTTAATTGACGAAGCTCAAGATTTTCCACAACCTTTTTTTGAGTTGATATTCAAAGCGACAAAAACTCCAAGTCGCATTGTTTGGGCTTACGATGAACTTCAGAATTTAAGTCAATATTTTATGTTGCCACCTTCGGAGCTTTTTGGAATTGATGACCGAGGAAAACCGAACGTGCCTGAATTAAATAATGTTCGTGGCGAAGCTAGTCAAGATCTTGTATTGCCGGTTTGTTATAGAAACACTCCGTGGGCGTTAACTATTGCTCACGCGCTTGGCTTCGGGATATATCGGAGCAAAGGTTTGGTTCAATTTTTTGAAGATTCGAAATTGTGGGAGGAAGTTGGTTATGAAGTTGTTAATGGTGAATTGAGCTCCGGCAAGAGAGTTTCTATTCAACGCAAACGTGAAACCGCACCAAATTACTTTTATAGTCTTTTGCACCCAGAGGACGCTGTTATGGTTAAAGGTTTTAAAAATAATGAAGAACAGCTTCAGTGGGTGGCGCAACAAATTAAACATAATTTAGAAAAAGATGAACTCTCAATAGACGATATTTTGGTTATATTTCCCGATCCGTTAACTGTTGGTGAAAAGTCGGCGGAATTGGTGCAAGAACTTAGAAAGCTTAAAGTTGATGCACATATTGTCGGCGTTACTTTGAGCAGGGATTTGATATTTAGCGAAGAATCGGTAGCAATTTCAGGTATTTTTCGAGCAAAAGGCAATGAAGCAGCAATGGTTTATATTTTGAACAGTGATTTTTGTGCTGATGGTTGGGAATTGCCTATGTTAAGAAATACTTTGTTTACTGCAATAACTAGATCGCGTGCATGGGTTAGAGTCTGCGGCTTGGCTCCTGGAATCATTTCTCTTAAATCTGAAATTGATGAAGTCATAAAAAATAAATATCAATTAGAATTTAATGTACCTACTAAAAAGGAACTGGAGAAAATTAGAAGGGTTCATAGAGAGTTGTCTCCAAGTCAAAGAGATACCAGGAAGAAGTTGACGAAGAATTTAAACGAAGCTCTTAGTCTTCTCGAAAACGATATATCGCCGGATGAGATACCCGAATCAATACGAAAGAGTCTTTTGAAAAAACTGAAAGACTCATAAATGACACCAAATGCCGTGAAAGCAGAAATCCAAAGTTTTGTTGCTGATTTAATTTCTATAAAACTTGCAGTCCGAGCAATGCCGGTCACGATCTTTGCTAAGAAAAATAACCGTATTGTTTCCTATTCAACACTTAACACGGAAACTGTTTCTAGCTCAAAAATTTCTGAGTATTTGAGCATTTTAGAAACTGAAAATTTTTTGTGTCTACTTAATGATGGGGCTCTTATTCAAATTTCGTATTCGTTTCTGCGTTCTAATTTAATTAATCATCGTCTTTGTTATTATCCTTGCCCAATAGACGTCGAGATAAACGCAGACGATCCGAATGACCCTTTGATTTCGATTAAGGATAAAATTAATGCTCAAATTTCCGCCAACGATTTGGGAATGAAATCACCAATTAGGTTTGACTACAGCAT
>PLFD01000041.1 GCA_003136635.1 candidate division FCPU426 bacterium | reverse complement strand
ACGACGGGGACCCGGATTGGACAAAGAAAGTAAATATGAACAAAGTTAAAATAAGGCTTATCCAACTCGGGTATCCGCCAATTGCACTAACAAAAGTTGTCCGTTGGAAATCGAAATTCTTTGAAATTGATATGAGCGTGTACCATAGAAGTGACCTTCCTGATTCAGATGGTACTGATTGGTCTTATAGCAAAAAGCTTCTTTCTAAAATTATCGGTAATGGCCGCGAGTCTGACATAACGATTGGCGTGATAGATAAGCCTATCGAAGCTAACTACTACCTTCATAGGCTTTCTGAAAAGACTTGCGTTTTATCGCTTTATGAAATGTCTGGAATCCTTGCTAAAGAAAATATCCCGCCGGAGATGTTCCTCATTCGAAATATTTATGAGGTGATTACTCTCTATTTTGAATTCGGAGGGAGGATAAAGTCTGACGCATACACTGCCCATCATGAAGATACGCGCGGTTGCCTTTTCGATTTTAACGCGATTAAGTCAGACATTATTGCTTCAACAAAGCATGTCGGACTTTGTTCTGAATGTAGTGCCAGACTTTCACAGAAAAAATTACCATTCGGGTTTGTAGATGGGCTTGAGGCAGAATTAAAACGGATTAAAAAACCGTTGGTTTTTAGAGTGATTGATTTCGTTAAAGAACATCCCATTTGGTCACTTGGAATATCGTTGGTAATATCTGTTTCCGTTAACGTGGTATCTAATTACATTTATGCTTTTTTCGTTAGTAAGTTTTAAATGTTAGGCTAAAGACTTCCACGACAGGGAATCGTTTAGATTGTTTTGCTCATTCTAATTCAGTTTTAAGGTCAAAATATGAAATGCGTTGAATGCGGATATAGCGGTTACAAATGTCCAGATTGTGGGAACGAAGCAAATCTGAATGCGCAAAGGCCATGGATGACTTTTGAGTTCACTGAGAATAATTTATTATGCTTTCGGCTAGTTCTAAATAAAGCATTAATGATGGAATATGCGTATCTAGTTGGATTGGATCAGATGAAAGCTTTTCCAGATTTAGAAAAAATTCCATATGACATCGCGTGCTTGTTTGAATTTTACGGGAATATGGAACAAATGGCACTTCACTCAATACTTGAGTGTTTGCACGATAAGAAGCTTTGTCCGTTGGGTGCAGTTCGGCTGAAGAGGACTGATATTTTCAAGGTTATTGAAAACCAAAGACAGTTTAGCGCACATATTGTTCCAGATAAAACCAGGTTTATTAATACCGCGAAGGATTCAAAGAAGTTAAATGATGCTGGGTTATTCGTTCCGATAAAAAAAGAGGTTGAGCAGTTTGTTGTTGAGGGATTGGATAAATATATTGAAACCGGAAGTCTTTTCGCAAAAGATTTGATTAACACCAAAGTTGGATTGCAATATTTAGTAATGGTGAATGAGAAAAGGAAAAAAGAAGGAAAAGATTTGCTTGATCTCCCCGATACGAAAACCAGAAATGGTGTGGAGTAAAATCCTTAAAATAATGGTTATTCAAAAAAGGATAGTAGATCGGGTCGAGTCCGTCCCAGAAGTCGTTTAGAAAGTTATTATCATTCCGCAATAGTTCTAAAGTTGGCCACGACGAGGACCCGCGTTTGACAGGAAAGAACAACTTATTTATGAAAAAAGTTAAAAAACAAATTGTTTGTATGGGCGGTGGCGGATTTTTGATGGAACCTCAAAATCCATTGTTGGATCTTTATATTCTTGGACGGTCGCCAAAGAAAAAGCCAAAGATTTGTTTTGTTAACACTGCGAAGGGTGATTCTAAAGATTGCATTGATCAATTTTTGAATAGTTTTAAAAGGTTTAATTGTGAACCTTCCTATTTGTCGTTATTCAAACCACCGATAGGAAAATTGGAATCTTTTGTCTTGGAAAAGGACATTATTTATGTTGGCGGGGGAAATACGCGCAACCTGCTTGTGCTTTGGAAAGAATGGGGTTTGGATAGGATATTAAAAAAAGCATGGGAAAAAGGCATCATTCTTTCCGGTGTAAGCGCGGGTTCTATTTGCTGGTTTGAGGAAGGCGTGACCGATTCGATACCGGGAAAGCTCACCCCCTTGAAATGTCTTGGCTTTCTAAAGGGAAGTAACTGCCCACATTACGATGGAGAAAAAGAGAGACGCCCCGCTTTTCATCGGCTATTAAGGACGGGAAAGATCAAGAATGGTTATGCAGCCGATGATGGTGTGGCGATTCATTTTATCGACCATTCAATCGCCCATGTTGTTTCGTCCAGGCCATTAGGTCGGGCTTATAAGGTTGTATTGCAAAAAGGGAAAGTGGTAGAAGAACCGATTGTTCCAACGTATCTAGGCAAAACCTAAACCCGTCCACGACGGGAAGCCGCATTGGACAGACAAAACCAGCTAAGGGATGGCTAGTGGAAACCTTATGGGCACAAATAAAAAATTAAGAATTGCCGCCTGTCAATTTCCCGTAACTGGGGATATTGCCAAAAACAGCAAGTACATTCAAAGGCTTATTCTAAAAGCGGTGGCAAATAAAGCGAAGATAATCCAATTTCCAGAAACGGCTCTATGCGGTTGGGGTAAATGGAACAATCCTTCCTTCAAAAAGTTCAACTTTGAGGCATTAAAAAAAGAAACTTCCGTTATCCGGAAGTTAGCGGCGGAAAAAAAGGTGTGGGTGATTCTCGGGTCCGCCCACCGTCTTGGGTCGGATTTCAAACCAACCAATTGTCTTTATGTGATCGATGACAAAGGCAGGATTGCCGACCGTTATGACAAATGCTGGCTCGTCAAAGGTGATGAACTTAAGACATTTACGCCAGGTGACCATTTAGTCATTTTTACCCTAGGCGGTATCCGGTGCGGTTTGATGATCTGTTACGACAGTAATTTTCTACAGATGTTTAACGCCTATGCCCATCAGGGAGTGGAGCTGCTTTTCTATTCGTCGGGACATGCTGGCTTTAAGGATGACCGCGCTAAAATAGTTCAATCCACGATTCCATTGTTGTCCGTTTTTTATCGGATGTGGATATCGGTCAGCAACTCCGCCAGCCGGTATTCGGGATTGGTTACTTGTCTGAGCGATCCCAACGGGATGGGAACCATCGCCGGAACCCTCAAGAGGCATGAGACCGGGATTCTATATTTTGACTTTACGAATTCGAGTTTCGGCCATAATTGGAACCAAGAAGTGAAGCTGTCGAAACTACATCCGAAAGAAATTTACCATAACGGAAAAATATCCCATCATCCGCGGGCACTCAACCGAAAATCACTGCCGTGATTACCAGCCTGATTGGTGTTAACTTTTCCACGGCGGGGAGGCGTAATGGACAGAAATAGCATGATTGAACGAGGAAGAGTTAGACAACGGCTGAAACCATTGACGTTAAAGACCCGATAAAACCCCAATTCAAAAAATAACTTCTCTGTATTTCCCTGAAAATTCTTCCATTTCAAATTCAACAACCTTACAAAACTTGACCCGCCTCCAAAATCAGGGTTATATCTAAGGTATACACACGTATACACTTAGTTTTTTGGAGGATTTATGACCACGCTCGCCCAATACCTCGGCCCTGTAGAAAAGCATCAAAACATACTTCTGACTTTGGTGTTGCCCCCGGTTCCTTGTGGTGCCCCAGGCCCACCAGAATCCTATCGAGAAAAGCGGATACAGATCGGCGACTTAATCGACCATCCCTATGCCTCATACCTTTGGATCGCCTCAGGTGATTCCATGATCGGGGCGGGTATCCATTCCGGGGATTTTCTTTTAGTTGATAAGGCATTGATTCCGATACCCAACGATATTGTCATCGCGGCGGTCAATGGGGAACCCACGGTAAAGCGGCTCAGTTTTGAGGATGATAAAGTTCTTTTGCTTCCTGAAAACCCGGAATACAAACCCATCCTAATTGACCCCGAAGAAGGAATAAAAATGTTGGGAGTCATTACCTTTACCATCCATCCCTTGAGAGGTTCCAATGGAGTACGTCGTCGGCTTAGTGGATTGCAATAACTTTTATGTCTCTTGTGAACGAGCATTTAATCCCCGGCTTTATAAAAAACCTGTCGTGGTTCTCTCGAACAACGACGGTATCGTTATAGCCAGGTCGAATGAGGCTAAAGCTTTGGGTTTCCAAATGGGAGACCCCGTATTTTTGAAGCGGGATTTGATAAAGGAAAATAACGTCATTGTTATGTCCTCGAATTATCCACTTTATTTCGATATGTGTGACCGAGTTAGGGAAGTTCTTTCGCTCTTTAGCCCCAAGCTTGAGAAATATTCCATCGACGAATGTTTTCTCGACTTGTCCGATATTCCGCCTGAAAAATTGACCAGCTATGGTCGGCAGATCAAAGAAATGGTCGAAAGGTGTACTGAAATTCCTGTATCGGTAGGCATCGCCGGAACTAAAGTTCTTGGGAAGGTTGCCAACAAGATCGCTAAGAAATCAGATAAAGCCAAGGGGGTTTTAAACCTGTTTAATTCACCCCATTTGGAAAGAGCCTTGGCCCAAACCGATGTAGGCGATATTTGGTTTGTCGGGCCAGCTTACGAAAAGTTACTTAAAGAGAACGGCATCAATAACGCTTTAGAACTCAGGAACACCCCAGAGCATTGGGTGAGAGCCAAAATGACCGTCGTGGGAGCTAGGATTCAATCCGAGTTGAAGGGGATTTCTTGTCTGCCTTTGGAGATGATTCCGCCACCGAAAAAGATGGTAGGTACGGCCCAAGGTTTTGGGGTTCTCATCGAAAGCCTAGAGGAACTAAAGGAGGCCGCGGCTACCCGTGCATCGGAAGAAGCCCT
>PLFD01000037.1:6809-62579 GCA_003136635.1 candidate division FCPU426 bacterium | reverse complement strand
AGGTTGCATTCCACCTTGGGCTACAAAAGTCCGGTGGAGTTTGAGAAGCAAACTACATTAAACTAGATTGTCCATTAAATCGGGGGAACTCCACCTTGGCCCCTTTGTTTTTTGCCTTTTTTAAACCGGCTGGCTATGATTTTTAAGGTTTAGGGGGAGAGATATAATAAATTAAAAGGCAATGTTTGCAGGTTAGGTCTTCTGGGAAATCCGGGTAAAGCCAAATCAGATAGAAAACAAAGGAGGCGATGTGACGAACAACGAATCACGCCGAGATTTTTCCAATGTAAGTCATCCTGAAAATCCCAAATTCGGGACGCTTCTAACATTACTGCTGTTTTTCTTTTGTGGCGTTGCGCCTGCCCCAATATTAGCCTTGAGTCCCATTGTCCAATTTCAGGACTTGGTCGCCGGTGCCGGAGAGGCTGGATTTGAAGATGGTCAATTTTATCAAGCTCAGTTCAATCAACCCGCGGGCTTGGCTGTTAACTCCGACGGTTCTATTCTCTATGTAGCCGACCAGTTTAACCACCGTATCCGGGCAATCCTTCTTGACGAAAAAAACAAAGTGGAAACGATTGCCGGCTCGGGTAAACAGGGACAAGAGGATGGCAGCCTCTTAAATGCGTCTTTTGATCAACCGACGGTCATCGTTTCGCTGCCGGATAATCGGATGGCGGTTTACGACGAAGGAACCCGCCTCATTCGATTATTGGACCTTAATAAAAACTTAACTACTACACTATGGGTAGGAGAAAGAGCGCTTGCAAATGGAAACGCGATTGCGACCAAACCCGACTCAGTTTGGGGCTTGGCTTATTTAAAATCAGATCAGTGTCTTTATTTCACTCAGCCTGAATCCGGAGCTCTTTGGAAATTAGACCCAAAGACTGGCAAAGCGGAAATAATACTTAAAAACTATTCGCTGATACCCCACCCCACGGCTCTTTGCGCTTCGGCTGAAACACTTTATTTATCCGACCGGGACAGTGCTGGTGTTTATGAGTTTCGCCCGGGGACAAATTCATCGCCGTTAACCGGGGAAGTCGATCCACAAAAATTCGGAACCACAAATAAGACTATTTCGGATGGAAACAAATTCAGATCAAATCTCAATGATGATCATTTAATGATGCGAAAAGTCGGAGAGGCTCATAAAGTTCTTTCCCTGGCCCTATCAGGCGATACTTTATATTCTTTACAATCGGATTCCTCGGTCCCCGTCTTTCGTGTATGCCCCAACTCCGGGCCACTTTCTTTTATCAGCCCCTGGCCGGAAGGAGACAATACCATTAAAAATCCAGGCCTCCTTCTTCCCCATTTTCGAGGATCCAGTATCAAATCAAAAGCTTGTCTTTTAGCGGATCCACGATCCGAAAACCGTTTTTTTGTAAGCAACCCAACCTATTCTTTTATTTCAAGTTTTCGGGATTTGCGTTTTGTCGGCTCTTTCCCCGAGAAAAATAGCGGAGGATTGCCGGATTTTGAGTACCCTGCGGCTAAACCCTTCGGGACTTATCGAATACTTTTATTGGGGAGATCCTATCTCCAGATGATCGTGCCACGTTCATCAGAAAGAAAATGCTTTCCCTGTGGAGAAAATCAAATGGCGGTCATGGCTAAACGTATTGAATTAAACCTCAACACGATCGCTTCCTTGGACGATTCAAGCTTTCATTATGAGGTGCTCAGCGGAATGAGGTCTGATCGGCAAACCGTGTATCTTTGGCCCTACTACACTGTTCCCGAAATTGTCAAAAAATATGATGTCGACCAGGTGGTTATGCTCATGGACCCGATGACGGACCTTTATCCCTATTTCTTATCACCCTTGGGCCCGGAAGGTATCCCGCAGCACGAGGTGGATCCGGAATTCTGGCTGTTGCCTAATTCTCAAAAGTTTAAAACGGGATTACTGCATGACTTTTTTGAGCTTTGTAAGTCCAAAAACATCATTAAATTATCCTCCGATCATAGATGGATCATGCCCCAATTCAACGAGTTCACCGACGACCCGGAAGTGCGCGACCGACTGATTGAAATTATCGGGAAACCGTTGGAGCTTTTTAAAAAAAAATTGGCGGAGTTAGGGAAAGAAAGAGGTAAAAATATCTCATTTCTTTTTTGTTTCTTTCCCACGGGGGATGTATTTAACAAAATTCGCTATCCATCCCAGGGACAGAGATTATTCTGGAAAGATTTGTGCCGAAAGAAAAATATCCCTTTTTTAGATCTCTGTGACGACTTTACGACATTGCGATTGTCCTATTTCCCCTTTTCAGAGGGCCGGGATAATGACCATTATGACATCAATGGCCATGATCTTTTTTCGACCATTTTTACCCACGAGTTAATACGCCTGCAAATTGTGCCTTTTGAGAAATAAATTTGATGGTGATAGTCATTTTTTCGTTAATTTTTTATAGCGGAAAGACGTGAAACGCCGTGATGGCAGCATAAACATCCTTGGGCACTTGGACGGAAAACAAAGAGGGCAAGCCTTCGGGTTTTGAAGAATTAAGAAAGACCCTTGAGGAAAACCTTCTCGATCTTCGCCAAGTCCTTCTTGATCTGCTTCACCAAAAGGGCCGGGGAGGCGAACTTCTTCTCCGAACGCAGATAATCCAACAGGTGGACCCGCATGGTCTTGCCGTAAAGCTGACCGTAGTAATGCATCAAATGCACCTCGGCTTGGCGATGATGGTCGTCGTTCTTAAAGGTGGGGCGGTGGCCCAAGTTCATCCCCGCCCGGTAGTACTTCTTCCCCAGTTTGACCGCGCAGGCATAAACCCCGTCTTTGGGCAGAAGCGCTTCATGAATTTTTAAATTGGCAGTTGGAAAACCGATACGTCTTCCCATTTGCTTCCCATGAATGACCAGACCATCGATGGAATAGGGCCGGCCCAACATGCGGTTGGCCAAATCGGTCTTGCCTTGCGCCAGAGCTTCCCGGATACGGCTGGAAGAAACCGCTTTTCCCTGAAGGCTGACTGGTTTAACTACCCTTACTTCAAAACCATGGCGTTTTCCCAGTTGGGTTAAAAGTCTCACGTCGCCTTGGGCGCCTTTACCAAAACGAAAGTTATCGCCGACCACAATTCCTTTTAAATGTCCCTTCGCCCGAAGCCATTGCACGAATTGTTCTGGATTTTTTTTGGAAAAGACTTTGGTGAAATTGAGAACATGAACTTCTTTGGCGCCTTTGAGTTTAAGACAGTCAAAGGTAGCTTGGCGGGTCAACAAAAATGGAATTTTAGGGCCGCCCTTTAAAACATGAACTGGATGATCATGAAAGGTGAGGACCCAAGGTTCAGCTTTTAGTTTTTTAGACAAAGACACTGTCTCGCGCAAAAGCGCCTGGTGTCCCAAATGAACACCGTCAAAAACCCCAATAGTAAATACGATTGATTTAACAGCCATTAGGATATTCCTTCCAAACCAAAAACTTTACGGGGTTTCAAAATTCCGTCGGGCAGATTTTCCACTATCGCGCAAAGCCGGCCCTGAGTGTTCATCACCCGGCCCAACCCTATTTCAGGCCGGTCACTCTTGAGTTTTTGCCCGAGGCACAAAGCCGTCAACTGGTTTTCTTCCAATTGAATCTCCGGAAGATGTTGAACCAAAAGACTGGGCGCTAGCAACATAACCGAAAGGTTTTGGGCTTCAACATTTTTTTTAATTTCTTCCAATGTGAAGGCGTTTTTCAAAGAAAAGGGCCCTACCTGAGTACGCCGCAGCTGTTCCATACAGCCGCCCACACCTAAAGTATTTCCAATGTTTTCGCAAAGCACCCGAATATAGGTGCCAGGAGAACAAATCACCCGAAAAGTAACCCGAGGTAATGCCACAGACAAAACTTCAACTTCATGAATTTGAATCGGACGGGCAGTCCGTTCGACTGTCAAACCTTGACGGGCCAATTCGTATAGCTTTTTCCCGCCGATTTTGACCGCCGAAACCATCGGCGGTTTTTGTTCCCGGATAAGCTTGAGATTTAAAACAGCCTGAGTGATTTGTTCCTGGGTTAGCCATTCAACCGACTTTTCGGTTAATGTTTTCCCAGTGACATCACAGCTGTCGGTGGTTCTCCCTAAAAGGCAGATACCCACATATTCTTTCAAAAAAGAACCGTATTCGACAAGCCGTGTGGCGGTGCCGATGGCCAGCGGCAAAATACCTGTAGCTAAAGGGTCCAGTGTTCCTAAATGGCCGATTTGTTTTTTTTGAAGGATTTTTCGCACCACCGCGACCACATCGTGGGACGTAAACGAAGAGGGTTTATTGACGTTTAAAACACCGGTCATACCGACCTTCTATTAAAGCTTTTAAAGGAGGTCGGCATAGTGCCGATTTCTATAATCGTTTTATAGATAATCGGCACATCACGCCAACCTATTTAAGGAATTTTTTACAAACCTTCAAAACATTCTCAAGCGCTGTTTTTAAAGGGCCGGCCAGAACCGCTCCGGCAGCGTAAGCATGCCCGCCGCCCTGGAAATGCTTCGCGATATTAGCTGCATTCACCTTTTCACTGCCGGAACGCAGAGAAAGCTTAACCCTTCCATCTGTCCGTTCTTTTAAAAAAGCCGATATTTTTACTGTATCGATCTTGCCGATTTGATTAACCAGATTTTCAGTGTCATCATCCACAGCCCCGGTTTTTTTCAAGTCCAACTGGGATAGAGTCATCGTTCCAATTTGGCCCGCGTCATAAAGTTTGATTTTACCCAGGGAAATCCGGTTAAGTTCCATGGCTTCCTTGCTGATGCCGGAAAAGATTTTACGGTTTACTTCGGATGCGTTGGCGCCTTTTTCCATCAGTTCGGCGGCCAGCCTTAAAGCATCAGGAGTTGTGTTGGAATTGCGGAACCCGCCCGTATCGGTGACCAGCGAAACATAAATGCTTTCCGTGATGGGTTTGTCGATTTTAACCTTCAATTGCTGAATCAAGCGGTAGACCACTTCTCCCGTCGCCGCGACTTTTGGCATAACCAGATTGTAATCACCGTAATAGTTATTCGAATAATGATGGTCGATATTGACCAGAATCTTGAATTCTTCACGTCGGACCCCTTCCCTGATCCTTGTAAAATCCCCGGCGTCCATCACCACACAGACATCGTGGGCTGGAATTTTGTCTGATTGCCGGTAAGCGTCCGCGAAAGGTAAAAAGAAGTAACGGGGAGGCAGGGGATCATGGTTCACTATGTGAACTTTTTTACCCAGCCGTTTGAGCGCCACATATAAGGCCGATTGAGCGCCCAAACCGTCTCCATCAGGATTCACATGGGTCGTCAAAACAAAAGTTTTTTTGGAGCGGATCAGGCGGGCAACGTCTTCCATTCGGTTTGAGACAGGTTGGGGGTTCTTCAAAACCTTAGTCTTCATTTTTCGGTTTTTCCTCAGATTTGAGCTGATTGAGAATGTTACGGATTTTAAGAGAATTATCCAAGGAGTCGTCCAGACTGAAATGAATGTCGGGGGTATAACGAAGCTGAAGACTGGCGCCGAGGGATTTGCGCACAAATCCTCTCGCTCGCTCTAAACCTTTAAGAGATTCTTGCCGGGCTTCCTCGTCTCCCATAATGGAGACATAGATGTTAGCATTGCGTAAATCTTCCGCCACATCGACCAGTGTTACGGTGACAAAGTGAATGCCGGGGTCTTTAAGGCCCTGGGTCAGTAAAATACTGACCTCGCGTTTAATCGCTTCAGCCACCCGATCAGCCCGTTTGAAACTCATAAGACCCTCTACCTCTTAGTCAACCAGCTTTTGAGCGACCGCTTCCATGATGTAGGCTTCTATTTGGTCACCCACCTGGAGGTCCGCAAAACCGTCCACGCCGATACCGCACTCATAATTCGTCGCGACTTCTTTAACGTCGTCTTTAAAGCGGCGAAGGGACGTCAAAGGACCTTCGTAAAGAACTTCATTGTTGCGGTAAACCTTGACCTTGGATTTGCTGGTGAGCTTGCCGGACAATACCATGGAACCAGCAATGGTTCCTTTAGGCGTGCTAAAGAGCTGGCGGACTTCCGCTTTACCGATAACCAATTGACGGTAAACGGGTTCCAGCAGACCTTCCATAGCTTTACGAACGTCTTCCACAGCATCATAGATAATCTTATAAACACGCACATCCACATCTTCTTTTTCGGCCGTGGCTTTACCGTTAGAGTCGAGTTTCACATTAAAACCAACCACAATGGCGTTAGAAGCGGAGGCCAAAAGAATATCCGAATTAACAATATTACCCGTAGCGCTGTGAATGACGCGCAGAACAACCTTTTCGGTCGAAAGCTTTTCCAAAGACTGGCGTAAAGCTTCCACAGACCCTTGGACGTCACCCTTCACGATAACTTTAAGTTCCTTAATTTGACCTTCTTTGATTTGCTCAAAAAGATTATCCAGCGTGATGTGTTTCATCGCGCCGATCAAACGATTGTCTTTTTGGGCTTCGGTACGGCGGGTCGAGATTTCACGGGCTATCTTCGCGTCTTCCACCACATAAAATACGTCTCCCGCCTGAGGTACGGCGTTTAACCCGAGGACTTCAACCGGTGTGGCTGGCCCAGCGGTCTTAACCAAATGACCCAAATCGTCATGCATGGCTTTCACGCGGCCGTAAGTGCTGCCCGCTAAAAGATTGTCCCCTATTTTCAAAGTTCCCTTTTCAACCAGCAAGGTCGCAACTGTACCACGGCCCTTATCCAGCCGCGCCTCGAGAACAACTCCCTTAGGTGTGCGGTTCGGGTTGGCTTTAAGTTCTAAAATTTCGGCCTGTAAAAGAATCATTTCTAAAAGTTTTTCTAGGTTTAAACGTTTCTTCGCGGATACTTCCACAAAGATGGTTTGGCCGCCCCATTCTTCGGGCACCAGTCCTCTTTCCGCAACCTGAGTTTTCACCCTGTCCGGATTGGCTTCAGGTTTGTCAATTTTATTGATGGCCACAATGATCGGCACTTTGGCTTCTTTAGCGTGGTCAATCGCTTCTAAGGTCTGGGGCATAACACCGTCGTCAGCCGCTACCACCAGAATAACAATGTCGGTGGCTTTCGCTCCGCGGGCGCGCATCAAAGTAAAAGCTTCGTGACCCGGCGTGTCCAGGAAGGTAATGAGTCCCTTCGCGTGTTGAACTTGATAAGCGCCGATATGCTGGGTGATGCCGCCCGCTTCTCCTTCAGCAACCTTTGTTTTGCGAATGGCGTCCAGTAAAAGGGTTTTACCATGGTCAACGTGACCCATGATGGTTACCACGGGCGGACGAGAAATCAGTGTTTTCGGATCATCCTCTTCTTCTTCCAAAATTTCAGTACCAAACAAGGGTACCACTTCCACTTCAGCGTCATGGGCGCCCGCCAGCGTTTCAGCCACCGTCATATCGAGCCGTTGGTTAATAGTCGCCAAAATTTTTAAATCAAACATTTCTTTAATTAACACTCCGGGCTTCACGTTGAGCTTTTGGGCTAATTCCGCGACCGTAATCCCTTCGCTGATTTTAATTTTTGTCAGAGTTTTGGGTTCGCCTGACCCATCGGCGTTGCCTTCCAGCGCTTTGAGCTTTTCCTCAACGGTCAATTCAGGTTTTGCCGGCGCTGCGGCTGCGTTTTTGCGGCGATTGGCAGCCATCCCATGCCCGCCCAACTTGGAAGGCATCGGCGGCCTGGCGCCTGCCGGAACTTTTCGGGGTGCTATTGTTTTAGGCGCCGGGTAAGTGGCGGTCGCGGTGGTGGCGGGTTGAGCGAAAGACTTCATGGTAGGACGGACAGAACCCATTTTAGAAGGAGTGGAAGTTGTCGTGCCTGGAAAACTTTTGGCTGGAGCGGACGGGGCTGGGGCAGGCGCAATTTCTGCCGGCGCGATGGCAACCAGATCAGCCAAACCCAGATCTTTTCGTATTTCAGCTTGTATCTTGTCATCCACCAGCGTGAGCTGGCTTGGGACTACAAACCCCAGTTTTTTACAGCGTTCCAAAATATCTTTACTGGGAAGATTCAATTCTTTGGCAAATTCAAATAAGCGTTTATTCATAAAGTATTAATTTTCCTCGCCTTCGGTGCTTTCAACTGGTACTTCCGCCGCAGCCGGTATTGACGGTAACCCGGCCTCATCTTTGGCAATTTCGACAGCCACGGGTACATCGCCCGTTACCGCGCCCTCGTCAATTTCGTCGGGCGGAGCGGCCGCCTTTTCTTCATCGGTTTTGAAAATAGCCTCAGCGGAAGGCGCCGCAACCGAACCCTGCTGCTCTTCACCCGTCACAACCTGAAAGTGGGCGTCCATACGGGCCCTTTCTTCCTGGGTATATTGTTCCTCGTTTTTAATATCAATCTTGATGCCGGTTAAACGGGCTGCCAGGCGGGCGTTTTGGCCTTTTTTACCGATGGCCAGCGACAGTTGATCGTTGGGCACAATAACTTCCGCCGAAGGAACTTCGGGGTGAAAAACAATGCGCGCGATTTTCGCGGGAGACAAAGCGTTCGACAAATAATTGTGCGGATCCTCATCCCAGCGGACAATGTCAACTTTTTCGCCGTGGATTTCATCCACAATGTTCTGAACGCGAATACCCTTCACGCCCACACAGGCTCCCACCGCGTCAATGCGGTCGTCTCCCGTGGAACGCACGGCAATCTTGGTGCGGGCTCCGGCTTCACGGGCCACATTTTCAATTTTCACGGCGCCGTCATAAATTTCGGGAACTTCCAATTCGAATAATTTACGCACCAGGCCCGGATGGGCGCGGCTGACAATAATGGCGGGGCCTTTTAGGGTTTTACGAACTTCCAAAACCAAAAGTTTCATGCGGTCGCCCGTAGTGTAGTGTTCGCGGGGAACCTGTTCTTTCGCCGGCATCAAAGCTTCCGCGTCGCCCAGGGACACAATGACATTGCGGCCTTCGTAGCGCAGAATGCTGCCCGTAATAAGATCGCCTTCTTTTTCTTTGAACTGGTCAAACACACTCTGGCGTTCGGCATCCTGAACCCTCTGGACGATGACTTGCTTGGCGGTTTGCGCGGCGATACGGCCGAACTGTTCGTTCGGAATGCGGACCTTTAGCACCCCGCCCAATTCAACTTCCGGATCCAGTTCGCGGGCTTTGGCTAACGTAATTTGAGTGCTGTTGTCCGTAACTTGATCGACAACTTCTTTTAAATAAAAAGCGCGGAACTCGTAATTGATCTCGTCAAATTCCACATCCACTTCCTGGCCGGCACCGTAGACTTTCTTGGCGGCCGACGACAAAGCGGCTTGGATAGCCTCGATCAGTTTTTTCTTATCGATGCGTTTTGTATGTTCCAGCTGGCTCATCACCAATGCTAATTCGTTGCTCATGTGTCTTCTCCACGTCCGTGTTGACGGACAAGCGATTTTTTTGTCGCTTGTCGCCCCGAAGATCCCAACGGGATCAAGGGGTTACCTAAAATGCTTTCATCTCAACCACCAAATGGGCTCGTTTAACTGCTTTAAAAGGAACCCAAACAGTTCTCTTACCTTCCATCACCTCAACCGTTTCTTCTTTGACTTCGCCCAACCGGCCCTGAAAGGTCGTTAGCCCCTCTACCGGTTCGACGAAAACAAACTGGGCCAAACGCCCTTGAAACCTTCGGCAATCCTCTAAATGTCTTAAAACCCTGTCCATCCCGGGTGAGGACACTTCTAAAAGATACGAAGGCCCAATTACATCCAATTCATCCAGCCGTTTTTCCAGTTCCAGGCTGACTTTGGCGCATTCTTCAACAGTGATCTTGCCAATCTTCTTGTCGATAGCCACCGATACCATCAATCTTTTACCCTGGGGACGAACTACTAAATCAAAAAGCTCTAAAAAGTTATCCTTCACCACTGCCTCGGCGAGTTGCCGAAGCTGATCAACTTTTGGTTCGTTCATAACACTCACGATTCCAGTTATCCCACAAACGACAAACGGCCTTCCGGCCGCTGTAAGTGCTGCAAAACTTGGTTCACCGACTAAAACAGGTGAAAAAAAAAGCAGGCCGTGAAGGGCCCACTTTTTGGGACTGCCTTAAATTCGACAATGTTTTATCAGAAAGCTCCATTGAAGGCAAGAGAAAGGCTCTCAGAACCGCTGAAAATAAAGGATTTTAACGCTTAGAAGTTAAAAAAGTGAAACTTGCTTTGAATCCGGAAGATCTTTTAAACAGCCGTGATCTTTAAGGATTTCAACAACGTTTTTATTCACTCCACAACGTTCCACAATGTCTTCAATGGAAGTGTAAAGACCCTTTTTACGATCTTCTTTAATCGCGGCAGCGGCTGTTTCACCTAACCCCGGCAGGCCAATGAGTGGCGGACGGAGCTTTTTCTCTTCTTTGTCGTCCTCGATGAGAAACAGCGCGTCATCCGATTTATAAATATCCACCGGCAAAAAGTTAAATCCCCTCGCGTAAACTTCCTCCACCACTTCCAATATGGCGGCCTCATCCAATTCTTTGTTGCTCGGTTTCTCTAATGAGCGAATCAGTTTAATGCGGTCTTTGGTCCGGCCCAAGCCGCCACAAGCCACAATAGCGTCAAAACCGAAAGCTTTGTTCGTAAAGTAATCCGCGTAAAAAGCTAAAGGATGATGCACTTTAAAATAAGCGATGCGGAAACTCATGATGCAATAAGCCACCGCGTGGGCCTTGGGAAAAATATATTTAATCTTCCGGCAGCTCTCGATATACCAAGAAGGCGTTTTGACTTCTTTCATCGCCTGTTCGTATTCAGGCTTAAGTCCCTTACCTTTACGAACATCTTCCATAATTTTAAAAGCAAGCGCTTCATCCATCCCCCTGCCCCGAAGATCGTTCAACATATCGTCGCGGGTGGAAACAACCGTGGAAATGGTGGCCGTTCCCTTTTTAATCAATTCCTGCGCGTTGCCCAACCAAACATCGGTTCCATGCGCTAAACCTGACAAACGGACCAAATGTTCAAACTTCGTCGGCTTGGTGTCTCTTAACATATCCATCGCGAAATTGGTTCCAAACTCAGGAACGCCCAGTGTCCCCAGATCCTTGTCGATCTTCACTTTTAAATTAAGCGTGTTGGTATTGGAAAAAAGACTCATCGTTTTTTCGTCGTTCAAAAGAATAGCCACGGGGTTCACACCCGTCATGTTCTCGAGACGTTTTAGACTGGTCGGATTGTCATGACCCAGAATATCAAGCTTCACCAGGCAGTCATGCATGCTAGCGTAGTCAAAATGGGTGGTAACAATCGCGCCATCTTTATTATCCGCCGGATGCTGAACCGGGCAGACATCCGTAATTTCCATTTCCTTCGGGAGAATAACAATTCCACCGGGATGCTGCCCCGTGGTTTTCGAAACACCCGAACAACCCTTTACCAGACGGTTTAATTCGGCATTGCTTGTTTTTTTACCTGTTTCTTCAACATATTTTTTAACGAATCCAAAAGCGATTCGGTCTTGGACCGCCGAAATGGTTCCCGCGCGGAAGCAGTGCTCTTTCCCGAAAAGCTCTTCCACATATTTATGAGCGTGATGCTGATACTCGCCGGAAAAATTCAAATCAATATCGGGCATCTTGTCGCCCTTGAACCCCATGAAGACTTCGAAAGCGATATTGAATCCGTCCCGTACCATTTCTTTGCCGCACTTAACGCAATTTTTCGAGGGCAAGTCCACACCTGCGGTTGAGGATGGGTTTTCAGGAAACTCGTGATAAAGATCGGTCTCGCAGCGCCAATGAGGGGGCAGCGGATTGACTTCCGTAATACCGCTTAAGAAAGCCACAAAGGAACTACCCACTGATCCGCGGCTTCCCACAATGTAGCCATCGGAAAGAGATTTATTGACCAGCTTCATGGCGATCACATAGAGGGTCGCGAATTTATTATTAATAATAGCGTCGAGTTCTTTATTTAAGCGCTTTTCAATAAAATTCGGCAAAGGATTGCCATAGAGAGCGTAAGCTCTGTCGGTGGCCGTTTTGCGAAGCAGGTCTTCCGCGCCTTCCCAACTAGGGGACAAAGTTTGAGTTGGTAAAGGTTCTACGTCCTCAATCATCGCCGCGACTTTTTGAGGATTGGTGACGACTAATTCATGCGCGATTTCGGGATCAAAATAACTGAAGTCTTCTTTAAGCTCATCGGTGGTTTTAAAATAAAGCGGCGCTTGTCTTTCCAAACCATAACCCATGCCGGACTGTAAAATTTTGCGGTAAACCCCGTCATGAGGTTCGATAAAATGCGAATCGCCCGTGGCCACCACCATCTTGCCTAATTTTTTGCCGGTATCATAAATGGTTTTCGTCAGACTTTGAAGTTCTTCCATATCCTTTACGGTGCCATCAGAGATCATGAATTCGTTATTGGCACAGGGTTGAATTTCTATATAATCATAAAATTTTGCCACTTCTTCGATAGGCTTGGTTTTGTGAAGCAAATGCTGCCAAATTTCGCCCTGTTCGCAGGCTGAACCGATAACAAGTCCTTCGCGATATTGTTCTAACAAAGCCTTGGGAATCAGCGGCCGTTTATAGAAATATTTCATGTGGCTTTCGGACACTAGTTTGTAAAGGTTTTTAAGACCTACCTTGTTTTTAACCAGAAGAATGATGTGATAAATTTCCATCCCGCGCTCGCGTTTAAACTCATCCACCAGATACCCTTCGATACCCAAAATCAGCTTAATGCCGTGTTTTTGAGCGGCCCGCTTGGCGTCCGGATAGGCTTGCACCACACCATGATCCGTAATGGCGATAGCCGGGTGTCCCCACTTGGCGGCTCTTTCAATAAGAGCCTCGATTTTTGAAAGTCCATCCATACGGCTCATTTGCGTGTGGCAATGAAGCTCCACCCTTTTTTCGGTCGCCGTATCCATACGCCCAACCGGCGGCGTGATCTTCAGAATATCTTTGGCCGCCAAAGTCAGCTCATCGGCTTGATACTTATCAAACCGAAGATCCCCCCGTACTTTGACCCAATCTTTTTCTTTTAATCCGCCTTTAAACTTGCCGTCATTCTCGTGGAAAAAGCGGATATCCAGAGAGTCGCTATAGTCCGTAATTGTCATCTTGACCAAATGCCGTCCGCTGCGCGTTTGAAATTGCTCGTACATGATAATTTCGCCCTCGGCCACATAACCATTGGCCTCATCGGTCACATTCATGGTCTGTGCATCCGCCGCGATAGGGCGTCCTAAAATAACAATGTTGGGCACGGTTTTAGGCGCGCTGTTAAAACTCGCGGGTTTTTCTTCCGCCACAGTCGCCAGTTCGGGCATAACCGCTGCGTTAATGTCGAGCTTCACTTGCAGTTCAACACCGCAGCGGGCTTTTAAAACCTCGCGGGTAAATTTTTCGCAGTCGCGGCGCTCTAACTGTTGGCGGGCTAATTCATGAGGCACTTGGAGAATCAGATCGGCGCCAGTTATCTCGAACTTATAGTGGGAAAACCAGCCTTCGGCGATATCCGCTTCTTCCATGAGGCAAAAAATAAAATCTTTTTCGTGAACCGAAAGATAATCCGACGGGGTAATCACCGATGGCGCGTAATGCACATCCAAAACAACGCGATTCAAGCCCGGTAGATTTTCTTTTAAATAACCAGAAACATTCGCATAACAGGCGGCGGTGACCGGCGTTTGCATTTTCAGGCGGAGTACAAGAAAACCCTTTTCCGGATAGATCTGGACCCCCAGAATCTCCGACTCCATGAACCGTTCTTTTTCGTAACATTCCAGGGGTATCTGCTGTAACAGCTGGAAAAAGGGGGAAGCGGTTTCTTCGGTCTCAAGAGACGATGGACTACTAACGGGGGTCATCCTGCCTCCAGCAACGATTTTGTGGGAAAGGGAAAGAGCGGCGAAGTTCTTTTTGAACTATACAACCCGCGCAAAAAAAATCAATCAATTTAGAAGTCAAAAAAGAAGTTAATTTAAAATTTTTTAGTTGTGTTTTTGATTTTCACGGATCAAAAAAAATGCCCAGTCCCAAGTAATTATCCGGCATCTGATAAAACTGTCCGTAGAGGCTGTTGCCAGCGTAATAAAATGCCGCGATCCGAAGAGATTGATGGCTGTCTCTTTTCCAGCGCCATTGAACCCCTATTTCAAAATTCTGGTCCGCCACTCCACCCGCTTCACCCAGCACCTTCAAGTCGTAAGTAAAATAACCCCGTAAATGAGTTGCGGCGACGAAGTGAAAATAATCGGAATAAAGTTCAATCCCGGCGTGAAAAAAAAGTCGGGGATCGCTTGAGTCCGGTGAAAGGTGCGTCCAATAACAAGGTCCACCATAAAGTCGGAAATTCTCTGAAAAATAATAAGAACTCGTCCACCGCAGGCTTTCGCGGGAATAAATAATATGCTCAACAGGAAGCGCGGGAGGAGCGGGATCAAACAATTCGTCGCCCAAATGAGAGCTGACATGCTCATATTCCAACCGATTAGAAAAATTTCCCGATTGCTCGCTGAAATAAGTACCCAAATACCAATCACTCACTCTAAGTGGGTATGTCGCCGCACCTAAAGAATCTAGCTCCAGAAAACTGGCGCCCTCAATACCCCATGCCCATTTGGTGGTTTCGTTGGTCTGCCATTGGATAAATTCAATCGCCTGTCCGATAGCCCCATCGTAGTGATTTTGATCCGGCTTGGCGATAATGCCATATTGAGGTTCGCGCAAATCTCCAACGAGAGAATTAAAAAGAGGGTTTCCGGGAAGAAAATCCCATCGGTCGGCCAAAGCCGATTGGCTAATACCCCAGAAACAAAAAAAGATCAGTAAAAATTTATTCATTCTTTCCATCTCTAAAAGTCAAAAAAGGTAGCCAGCGCGATGTGATTGTCCGGCTGGTAATAGAGTTGCCCGAAAGCGTTTGGACCGTTGTAATAAAGAAAGGCGATCCGTATATCGCGTGAATTATTAACTGTGGACTTCCATTGAAGTCCTATTTGATACTCTTCCACCCAATCCAGACCCAGTTGGGGAATTCCGTTGAGTGTTGGCACCTCGGCTTTGTACTGAAAATGCGCCGTGACGTAAGCTCGCATGGCCGAGTGATCAATTAACCAATAGGGGCTATAAAGCTCTGTTCCCATAAACGCGAAAAAGGGATCACCCGTTGGATTGATATCAACCCAATCACCCATGCCGCCGTAGAAACGGCAATAGTCAGAGGGCTGCCAGGATAGAGCGCAGTGAATGTTTTCGCGGCTGTAAAAAAACGGAATTTGAATATTTTCGAGCGAATCGCCTAAATGCGCGCTTTCATGCAAAGCTCCAACTTTGAAGGAAAGATCATCAATAGCCGCGCTGAAATAAGTGCCGACAAACCAGTTCGCCGCCTGCATGGGAAAGGTCGCCCCATCCTGGCCTAATAAAATATATCCCGAGCCGAAAAGTCCCCATCCGAATTGGGCGCCATCGGAAGGACTGTAACGGACCATTTCTAATGTCCCACCTACTTGGCCCACGTAATTAACTTCGTTTAAATAACTAATAATACCGGTCAAAGGTTCTTGAGGATCGCCGATAAATGGCTTAAAGACCGTACCGCCGGGTAAAAATGACCAATCCGCAGGGCCAGCCCAAAGAGGAGTTGTTCCTAAACAGAAAATCAAAAAAAGAAATAACCGGTTAACTTTTAAGAAGCTGTTCATAAGCACTGATCATACGTTTAGCCATGGAAGTTGAGGACCATTTGTCCGCTTCAGCCAGAGTTTCGGACTTTTTCTGCTCATATAAGGCCTTATCCGTCATCATGCGGTAAACGGCGTCCGTAAATTCATCTTCGTCAAGCTTTGTCACCAAACCGCCCTTGTTGGAAGCCATCACATCCTTAATCCCCATTTCTCCTACCGCTACCACCGGCGTTCCGGCGGCCATGGCTTCAGTGACTACCAACCCCTGTGTTTCCGTAACGGAAGCGAAAACAAACAGATCAGACCCCGCGTAACAATCGCGCCAGTCTTCCTTGCTTAAGTAACCCGCGAAATGAACCACATCCTGCAATTGAAGTTCATCCACCATTTTTTCGAGACGCTTTTTGGCCGCCCCTTCGCCAGCGATCAAGAACTTCAGATGAGGAACTTTGTTTTTTAAACGGTCGACAACTTTAAGAAGAAAGTCGATATTCTTTTCCTCCGCCACCCGGCCCATGAACAAAAGCAATTTGTCCTCAGGCTGGTAACCCTTCATCTTGCGGAAACGGTTTCCGTCCTTACCGATAAAACGCTCCAAACGGATTCCCGTGGGAATAACTTCAATGGGCTTTTGAACACGGTAACTCGCTAAAACGTTTTGCATCTCGGTCGATGGGGTAATGAGAAGATCGCAGGAATTACAGTAGCGCCGGCTGGTCGATTCGGCGTACCAAATACCCAAGGCTTTCGGCAAAAACCACAGGTAATGCTCGGTGTAGGCCGCGAAAAGTGTGTGATAGGTATGTACTACTTTAGCGCCGCTTTTTCGGGCCCACTTCACCGCCGGTCCGCCGATGGTAAAGGGAGTCTGGGTGTGGACAATGTCATATTTGTTGTCGATAAACTGCTGAACCAGCTTTTTATCTTTATTAGGCAATCCCAACCGGTCTTCGGGATCAAAAAAGAGATACATAGAGGGAAATCGGTAAACCTTAAAGTTCTCGCTGTCGTCTATCGAGTTGGGAAACGCGGGAGCATAAATATGAACTTCATGGCCCAATTTGGCGAACTCCTCGGCGAAAATCTGGGTGGAGGTAGCGACTCCATTAATGCGGGGAAAGTAAGTATCGGTCACCAGAGCGATTTTCAAGACAGGCCTTTCTGACAGCTAGGGTGTGCAAAGTTTCCATTCAGCATCTGCCGCTTCTTTGACCTTCGCGAGAACATCCGATACGGGAACTTTCGCAACCTCTTTTTCCCGGCGGCGTTTGATCTCTATCAATCCTTCTTTTAAGCCCCGGGCCCCCACTCGAACCGAGATCGGCAGGCCTATCAGATCCGCGTCCTTAAACTTAAAGCCGGCGGAAGCTTCCATCCGGTCATCATAAAGAACTTCATAACCTGCCTGTTTTAAATCTTCGTAATATTGATCGGCCACCTTGGCCACTTCAGGCTCGGCCGGATTCAAAAGCAGCAAATGGATCTGATAGGGCGCGGTAGCGATAGGCCAAACAATTCCGTCCGTATCATGGTGTTGTTCAATGGTGGCGCCTACTGTGCGGGTCACCCCTATGCCGTAACAACCCATCACCGCCTCTTTATCTTTACCGTGTTCATCCAGATAAACGCAATGCATGGGCTGGGAATATTTCAGGCCTAGCTTGAAAGTTTGACCGACTTCGATACCCCGGCCCACCTTGAGCGGCTTACCACACTTGGGACAGCCGTCGCCTGAAAGAACACTGCGGAAATCTCCCCATTCCGGTTCGGCGAAGTCCCGGCCAAACTCCACGTTGGTTAAATGAATATCTTTTTCCAACCCGCCGGTCACATATTGATGGCCGCCCTGAAGCGTTTTGTCCGCGATAATCCGAACACCTGTTAAACCCACCGGACCCGCAAAACCCACGGTCGCTTTAGTCACCTCGTAAACCTTATCACCGCTGGCTAACGCCAGTTCGGCCGCCTGCAAGTGATTTTGAACTTTTACTTCATTCACATCGTGGTCGCCCCTGACCAGCACCACCACGGGCTTACCATCGGCAATAAAGACCAACGTCTTAATAAATTGCTGGGCCGGTAGTTTCAATAAAGCACCGACATCTTCCACTGTGTGCTTGCCGGGGGTTGAGATTTTTTGAAAAAGGCCGCCTACCGTGTTTGCCGTATGAGGCGTTGGTACACTCAAAGCCTTTTCAAGATTAGCCGCGTAATCGCAGGCTGAGCACATGGCCACCGCCGCCTCGCCTGTATCTGCCAGCACCATAAATTCATGGGTAAAACTTCCACCAATCAGCCCCGAATCCGCCTCAACCGGTGAAAAAGTCAAGCCGCAGCGTTTAAAAATGCGCTTATAGGCTTCCACCATAATCCAGTAGGTCTTGTCCGCCGCCGCGTCATCCACATCAAAGGAATAACCGTCTTTCATCAGAAATTCCCGGCTGCGCATCACCCCAAAACGGGGCCGAACCTCGTCTCGAAACTTGGTGGCGATCTGAAAGAGGTTCATAGGCAATTGTTTGTAGCTTTTCAGTTCCCGGCGTACCAGATCCGTAATGACTTCCTCATGGGTAGGACCCAAGGCAAAATGGCGTTCATGGCGGTCCTGCACCCGCATCAGTTCTTTGCCGTATTTTTCCCAGCGGCCCGTTTCCTGCCACAACTCAGCGGGGGTCATAATCGGCATGAGAACTTCCTGGGCACCAGCCCGTTCCATTTCCTCGCGGATAATCTGGTTAATCTTTAAAATAACTTTTTGGCCTAAAGGCAGGTATTCATAAAAACCCGCGGCTACTTTTCGCATCAGACCCGCGCGCAACATCAGTTTGTGGGAGGGAATTTCCGCTTCCTGGGGTGTTTCTTTAACCGTAGGGATGAGGGCTTTAGAGACTCGCATGGGATTGTCCTTTAAATAAATCAGGGGCGTGAATTCTCACGCCCCTGGGTAACACATTTTCACTAAATTGAGATTTTCAGCAAGAGGTTTCAGGCCTTTTTGGTCATCGCTTCATGGCGCTTTTTAATTTCGCCGATCAAGTGAGGCACCAGTTCTTCTTCCTTAAGGCGGGTTTTGATTTCGCCCTTTTCAATAATGACCCCGTGGCCCTTTTCAGAGCAAATGCCGATGTCCGCTTCAGCGCCTTCACCCAGACCGTTCACCACACAGCCCATAATAGCCACCCGCATGGGTGTTTTCATGGTCAGCGTCGCGGTTTCCACCTGATCGACCATTTTTTCGAGGTCCACATGACAGCGCCCACAGGTGGGGCAAGCCACGATATCGATACCTTCTTTGCGGTAACCCAGCGACCGCAACAAATGGGTCGCGACTTTGACTTCTTCCACCGGATCAGCCGTCAGGGAAACCCGGATAGTATCGCCCAAACCGTCCGCCAAAATGGTACCGATACCGGCGGCGCTCTTCACCGTTCCCTGCATCTTGGTTCCCGCTTCGGTTACGCCGACGTGGAAAGGATAATCAGTTTGTTCAGCCAGCAATCGGTAAGAACGGATCATGGTCGGCACATGNNTTTTCCAGCGAGCCGGAGTTAACGCCGACCCTCATGGCCACGTTATACTTTTTGCACTTTTCAACAACCTGGGCCAAGCGATCCATCCCGCCAATATTGCCCGGATTAATGCGGATCTTATCTGCCCCTGCGTCAATCGAACCCAAAGCGATTTGGTAAGCGAAATGAATGTCGGCCACCAGAGGCACTGTCATAGCCGCTTTAATCTTGTCCAAGACTTTAAGCGACTGCTGGCTTTCCACCGTCACGCGGATAATTTCACAACCCGCGTCTTCCAGGCGTTTAATCTGATCAATGGTTTCCTGAACATCGTAGGTATGCGTATTGGTCATGGACTGGATGGAAACCGGGGCGCCACCGCCCACCTGAACCTTGCCCACCATGACAGCGCGGGATTTACGGCGCGGAATTTCGTATAAAGCTTCGCTCACAAAAAACTCCTTAAAAAGATATCAATTGATTATCCGGCACCCAGCGGTGGGTTTCAAGGACAAGAAACTCCCTAAATTCCCCGAATTTCCCGATCGGGTTATAATGGCCCCATGTCAAAACCCTCGAAAACATTGGTTTTAACCGCAGGAAGTCTAGGTGATTGCGTTTTAACCCTTCCAGCCCTTCAAATCCTGCAAACCCAGGGACCCGTCACTGTGGCCGGAACCTGGCCCTATGTTCAACTCGGCAGTTCTCTTTTAAATGTGGAACAAGTCATTCCCTTTGAGGCGATCTTGCAAATTTTGCATTCGGATAGTGCTTTGGATGAATCATTCTGGGGCGGCTTTTCAGACCTCTGCCTTTTCTTTAAAGACAAAGACGACAAAATCATTGAACGGTTAAAACCCTTTAAGGGCTTAACCATTCATCAACCCGCCGAACCCTTCGAGGAGTTTCTCAAAAAGGAAAAATGGGCGGGCGACTATTGGCTTCAATTAGTCCAGCCCAACCGCCCTCAAACCGAAACAATCCCCACGGCCCGGCTGAACATTACCAAAGAAATCAAAGAACGGGGCGCCCTTTTATGCGAGTTTTTGGGCGTCACCAATCCCCTTGTCATTCACCCCGGCAGCGGCAGCCCTGCCAAAAACGCGCCCTTGAGTTTTTTCAGGAAAGCAGCAGAAAAAGCCGTACAGGAATCAGGAACCGATGTTTTAGTGATTTGGGGTGATGCCGAATTCAATAACTTGAGTGAAATTCAGGAAACTTTTAACGGGTTGGAGAAGGTTAAGGTCTTGCCCGACCTTTTGATGCTTCGGGACTTACCGGCGATTCTCTCCCAGGCTCGGGGCTATCTGGGCAACGACAGCGGAGTGACCCACCTGGCTTCCGCCTGCGGCATTCGCACCTTCGCGGTTTTCAACACCACCGACTCCCGCATCTGGGGCCCGCAAGAAGCGATTATCTTGGCCGCTACACAAACACTTTATAAATGAAAGGGGCGAGTTTCAGAAGAAACCCAACGTTCGCCCAATAACATCTATGGCAACGGCGAAATTTCTACTTCAAACCCATCATAGACACAATTTCCTATTAAATTGTTTCTTGAAAATACTAAGGTCGAAACATTTTGCAAAAAGTCTATTTCTGAGTTGGGGTCATCCAATTTTTCAGATTTATTCATAATCGTTCTTTCTTCTAAAGGTTGGTGATCTATTTCGTTATATAAATAGACCATCTCCTTTCCTTCGACCCAATAAACATTTATCATTTCACACAAATGATTAAATGGACCTACAAAAAAATGTTGTTTTCCAGAAACATGATTGTATTTCATAAAATCAGCTAAAAGAAACCGAAGTTTTCTGTCTTCATAATCACTTAATTTTTCTTGATGGCTTGCCAACTCGTACCATTGGCGAGGAATTAGAATCTCTCCTTGAGAAATTAAATCGCCCATTACATACTTATTATCCGCAAACACATCGCCAAGTCGCCAAATTCTTTCGCCTTTTTCATCTAAATCAATATCAAATTTTCGATTTGGAAATCCAGGCAAAACGATTTCAGGAAATAAAACATAAAACGATCGATCTTTCGATTTACGTATTTCATATTTAATTTTTCGACCAAAAAATTTAGTTAAATCTGAAAAAACAGGCCTATGTTTATCCAATCCTTTTACATCCGTAAAAATGTCAGGATACCAATAGAGAATTTGGCTAATTCCGTAAGTAACTAGCTCCTCCTGTTTGGATAAATTCTCTGTCCCTGCCCAAACATTGTTTAATAAAATCAGAAATCCTAAAAAAATAAAGACTATAGATTTTTTAATCATCCATTTTCCTTTAACAGAATCTTTCAAAACAAAAAAGGCCGGACATCCTTTCGGACACCCGGCCTTTAACCGTCATTGATCACTTTTTCTTCTTCGCCGGTTTAGGTTTCGCCGACTTTTTGCCTTTGCTCTTTTTAATCGCTTCTAAAAGCGCGTGGCCGATTTCGCCCGGAGTGGCCGCGACTACAATGCCCGCCGCTTCCAGCGCCGCGATCTTTTCTTTGGCCGTCCCCTTGCCACCTGAAACGATGGCGCCCGCATGACCCATGCGTTTGCCTGGAGGAGCCGAGGTACCGGCAATAAAGGCCGCCACCGGCTTCGTCATGTATTTCTTCACATAAAGAGCCGCTTCTTCCTCATTTGACCCGCCAATTTCACCGATCATAATAACCGCGTCAGTGTTTTTATCTTCATTCAGCAGACGCATGGCGTCGATATGAGTGGTCCCCACAATCGGATCGCCGCCGATACCAATACAGGTGGATTGACCCAATCCCAATTGGGTAACCTGCCAGACCGCTTCGTAAGTCAAAGTACCGGAGCGAGAAACAATACCGATTTTACCGGGACGGTGGATATAGCCGGGCATAATGCCGACTTTCGCCACGCCCGGTGTAATAATACCCGGACAGTTAGGGCCGATAAGACGCACGTCCGGATAGCCTTTGAGAATTTTGTTCACCTTGGCCATGTCGTTGGCCGGAATGCCTTCGGTAATACAGACAATCAGTTTAATACCGCCCGCCGCCGCTTCCAAAATGGCGTCCGCGGCGAAAAGCGCCGGAACAAAAATCATGGTGGTGTTAGCGCCCGTCTTGGCGACCGCTTGTTCTACCGTGTCAAATACTTTGAAGCCTTCAATTTCAGTGCCGCCCTTGCCCGGGGTGACTCCGCCAACCATCTTGGTGCCGTATTCCCGGCAGGCTTTGGAATGGAACAACCCGGCTGTGCCCGTAATTCCCTGGCAAATAACTTTGGCGTTTTTGTCGAGAAGGACGCTCATGATTTCACCCCCGCCGGCGCCGCGGCCACGACCGCTTTAGCCGCCTCATCCATGCTGGTGGCAAAAGTGTATTTGAGGTCCGACTTGGCCAGTAATTCTTTTCCCTTTTCCACATTGGTTCCCTCCAAACGCACCACCAAAGGAAGGGATAAACCCACTTCCTTGGCCGCGTCAATAATGCCCTGCGCGATCACATCGCACTTGGCGATACCGCCGAAGATATTGACCAAAATGGCCTTCACCCGGGTATCGGATAAAATAATTTTAAACGCCTGGGTCACCGCCTTTTGGCTGGCGCTGCCGCCCACATCCAAAAAATTGGCAGGCGAACCGCCGAAATGCTGAATAGCGTCAGCCGTGGCCATGGCCAGTCCCGCGCCGTTAACCAGACAACCGATATAACCGTCGAGGGAGATATAGGAAAGGCCGTGTTCAGCGGCCTGCAGTTCACGGGCGTCTTCTTCGTCGGGGTCGCGCCAGGCGGCGTAATCCTTATGGCGGGCCAACCCGTTATCTTCAAAATCCACCTTGGCGTCCAGACAATGAATAGACCCGTCTTTTAAAACCACCAAAGGATTCACTTCCAGCATCGACAAATCCAATTCCATAAAAACCTTCACCATATTTTGAAAAAGCTTGGCGCCCTGATTAATGCTTTCCTGGGGCAAACCCAGACGCAAATGAAGCTGACGGGCTTGGTAAGGGTGTAACCCCTCGATGGGATCAATCAAAATTTTAAAAATCGCTTCGGGTTTATGAACGGCCAACTCTTCAATTTCAGTACCGCCCTCGGCGGAAGCCAAAATGATCGGAGTGCGGTTAACCCGGTCCAAGACAACCGAAACATAAAGTTCTTTGACGTAATCAACGGCGGGAGTAATAAATACTTTTCTTACCAGCCTGCCTTCAGGACCAGTTTGAGGCGATATGAGAGTCATGCCCAAAATCGCGCTGACCTTTTCATGAACTTCCTGCTCGGATTTCGCGAATTTGACCCCGCCCGCTTTACCGCGGCCGCCGGCGTGAACCTGGGCCTTGACCACCCAGGGACCCTGAGGAAATTGTTTTAAAGCCTCGTCCACTTCGGAAAGATGTTTCACGACAACCCCCGGAGTCACCGGAAGCCCGTACTTAGCAAAAATCTCTTTAGCTTGATATTCGTGAAGTTTCACAGGAACTCCTTGAGGAAAAATAAATTGAAACTAACCCAAAACGCCGACTGATCCCTCATCGGATGTGGTTGTGCATTTCGAGAAAAATATTTTTGAAATCATTAAAAATAGTAAGAGCCATCAACCCGACCACTAAAACAAAACCGATCTGCTGATAAACCATCTGAACCTTCACCGAAACAGGGCTGCGTTTGATGCCCTCGATCAGGCAAAGCAATATCTGCCCTCCGTCAACCACCGGAATGGGCAATAAGTTCATGATGAAAAGAACCAGGGAAATCACCGCGACGCTGTGGATTAAATCTTCCCAACCCTGGGACGCCTGCTGATACATGAGGCGCATGATGGTTACCGGACCCGCCACGTTATCCTTAAGGGAAACCTGACCCGTGAAAAGCTTCACGATACCGTCAAAAAGATTCTTGGACATGTTGATCGTAAAGGTTCCCGAGTCCGCGAAAGCGGTAAACACCGAAACTTTTTTCATTACCGGTTTGTCATTGTCAACCGGGCTGATACCGATGGCCTTAAAGTAGCCGTTGAAAATACGCTGAACCGTAACCACATGAACAACCTTGTCGCGGATGAATTCAATTTGCAATGAATCCGTCTGCGCGTTACGGATCACATAAGCCAACTCTGACCAATCTGAAATCTTCTGACCATTGATTTTGGTAATTTGGTCGCCGTCTTGAATGCCAGCGTTGCGGGCGGGGTTGCCCAAAACCGCCTGACCCACCACCGGGTCTTGCTTTTCTACAATACCCAAATTCGTCGTATCCGCTGGCGCCGGGCCTAACCCCAATGTGGCCAAAAACTTTAAAAGACCATTATCGGAAGCTTGCCAATCCGTTAAAGGCTTGGAGCCTCTTTCGATTGTCGCGGTTCCAACTTTTTTGCCCCGCTGATAGGTCACAACCGAGCTTTTGCCGTAGTCGGGCAGCAGATCGTCGGCGGTGTTCAGGTTATCGATGGCTTTGCCATTAACCGTTAAAAGCAAGTCTCCGGCTTTTAACCCGGCCTTTTCCGCCAAACTGCCGGGCGGCACAAAGCCCAATAAAGGCTGGGCTATCTCCATGGGTTCTCCAGAAAAGGTAAAGAGCATAGCGATGAGCAGCAGCGCCGAGATATAGTTCATACCCGGACCCGCTAAAAGAATGACAATCCGTTTCCACCAGGCGGTGAAGAGAAAATCCCCCTGTTCGGGAACCTTGGCGTTCATTTCTTCAGCCGAATTGCTGCTTAAATCGCCGCCCTTCATTTTGCAGAAACCGCCCAGAGGAACACCCCGGACAGCGTAAAGGGTTTTGCCCCATTTTCGGGCAAACAGAGTGGGACCAAACCCGAGGGCAAATTCCTCGACTTCGACTTTAAAAAACCGGGCGGCAAAAAAATGACCCGATTCATGGATAAAAATCATAAAACTGAAAAAAAGGACAACTTCAACCAGATGAATGATGTTCATGCTTTTCCTTGTAATGAAATGTTTGGAGTTTTAGCCAACCACGCGGGCGGCTTCGGCGCGGGCCCAGCGATCGGCCAGTAATATACCATCCAGGGTCCCGTTTGTCAGGGGCCGGTATTTCGTCAAAACCTTGTCAATAATCTTGGGAATACTGATAAAAGCGATTTCCCCGTTTAAAAACCGGCTCACCGCAACCTCATTGGCCGCGTTTAAAACCGCTGGAAAAGTGCCCCCTTTTTTACCCGCCTCATAAGCCAAGTTAACGCATTGAAACTTTTTCAAATCGGGTTTTTGAAAATTCAACTGGGCTGTTTGGCATAAATCCAGCCTCTTTACCGGGGCGTTTGCCCGCGCAGGATAGGTCATAGCGTATTGAATAGGGATTTGCATGTCCGTCGTGCCTAATTGGGCGAGGACAGATCCATCGATAAATTCCACCAGTGAATGAACAATGGACTCGGGATGAATCACAATGTCGATTTTTTCAAAAGGAATATTAAAAAGAAAATGGGCTTCGATAACCTCAAGCCCCTTGTTCATGAGGGTAGCCGAATCAATGGTGATTTTCGGACCCATACGCCAAGTAGGATGATTTAACGCCTGCTTGAGTGTGATTTTATGAAATTGTTTTTGATCCAGATTACGGAAAGGCCCGCCGGAGGCGGTCAGAATGACTTTATGAATTTCATGAAGCGGCGGTTCTCCCGCCAAACATTGAAATACTGCGCAATGCTCGCTATCCACCGGCAGAATTTTTGAACCGGACTTTTTAGCGGCCTTTGTGACCACTTCGCCCGCCATCACCATGGTTTCTTTGTTAGCCAGGGCGATGTCTTTACCCTTTTGAATGGCGGTCAAAGTGGGTTTAAGTCCCGCGGCCCCCACAATAGCGGTTAAAACCATATCCGCTCCCGACTCTCCCGATACCGCGATGACGCCCTCTTCCCCGCCCAGAATCTTAGTCGAGGTGACTTTAACCAAGCTTTTGAGTTCAGCGACCAAACTTTCATCCATGATGGCAGCCAGTTTGGGTTTAAAAGTTTTAATTTGTTGGGCGAGAATTTTTACGTTCCGATTGGCGGTCAACCCGACGACTTGGAAAGAAGGTTTGAGTTTTTGAACCACTTTTAAAGTGGAGACACCGATAGAACCGGTCGAACCCAAAATAGCGATTTTCTTAGACATTTGAACTTCCTCAACTTTGATGGAACCCTAACTTTTCTGAACAAGGCTGAAAATTATAACACCGGTTTAAAACAAAAAAACGAGGAGCGATTTCTCACCCCTCGTTTAAACAGCTTTTACACTTTTTAACGCTTACTTTTTGTCTTTATCGACCGGTTCGTACTCCGCGTCCACCGGCGCTTCCTTGCCATCGCCTTCGGCTTTAGCCGCGCCTTCAGAGCCGGGTTCCGCGCCAGCGGCGTTCTTTTCCGCCGAGGCCTTGTACATAGCCTCTCCCAGTTTCATGGAGGCTTCGCCCAACTCATCCGAAGCTTTCTTGAGAAGATCTGAATCGTCGCCAGTAAGAGCCTTTTTCAACTCTTCGAGCTTCTCTTCGATTTTTTTCTTCGTATCCGCATCAACTTTGTCTCCGTATTCTTTCAAAGCCTTTTCGGTGGAGTAAACCAAAGTATCGGCGTGATTCTTAGTTTCAATCTTTTCTTTTTTCTTTTTATCTTCTTCCGCGTGAAGCTCCGCGTCTTTTTGCATCTTCTTGATCTCGTCTTCCGACAAACCGGAGGAAGGCGTGATTTGAATCGCCTGCTCTTTACCCGTGCCTAAATCTTTGGCGCTGACATGAAGAATACCATTGGCGTCGATGTTAAACGTGACCTCGATTTGAGGCACGCCGCGCGGCGCCGGCGGAATACCGACCAGGTCAAACTTGCCCAGAGTACGGTTATCCGATGACATTTCCCTTTCGCCCTGAAGCACATGGATGGAGACCGCCGGCTGGCTGTCCGAAGCCGTGGAAAAAGTCTGGCTCTTTTTCGCCGGAATGGTTGTGTTGCGTTCAATGACTTTGGTCATCACGCCGCCCATGGTTTCAACGCCCAGGGACAGGGGAGTTACGTCCAGAAGAAGAACGTCTTTCACTTCTCCTTTTAAAACACCGCCCTGAACCGCCGCGCCGATGGCGACCACTTCATCCGGATTCACGCCTTTATGCGGTTCCTTTTTGAAAAAGTCTTTCACGGCTTTTTGTACTAGCGGCATACGGGTCATCCCGCCTACTAGCACGACTTCTTGAATGTCCTCTACCGATAGCCCTGCGTCTTTCAGAGCCTTACGGCAGGGTTCCATGGTCTTATCCACCATATCGATAACCAATTGTTCCAGTTTAGCGCGGGTCAATTTGACATTCAGATGTTTAGGACCCGAAGCGTCGGCCGTAATGAAGGGCAGATTAATATCCGTTTCGTTCGAGGACGACAATTCGATCTTGGCTTTTTCAGCCGCTTCTTTTAAACGCTGAAGCGCCATGCGGTCGTTCTTTAAATCCACGCCCGTTTCTTTTTTAAACTCATCAATTAACCATTGGATAATGCGCTGATCAAAGTCGTCTCCGCCCAAGTGGGTATCCCCATTGGTGGATTTCACTTCGAACACGCCGTCGCCTAACTCCAACACCGAGACATCAAAGGTTCCGCCGCCCAAGTCATAAACCGCGATCTTTTCATTCTTTTGTTTTTTATCCAAACCGTAGGCCAAAGCCGCCGCGGTTGGTTCGTTAATAATGCGAAGCACATCCAAACCCGCGATTTTACCCGCGTCTTTGGTCGCCTGACGCTGTGCGTCGTTAAAGTACGCCGGAACGGTGATAACCGCTTCCGTAATAGTGGTTCCCAAATAAGCTTCCGCGTCCGCCTTGAGCTTTTGCAAAATCATGGCTGAAACTTCCGGAGGAGAAAATTCTTTATCGTCAATCTTCACCCGAACATCGCCGTTGGAGGCTTCTTTGAGGTTATAAGGGACAAGTTTCTTGTCCGTTTCCACTTCAGTATCATGGAGCTTGCGGCCCATAAAACGTTTGATCGAAAACACCGTATTCGTCGGGTTCGTAATAGCCTGGTTCTTCGCCACCCGGCCTACTAAACGTTCTCCCGATTTGGTAAAACCCACCACTGAGGGCGTAGTCCGCGCGCCTTCGGAATTGGCGATAACGACGGGCTCCCCGCCTTCCATAATCGCCATACAGGAATTAGTCGTTCCTAAGTCGATACCTAAAACTTTATTCGTTGCCATATCAATTCTCCTTCAATCTCTTTATGAATTCTTCGCGATTTTTACCATCGCCGGCCGTAAAACACGGTCATGCAGCAAGTAACCGCTTTGCAACTCGTCCAGAACGGTTCCGTCGGGGAACTCGCTAGTCTCTTCTTGAAACATCACTTCATGCATGCGGGGATCAAACTTCTCGCCTTTAGCCTTAATTTTCGTCACATTATATTTGGCCAGAATCGAGTTGAACTGCTTGAGGGTTAAATCCACGCCCTGTTTCAGGCTTAAAAGACCCTTATCGTTATCGCCTGCCGGAAGAGCCGCCAGGGCTCTTTCCAGATTGTCCGCCACCACCAAAATCTCTTGCAGAAGACCAACCTGTGAGAATTTAAGATGGTCTTCCTTATCCTTCAAGGCCCGCTTTTTATAGTTCTCAAAATCCGCGGTCATCCAAAGCAGTTTTTCTTTGACCTCATCATGCTTTTTTTGCCATTCTTCGGTCGCCGCTACCGCAGGGACCGCGTTTTCCAGGGGAGTTTCGGGATTTTGTCCCGGATTATCCGTTGGATTGATGACTTGTTCGCCCATTCTGAAATACTCCTCTGTAGTCAAAACAACTTAAACCGGGGACTTTCCAGCTCCCCGGAGCAGACATAATAGGTAGGCCGTTTGGAAAGTCAACGTTTGGCCTGCCGCGAAAACTCCTGAAAACGCTTATACCATTAGGGTTTCTAGAATTCCGTTCAGAACAAAATAGCCTTTGGAGGTCACCCGATAACGCCCCTGCGACAAAGAAATAAAACCTTCTTTTTCGAAGCGGTTAAACCTTTCCTTATAGGAAGAGCCTCCTTGAGAGCGGACATAGGATTCTAATTCGCTCTCCAAAACGCCTTCCTGGGTTCGAAACTGAAGCATAATCCTTTCCCAGGCGCGAACCGACTGGGACAAAACTTCTTTTTCCAATAAACCCTTCCGCCCTTGAGAAGCCTGGTTTATATAAACCATTAAATCGTCCCCATGACCATGACGCACGTCACCTACCGTACCCACCGCTGAAAGACCAAAACCCCAGTAATCCTCACCCCGCCAGATGTTCCAGTTATGGCGGCAGGCAAAACCAGGCTTGGAAAAATTGGAAACTTCATATTGTTCATAACCCTGGGTGGTCAAGGATTTTTGCGCCCAGGCATACTCATCCGCCACCTGATCTTCGTCAGGAAGCTCCAACCCCTCCTCAACCTGTTTGGCCAAAGGAGTGCCTTCTTCAACTTGCAAAGCATAAAGGGAAATGTGTTCCGGATTGAGTTCTTGGACTTTTTGAACCGATTCCTGAAATTGGGAAAGACTTTGCCCGGCCAGACCGAACATCAGGTCCAAATTGATATTGGTGAATCCGGCTAAGCGGGCATCGTTAAAAGCCTTTTCAACTATCGTCCAATCATGACCCCGGCCCATTTTTTTTAGAATTTCTGTCTGAAAAGCCTGGGCGCCAAAACTCAGCCGGTTGACGCCTAACGCGCGGTAACTGCGAAGACGTTGTTCATCCACCGTTTCAGGATTAGCTTCCATTGAGATTTCAATATCAAAAGAGAACCCGGCCTTTTGGCGGAGAGCTTCCAAAATGGTTTGTAGTTTTTCAGGAGGCAAGAGAGAGGGCGTGCCGCCGCCGAAATAAATTGTTTGAAGCGGCCCCTTCAGATCGGAGGACGTTATTTCAACGCAAAGCGCGTCCACGTAACGCGAAATTTTATTTTCCTGGCCCGCGAAGGACGTGAAGTCGCAATAACTGCAAATGGATGTACAAAAGGGTATGTGAAGATACGCGTTCAAACAAAAGCTCCAAAACTATTTTCAATAGTCATTTCATCGTGAGAAATGGTGTTATTGCACCAGGTGAAACATACGGCTGAAGTCGGGATGAAAATTATTACTGTGCCAATAAATAACCCACGCTTTGCCTTTAATTAATTTCTCATCCAACTGACCCCAGTAGCGGGAGTCGTAGCTGTTATCGCGGTTATCACCCATCATGAAGTAATGTCCCGCTTCAACCGTAACGGGTCCAAAATTATCACGGTTCCCTCCTAAATAATCGCCCCGCGGCAAAATTTCGGGCGCGCTATGAATCGCATAGGGCTCGTCTTGCTTCACACCGTTGACATAAAGAACCTTATTTTTTTCTTCTATCACATCGCCCGGCAAACCGATTAAACGCTTGATGTAATCTTTGGTGTGATCCAATGGAAACACAAAGACCACGATGTCATGCCGCTGCGGTTTTTTAAATTCAAGGAACCGGTCTGTAGCATTGAGCAGGGAATAACCGTACTCATACTTTTTCACCAAAATATAGTCGCCGATCTCCAAAGTGTCTTCCATAGATCCGGAGGGAATAGTGAAGGGTTGAACCAAAACAGCTTTGAGGGACAAAGCCACCACCATGGCCACCCAGAGCGAGTCGAGCGTTTCAATAATCCCCGCGTTGGCCGGGTCTTTTCGGACCTGGGGAAAAACCCATTTGAGAATAATTTCAACGACGGTTAATAGCGCCGCGGCGATATATAAATATTGATTCAAATTTTCCATTTAAGGCTCCTTGAACTTTCTAAGAATTGAGACGTCAATCCTCTACCTTTAGCACTGCCATAAAAGCTTCCTGGGGAATTTCGACAGACCCGATATTTTTCATGCGTTTTTTACCTTCTTTTTGCTTATCCAGCAACTTGCGCTTGCGGCTAATGTCACCGCCGTAGCACTTGGCTAACACGTCCTTGCGCCTGGCGCGGACTGTTTCACGGGCAATCACCTTGCCTCCGATGGCCGCCTGGATAGGCACCTCGAACATTTGAGTGGGAATAATTTCTTTGAGTTTTTCCGCGATTCCCCTGCCGCGGTTCTCCGCCTTATCGCGATGTACCATAAAGGAAAGCGCGTCAACCGGTTCGTTGTTTAAAAGAATGTCGACTTTGACAATGTGTCCTTCTTGATAACCCATCGGCTCGTAATCGAGCGAAGCGTAACCTTTTGTCGCGCTTTTGAGTTTATCAAAAAAGTCCATGACCACTTCGGCCAAGGGCAATTCGTAACTGATAACAGCCCGGGTGGTATCAATAAAACTGGTATTCTTGTGAATCCCGCGCTTTTCCTGGCAAAGAGTCATCACCACGCCGATATAGTCCGCCGGAACAATAATTTTGGCGTCAATGTAAGGTTCAAAAATAGAGTCGATCAGGGTGGGGTCAGGCAGTTCGGAAGGATTGTCAATCACCAGCTCTTCCCCGTTTGTCTTCTTAATCTTATAAATAACACTCGGTGCGGTCGCGATGAGGTTCAGATCGTATTCGCGTTCCAAACGCTCTTGAACGATTTCCATATGTAGTAAACCCAGGAAGCCGCAGCGGAAACCAAACGAGAGGGCTAGCGAGGTTTCCGGTTCGTAAGAAAGCGCCGCGTCGGATAGTTTGAGCTTCGATAAAGCTTCTTTCAGTTTCGCGTAATCATCCGTGCTCACCGGATAAAGACCGCAAAAAACCATGGGCAGTACATCTTTAAAACCAGGCAAAGCTTCCGCCGTGGGATTAGTTTCATCCGTAATCGTATCGCCGACTTTGGCGTCCCGGACTTCCTTAATGTTCGCCGCGATATAACCCACCTCGCCAGCGGAGAGTTGATCGGATTTTTCCATCTTCGGCTTGAACACGCCGATTTCCTCAACCTCAAACACTTTGTTGGTCACCATAAACTTCATCTTGGTTCCCTTTTTAATGGAACCGTTAATAACCCGGACAAAAATCATGACTCCCCGATAAATATCAAACATGGAATCAAAAATAAGCGCCTTGAGCGGTTCATCCACCACGCCTGTGGGAGGGGGCACGTTTTTCACCACGGCCTCGAGAATTTCCTCGATACCGATACCTTCTTTCGCCGAGGCTAAAACCGCTTCGGAACCGTCAATCGCCAGAGAATCTTCCATTTGTTTTTTACAGCGTTCGACGTCGGCGGAGGGAAGATCAATCTTATTGATAACCGGGATAATGGCGAGATTTTGGTCGGAAGCCAAATAAGCGTTGGCCAGAGTCTGGGCTTCTACCCCCTGGGAGGCGTCAATTAAAAGCAGGGCGCCTTCACAGGCTTTAAGGCTTCGGGAGACTTCGTAGTTAAAGTCTACATGGCCCGGGGTGTCAATCAGGTTCATCTCGTATTTTTTGCCGTCTTTGGCTTTATAAAAGAAACGGACCGCTTTGGCTTTAATGGTAATACCGCGCTCCCGTTCCAGATCCATTTGATCCATCAATTGGGCGCGCATTTCCCGGGGCGGAATAGCGCCGGTAAATTCCAAGAGCCGGTCCGCCAGCGTGCTTTTACCATGGTCAATGTGGGCGATAATGCAGAAATTACGGATATGTTCGAGCGACAAGTAAACTCCTTAAATTGAGGGGTCGTAGTATACCAAGAGCGTTTAAAAGTCCAAGATCACTGTTTTTAAAAAAAACAAAAAACAGGGCAAAGCGCCTATTTAAGCAATGATTCCAGAATGGGATTTTGAATTAACGGAAGTCAGAACCGGAAGGCACCTTATCGGGCGCTTCCCGAATTATCAGCATCCGAAGCGCCAGGCGGCGCCAGGGAGTCTCCTACATTATTCGGCCCGGAACCCGCGCCAGAATCAGCCGCGTTATTCTCGGATTGGCGCAAAACTTTAGCCCCTAAACGGTGCACATAAGTAAAATCAAAAGCCCGCAGATCCGTATTCGGCTGTTCCACCATCACCGCGGTCATGTAACGGTTATCCCTTTCAGGCTCGTCATCTTTGGGAATAGTCACGGACAAGTTTTTAAACTTCATGGTATGGCCGGCCGGCAGGTCAAAAGGCCCCACCGTCGTTAAGTCTGAGGCATAATTCTTGGTCGTATCCAGCTGATGCAAAATCAAACCTCTCAGATTTTGGCTGGATTGATTACGCACTTCCACATTGATCGGCTCCGCCTTTCCTCCAGAAATTTCCTTCGGAACCTCCATACTTACCTTCAGAAGTAAAACGCCCTCAGTATTTTTCAGTGTCGTAAAAGCTTTCCCGCCCGCGATCAGCCATTCCATGGCGCTATAGGGCCCGCGGATGCCGTAAATAATCCGGTAAAGATCGTGCCAGAACATGCCTAACCGGGCGTTCACCGAAAACCATTTTTGAAAAGTGTCCACCTCGCGGTTGTAAAGTTCTTCCGGAGCCGGCGGGTCCAATGATTTTTGCACCCAGTTAAAATCCACCATTTCTCCCATGGCGTACATGCCGTTACCCCTTGTCAAATAATTGGGCCAGTGCTCGTTCATGGATTTCAGGGTTTCCCTATCCCCTTCATAAAGCATGATGTGGTTGTAGTTCACTCCCGCGTCCACAAACATCGCCGGATCCTGCCCGTGCTGATGGCCCTGCTGCCATCCGAGGGTAAAGGTAAAAACCGGTTTGGTGAGTTTCGCCTCGTCCAATATGCTCTTGAGCGCCAAAGACACTTTGTGGGCCCGCCACCACTCAAACTGCGAAGTGACCTCGTGGTTTTTATCCAGTTCCACTGTTTTTGCCAGCCAGCGGATGCGGTCCTCCTTCGTCATACTTCCATATTCGGAAGGAGCCGGGACATTCATATCCTTCATAAACTCGTCTACGAATTCGTAACCCGCGAAACCGGTACGAACATAATCCATACCGATGATGTCGATGGAGTCGTCGTCGTTGAATTTTTTGAGGATGTCAATCACATCCTGGCGGCGCTTGGGATCATTGAGCGAAATAAAACGCGTCTGAACCACCTGGTCGGTGTCTTTATCGTAGCCCATGGAGAATTGATAGGGCGCCTGGCTCCAGGCATCGCCCACGACTTTGAAAGTCGTAATGTAAGCGGCGAATTTCATTCCCGCTTCATGGGCTGCCCTGCCGTATTTATGGGCCAGATCCATATCACCCTGACTGAAAGGAAAGTCGCGGGAATTAAAATGATCCCAAATGGAAGTTTGCCCCGCTAAAAAACAATAACAGTTCGCTCCCATATAACGGGCCCATTGAATGGTGTTTTGAGGATTGATGGAGTTGCTGCCGTCAATGGCCGGTACGGCGCCGTTGATTAATTGTTTGCCGCCTTCCATCGTCAAGGTCGCGTACCCGGGATAAAGACCCTGGGGTTTTAAGGGTGGAATCGTAAAAGCGGACCGAAGCACTTTCGAGCCCTTCCACTCAGGCGAAACAACGCTCAACTCCGCCAGATAAGTGCCGGGTTTGGGATTGTAAGGAATGGGCCAATTACCATAAAGTCTGTGGTTCTCCTCGTCTTTTTTAAGAACCCATTTGTCTTTTCCGCCAACGGTCGTAACCGGATCTCCTCCGTTGTAAACCACCAATTCGGCGTGAACATCCGAAAAGTTGATGGCTTCCTTTGAGGTCAACTTGATCTCAAACGGCACCATTTCATAACGCAGAAAACTGCCGTTGGGCATCGAGACCACCATATCGGGTAAAAGCTGGGTATTCGACGTATTCACCGGTGCGCGGTTTAATAAGGGCGCCAGCGTGGCTGTGGCGATATAACCGCCAGCCGCCAAGAAAACTGCCGCCAAAGCCCAGCGAACTACTCTTTGACCCATCAAAAACAGAATAAAAGGCATCACCTGCCACTCTGGAGCTTTGGGAATATTTATTTTCGGAACAGTCAGATCTAAAACAGAGCTGACCTTTTTCTCGGTCTCGATCGGTTTTTTCTGATTTTCATCCTCGCTCGGGAGGGATTCCTTAAGCTGTATTTCGAGGTCTTCCAGCCGGATAGCGTTCGATAAAATCTGGGCGCTGGAAAGGGTTTCTGTTTTTAAAGCCCGCTCATAGGCTTTTCTCTCCGCTCGGGCTTTGAGTTTGTCCGCCATTTTTCTTTGAAGAGGCGCGCACCATTGCCCGACTATCCATGCCGTGTCAGATAAAACCTTAAAAAAACTTTTAACCAATCGGCTGACTTTGGCTCCCGCCAAAATGAAAAGACCCCCTAGCGCGGCAAACACCTTTCTGATTAAAACGCCAAATTGATCGGCTATTTCCCGCCAAGCCGCTGAATCATAGGATGTACTCGGAAGCGGTTCTTTCGAGAGCCGAAAGGACTGCGATTCGGCTTCATGGCGCTTGGAAGAAACATCCATGAACAAGGGCGTATCTCTCGTCAGTTTGACAACCGTCTCCACGTGATAAGTCTGGGGAAACATATCCAGGGGCTGGGCCCATTCCACCATATAGCCGTGCTGGCAAAGCAAAGCCAGGTCCCTGGCCAGAGTTGAAGGATCACAGGAAACATAAACCAATCGTTCGGGATGAAGGGCAACCACCCGGGCCAAAACTTCCGGACTCACACCCTTGCGCGGCGGATCCAATAGGGCCGCGTCGATTTGAACCAATCCCTGATTTTTTAAATTTAAAAGGGTTTGGGCAACATCGCCTGCGATGAAATCCAAATTGGAACGATGATTGTTTTTCGCGTTGAGTTTCGCGTCTTCAACCGCCGGTACAATTTCCTCGACGCCGATCACATAATCAGCCTTGTCGGAGACCGCCAAAGCTAAAGTGCCGATCCCGCTGTAAAGATCCAGCACCGTTCCCCATTTATGCTTGTGGACCGGATCGCCCAGCGCCTTGCGCACCACCTCGTGCAGTTGATCGGCCTGGCCTATGTTGACCTGAATAAAAGACTGCAGCGAAACTTTAAGCGTAAACCCATCGATGATCTCAAAGTAATGATCCTGACCCGCGAGAACTTTGGTTTGAGAACCGAAAACAATATTGGTACGGGATGCGTTAATGTTTTGAAGTACCCCTACCAACCCTGGCATCTCGGCCATTAGTTCCGCGGCGATGCGGGGTAAAATCTGGCTTAATTCTTCCAGTGGCAGGTCCGGTTTTTGGACTTTTTCCTCGGGAACTTCCGTGCGGGTCACAAAGGCCAGAAGCAATTCGCCTGTTTTAAAACCCTGACGCACTCCCAAATGCCTTAGAAAACCCGTGTGGCTTTTTTCCTGATAAGGCGTTAATCCCGCCTGGTCGATTTTTTCCAAAACTCTCTGGATCAGTTCATTGATAGCGTCTCCCTGAATGGGACAGGTTTCATAGGGCACCAACTGGTGGGAACGGGGTTCATAAATGCCCGAAACAAAATGTCCGTCCCTCATGGAAAGAACCGGCAGGGCCTTATTGCGGTAGGCATAGGGACTGGGCGAAGCCAGACAGGAGTAAACCGTAATGTCTTTGAGCTTGCCAATGCGCTCAATAGCGTCTTTCACGAATTGGGTTTTGGTAAGAAGTTGCCGGGTGTAATCAAAATGCTGCCATTGGCAGCCTCCGCATTCCTCAAAAATGGGACAGGGGGGAGTTACCCGGTCGGGCGAAGGCCGTAAAACCTCGATTGTTTCCGCTACCGCGTAATGATCTTTAACCAGCGTCACCCGGGCCTGGATTCTTTCACCTGGAAGAGCGCCCCTCACAAAAATAGCGAAATCTTTATAACGTCCTACCGCGTCGCCGCCGAAGGCCATCGAATCGATTTCAATCTCGATTTGTTCTCCAAATCGAACGGGTTTGACGGCTTTGGATTTCATCGCGGTCCTGAGAAAAAAATGGCTGAAAATTCACATGAAAAAAATAAATTTCAACGAACAAACGAAAGGCGGTTCCCCCTATCACTATGGGAAAAACCGCCGTTCGTTTGTTGATTTCTTATTTTATCTATTTTTAAAGGCAGGGCAAAGAACTACCTTAGGAATCACTTCTTTTTGACTTCGCCGGGATCAAATTCCAAACGCAGGTTGTCGACATAAACCGACATGGGCTGGCTGGCACCGTTCATATCCACCCAAAATTGGATGGAGTCCATGTTGGAAAGGTCCATCCGGTCCTGGGAAAGGTCGTCCAAGAGAACCGAGATATTAGTGACTTTTTTGCCCAGCATCACCCCGCTGGTGTCATGGGAAAAAGTCTTCGAATCCGATAAGGTTATATGGTAGGTCACAGGCTGATCCATGGGGTTAAAAGCATCCAGTTTCAGGCTGGTAAAATCCTGCCAGTCATAAACGGTCAATTTAGTCACCGAATGGGTATTGAGGACGATTTGCGGCTGCCAGGTCGGTTCAGGCGTGGGTGTAATCGCAGGTGGCAGCGTAGGCATAGCTTGAAATTGGTTGCGGGTATAAAAAGTAACTTTGGCGCTGTGCTTGCCATGGGTCTGGTTTTGATTCGCCTGTTCCAGCTTGGCGTAACCGCCGGTGAACCAGTCAAAATCATTGTCCACGTCTTCAAAATCATCCAGCATGGTGGTCTTCTTGACCAAACCGTGCTTTCTTATATGGGTCAATCCCAACCCCGCCGCGACGGCGTATATCAATCCTGCGGCGACAAGCAAAATTAGAACGATTCTCATGAAAGTCCTTTACTGGGACAGGTTGCAAGCGGAGGGCATTGTAACAGTCTTCTGGAGACTCCCGCAACAGAACAGTCGGGCAGTGAGCTCTCCTTTGCCGCAATCCAGCCTTGGTGGATTCTCCTGACGAATTCGGCTAAAATCCCGTCTTTCTTTTATAAAAGGAGTTTCATTTGACCTTATTTCTCAAAACCGCCGTCAGGGCCGCCAAAGCCGCTGGCGCCATCCACAAGAAGTTTTACGGAAAAACCCTCCACATTCAATTTAAGGGCAAAAACTCCTTAAACCTGGTCACCCAGGTGGACCAGCTTTCTGAAAAAAAGATTCTTTCCATCCTTCAAAAACAATTTTCCACCCACGACTTTTTGGGCGAGGAAAGCGGTCTTCAAAAAAACAATTCCGCTTACACCTGGATCATTGATCCTTTGGATGGAACCACCAATTTCGCCCATGCCTATCCCTTTTTCTGTGTGTCCATCGCTTTGGTTCAAAACGGCATTCCCATCGCGGCGGTCATTTATGACGCTTTAAGAGACGAATGTTTCACCGCTGAAAAAGGAAAAGGCGCTTTTCTCAACGGCAAACCTATTAGAGTTTCCAAAATCTCAACCTTGGAAAAAAGTCTGCTGTGTACCGGCTTCGCCTACATGGTGCGGGAAACCCATTACAACCTGGATAATTTCGCTCAATTCGTTTTGACTTCTCAGGGCGTCCGCCGGGACGGTTCGGCGGCCATGAATTTCGCCTATGTGGCGGCGGGCCGTTTGGACGGTTTCTGGGAAAGAGGCATCCAGGCCTGGGATATCGCCGCTGGCGCGTTGCTGATTTTAGAAGCGGGCGGCAAATTGACTGACATTACGGGCACACCTTTTGATCTCTTCGCGCAAAACGCACTGGCGGCCAACCCCAAAATGCATTCCATCCTTTTGAAAATCTTGACCAAGGGCAAGGATGAGAAAAATTGGCTCAAACGGTACGGTAAAAACAAAAAATGGTAATCGCGGTTTACGAAGTCCATCCGGTTAAATAATTTTCAATCAAGACCGGCAGATCCCGGTCATAGCCGCCCTCCAGTAAAGTAAACATCGGTATATTCATGGATTTCAACATTTTCCCAATCCGAAAATAATCCGCCTGCTTCAATCCAAACTGAGTCAAAGGATCCCGTTCATAAGTATCAAACCCCATGGAAACTCCCATCAGGTCCGGTTTAAAAATACGGATTTTTTCCATGGCCTTTTCCATCGCGGGAAAATAAACCCCTTCTTTCGTGCCGGGCGGCAGTGGAAAGTTCAGGCAATTGTCCCGGGAAGAAAGACCTGTGCCGGGGTAAGCCGGAGCCTGATGAAGAGAAACATAAAGATATTCGGGTTTCCCCAAACAAAAAGCCTCCGTGCCATTGCCGTGGTGGCAATCCAGATCAAAAATCGCGATCTTTTTCGCTTTTTGATTTTGAATCAGGTCGTTGACCGCAACCGCCATCGAATTGAAATAACAAAAACCCATCGATTGACCCGGCGTAGCGTGGTGGCCCGGAGGCCTCATGAGTGAAAAAGCTGAAATCCCCTGAAGGGCTTCTTCCGCCGTCCGCAAGGCCGATCCGGCGGATAGAAGACTGGCCTGATAAATACCCTTCGCTCCCGGCGTGTCGGGGTCGATATAGCTTTCGTTTTGAACGGTTTGAACTATTAATTCGGAATGAACTGCCCGCACCTTTTCCAGGGAAACCGCGGCAGGCTCCTCGAAAACCGAGGCGGGTAAAAGGGTTTGTAAATGGCGGAGAGAAGCCAGAACTCTCATGGGGTGTTCCGGATGACCCGGGACTTTATAGAGACCGGCTTTCTCGGTTGAAAGAATCTTTAGCTTATTTGCGCTCATCTTGCCAATGGATGCAGGAAACGGGGCAGCACTGCATCGCGTCGAGGATCTTTTGTTCCGTATCGCCCTGGGGGTTATAAACTTCTGAAAGACCGTCGGAGGTCATGCGGAACACCTTGGGCGTTTCCACCACACAGGCCTCACATCCCGTGCACTCGTTTTGGTCTACATATGAAATTCGATTGTTTTTTTTGGTCTCTGCCATCGCGGTTCTCTTTTTCTGCTAATTAAAACTGGAGTCCAAAACTGGTGCTTCCCGCGATGTCGGTTCCGTTGGATTCGCCCAAAAGCAGCCATTCAAATCCCAATCCGCCGCCAAGCTTAAGACCCAAAGTGAAAGCTGGTTCCAAAACAACCGGAGAACCGGCGCTGTTTTGGGCTGAATTAAAGGTCACAGGCGGTTGCGAGACGTTATTCAAATTAGCCGTAAAGGTGCCGCCAACCGTGGAAGTAACCGTTCCGCTATTGCGTTGAAAGCCGATACCCGCGAAAGGATAAAGAATGCCTAAAGACTTTCCAACCGTTACTTTGGCTCCCACTGTTTGGGTATTCCAATTCAAAGTGTAATTGCTGGTACCAGTCAAAGAAGCGTTGTTGTAAGTATCTCCATTATTGGGATCTACATAGGTGATTCCCGTTTCGCTAATGTTGGCGGTATTAACCGAAAAGCTTCCACTCTGGCTGTCAAAACTTGTCGACAAGGTGACGGTCGGCAATTCGGCGCCATCGAATAATTTATAACGCAAGTCTAATCCCCAGCCGGTAAAGTTTCCCGCCACATTGGAAGCGCTAATCTCGGGCAAATAGGTATAACGAAATCCGATATCGAAACCATTCACAAGTCCCAACCGGGCATTGATCACCGGATAAGGCAAAGGAACACCTGACGGTAAACTTAAGGTCGAAGAGGCGGAAACATAAGGCAGATTTAAGTTATTCGTATTCGGCAGCCCGATAAAATCCGCTCCCGCTCCCACGCTTAATGAAAAATGCGGTCCTAAACCCAAATCGTAAACCGTTGGGGTGGAATCCCATCCCAAACCGGTAAAGAATCCTAAACTGTTAACGAAAGGACCGTTCATAAAACTGGCGATGGATTGGAAATCGTTGTTGACCGCGCCCTCAAAGTCCGTAGTGTCTGAGGCTTGGGCGACGCTATTGAATCCCCAAGCCAAAATGAACAAAACTACCAACAAAGTCTTTCGAAAATTCATATTCCCCGCCCCCGAAATGGTATTAAATGATGCGTCTTTACTTTAACAGGTTGTTGAAAAAGTCTAAAGAACAGACTTTTTCCAATTTACGAACGAGCCACGGATGAAAAAATCATATTATTTAGTGGCTCGTTCCAACCCATGGCTGTCGACAGGGTGCCGAAAAATACTTTTTCAGCACCCTGTTAAGTCAGGTTCATCCAAATGAAAAGCCCCATCCCCCTTAACTTACCAAAACAGGAAGCTTCCCATGAAATGGTCTGATGGACCCCTTGTCATTGGCACTTTTGTGGAACGGCTTCACCGCTTTGGCGCCACGGTTCAAGTAGATGGAAAGAATGAGTATTGCCATGTCACCAATTCAGGCCGTCTTAGTGAATTACTTTACCCCGGCGCGAAAGTCGCGCTCGTTGACCATCAGGGCCATCCTCTTTCTAACACCAAAACTCCCCGTAAAACTCGTTACGCCGTCCGGTTGGCCTACTATAAAAAGAAATGGGTTTGTATCGAAGCCAACATCGCCCCCAAACTTTTAAAAGAAGCCTGGGATAGGGGCAAAGTGAAGAGTCTAAAAGATTACGACCAGCTTCAAGCGGAAGTACCGCTCAACACCCATACCCGTTTTGACTTTCAAGCCCGCAATACCAAAACGGGTGAAAAGGCCTGGATCGAGGTGAAATGCGTAACCTTGGTGGATGAAAAGGGGGTTGGCCATTTCCCTGACGCGCCCTCCGAACGGGCATCTAAACATTTAAGAGAATTGATGGTTCTTTCCCGCAAACCCAAAACCAAATGTTTTGTTTTCTTTGTTTTGCAGAATCCATTGGGTCAAGGCGTCACGCCCAAAGACGATACCGACCCGCTGTTTGGTAAAACCTTGCGGCAGACGGTTAAAACAAAAGTTCAAGTAGAGGCTTTTCGAGCGGATGTGGATTTAAAAGGTTCGGAGCTAAAACAAGCTATTCCGGTTTGGTTGTAATCTTTCCCCGCGCTTTTTCGGTGATGTGTCCGCATTTTTCGCATTCGTAAATGAGCACCCAAACCTGATTTTCCTTGTCAAACCGTATGGCCTTGGCCGAAACCCGGTTGAGACAGAAAGAACAATGCGCTTTCTGCCATTTGGGCCGCGTAGTTCCCCATAGCAATCCCAAACCCGAAACCATAATCAAAATACCCAGAGGCGGCAAAGTCCGTTGGGTAAACCCAAAGCTAAGCCAAAGAAGGCTTGAACCCATCAAAACCGCGAGAAACCAGAGAAGAAAAAACTTTCCCCAGGGAACCCGTTTTAAAAGAGAAGCTATTTCCATTTACAGTATTCCACCGCGTTGCCGTCCGGATCCCTCAAACGGGCGATTTCGCCCCAGTCCGCCGAGTAACGGTTCACTTCGACTCCTTTGGTCCTGGCTCTTTCCGCCGCCATATCCACATCCGCCACATTCAAACGAATCACATAGGGAACATTTTCGGCACGGCGTAATTCTTCCGGAATGGTTGTGCCTTTTTCTATTAAAAGATAACTTTCACCGAAACGAAAATTGGTCAGGGACTCTTTTTGCTTCACAACAGGCAATCCGATGATGTCGGAATAAAAAGCCACGCACTGTTCGTAATTTTCCACGTTTAAAACAAAACCGGTTTGCTGGATTTTCATGATGTCCCTGACTCTCTAAAATAATCTGTGGATATAGCATATAGGAAGACTTTGGGAAAAGAACCCATGTCACTTTATCTTGGGTTTTTGAAAGGAAGAGGCTCCGCCTTTTCCTTCCCGATCCGCTTCCTTCGGGTCCAATGAAGCCGCCTTCTCCAATTTGTGAAAACCGTACCTGCGTTTGATGGCGTCCACGCTTTGATAAAGGGCGTCTTTCTTTTTGCTGCTCATCTCGGGAAAAAGCCATTCCACTTCCTCTCCCGCCTCAAATTTGGAAAGGGAAACTCCCAACAATCGAATCTTTCGTTTGCGGACATGTGACTCCTGAAAAAGCTCGTAAGCGGTCTTCATCACCGCCACGTCATCATTAGTTTCCGGAATGGTTTTGGCCCTCGTGATGGTTTGAAAATCGTCATAACGCAGTTTCAGTGTGACCGTTCTGGCTCTTTTGCCGATACGCCTCAGGCGGTAACAGCCCTTTTCGGATAGCCACGCCAGCGTTTGGTGAATCTGTTCTGGATTGTCCGTGTCTTTTTCAAAAGTGGTTTCGTGGCCTATGCTTTTAGCGTAATGAAAAGGATGAACCTCGTCCGAGCCCATGCCTCTTGCCGCTTCGTACAACCAGCTTCCCGCCGAGGGGCCAAAAGCCTTTTGCAGCTTCACCAAAGGCATGGGAACAATATCGCCGATCCGGATAATGCGCATTTCTTTCAGCCGGGGCTGGGTCTTTTCCCCGGCCCCATGAAGTCTCTCTATAGGAAGGTTCGCGAGAAAAGATTGTTCTTCCCCGGCTGGTACCACCACAATGCCCGTCTTGGAACCCGAAGAGGGTTTTACCGTCTTTCCCGCGATCTTCGCCACATACTTGTTGGTCGCGATGGCCACCGAACAGGTCAGCTTGGTCCGTTTAAAAATACTCTCCTGGACTTTCTTCGCCATCACTTCCAAGTCATGGCCGTATAAGTCCTCACATCCGGTGAAGTCCAAATAAAACTCGTCAATCGAGGCATATTCCACCACCGGCGCCACCCGGCGCAGAAGCGCGTAAACTTTTCGGGAATATTTGGAATAAAGCCGGTGATTGCCCGGTATAAAAATCGCTTTGGGACACAGTTTCTCAGCGGTCATGATCGGCATACCGGACTTCACGCCGAACTTGCGAGATTCGTAGGAGGCTGAAGCCACCACCCCTCTCTCGCCCCGCCGACCTCCCACCACGACCGGCTTACCGGTTAAAGAAGGATCCACCAATCGTTCGCAGGAAACAAAAAAGGAATCCATATCCACATGAGCGATAATTCGGTTGGTTGGCATGATTCGATCCGGAAGTTTTCGATAAAGGTATACGCAAGTATACTTTTATTAAACAGAGGATCAAGATTTAAAACGGGTTGAATAAGACTAAAAACCAATATTTTTGAAGGGAATTTTGTTTACCTGGCGATAACAATCTTCTGAGTCGTTGTTCCGCTGGTCCCATCGGTGTAATTAACTTTAATAACCGCGATATAAATTCCCGGCGCGATAATCCCCACATTCCAGACGGGTTGAGCTGAACCGCTATAGTTTGTCCGCGCGACCACTTCCCCCACCAAGTCATAAATTTCCAAGGTACAGGCATCAATCGGTTTATCCGGAAATAAGTAAACATTGCCGCCTCGCGGTACCGGCACGGGTCCTATAACCACTATCCCCATATTCGACAAAGACTGGACGGATGTGGGCGTGATGGTAGGTGTCCAGGTTAGCGTCGGTGTAATGGTAGGAGTATTCGTCGTTGTGAAAGTAGCTGTAATCGTTGGCGTATTGGTAATGGTGTTAGTCGAAGTACCGATGGCTGTGTTCGTCGTCGTATTAGTCGCAGTAGCTGTCGGAGTATTCGTCGACGTATTGGTAATCGTACTCGTAGGCGTGTTAGTCGGGGTATTCGTCGGTGTATTGGTAATTGTATTCGTGGGTGTGTTGGTCGGGGTATTCGTCGAAGTACCTGTCAGAGTATTGGTGGCTGTGTTCGTTGGAGTATTGGTCACCGTATTAGTTAGCGTGTTGGTCGAAGTATCCGTTGTTGTATTCGTAGGTGTGTTGGTAAGTGTATTGGTAGGAGTATCAGTTGGCGTGTCCGTTGGAGTATTCGTCAGGGTGCTCGTCGGGGTATTTGTTGCTGTATCGGTCATAGTATTGGTTGGAGTATTCGTTGGTGTGTTGGTCTGTGTATTCGTTGACGTATTAGTCGGGGTGTTTGTGGGCGTGTTCGTTGGTGTACTAGTCGGCGTATTCGTTTGCGTGTTGGTAGGCGTATTCGTGGGCGTATTCGTGAGTGTGCTGGTTGGCGTATTCGTAGGCGTGTTTGTCGGCGTGTTGGTCGGAGTATTAGTTGGCGTGTTGGTAATCGTGCTCGTGGATGTACTGGTCGGCGCATTCGTCGGTGTATTGGTAATCGTATTCGTGGGCGTATTAGTCGGGGTGTTCGTCGGCGTATTGGTAATCGTGTTCGTAGGCGTGTTAGTCGGCGTATTCGTCGGTGTGTTGGTGATAGTGCTCGTCGGCGTATTAGTCGGAGTGTTCGTTGGCGTATTGGTAACAGTATTCGTGGGCGTATTAGTCGGGGTATTCGTCGGTGTGTTGGTAATCGTGCTCGTGGATGTGTTAGTCGGGGTATTCGTCAGCGTATTAGTGATAGTGCTTGTAGGTGTGTTAGTCGGAGTGTTTGTCGGCGTATTGGTGATCGTACTCGTCGGTGTATTAGTCGGGGTGTTCGTTGGCGTGTTGGTAATAGTGCTTGTAGGCGTATTCGTCGGGGTGTTTGTCGGTGTGTTGGTAACAGTATTCGTGGGCGTATTAGTCGGAGTGTTCGTCGATGTGTTGGTAATAGTGCTCGTCAGCGTATTAGTCGGAGTATTCGTCGGTGTGTTGGTAACCGTGCTTGTAGGCGTGTTAGTCGGAGTATTCGTTGGCGTATTGGTAATAGTGCTCGTCGGTGTGTTAGTCGGAGTGTTCGTTGGCGTGTTGGTGATCGTGCTTGTCGGTGTGTTAGTCGGAGTATTCGTCGGCGTATTGGTAATGGTGCTTGTAGGCGTGTTAGTCGGGGTATTCGTCGGTGTGTTGGTGATCGTACTCGTGGGTGTGTTAGTCGGGGTGTTCGTCGGTGTGTTGGTAACAGTATTCGTGGGCGTATTAGTTGGAGTCTTCGTCGGTGTGTTGGTAATCGTATTCGTGGATGTGTTAGTCGGTGTGTTCGTTGGCGTATTCGTGACTGTATTGGTTGAGGTATTGGTCGGGGTATTCGTAGGCGAGCCGGTCGGTTGGGTAATAATCTGAATGGCATCACACTTACCGTTATTCACGCTGGCAGGGCCCAGAAGAATAGTAATCGCTCCGCCGGAAGGAGCGATATTGCTGAACACCTTGTCTATGGCAATGTTTTCCCCGCCCGCAGCGGCAAAGATATCAAAATTGGTTAAAACTTGGGTTCCTGCGATCGAAACATTAAATACTCTGTCGCCCGCAGCCGGAAAATAAATTTCCGCGAACTTTAAGGTCACTTGATAGGATCCGGCCGGCACATTGAAAACATAGGAAACGGGACTAGCGCCATTTCCATATCTCTCATTCTGGTAAAGCACCTGGTCTGTCGAACAAGGCAGAGCTCCCGTAATCGCCGAAGCTGTGGTGTAAGTGCTGCCATTAAGGAAGTTTTCATCCGCCGCCCAGGCGTTTCCCTGACAATCGGTGTGGGCCGTCCCGTTACAGATAACCCTCCAGGTAGAACTGCTCTGCGAATGGGCTTGGTTGTTCCATCCCAAACCAATCAACAGCACAAACGCCAGTATCCAGCGTCTCGAAAAGAGCTGACAAAATAAAATGATTTTTTGAGAATTTATAATCAATCATTCTTACCAAAGTTTAAGGTTAACAGACTTTATCGTTTTCAATGCAAACCGTTGTTTGCGCTAGCGCCAAAAGGAGCAAACAAAAAAACAGCAATGAATTGCTGGGGTTTCAAACCTATATAACAATAACATGCATTAAAATGTCATCGAAATTTGTCAAAAATAAGGGTTTTATCAAATTTATGGGATGAATTTTAAACCCAACCCATTGACCAAAGTCGAGGTGCCTAAACTAGAGCCGTTTTTCTGTTAAAAATCTACCAAAGTTGAGCACCCTTGTTTTCCCAGAAATTCAACTCTAGAATGCCGCCTTATATTTGAAGGTCGAATTGTTTCGAAAGAAATAAACGGGGAACCCAACTTTAGGGGCTTATCCAGTTTTGATTTTCTAAAACTGACGACAAACTTTCGTGTCGAGCCCGTCAGCTAACCTCGTAGACCGCGAAGGCAGTCCCTCATCCGGACGGCCCATCTTTCGTTTCAGGAGACGCCGTCATGAGTAAAAAGTTTGAAGAGTTATTTCTAGGCAAAGCCAAAAATCCCCTCGATCAAAATGTCTTTCACAAAATTTCACTGGTCGCCTTTTTAGCCTGGGTCGGGTTAGGCGCGGACGGACTTTCGTCTTCCGCCTACGGTCCCGAAGAAGCCTATCGGGCTTTGGGTCCCCAGTATCATCACATCGCGCTTTATCTGGCCCTGGCCACCGCGGCCACGGTTTTTATTATTTCAGCCAGCTATAACCAGATCATCGAGTACTTTCCCTCGGGCGGCGGCGGCTATGTGGTGGCCAGTAAACTCTTAAGTCCTACCGCCGGCTTGATCTCCGGTTCGGCCCTTCTGATCGATTACGTCCTCACGATTATTCTTTCCATTGCCGCCGGGGTGGACGCCATCGGCAGCTGCCAATATTGCGCTTTCATTGTTCCATTTAAATTTTATATAGAAATAGCTCTGTTACTCCTTTTGATCTGGCTCAACATGCGGGGTATCAAGGAATCCATCACCACCCTGCTCCCTATTTTTCTCGTGTTCGTCCTCTTTCACGCCATCTTGATCATCGCGGGGATTTTTGGTCACGGCTCGCAGATCGTTCCGGTTATTCACCAGACCATCACTGAGACGCATAACATAGTTTCCGGCCCCCTGGGGGCATGGGGCTTCATCGTCATCTTCTTTACCGCCTATAGTCTTGGCGGCGGAACTTATACGGGAATTGAAGCGGTTTCCAACGGTTTAAATTCGCTGCGTGAACCCAAGGTGAGAACCGGACGCCACACCATGTATTACATGGCTACCTCCCTGGCCTTGACCGCCGGCGGCATCTTGTGGCTCTACATGCTCTGGGACGTTCAGGCGGTTCCTGACAAGACCATGAACGAATCGTTGTGCGAGGTCATTTACGCCAACTGGCACCTTTTGGGAATACCCATCGATCAGGCCATGATCACCATCACCATTCTTTCGGAAGGTTTGTTGCTTTTTATCGCGGCCCAAACCGGCTTTATCGACGGTCCCAACGTATTGGCCAACATGGCAGTGGACTCCTGGCTGCCCCACCGTTTCGCCAATCTGTCCCACCGTCTGGTGCGCATGAACGGCATTCTGGTGATGGGCGTTCTTTCCATCATCATCCTGACTATGGCCCATGGGAACGTGGATGTCATGATCGTGCTCTATGCCATCAACGTGTTTATCACCTTTACCCTGTCCCAGCTCAGCATGTGCATTCATTGGTGGCAGGCCCGCCACGAGCAGAAGGACTGGTGGAAACGGTTTTTTATCAACGGTGTCGGCCTGTGCCTGACGTCCATTATTTTGGTGGCGACCGTCGCGGCCAAATTCATCCAGGGCGGCTTTGTGACCGTCCTGATGACGGCTTTCCTGATATTGATCTGCTTTTTAATCAAAAAACATTACCGGGGCGTGCAACAGGCTCTCATGCGGCTGGATGATACTCTGAAGAATCTTCCCCTTCCTTCGGGCGACGATGCCCCCAATCTGGGACCCTGCGATAAAGCCCGTCCTGTGGCGGTAGTGATGGTGGATAAATATTCAGGTCTGGGGATTCACGCCATTTTTTCCATTCAAAAACTTTTCGGACACCGCTTTTCCGATTTTCTTTTCGTGTCGGTGGCCCGGATCGACTCCAGCAAGTTTAAGGGCCTGGAAGAATTGGAAAATCTCAAGCAAAACACCCAGCACAATCTGGATCAATACGTGCACCTGGCCCATCGCATGGGTTACCGCGCCGACTCCCGTTATGTGGTGGAGACAGACCTTATCGACGGCATGGAAATCATGTGCGACGGCATTTCGAGCGATTACAGCGACGTGACCTTTTTCTCGGGCAAACTCATTTTCGCCAAAGAATCCCTTTGGACCGCTCTTTTGCACAATCAGACCGCGTTGGAAATTCAGCGCCGTTTGCTGTTTAAAGGACTCAATATGATGATCGTGCCGGTGAGGGTTTTGGAATAATACACGGCTTTTTGTCGAATATGGATTGACGCTGCCAGGCCAACCCTGTTATCAACGGTAGTGTCACTCCATACGAGATAAAGGCAAAACCCATTGGCCATACAGGTATCCGACCACGAAGAAATTGACTTTCAATACAATTTAAAAATCTATTTCTCCTTCCTCAAAAAATACAAGGGAACTTCTTTTTTTCTCATCGGGCTTGTTTTTTTTCTTAGCTCGCTGGATTTGGCTTTTACCTACATCTTTAAATTAATCGTGGATAACGCCAACCAGCTGATCCACCAGCAAATAACCGCCGAAGCCTTTAACCACTTCTTGATGATTGTTTTTACCATTCTCCTGGTCATTCCCCTGTTCCGGTCGTTGGGCCGGTGGATTTATCTGGGTTCCATCAACCTTCTGGAAACCAACCTCATCACGGACATCAAGCGTTTTTACTTCGGCCACCTGTTGACCCTGTCCCATGGTTTTCACACGTCCCATAAAACCGGCTCCCTGATATCACGGCTATCGCGAGGTTCCGGCGCGGTGGAAAGCATGACCGACGTGATCATTTTTCAATTCCTGCCGCTTCTATCCCAGCTGCTTTTAGTGAGTTTTTTCATTTTTCATTACAACACCTTCGTGGGTTTGACGGTTGTCGCGACCGCCGCCGCCTATATCGTTTTTTCGTTCTACATCAACGAAAAACAAAGAAAATCCAATGCCCTCTACAACAACATCTCGGACCTGGAAAAAGCCAACATCGCCGACGTTTTTACCAACGTGGACTCCATTAAATTTTTCGCCAAGGAAGGGGAAACTAACCGGCGCTTTTGGGAAATCAGCGAAAAAACCAAAGAGCTCCAGCTTAACTTTTGGAATTACTATAAAACCTTGGAGTCGGGCCAGCTGTTGATTGTGGGCCTGGGCACCTTTTTCTTAATTTTCTTTTCCATCCACAGTTTCGTCTCAGGGAATGTCACCGTGGGTACCTTTGTTTTTATTTTCACCGCTTTCGGCTCGCTCCTCAGCCCCCTGTCCGGTTTTGTCCACGGTATCCGCACCATGTACCGCGCCATTGCGGATTTCGAGGACCTTTTTCAGTACGGCAAATTTCAAAATGATATTCAGGACAAACCCAACGCCCCGGCCTTAAAGGTGGCCGCGGGAGCGATTGATTTCGAAAACGTTTCGTTTAAATATAAAAAAAGAACGATCCTGTCGGACTTTTCGCTGAAAATTCCGCCCCATCAAAAAGTCGCGCTGGTCGGTCCCTCCGGCGCGGGCAAAACCACCCTCATCCGCCTGCTGTTTCGGCTCTACGACCTCGAATCCGGTTCCATTTCCATCGACGGCGTTAACATCGCCGATGTCGCCCAATTGTCCCTGAGGGACAGCCTCAGCACCGTCCCGCAAGAATGTATCCTCTTTGACGACACCATTTACAACAACATCGCCTTTTCCAATCCCCAGGCGCCGCGCGAAAAAGTTTTCGCCGCCATCCGGTTCGCCCAGCTTCATCGTTTCATTGAGGGACTGCCCTTAAAGGAAAACACCATTGTGGGCGAGCGGGGCGTGAAACTTTCGGGCGGGGAAAAGCAGAGGGTCTCCATCGCCCGGGCCCTGCTGGCGGATAAAAAAATACTGGTTCTGGATGAGGCCACTTCCTCGCTGGATTCCGAAACCGAGCATGAAATACAAAAGCACCTGAAGGCTTTAATGAAAGGCCGCACTTCCATCATCATCGCGCACCGCCTTTCCACCATCCTGAGTGCTGATATCATTGTGGTTTTGGACAAAGGCCGGGTTGTCCAGCAGGGAAAGCATTCCCAGCTCATTAAAAAGCCCGGCTTATATAAGAAATTATGGAATCTTCAAAAGGGCGGTTACATCGGTTAAATAAGTTATCCATCCGTGACTTGAAACCCATCTGCCGTTCGTCTCAAATAATAGTCATTCCAACTTTTGCGAGGATATACCATGCGTCTCATTCTAGGTTTCGCTTTATTACTATCTTGTTTCCCCCTCGTCGCGATTTCACAAACCACCGACCACGCTAAAGTGGAGTTGTTGTCCGAAACTGAGTCTCTCACCCCGGGTAACCCGGTCACGCTGGGCCTTCATTTCACCATGGATAAGGGCTGGCATATTTACTGGAAAAACCCCGGTGACGCGGGAATGCCGACCTCGGTGTCCTGGAAACTGCCGGTCGGATTTAAAGCGGGCAAAATCCTTTGGCCCATCCCCCAGGTTATCTCCCTGCCGTCCGTCACGGACTATGGTTATGAAAATGAAGTTCTCTTAATGGTTCCGGTCACTGTCCCGAAAAATCTGAAGCCGGGTGAACTGTTCAAATTTTCCGCTAAAGTTCAATGGCTGGTTTGTAATGAAATCTGTATTCCGGGCGAGGCCGATCTTCAACTGGAACTCCCGGTCGGTTCCAGCGCTCCGCCCAAAATCGGCAACAACCCTCTTTTTTCAACGGTCCGCCAAAGCCTTCCTTCCCGGATGCCCGCTTCCTGGAAACCCTCCGGAACTCTGGATAAACAACAATTTGCGCTGACCTTCCAAACACCAGAACCTTGCTCCGGCGCTTTCCTTTTTCCTTCCCTGCCCATCCAAATCAACAATACGGCGGTTCAAACTTTCCAGACGACCGGTTCTGGTTTCACTTTGACAATCAAACGGTCCGACCAGCTGGTGACAGACGTCCAAAAGCTGGCTGGCGTGTTAGTGGTAAAATCAGCTGATGGGAAACAAACCGGATATGAGGTAACCATTCCTCTGTCCCAATCGAAATAGGAGGCGTTGATGACACGATTTAAACATTGGGTTGTTTTGACCCTGGGAATTTTAGCTTTGAGCCTGAGCTCACTGGCGCAGGCGGCCAGCACCGGAGCGGCCGCTCCGTCTTTTACGGGAACGGGCAGCGACGGAAAAACTTATAACCTGTCGGACTTCGCGGGCAAATGGGTCGTTCTGGAATGGCACAACCAGGACTGTCCTTTCGTGAAGAGCCAATACGCCGGCAAAATGCAAAAACTTCAGGCCAAGTGGACGAAAAAGGGCGTCGTTTGGTTTAACGTGATTTCTTCCGCTCCCGGCGCCGAAGGCGCTGTCACCGCGGATGAAGCCAACGCGGACGTCAAAGAACATAACGCCCACGTCACCGCGACCTTGCTGGACTCCACCGGTGTCATCGGACACGCCTACGGCGCTAAAACGACCCCTCATATGTTCGTCATCGATCCCAAGGGGATTTTGGTTTACAACGGAGCCATTGATAACGCGCCCCGTGAAGATGATGTGGTCGCGAAAAATCAGGACGGCGACGCTTATGTCAATTACGTGAACCAGGCCTTGAAAGAAGGCTTGGCGGGGAAAACCATCTCTGTGGCCAATACGGTGTCTTACGGCTGCGGCGTGAAATACTCCAACTAATCTTTTGTTTTAAATCGTCTCGACCAAAGGCTTTCGGTTTAAACCGAAAGTCTTTTTTATTTTCCCACTTGAAGGTAGCTGTTTCAGTTTGACTGTCTTTACGAGGAATGGCCCCCGAGTAGGGGGACGGTTATGACGAAGCAATACCAGTGCTTACGGTGTTTGTAGTTATGGTTAAAGTCTTATAAAACTGAGGTTGCCGCGTCGTAACCATGCCGCTATTCGCGGCCCACTCCTCGCAATGACATCAAAACCATTAAACTCAAAACTGAGACACTACCCACTTGGACAAATTCTCCTCCCGGCCTGAAGCCTCTGATAAACTGACGCCCTCATCGGCATTTCATTCTGGGTGGAGGCAGGCATGTCCAAGAAACAACTGACGCTCTCGATTATTGTTCCAGTATATAACGAAGAAAAAACACTTCTGCCGCTGCTGAAGAAAGTCCAAAACGTCAAACTGCTCGGCCTTAAAAAACAGATCATCGTGATCAACGACGGTTCCACCGATAAAACCGCCGAAGTCATGAAGAAAATTAAAATTCCCGGCATCCAAATCTACCAGCATGACAAAAACAGGGGTAAAGGCGCGGCCATCCGCACCGCCATCCCCCATACCACCGGCGACTTTGTCATTATTCAGGACGCGGATCTGGAATATGACCCGGCGGATTATGTGATTATTTTAAAACCTCTTTTAGATGGAAGGGCCGATGTGGTTTACGGTTCCCGGTTTAAAGGCGTGGGCAGGGCTTTTTTATTTTGGCATTACGTGGGAAACAAGCTTTTGACCTTCATTACCAATATTCTTTATGACACCATTCTGACCGACATGGAAACCTGTTATAAAGCCTTCAAAGGCGACCTGATCCGTTCGATTCCCTTGCGTTCCAACCGGTTTGATTTCGAACCGGAAGTAACCGCCAAAGTCCTCAAACGGGGCGTCAAGCTCTTTGAAGTTCCCATCAATTACGATGGACGAAATTTTGAAGAGGGTAAAAAAATCACCTGGCGCGACGGGGTCGTGGCCCTGGTATGTCTGATCCGCTACCGGTTCATGGATTAACGGGCTGTTTGCGGTTTAACGACTTTTGAATTTCCGCCAAAATTTCATAAGAGTGCAGCCGTGCCGAGTGGTCATAAATGGCCGAAGCCACCATCAGTTCGTCCGCGCCTGTCTTTTCCAAAAAGCCTTCCAAACCTTCCTCAACCGTTTTGCGTGAACCCACAAAAGAGCAGGACAGCTTTTGCGCCGCGATCGTTTCCTCAAACGGCGACCAGTAGTCCGCGATATCGTCAATCGGCGGGGGCAGCTGGGTACGGGTACCCCGGTGCATATTGGTAAAACTTTGCTGAATGGAAGTAAACAGCTTGCGGGCTTCCTCGTCCTTATCGGCGACGATCACATTTACTCCCAGCATGAGCAGGGGCTTTTTCAGTTGGGCGGAAGGTTTAAATTCGGAGCGGTATAGTTCAATGGCCTGCATCAGATCGCCCGGCGCGAAGTGGGAAGCGAAAGCGTAGGGCAACCCGAGATGGGCGGCCAGTTGAGCCCCAAACAGGCTGGACCCTAAAATCCAGATCGGCACCTTGGTTCCTGTTCCCGGCACCGCCTGAACCATGCCCGGAATAAAGGGCCCCAGTAGTTGCTGAAGCTCCTCCACATCCTGGGGAAAATGTTCGGAATTAGCGGGATCTCGGCGAAGAGATAAAAGCGTACGTTGATCCGTACCCGGCGCCCGTCCCAGCCCTAAATCGATACGGCCGGGATAAAGGCATTCCAGCGTGCCAAATTGTTCGGCGATCACAAGGGGCGAATGATTAGGCAGCATGATGCCGCCCGAACCCACCCGAATCGTTTTGGTTCCGCCCGCCACATAGCCGATCACCACCGAGGTCGCGGCGCTGGCGATACCCACCATGTTGTGATGCTCCGCCAGCCAAAAGCGCTTATAGCCCCAGCGTTCGGCGTGCTGGGCCAGGTCGAGGGAATGGTGCAAAGCGTCCGCCGGCTGGGAGCCTTTGGTAATAAACGCCAGATCAAATACGGAAAAATCAGCCATGTTTTTTTCTTTCTTACTTTAAGCAATCATCAATGGACTGAATTTAAGTTTTAGAATTTTTAAAATCAAGACGGCTGGTTAATAAGCGCTGGCTTGATCCAATTTCGCCATCGACGCCTGGCTCAATTCCAGCTCAGCCCCAAGAAATAGGTGCGACATTTGCCGCAAGCTTGTGGCGCTGGCAATCGGCGCCGTAATGCTGGGCTTGGCGATCAGCCAGGCAATGGCCACCGCCGCCAGGCTGGTTTCCTGTTCTTTCGCCACCTCATCGAGCGCCGCCAAAATACGAAAACCCCGGTCATTGAAATATTTTTTCATCCCGCCGCCTCGAGGGCTATTTCCAAAATCCGCCTCGGTGCGGTACTTGCCTGTCAGAAAACCCGCCGCCAAAGAAAAGTACGGAATGACCGCGATGTTCTTTTCACGGACTAAAGGTTCCAGGTTCTTTTCGTAATCTTCGCGTTCGTAAAGGTTGTACTGGGGTTGAAGACATTCGTAACGGGGGATGCCCTTTTGCATGCTTATTTTTAAAGCCTCGCTCAACCGGTCCGCCTTGTAGTTCGACGCGCCGATGGCCCGAACCTTTCCCTGCTTAATGAGTTGCGCATAGGCTTCCAGGGTTTCTTCTAAGGGGGTATTGGCGTCGTCCTGATGGGATTGGTAAAGGTCGATGTGGTCGGTCTGCAGGCGTTTCAGTGAGGCTTCCACTTCTTCCAGAATATAGCTTTTTGCCAAACCCTTTTTGCCGTCGCCCATTTCCATGCCGACTTTGGTGGCGATAATCACCTTGTCCCGCTTGCCGCTTTTCTTGAACCATTTGCCGATGACGGTCTCGGACTCGCCGCCCTGATGCCCCGGCAGCCATTTGGAATAGGTATTGGCCGTGTCGATCAGGCTAAACCCCGCGTCCACAAAGGCGTCCAAAACTTTAAAAGAGGTCTCCTCGTCGGCAGTCCAGCCAAACACGTTACCGCCCAAAGCCAAGGGCGCGACTTGAATACCCGTATTGCCAATTTGACGTAATTTCATATTTGCTCCTTGCAGGCTGCAAAAATTTAATAGAGCTACAAAGCAGCCTAGCAATCCCTAAAATTCCGCAGGAATTTGGGGGTTACCTAGAATGTTTCTTGGATTGTTTCATTGAGAGGCGACCCAGTTCAAGGCTGGAACCAAAAGATACCTTTCCGACAGGTAACCCGGCCTCTGGGCTGAGACCTCAAGTCGAAGCCCTGAATTGGGTGTGTCGATTCCATAGAAATCGGCCCACCTTCCCCCGACCTATCCCCAAAACTAGGGGAATCTAGGGAGTTCCGGCAAACAAACTGAAAACTTTCAACGGCGCCCGGCCCAACATTCAACGGGAAACTCGGCGCCTTCAACGACCAACTGACAATATTCAACGGACAAACCCGGCACATTCAACGGCGACCGGCCAACCTTCAACGGCCAACC
>PLFD01000037.1:0-6738 GCA_003136635.1 candidate division FCPU426 bacterium | reverse complement strand
AACGGCGATCGGCCAACCTTCAATGGGAAACCCGGGTTTTCCCCGAGTCGGGGCAAACAGCCGACCCTAGGTGGAGGTTCGGATCATTTCGAGGAGCTTCAGGACGGTCTTCCAGTTGCGGATGGTGCTGGTGGTGGATAGCTTGGAGTCAAAGTACTGGTTGGTCAGCTTGGTGCGCCCGAACCCCTTGGGGCAATGCAGGTAAACCTCGGACCCGGCCACCTCAAAAGCGTCCCCGGGGGACCTTTGGGCGTCCAGGGACTGGATGGCCGTCTTGTGGGGGGTATGGAGTAAAAAGGCCACATGCACCGTATCCACCGTGCCCCCCTTTTTGAAGAAGGGGTTCTTTTGGGAGATTTTGAGCAGTTCCCCGGCGCTTCGAACCACCACCGGTACCTCCAGCTTAAAACCCTTTTTGATCTCTTTGGAAATGACATCGGTTATTTGCTGGGCCAGTTTGGCGTCCGCCTTAAAAACCACATTCCCGCTTTGAATGTAGGTGGCCACCTGACTGCACCCGGCCTTTTCGAACATCGCGGCCAAGTCTTTCATGGGCAGGCTGTTCTTGCCCCCCACGTTAATGCCCCGAAGCAGGGCAATATAAACTTCAGGTTTTTTAGCGGCCATAATTACCTCCCCATGGTGGACAAACAGATTCCTCTCGATTGCCTATCCCATTAAAACCATTCCGTTAAAATAGTTGAAAAATCAGGGCCCAAACTTCTGGATGCGGCTGTTGTCACTGTCTGCTACGTAAACGTCGCCGAAGGAATCAACCGCCACACCGTTGGGTGCATTGAACTGCCCGTTGCCGCTACCTAAAATCCCCCACTGAGTGACGTAGATTCCCGACGAGGTGAACTGCTGGAGGAGATTGTTGCCGTAGTTCGCCACGTATACGTTACCCAAGGAATCCACCGCCAAGCCAGAGGGAGTGTTAATTCGGGCGCAGCTACAATTTAAAGTCCCCCATTGGGTCAAATAGGCCGTCGATGAGCTGAACTTCTGAACACGGCTATTGGCGTAGTCCATCACGTAAATGTTTCCAGAGGAATCCACCGCCACACCTTCGGGCCCATCGAACTGCCCATTTCCGGTTCCGCGAGTCCCCCATTGGGTGACGTATGTACCCGATGAATTGAATTCCTGGATACGGCTGTTGTTACTGTCTGCTACATAAACATTCCCGAGAGAATCCACCGCCACGCTAAAGGGAAAGTTGAATTGCCCATTACTGGAGCCATACCCACCCCATTGGGTGACATAGCCTCCCAACGATGTGAACTTCTGTATCCGAGAGTTAAGCGTGTCCGCCACGTAAACGTTGCCCGAGGAATCCACCGCTATACCCAAAGGAGAGTTGAACTGGCCATTGCCACTTCCGGCGATTCCCCACTGGGTAGCATAGATTCCCGATGCGGTAAACACCTGGATTCGGTTGTTTCCACTGTCTGCCACATAAATATTGTCCAGTGAATCCACCGCTATGCCTAAAGTTGTACTGAACTGCCCGTTACCACTACCGAGGGTTCCCCATTGGCCCAAGTAAGGGTGGACCGGCGTGGGGGTTGGCGTGAAAGTGAAGCTTCCTGCAGTGGGGCTAGGGGTAAAGGTGTTGGTCGCAGGTATGTAAATGATGGTGACTGGCAATCCATCGGGCCCAGCTGGGCCCTGCTTTCCATCGCAGGCAAGGGAGATACAAGCCAAGGCCCCTAGCAACAGCGCTAGACTCGCTAACCGTGACTTAAAGGAACCCATCGGATATCTCTTCCCCACTTAATTAGCCTCAGAATAATCTTCGGTCCGCTTTCCCAAAAGGAAACTCCGTAACTATATCACGCGCCATCCTCAATCAGGAAGGAGGGCAAATCTTTAAGTTCTTAGGAATTAATTTTAGAAAGTATGTTCAAACCCAGACGCTTGAAGCAAAAAAACTCACCCTATTCTATTCCCATTGTCCATTACAGTTCCCTATCGCAGACAACCTTTAGCTTCGGCGCGTGCGGGTTTTTTGGCTCGGTGATCCCTTGGCGCTTAGGTTAGCCCATTTACTAATGAACGAGTTCACTTCCGCCGGATGGGTCAGGATGATCGTATGCCCGCCGTCCTCGATGACCTCATCCGGCTCCACGTTGCGGCAGGGTATCAAGCGGTCCCGACGGCCGTGAATTTGCCGCACGGGGCTGAACTTTCCATCAAACCCCTTCCATCCGCGGATGGCGTTCACCGTCCAGCATAGGAAATCATCGGGGCTTTCCCGGAACATTTTCATCAAAAGATCAAGTTGGGCGCCCTTATTCACCCCCAAGAACCACCCGCGTACGGAAGGGTTCAGCCGGGCCAGAACCTTGGCAAGTTTAGGCCAGACTCGAAAACTTCCCATGAATCTCAAGGTCCAGGGAACGCTGGAAGGGTGCCGACAACTGCCGATCAACAGAACGGCTTGAGGCTTTACCCATGGGGCCATTTCCAAAGCCACCATTCCGCCAAAAGAAATGCCTACTAACACACAGCCTTTTTTGAGTTTTAAGTGTTGGGCCCAGCGCCGAGCGTAGTGGGCCAGCGGTTCATCTTTGAGAGGCGCCAGCCAAGGGGGTGTGACAGCATTTGGAAAGGCTTTTCGTTGGGCCTCGAAGAGCCGGGAATCGGCCCCCAGGCCAGGGATGAAGACAAATTGAGGTTTCATTTTGTTAGCACTTATAACTAGTCAGGTTTTTGTTTTGAGGTAATTTTCTGATTTTCGTCCAATATTCTTCGCGGGCGTCTTCATCGATTTCAACTGCTCCACCATAAAGCCTATCTGAACCGTCTTTTTTGGGCCCAGAGACCCAATATTCTTCATGGGTTTCACGATCATAACAGTTATGCTTAAAACCACTTTTGGTTTTCAGCAGACGCTTACCTTGGTAGTAAAACATTTTTCCGGTTTTAGATAATTCGACCCAACCAATGCGGCCAGGCCCTTCCAAACCACCGCCTTTATATTCTACATACATAATGCGTTTCATATTTTCACCTCAACAACAAAACCCAATTAAGCGTTTGGTTTCTTTTTGTAAACGTTCAGGCCGATCTTTTCTTCTCGTTCCGGAACGGTGATGTTCCCTTCGGTCGAGGCCACAATGATGGTCTTCCCCGAAGCCGACGGCCCGTATTCTTTGGATAGATCAACTTTGATGGTGAGGATGTTGCCTTCAACTTTAATGTCGACGTTTTTCATGTAGCCCCTCTAACTTTAATTAATAGCGAAAAAAATCACTTCGTATGTTTGATTTGGAAAGATAATTGTCTAGACAATCCATCCAAATCAGGAAACAAATTCGACTCTTTCATTCCAGAAAAGTGAAGAAATTTTTTAATTGCTACGACTTGAGTTTTATTAATTTCCACTTTAAAAAGAATCTCTCGATATGCTTCTTGCAAGTTTTCTAGTTTTTTGTGAAAAGTAAACATGCCTCCTTGGGCTAAAAGTCTGTGATTTGATTTAGGAGGAAAGATTGCTATCGCATCTGCCGGAAAGTCAGCAGAACTCTTGCCGATTACTCGATCCAAAAAGTAATCGTATTTATAAACTTCATTAATTTTTATATATACGAAACCACTTTTTTTAGCGATTTTTTCATTAAAAAGCGCACCGTCCATAACCCAAAGACAAGGATTTTTCAAAGTTTCTTTCGGATAAATGAGTTCTGCTTTTTCATAATCTCTTATTGCAAAAAACAAGGCCACTAATAAAGAATCCGACCAATCAAGTAACCGAGTAGGTAATCCGTGGTGTCGCATAGAAAACAAAACATCCCAAGATGTCATTTCACCAACTTGCATATGGGCATATGTTTCGTATTCTTGAAACAAAGTTTTTTCCATTCCAGGTTTTAACATGTGTTTGTGTTCCGGTCTGTTTATGACCGGAGTTAAATCCCAATCTTCTTGTCCATGTCCCCTAAAAAATGTGTGCATTGCATTGGAATGAGAATTAATTTTTTTAAACGCAGGAAAGAAATCAGCGTCAAAGTCATTTATTACAAAATCAGCTTTTTGAAAATCACTCATTTTTTATTGATCCTCGATTTCGAACGCTACCTAACCGCGAAATACTCCGCGTCGGGGTGATGCAGAATAATCGCGCTGGTGGATTGCTCCGGCACCATCATATCGGCTTCCGCCAATTTATGCCGTTTTAACCAAAATAGGCTTCTTCTTGTGGTGTGTTTTCATGGCTTTTGACAGGTCATAGTTCTGCTGCAAATTCAGCCATAAATCCGGCGTTGTTTTCAGCACATCGGCCAACGAAAGCGCCGCTTCGGGCGTGATTCCCCGACGGCCATGGATGATTTCATTCACTTTGGCATGAGACCAACCCAAATGGGAGGCGAACGCGTTTTGGGAAACGCCCAGTGGCTTTAAAAACTCTTCGCTCAAAATTTCACCCGGATGTTTGGGTATGCGTAATTTCGGCAACATCATAGACGTCCCCATTTTTTTGCTTTTGTTATCCATGCCGTGGTCAAACGAGTCCTGGTTTTCACCGGCGCAGGCAGCGGGCCAATACCGGGTTTCATGAATGTTTGCTTTAGAATAAACAAAACTTGTTTTTCCAAAGAACGGTGATGGAGTTCCGCCTGTTCTTTCAATTTTCCAATAAGATTTTCAGGTATGTTTTTTATCAACAAGCTGGACATAAATGAACCTTTATCTAACAGAAGATACAATTATGATACCGTTTAGATAAATTTCGTCGACTGTCTTTTTTACCGTACGACGAAATACTCCGCGTCGGGGTGATGCAGGATAATCACGCTGGTGGATTGTTCCTGCACCATCAAAGTTTATCGATCGAACCCTTCCAACGAATGCCTTTGGCCTTGCCCGCCTCGATCTTTTTGGCCTTTTGATCGATTGCTTTTTTCATTTTGGCGTTCACTTCATGGAACTGCCAGCCATGGTGCTCATAAACCACCTTGGAGAGTTTTTGAATCAGCGCGTCAGCCTTAATGTCGTAAACCGCGGCGGTTTCCCGGGCTATCTTTTCTTTGACCGCCTCATCAATAAACCGGTTTACTTTGGGATAATGCAGTTGATTAACGATAATCGATGACAATTCTTCAGGTTGAACCGATGGCCGGTAAGTAATGGTTTCCTTCATCAAAGAGCCTCCTTGTTTGATTGTGTTACAATTGTAACACTTTAAACCGATGTCCTCAACGATGAAATGAAAAATGCGTAATTAAAATCAGCTTCTTGTCTTTATAGGCTTTACCGGCCAATTCGATCTGCTGATTCTTAGTAAGAAAGTAGCCCCTATTATCGTTCTCGAGAAAAGCGGACTGCCAAACCAGATCGGGAAAATTTAAAAGGTCGTTAATGCGGGCTTCCAGCAATTTTTTATAAGCCGGATTTTTAACCACAAAGTCTTTCAGTTGGTCCCGGACCGCCGGTTCAAACTCAATGGTTTGGATAGTCCATATCTTCATAAAAACTCACTCATCGAACCGCAAAATACTCCGCGTCGGGATGATGCAGGATAATCGCGCTGGTGGATTGTTCCGGCACCATCATGTGGGCTTCAGTCAGCGTAATGCCGATGGCCTTGGTGGCGTCCAGCAGGCGGAAATACTTTTCCTGGTCCGACTGCTCGGGGCAGGCGGGATAGCCGGGGGAATAGCGCTTGCCCTGGCCGATGGGCAGGCCCCATTCACTGCGGATACGGCGGTGAATCCATTCCGCCATGGCTTCGGCGGTTTGAACCGCCAGACCGTGCAGATAATAGGATTCGGTGTATTTGTCTTCTTTGTTCAATTTCTCGATCAGTTCACCGGCTTTGTCGCCAATGGTCACGACCTGAAAAGCCACCACGTCTTTTTCGCCGGAGGAGACCGGTTTGAAATGGTCGGACAGGCAAAGGTGACGGCCCACGCGCTGGCGGGGGAACTTGAAGCGTTCCAGTTCCTTCTTCGGGTCGTTGCCGTCATAAATGATCAGGTCGTTGCCGTCCGAGTTGGCCAGCCAGAAACCATAAACCAGTTTGGGTTCAAACATATTCTTGGACAAAATCTCTTCCTGCATCTTTAACCGCATGGGCTCGAACTGGGTTTTAATGAGATTTCGGTATTCGTCTCCGTCTTTGCCCTTCACGCCCCAGTTCAATTTATAAAGCTGGGTGAGGTCCAGATAAGGCCACACTTCCCGCAGGGGCACTTTGTTAATGATGGAGGTGCTGTTGAACGGATTCTTGGGGATAAAGGCGGCGGCCTTGACCGTGGGCGGATATTTTTCCGGCGTGGCTTCGCCTTCTTCCTGCTTGGCGTCCGCGAAGTTGGTTTCTTTCGCCTTGAGGGCCTCGTCCTTAATCTTGTTGCGGAAAGTTTCCCGCGAGCTCAGGTCCGACAGGGCGTTCAGAATATCCAGACCCTCAAAAGCGTCCTTGGCGTAATAAACGCCCGGCTCGTAAAGTTTCTCATCCACAAAGCTGATGCGGTAGCCGTAACGGCGGTTGATGGCGGCACCGCCCACGATAACCGGATAGTCCAGACCCAGTTTTTCCATTTCCTGAACGCAGATGGGCATCTGCTTGGAGGTGACGACCAAGAGGGCCGAGAGGCCGATAGCGTCCGCTTTGACTTCCTGCGCCTTGGCGATAATGGTGGAAACCGGCACCTGTTTGCCCAGGTCATAAACGGTGTAGCCGTTGTTGGAAAGAATGGTGCGCACAAGATTTTTGCCGATGTCATGCACGTC
>PLFD01000047.1:25158-48664 GCA_003136635.1 candidate division FCPU426 bacterium | reverse complement strand
GGAGTATTCGTTGGCGTATTCGTGGGCGTATTAGTTGGCGTCTTCGTCGGTGTGTTGGTGATCGTATTCGTGGATGTGTTAGTCGGAGTATTTGTCGGTGTGTTGGTAATGGTGCTTGTAAACGTGTTAGTCGGAGTATTCGTCGGTGTGTTGGTGATCGTGCTCGTCGGCGTGTTAGTCGGAGTATTCGTTGGTGTATTGGTGACCGTGCTTGTAGCCGTATTCGTCGGAGTATTCGTCGGCGTATTAGTCACCGTACTCGTAGGTGTGTTAGTCGGAGTATTCGTTGGCGTATTAGTCACCGTACTCGTAGCTGTGTTAGTCGGAGTATTGGTAGGTGTATTCGTCGGCGTACTCGTGGGTGTGTTCGTAGGTGTCTTAGTCGGAGTGTTGGTGATCGTATTCGTGGATGTGTTAGTCGGCGTGTTAGTCGGAGTATTCGTTGGTGTATTAGTCACCGTACTCGTAGGCGTATTAGTCGGGGTGTTCGTTGGCGTGTTGGTAACAGTATTCGTGAACGTGTTAGTCACGGTATTCGTCGGTGTGTTGGTAACAGTATTCGTAGGTGTGTTAGTCGGGGTATTCGTTGGCGTATTGGTAACAGTATTCGTTGGCGTATTGGTTGGGGTCTTGGTCGGAGTATTCGTAGGTGTATTCGTCGGGGTGTTAGTAGGAGTATTCGTAGGTGAATTAGTCGGGGTATTCGTCGCTGTGTTGGTGGGCGTATTCGTGGGTGAATTAGTCACGGTGTTGGTAGGCGTATTAGTCGGTGAATTTGTAGGCGTCTTGGTTGCAGTATTGGTCGGTGTGTTAGTCGGGGTATTGGTTGGTGTGCAAAAAGCGGCGGCAATCTCAACCGCCATTAGATCCTTAACTTCATTGGCCGCCGAAGTGTAAGTCATCGTATGAGCACCCGCAGTAGTGGTGGCCAAATAGTCTCCCAGGGCCGTAGGGTTCTGACCCGCAATGCTCCATTTCTGTATTTGTAAAGAAGTGGTGGCGTTATTCGCGTAGGTCAGGCAAAAACCTGAGATGACACTATCGTTCGCGCCGGTCGTAATGTTCAGAGAAGAAGCCTTCGCGGAAATGGCGGTGTCCGACTCCGCGAAGTTGACAGGGGCCGCCTGGGCCGCGTTTGAAAAACTCATCGCCCCGACAATGGCCGCTACATTGGCCGAGGTCGTGATTTTGATGGGATCTGACGCGCCTGTGGGCGGATTTAAAAGATAGTACATATAATCTCGATCGCCATTCGGGCTGAGCTGTGTCTGAATGAGGTTAAGCGTGTTTGTCGTGTTGTAAGTGGCCGCCGTAATCGTCTGATTACCTTCCAAAACCACATCCACAATTAAAATCGGATTCACGTCGCCCGCGCCAACTGTGTAGTTCATGGTATAGCTGTTCGCCGCCGCGAAAGCTTGCGCCGTCGAACCAGCGTCGGCGCCAATCGGGCACGCAACGGTTGTAGGAGTCGGCGTCGGTGTGAAGGTCGGCGTGTTCGTAATCGTATTGGTTGGGGTGTTAGTGGGAGTAGAAGTCCAGGGAGCCACGCAAACAGGAACGAGTTCGAGGGATTGCATGACCATCGTGTGGGCGACGGCAATGGTATAGGCGATATTATACAGTTTTGGCGTAGTGGTGAATAAGTTGTCTCCTTCGCTGGTATTACCGGGGCCGGTATTATTGACTGTCCAAATTTGGGATTGGGGAGACGTTGGTGTGATGGGATTAGAGGCCCCCACATCGGTGTAAGCCACTCCATAGGAAGCAATAGTGCTGTTATTTTTTGTCGTGGTAATGTTTTGGCTGTGGTTGGTAACTAGGTTGAGATCAAATACAGAGGCCGTCGCGCCGACCGCACCAGCTGTTTGAAGAACGCCGTCATATTCCGTCCCCGCCAGGGCCATCGTAATCCCCGCTGAAAAATTGGTGGTAACCACTAAATTCGCCGTCCCCGCCGGAGGCGCAACCAGATACCATGTTTCAACATCGCCATGATTGGGAGAGGCTGTGTCTTGTTCTTTCATCACCCCGGTCAAAGCTTTTCCCGCGTAGGTTGCCGATAGGACCGTATCCGCGTTCGAAGCGGGATTGGGACCAATCCAAATGCTGGCTAATAAGAACGGATTGGTTCCTGATATCGTCAGCGAAAGGGTAACCGATCCCGAAGCGGGTATGGGCTGATTGCTTAAAGTGGGAGATAAATTATTTGAAGTACACTGGGCATGGCTGCGGGCGGCCACAGCCCCGAAAAGAAATATCCAAAGGAAAACACAAACTACTTTTTTAAATTTGCGGCGGAAATCATTTGAAATCGGAGCGTGGAGGTTTAATCCGGTTATTGGGAAGTAAGACAAAAAATGAAGATAAAAAAATCTTTTAAACGGTTCCATGTATGATTTTTAACGAGCCCTGTTACTTTCCATAATAAACGTTATTTGCGCCCGGACCAAACCGGACACAAAATCTACAAAAAATAATATCAAAAAAAATGCAATGCATTTGCCAGAAACCCAAACCAATTCTTTAATAATTCAGCGCTATTCAGCTATCAACTTGATGCCTGAATAAATTTTGTCATTAATATTACCGTATCCTGCCTATTTTGCCATGAACAATAGTCTTTATTTTTCACTATTTTGACCCCAATTGGGCCTCATCAGCGTCCAAACATACCAAATGTAGTTGCTTTAGCCCAAGATTTGTCATTAACGTCGTTTGAAAGGATTGCCATGTCTGAAAAAATAACCCTCAAGATTTCCGATGGTTCTGAAATGTTGGCCTATGTAGCTAGACCGCAGGGCACGTCCAAGGCCGGCCTGATTGTCATTCAAGAAGCTTTTGGGCTAACCACCCACATTCAACGGGTTTGTGACCGCTTCGCCAAAGAAGGCTACCTGGTCATCTCACCCGAAATTTTTCACCACACGGCCTATCCGGGGTTCACAGCGGGTTATGAAGATTTTGAATCGGTAAAATCCCATTACACGGCCCTCACGCTGCCCCGCCTGGAAGCGGACATGAAAGCCTGCTTCGGCTGGTTGGAAAATAACGGGGTGAAAAAAATAGGGTCCGTGGGTTATTGTCTCGGCGGCCGCGTGTCTTACATCGCCAACTCCGTATTGCCTTTGAGCGCCGCCGTTTCTTATTACGGCCGTATCGCGCCGGATCTTTTGGACAGAGCTAAAGATCAACATGCTCCCCTTCTTTTATTTTGGGGCGGATCGGATAAAAACATTCCAATAGCCGATACCCAAGCCGTAGGCAAAGCGCTGGGCGAAGCCAAAAAGCCTTTCACTAACGTTGAATTTTCCGAAGCGGGCCACGGTTTTAATTGTGATGACCGCCCCGGCAGTTTTCACGCTGAGTCTTCCGAACAAGCCTGGGGCATCACCCTGGCTTTTTTCAAAAAACATTTAACGTTAGGCTGAGATTTTCTTTTCAGCCTAACGTCAACAGCCATGGGGTGGAATCCCCTTACTCGGGGATTCGCAAATATAAAAAGTCCGTCTCTTGGACTTTTTAACAACCTGTTATCATGAGGTTATGATCTTCTCTTCTTCAAATCGAATGCCCGTTGGATTTGTGGGCCACGGTTCGCCCATGGTCGCTTTGGAAAACGACGGCGCGCCGAAAGCCTGGTTTCGCTGGGCCCAGGCCCTGCCTAAACCGAAAGCGGTTTTAATGGTTTCCGCCCACTGGCTTCAAAAACCCGTGCACCTGGGGCCAAATCAGGAGGTCCCTCTCATTTATGATTTTTCAGGTTTCCCGGACGAGCTTTACAAAGTTCAGTACAACGCCAAAGCCTCTGACGAATTATCCCAGGAAGTTTTTTCGCTTTTATCCCGGGCCGGATTGAAACCCGTCGAGGCCCATCAGCGGGGGCTGGATCACGGAGCCTGGGCGCCCCTGCTTCATATGTATCCCCAGGGCGACGTTCCCATTCTTCAAGTGTCCATCGCCACCCGGGTTCCCATGGCGGAACATATCGCTTTGGGCCGGGCTCTGGCGCCCCTGCGGGATCAGGGCGTTTTTATTTTGGGCAGCGGCAACATTACGCACAACCTTAGGCTGGCGAATTACGGCCACCGCGACGCTCCGGTCGTCAAATGGGCTGAGGCTTTTGACAACTGGGTCGCCTATCACTTAAACCATTTTGATCTGAATGCCCTGGCCAACTTTACCCAGGCCCCCGGCGCCCACCTGTCCGTCCCCACCGACGACCATTACACGCCGCTTCTGGTAGCCGCCGCCGCGGCCTCAGCCGCCGGAACCCCGGAAGTGACTTTCCCCTATGAGGGTTTTGAGTACGAAAGCCTTTCGATGCGCTGTGTGGAATTTAACTAAAACCCTAGAAAATCATTTCACGGAAAAAACGGAGTTAAAAGAAGAGTTTTAAATCAAAAGATTTACTCCGTTTAACTCGGTTGACTCTGTGAACAAACTTTTGCTGGGGTGTTTAATTCAATTTTTCACATGTTTTTGCTCTTTTTTTCAGCTATCGTACCCGCCGACTACCCTTGAAGCATTGATGAAGCCGTACAAACCCGAAAGGATTTTCATGCCGCTCTTTCAAGTTATCGTCCTGGCCGTTGTTCAAGGCTTCGCCGAACTGCTGCCTGTTTCCAGCTCCGCCCATGTCATTGTGGCGGAAAAACTGATGGGCCTGGACCCCTCCGCCCCCGCCATGACCCTGCTTTTGGTCATGCTCCATACGGGCACCATGTTCGCGGTGATCGTTTATTTCTGGTCCGACTGGGTGAAAAACTACTTTCAAACCAGCTTCAAGGGCTGGGCTTTTGTGAAACAGATATTTTTGGCCACGATTGTGACGGGCGCGGTGGGCCTGGGACTGAAGATGATGATTGAGAAGGTTTTTATGCGGGGCGCCGCCCACGCCGAAGTGGAAATGCTTTTTGGCAATTTGAAGCTGATCTCCATCGCCCTGGCTTGCGCGGGTTTTTTAATTCTCTGGGCGGCTTTTCGTGAAAAATATTCCAACAACGACCAGGGCCTGGGGCCGGACGAGTCCATCTGGATCGGCTTCGTGCAGGGTTTGTGCCTGCCCTTTCGGGGCTTTTCGCGCTCCGGCGCCACTATTTCCACCGGCATTCTTTTAAAAATCTCAAAAGCCAAAGCGGAGGAATTTAGCTTTGCCCTGGCCGTGGTGCTGACTCCTTTTGTAGATTTGAGGGAAATTCACCGCGCCTTAAAGGCCCACGCCGCCGCGCCGACCGGCAGTTTATCGTCTCTTTTTATCCCCGGACTGGTAGGAATGGCCCTCAGCTTCGCCGCCGGCCTTTTGGCCCTGCGCTGGTTGTCCAGCTGGCTGTCACACGGCCGCTGGAAGTTTTTTGGATTCTATTGTCTGGCTTTTTCTGTACTAGTTTGGCTGTTGAAATAAAAAAAAGCCCGGACCAAAATTGGCCCGGGCTTTTTAGATAATTCAAACCACCAACATCGTTATCAGCCCTGTCAAAACTCAAACTTATTCTCAGCCAGCCGGAAGAAACTTAAGCCCGTTTAGGCTTGCGGGAATAAATTTCATCCGCGGTCGGTTTTAAAGGCGCCAGCCAGAAACCATCCCTGACTTTTGAATTCAAAAGCGCTTTCAAAAGACGGATGTGATGGCGGTAGGTATAGTTCAATTTAGTCTGAAACCAGTCTTTGGGTTTACCCGTCCGGATCGCCCAAAGCGCGTAATGGCCCAGAAGCGTTTTAAAGGGAAACTTGCTCTGCCATAACGTAATCAAATGGCCGTTTTCTTCCGGCGTGAATTTGGTTTCGCCGTTAAACCGGCGGTAAAACCGGTAAAAGTTCGTTTCAAAAGAATCGCCGCCATTTTTTTCCATCAGCCTCTGCCAGGATTGGCGCAGGCCGGATGTTTTGCGGGAAAGCCCGAATTGCTGAAAATGGCCCTGCATGTTGTTGCGGTGAATCTGAAGCCCTTGAGCGGCCTGGGCAATGTTGCCCTGATAAAGCGTGAACCAATGAAGAAAGTAATGAAGTTCCAGGTCGCTGGGAAAAAGACCCCTATTCCACAGTTCGTTTAAGGTTTGATAACCTTCCAAAAGGTTCATCTTTAAAGAGGCCTGTGTTTCGACTGACATGATTTTCTTTCCTCCCAATAAGTATGGTTTAGAACCCCAGACAACTTTTAGACGTTTAAAAATATAAATAGGGGCTTAAAGCTGGGCGAATTTCTTGCAGGAATAGTCGCGGTTGGTAAAACGTGAGGCGATTTTAGCACCAACCCCCCGCGGGGGTGTAGGTATATTTTTAATAAACCTTTTGGGCTTCCAGAAGGCTGTCTAAAACCCAATGGAATCGGGGTAGAGGGGGTGGGGCAAAAACCGGGAGAAGCGCGGAACCAACTTTGTTACCCCCTGTCGGATTCAAATCAAACCTTTATTAACCTCAATTTTAAACCGATTATTCCGGAACAGCCCCATAGGCGTTTTCACCCGATTGGCTGGGTTGGCATAAGTAATAAATCAGGGCAATCCCGCCGAGAAGCGGCACAAAAATTAGGAACGCCCAATAGCCCGATTTCCCCATGTCGTGAAGCCGGCGAACGCCGACCGCCACCGAAGGGATAAAGGTGCCCAACCCATAAATAACGTAAAGCACCATAAAAAGATTCTTTTGGTAGGAACCGATCAGCAAAATCATCAGGATCGCCGCGTTAAAAAGGCCGTAATACCAGTATTCTTTCCGTCTGGCGCGGCCCTTAAAGTCGGCGTAACTTTTCAAAACCTTCCAATACCAATTCATAGGACTCTCCTTAAATTATTTTCCCCTCTTCAAATAACACTATCACATCGTCGATAATTAAATCGAAATGACGGGCTAGTCGGCTCCCCTTTCAAACCCCAAGGGGACGAAAAAATGAAATCCTTTCTGTCGCAGGTTCTACCACCCCTTAACCCGTCCCGGTCAGGCTCCGCTCCCCTCAAGCGCCGGTCCATCATAAGGTTTCGATTTTTTCTGGTTCTTTCCTGCCTCTGGGTTTCGGGATGCGGCACTCTGCCCTCCCATTATGTTCGGGTCGAACCGGTGCCGATCCGAAGCTTTCCTCCCATACAACCCGGGTTTGTGGACCTGCCCGTCGTGATCAACTTTCCCACGGGACGCGATTTGGTTCAGGATGTCGCCAACCTTTTCAAGGGCGGCATCAAACAACTGGCGCAGAATATGATTTTGAAATCCAAATTAAAACTTCTCTGGGACAAAATGGCCGCGCCGGTTTATTTGGACAAGGATCTCTGGCTTTTGGTTCACCCCGAAACCGTCAGTATCGGCCATCGCAGGGTGATGGTGAAAGGAAGCTTCACCGTCCAGCCGGTGTTGGAAATGTTCGCCAGTCCCGAGCTGGTTTGGGGAGACAAACCCGATCTTAAACCCCTGCCCATGCCGCCTCTCACCCGTTTTCTGCGGGAGCCCGCGACCTTTGAGGCCATTACCAACGTTCACATGGACTATGGGGAAGTGAACCAGTATTTAGCCGACCCCCGCATGAAGATTCACAACACGGTGTTACCCGGCACGGGAAATCAAAAACTGGTCATCGAGAGCATCCGGCTTTACGGGTCGGGCGGCAAGGTGATCGTCGAGGTGAAAATCAATTACAATCCGATGATCATCAATTTTTCGGGCAAGCCCGCCCAAATGACGATTTATCTGCGGGGCACACCCCGTTATCTTGCCGATGAAAATGTGTTTGATCTGCCGGACCTGGAATATGACGTCCAGTCCAGCGACCTGCTGGTTCGCATCGCCAGCTGGCTTTTTAACTCGGATTTTAAAAACCAGCTGCGCCGTATTATTAAATTCCCCGCCGGCGCGAAGATGGACATTCTCAAAGTCAAAATCAACAAGGCTTTAAACCGTAACTTCAGCCCCTCTTTGCGCCTCATTACCCATGTGATTTCTTTCAGGATATTGGACGGTTACGCGGACAACGAAGGAATCGAAATGCGCATTTCCCTCAAGGGAACCTCGATCCTGTCGGTAGATTGGAACTGAGCCTGGGCCATGACGCCCAGCCGGGAGGCATGCCCTACCCCTCCCAGGGCCTGCGGCTTAACCACGATTGTCTGGTGACCACCCTTTGGGCCAATAGCCCGGCGGACAGGGCGGGTGTATCCCTGGGCGCCATGGTTTGGAGCGTGGATAAAAACGCGCCTTTACCGCCCGAACGGGAAAAATTGGAAACCCAATTAGGCTCTCTGACTTCGGGGTCACATGACCTTTTTCTGGTTTCGCCAATGGACAGAGAAAAGGCTCTTATTCAAATGAACCAGAGTCACACGACATACTTCAATCCCAAACGGCAAAAGGTATCCCTACAGCTTTAATGCCAATAGCTGTTAAAAATTGCCATTGGCACAACCAAACCGTGTTGATCAGCTTGTGGCTTCGCAACAGGTGTGATGGGCTATAGGAACAACCAAGGCTTTCCGCTCGCCTTGTACCCAATGTCATCCATTGGGTATAAGCAAATCTTGCCCATCATCTGGTGGATGATGGGCAGAGCTATAGGCTTGCAGCAGGTGTATTGACGGCGTTTTAACCAGTAAAAGGCCTTGTCGCGCCAAAATATTGGTGGCTACACTTTTGTCGCTAAACCCAATGAAATTAGGGACTTTAGGCCATTTCTTGGGCGAAAGATTCATTTTTGACATAAAAATCGGCCTAAACGGTGGACTTTTGCCTATCCGTCATTATCATGTAATCCATTAGTAACTTGAATTTAGCTCTTCAGACCCGTTGCCCAGTTTTTTGTGGTTGTTTAAAGGCTTTGTTGTCCTTGGACTTATCAACGATTGGGTGATATCCCGCTGCTTACCCCCATCCGTTGACATTTTGACTCTGCTGCACCGCGTCCCTGACGCCGGTTAGCGAACTTCATTATCGGGGCTTCCTCCTGATGTCCTGATAGTGAAAATTTAAGGGGGTTTTGATGAAATTTGAAAATAAGAAGTGGGTTTTGCGTGTGGCGTTAGCCGGCGCCCTTTGTTTGGGTGTGGCTACGGTCGCGAAAGCCGATGATTCGACGGTTGTTGCTGCTCCTGTATGGAATGTTTTGGCCCAAGAAAGCTTGGTTCAACATTTCGCGACCGGAGCCGTTGTTGGCGGTGTAAACGCTAATGGTACTGGCACCAATTTGAACGCTGGTTTGGAAAACGTCCGTTTGGGTGGAACTTTCAAGGCTGGTTCTGATGACACCTTGACTGTTACTGCTCAATTGGCCGCGCAATATGCCACTGGCTTCACCTTGTTGAATGCTTATGATGTTCACTCGTTGAACAACTTCAACAATGGATTAAGCTTGAAAATTGGTCAATTCAAAGTCGCTTTCGGTCAAGATGGAAATGCCAACCCGGATGAATTGATCCGCGCTAACTACTCCATCATCGACGCTGTTTTGCCTGGAAACGTTGCTAACGAAGGCAATCCTTGGTTGGTTGGAGCTGAATTGGATCAAACCTACAGCGACTTGACCATTCAAGTGGCTGCAGTTCAGAGCCAAGTTTATGCTGCCACTAATGGCACTAAGTTTGACTATGTGGGCCGCGCGCAATGGAAGAGTGGCAATTTGGCTTTGGGATTGTCGGACTATTTGCAATCGACTAACCCGGTGTTGACCTTGAACAACCTGGGCGCCAATGGTTCGTTGAGCCTTGACGTTGTCAAGTTGGATTTAGAAGCCATCTTTGGCGGAGCTGGAAGAAATGGTTATACCGGAACTTTGTCCGCCAAGTTGAGCGACCTCACCCCGGCTGTTTGGTATGACTTCGGTACCACTTCTGCTGGCAACAACCTCGTCAATGACGATTTGGGAGCTGGTTTAAATTGGCAAGTTAATGCCGCTCATCGTATCGCCTTGGACGTGGACTTCACTGGCCCGAACAATGGCGATATCTTGTCGGTCAACACCGAAACCCTCCAATTCCAACAGATATTCTAAGAAGTTGGATTTGAAGCTCGGTTAACCGAAAATGTTTTCAATCCCGGCCCTCAAAAGGGGGCCGGGATTTTTTTTTGCCTTTTTTCAATCGAAAACAAAATCTTTAACCACCAAGTTCACCAAGAACACCGAAAAGGAATGATTTTTGTGAAAGGCTTAAACCCAATCTTTGACGGAGCTTTTCTTGATGAACTTGGTGCCCTTGGTGGTTAAAAAGGTGGGTTAAATCCCTTTCCCGCCGGTAACCTCATTTCCTCCCCTCCCCCCTTTTCAGCTTTCACTTTTATTTCTACTATGGTTCAAAGAAAGGAAAAGCCCATGTCCTCACTTCGAAAAATTACCCAACTGGTTCAAGGCAAAAATACCTCTGATGGAGCGGGCGTGAAGCTCAAACGCGTCATCGCCGGCGAAGAATTAAATCAGCTCGATCCTTTTCTGCTTTTAGACGAGTTTAAAAACGACAACCCGGATGATTACGCCGCGGGCTTTCCCGACCATCCCCACCGGGGGTTTGAAACCATTACCTATCTGTTATCCGGCTCCTTTACCCATAGGGATTCCCATGGCAACGAGGGGCATTTAAAGGCCGGAGCGATTCAATGGATGACCGCCGGAAAAGGCGTGATTCACAGTGAAATGCCCGAACAGACCGACGGTTTGGCCTTGGGTTATCAGCTATGGCTGAATTTGCCCGCCAAGCTGAAAATGACCGAACCGAAGTATCAGGATATTGCCTCCGAACAATTGCCCGTCGTGGAAAAAGACGGCGTGAAAGCCAAAATCCTGTCGGGCATTTACAACGGCACAAAGAGCCCGGCTGAAAGTTTTATTCCTTTTGATTACTTCGACCTTCACCTGGCCCCCGGCGCGGTGTTTACACAGGCCGTGCCCGAAGACCGCAACGCGTTTATTTATGTCATCGACGGCAAAGCCAAAACCGGCTCGGCGGACGAACCCACTTATGTGAAGCCGGACTATCTGGGCGTTTTTGGCCCCGGCGATTCGGTAAAAGTTCAGGCGGAAGGCGACAAACCCCTGCACCTGCTTTTCGCCTCGGCTCAAAAACTAAACGAGCCCGTGGTAAGGGGCGGCCCCTTTGTGATGAACACCATGGGCGAACTGAAGCAGGCTTTTTATGATTATCAAATTGGAAATCTGGGTTAACTTCCAACCCAAAATTTATCCACGGAGTAACCCGAGTTAAAAGGAGTGATTCTTTTGATTTAAAAACTCGGCTTGAAACTACGTCTTTTCCGTGAAAATTCTTTCGCTCTTCACTGCCGGAAGACTGAGAATGTTTCTCAGTCTTCCAAAAGCTTGAGTTCCCCTAAACCCTTGTCCTAAGATGGTCCCTCCTGAATCCGTAACGCCTTATATTTTAATATTCCCCTGAAAGAGAGTCCTGATGCCGATTCCTATTCCCCATCACGCCGATGAAAAACACAGCATGTCCATGGCCGCCATACGGGATTTCGTGGTGGGAATGTCCGACGGCCTGACCGTGCCTTTCGCCCTTTCCGCCGGGCTCAGCGGCGCGGTGCACAGCAATGTCATCATCATCACCGCCGGTATCGCTGAAATTATCGCCGGCACCATCTCCATGGGCTTGGGCGGCTACCTGGCCGGCCAGACCGAGGTGGAGCATTACGAAGGGGAGAAAAAACGGGAAGAACACGAGGTCAAAGTCATTCCCCAGGAAGAATTGGACGAGATTAAAAATATTCTGGAAACCTACGGCATCTCGCCCCATGTGCGGCAGGGTGTGGCGAACGATCTGGCCAAGGACCATAAAAAATGGGTGGATTTCATGATGCGCTTTGAGCTGGGGCTGGAAAAACCCCGGCCTCACCAGGCCTTTAAGAGCGCCTTTCGCATCGGCCTTTCCTACGCGGTGGGAGGCATGATTCCTCTTTCGGCTTATTTCCTGACAACCCAGCCCCTTCAGGGATTAATTTATTCGTCGATCATGACGGTCATCTGCCTGATCATCTTTGGTTATTTTAAAGCCAAGGTCACCCACCAAAGCCCGGTGAAGGGCGCCTTAACCGTTACCTTAACCGGTATCGTCGCTGCCGGCGCGGCCTTCGCGATTGCCCGATTGATTAATGGCTAAAGCGTCCGCAAAACCCAAGTCGTTTTTAAAATCAATTCCCCGAACTGTTGTCATTGTGGGCGTCGCCAGCCTTTTTACCGATATTGCCAGCGAAGGCACCTATTCGGTCTTGCCGCTTTTTCTGACCCAGGTTTTGGGGGCGGGCGCTCTTTCGCTCGGCATCATTGAAGGCGTAGCGGAATCCACCGCTTCGCTCTTAAAAGTCTTTTCCGGTTTCTGGACGGACCGGCTTAAAACCCGAAAACCCCTGCTTCTCACCGGCTATGGTTTATCCGGTCTCATTCGTCCCCTCATCGGCATCGCCGCAACCTGGCCTTTCGTTTTACTTTTTCGTTTCGTGGACCGGGTAGGCAAAGGCCTTCGCGGCTCGCCCCGGGACGCCCTCATTGCCGATGTCACGACCTCCGCTAATAGCGGCGCCTCCTACGGCTTTCACAGTGCCATGGATGACGCGGGCGCTTTGATAGGCCCCCTGTTAGCCAGCGCTCTTCTGTTTTTTACCCCGCTGGGACTTCGAAATATCATTTTGCTTTCGGTGATTCCCGGTATCGCCGCCTGGGCGGTTCTTTTCCTCATCCACGAAAAACCAACTCAAACCAAAAAAGAAACTAAAAAATGGCATCCCGCCCAGGACTGGAAAAAATTTGGCGGCAATTTTAAGGGACTATTGCTGGCAGTTTTTATTTTTACCCTGGGCAATTCGACCGACGCTTTTTTACTTATCCGTCTTTCCCAGGTCGGCGTCACCGTCGGCTGGATTCCCCTTCTCTGGGGCTTTCACAGCGGCGTCAGGATGATCTCTTCCCTTTACGGTGGAACCTTGTCGGACAAGCTGGGCCGTAAACCCGTCATTGTGTCCGGCTGGCTTTATTACGCTTTCATTTATCTGGCTTTCGCCCTGGTCACCCAGAAAGAATGGGTCATCACTATCTTTTTGGCTTACGGCATTTTTTACGGCCTTTGCGAACCCTCGGAAAAAGCTTTTGTGGCCGACATGACGCCCAAGAATTTGAAGGGCACCGCCTTCGGCTATTACAACCTCATCATCGGCCTCAGCGCCCTGCCCGCCAGTTTGCTGTTTGGTTTCGTGGGCCAGACCTGGGGCTATCCCTGGGCTTTCGCGGTGGGCGCTTCCTTGGCGGGTCTGGCCGCGTTCCTTCTTTTATTCAATAAAAAATCAGGCAAGACTCTTCGCTAGTTAACAAAGAAAACACACAAATACTCTTGAATCCGAAGCTTGAAGCTTCCGATGATGGTCTGTCTTTATTTTGAATCGGAGGGTATCGATGATCTTAGTGATTGGCGGAACCGGCAAAGTCGGAAGCGAATTGATCAAGCAGTTGTCCCAGAAGGGGATCAAGGCGAAAGTTTTGGTCCGCAGCACGCAAAAAGCCGAGACGGTCAAAAGTTTGGGGCACGAACCCATTGAAGGGGATTACACCAATCCCTCTTCTTTCGAAAGCGCCTTGAACGGCGTGAACGAGCTTTTTCTTTTGACCACTTCCACCAGCCCAGACCGTTGGGCCGCTGACGAGATCGCGGTCATTGATAGCGCCAAGAAACATGGCGTGAAAAAGATAGTTCTCCTTTCGGTCCTGGGCGCCACCTTCGATTCGCCCATTAATGTGGTTCGAGTACACGCCAAAGTCGAAGATCATTTGAAAAAATCCGGATTGGCCTACACTATCCTTCAACCCACCGGCTTCATCCAAAATTTATTGGGCCAGGCAGCTACTATCAAGCAGGGCGCGATCTACGGAAATTACAAAGAAGGCCGGATGGGTCTTATTGACGCCCGGGATATCGCCGCGGTCGCCCAGGCCGCCCTGACCGAACCCGGCCATGACGGCCATACCTATGCCCTCACCGGCGCCGAAGCCGTCAGCTATCCAGAGATCGCGGCTAAGCTCACCCACCTCACGGGGAAAACCGTGAACTATGTGGATGTTCCTACCGACGCGGTAGTGAAAAGCATGACCGGTGTGGGCTTACCTGAATGGTTGGCCAAAGACCTGTCCAAATACGGCGAAGCTGTGGCCGCGGGTTATATGGCCACCACCACCGACGTGGTAGAAAAGGTCGCCAAGAAAAAACCCATCACCGTCGATCAGTTCCTGCAGGATTACGCGGGGGCTTTTAAACGCTGACCACTGGATTTAGCCGGACAACTTTCTTAGGTTCACAAAAGGTCCCCTGTTCGGGGACCTTTTTTTATCCAGGAGGTTGGCCATGAAGACTCTCCGCTTTGTTTCCGATGAATCCTTAACCCGTAAAACCACCCGGCCCTCCGAAACCCATCTTTTGGACAACGAAGGCCTGCTGGACGCCTATTCCAGCGCGGTCATCTACGCTTCCGAAAAAGTCAGTCCTTCTGTCGTCAATATTGACGTTTATCAAAAAAATAACCGCTCCCATCATGGCTCGTCAGAATTACAAAAATCCGGCAGCGGATCGGGATTTTTCTTCACGCCCGACGGTTTTATTTTGACCAACAGCCACGTAGTCCGGAACGCCCGGGAAATGGAAGTCAGTCTTTTGGACGGGCAGTCCTATAAAGCCCGCTTAATCGGCGAAGACCCGGACAGCGATCTGGCGGTGATCCGCATTGACGACCTTTCGGACGCCAAGCCCGCTTCCCTGGGCGTTTCTCAAAACCTTCGGGTGGGCCAGCTGGTGGTGGCCATCGGCAGTCCTCTGGGTTTTCAAACCACCGTCACCGCCGGTGTGGTCAGCGCGCTGGGCCGGTCTTTGCGGTCCCAGTCGGGGCGGCTGATTGACAACGTCATCCAGACGGACGCCGCCTTGAACCCGGGCAACTCGGGAGGCCCGCTGGTGAATTCCCGCGGTGAAGTGGTGGGCGTCAATACCGCCACTATCCAGGCCGCCCAGGGTCTTTGCTTCGCCATTGCCATCGACACCGCCAAACGGATCGCCAGCCAGCTGATGAAATACGGAAAGGTGCGGCGCAGTTTTATCGGCATCGGCGGCCAGAATATCGACCTGCCGAGAAACGCCGTGCGTTACTTCAACCATCCGTCGGACAAGGCTGTTTTGATTGTGGGTGTTGAGTCTGGAGGACCAGCCCAGAGGGCGGGACTGAGAGAAAGGGATATTTTACTGGAACTGGACGGTCAGCCCGTCGAAACCATGGATGACCTGCACCGGATGTTGAGCGACGATAAGGTCGGCCTAGAATCTCGCCTGTCCGTCGTCCGCCAATCGAACAAATTAAATCTGACCGTGACGCCCGTTGAATCCATTCAACGGGCTTTGCCCCAGCGGTAATTTTAAACCGAGGACCCTACGGCTGTTTTTTTAGGGGATGATTTGACTTCGTTTTTTTCTCGCGACAGGTGTTTTTGAATTTCCTCTCCCACCGCTACGATCGACACGAGCGCCGGGCCTATTTTGCGGCCCACATCGGTGAGCGCGTATTCCACAGTAGGCGGGGAGGTCGGCATTACTTTGCGGGTAATGATTCCCTTCTCTTCCATTTCCCGCAGCCGGGTTGTTAAAACTTTCGCGGAAACATTTACCAGATCTCTTTTTAAATCCCCAAAGCGGCGGGGCTCGGTTTGCAAAAACCAGACGATCTGCGGGGTCCAGGCTCCCGCCAGAAGTTTAAGGCTGAATTCCAAAGGACATTCCAGAGGAACGGGACCGGATTTATTGGGTCTGTGTCGAATCATTTATCACCTCTCGAAATGAGAAAATTATTTTTAGTTACCATTGGGTACCTACTTTCCTTTAGTAATCACATGGTCTATATATATAACTCGCTCGGCTTAAAATCAATCGCTCTTTTAGTCTAAGATCGGTTGGTCGGGCGTCATAACCTTGCCTTCGGGCAAGATATCAATCGCAGGAAAGGAAGAACTATTTTATGAAGAAGTTATTTTTATTTTTGGCCGCTTTTAGTTTTTTGGCTGTATCCACGGTTCGCGCAGAAATTTACGGGTTTGACAAGGCCCACTCTCAGGTCGGTTTCGCCGTCCGCCACATTTTGAGTCCGGTTCATGGTGAGTTTAAGGATTACGACGGAACGATTCATTTCGATCCGGCCAAGCCGGAGGATTCAAAAATCAGCGTTACCATCCAGGTGGACAGCATCAGCACCGACAATGAAATGCGCGACCACCATTTGAAGACGCCGGATTTCTTTGACGCCGCCAAATACCCCACCATTACCTTCAAGAGCATCAAGGTCACCTCCCTGGGAGACAATAAGTACACTGTGGAAGGCGCTTTGAGCATGCACGGTATGATCAAACCGGTTGTTTTAAATGTGGACTATATGGGTTCAGACACCATGATGGGCGCGAAAATCGCCGGTTTTTCCGCCACGACCAAAATTGACCGCCGAGATTTTGGCATCAGCTTTAACAAGGTTTTGGACAGCGGTAACCTGATGGTCGGCAACGACGTGACCATTACGCTCGATATCGCCCTGATGGACAAAGCGGGTCTGGAAAAAATGAAAGCCATGATGAGCAAGCCCAAGGAAGCTCCCACGGAAGCCCCTAAACCCTAAAACCGACTCATTTCTCAAATAGTTTTAAAAAGGGCTGAAGCCGCACTTGGCTTCGGCCCTTTTTTTTATTACCCTGAATCCCATCTCAATGAACAAGGATCACTGATGAAAATTCTCGCTTTCACCCCTTCCCTTCGCGCCGCATCAACCAATAAAAGACTGGCGGCCTGGGCCGCCGAAATCGCCGATCAAAACGGCGCCGAGGTGGACCTGGCGGACTTTCACGATTTTGATATGCCCGCTTACGACGGCGATCTGCAGGAAAAGGGCTTGCCCCCTGGCGCTTTAAAATTCGCCGACCGCATCCACAAAGCGGACGGCCTGCTCATCGCGACGCCTGAATACAACTATTCCATCGCCGGTAATTTTAAAAACGCCATCGACTGGGTTTCCCGCGTCACGCCCCAGCCTTTCCGCGGCAAAAGCGCTTTGCTTTTATCCGCTTCCATCGGCGCCATTGGCGGCATTCGGGGTTTATGGCAAACCCGTATTCCCCTGGAAGGTTTGGGGGTTTTTGTTTATCCCGACATGTATACGCTGCCCCATGCCCACAGCGCCTTTGACCCTTTCGGCAAATTCGAGGATGAGAAAAATCAGCTCCGTTTGGAAAAAATAGTAAAAGAATATTTAAAGGTCGCTTCCGCTTTAAACATCGCTCAAAAATAGAAGGGCTCTTATGGGCAAAATTTATTTCAACAAAACCTTTTTTGGGTTTCTTCGAGAACTGAAAAAGAATAACAACCGGCCCTGGTTTCACGCCAATAAGGAACGGTACGAACAGCTTGTCCGCAACCCGCTCCTGGATTTCATCGGCGAGGTCGGTCCCCAACTGCGAAAAATCAGCAAACACATGACGGCGGACAATAGTCCCATGGGCGGTTCCATGTTTCGTATCTACCGCGACACCCGCTTCTCGAAGGACAAAACACCTTACAAAACCGCCGCGTCCGCTAAATTCCGCCATGCCCGCAGTTCGGACACCCATGTCCCCGGCTATTATCTTCATCTGGAACCCGGCGAGGTTTTCTGCGGCGCGGGCATTTGGCGCCCCCAACCCCCGACCCTGACCCAGATTCGGGATTATCTGGCGGCTCATCCCCCCAAGTGGAAATCCGTTTTGAATAATAAAAAATTTAAAGAGAACTGCACCCTGGAAGGCGAAAAATTGATCCGCCCGCCCAAAGGCTATGACCCCAAGAATCCCTGTATCGAGGATTTAAAGCGGAAAGATTTTATTTGTTTTAGCGCGCTGGACGAGAAAACAGCCTGCTCGTCCCATTTCATGGAAGTCTTTATCGAATCCTGTCGAGCCGCCGAACCGCTCATGAAGTTTTTAGCCGAATCGCTTCTCATTCCCTGGTAACCCTTTGAAAAATCAAACCCGCCGCTTACCCGAAGCTTTTGAAGCCAAACTCCGCCGCATCATTCCCGCCAACCAGTGGGACAGGGTTCTGCGGTCCTTTAGCGCCGAGCGCCCCACGACTTTTCGGGTCAATACCCTCAAGCCCGATTCCAGTTCCTTAAAGGAGCGTCTCGAACCCCTGGGATTCAAAATTGAGAATGTGGTTTGGTACAGGGACGCCTTTATTTTGCGCAAGGGCCGGCAGAAGGATTTGGAAAAAACCGGGCTTTATGAGAAAGGCCAGATTTATATCCAGGGCCTGTCCAGCATGATTCCGCCCTTAATATTGGCCCCTCAGCCCGGCGAGAAGGTTTTGGACCTCACTGCCGCCCCAGGCAGTAAAACCACCCAGCTTTCCGTGCTCATGAAAAACCAGGGTTCCATCACCGCCAACGACAACAACCCCATTCGGGTGGAAAAACTCAAAGCCAACGCCGCCTTACAGGGCGCGACAAACGTAACCGTCCTGGAAGCGGGCGACGGCGGTTTGGTCTGGAAAGAAAATCACGAGGCCTTTGATAAGGTTTTGCTGGACGCGCCCTGCAGTTCGGAAGGACGTTTTCAATTGGATACGCCTTCGACCTACGGCTATTGGCGCGAAGACACCAACCGCAAAATGGCCAAAGACCAGCGGCGTCTTTTAAAATCCGCGGTGTTGTCGGTGAAACCCGGCGGCACGCTGGTTTATTCCACCTGTACCTTCGCGCCGGAAGAAAATGAGATGGTAGTCCAATGGGCGCTTGAGACTTACGGGGACGCTTTGGAAATTGAGGCTGTCACTTTGCCCCTTCCCCTGCACACTCAGGGCTTGCTCCAGTGGGGCGACGCGAAATTCCACCCGTCGGTGGTAAAGTCCGTACGGGTTCTTCCCACACCCGATGCGGAAGGCTTTTTCGCGGTTCGGTTTAAAAAAATAAAATCCGTGCCTCCCCCGCCGCCTCTATACGATTAAAAGGAGTCCAACCTTGCGCCGAGAACTCAGATTTAAAAATTTTAACGATATCCGCCGGGAATTCATCCGCCTGGAAAAGGGCCCTGTGGTCGCTACGGGAAGTTGGTCTTATTTTCAGATTCTGGAACATTGCCGAAAGGCCGTGGAGGGCTCTATGAAAGGGGTTCAGCGCGAAATGTCCTGGTGGAAAATGAACGTAAAAGGACCGCTGTTTTATTGGAAAGTTTCGAGGGACGGATTTGTTCCCACCGGCCTCGGTTCTCCCCTAAAAGGAACGCCGGTTGAGAGAATAGAAGGTGATGAAAAAGTCGCTCTGGAACAATTGCGCAAAGCCCTGGACGATTTCGAAAAGTTCGAGGGGCCTTTTAGCACCCATCCTTATTTGGGAAAACTGAACAGGAAACAATGGGTATTGTTCCACTCCTTCCACCTGGCCAACCACCTGGGCCACGCCAAGCCGAAAGAAATAAACGAACAGCTTTAAACTTTACTATTTTTCCTCGGTAAAAGGTATCCAGCCCTTCTTGATTAATTCATGCCGCAGAATAGTCGCTATTAACTCGTTGCCATAAGCCGTGTAATGATTGTGGCAGCAGGCCTCCGTGGTAGGGAAATAGCTGTATTTGAGATCTTGATAAGGTTTGGTTAAATTCAAAAAAGTCAGTCCATACCGCCCGCAAACATCAGTCCAAAAGGATTCATATGAGGAGTAAGACACACAATCCGGATCAGGAACAAAGAAAAAAGCCAACTTCGGCGTTTTACCCGAAGAAGTTTTAAGGAAAGTTAGTCTTTGATCCAAAACACCGAAAGGTTTTCCCAGCATTTCCACCAAATCGCTTCGAATTTCATTATCCCCGCTCAAAAGCAAATCCTGAAATAAACTAAATCCGATTTGGGTCGGGGATATTTCGTTTATCAATTTAAGTTTTAACCCCTCTTCTAATAACCTTTTTGGCGCTCCATCGGGAATCCTTTGTCTCCAGGGTTTGATCAAAAATTCAGGATTCATGTCGTGGGCGGGAATGCCGTCTTTGGTTAAGGGGTTCGTATAGTAATTCGCGTAGGCCTCCTCCTCGGTCGGAGTTAGAAGGCAGAGGATCAGGTCAATATCGTACTTTTGAACCATCGGCGGGACCTCGTCCGCCGCGAAGAATTGAATTTTTAATCCGGGATGACCTAAGGCCATCACCTCAAAGTGTTCGGAAATATCGTCTAGCGCCGCTTCGGAATTTAAAATAAATTCCAGTTTTTTTGAAAAAGTATTGCCTCTTGATGAATGCAAATCATGGTCATCCAGATTTAAGGGAATTTCATTTCCGCTGTCATCCAGGGGAATCGCCGGGGCTGTCACAATTCTGGAATTGCCAACAATTAAAATTCGGAAGGTTTTGGACGGTTTTGCGAACGGATACTCAAAATCGGTCAGTCCGCTCATGCTGTTGCCTTGAGATCGAGCAAGCCAACTGTCCCCAAAGTTGTAATCTTTCACGCTGAGAATGGAGTTATAGTTTGAGTTACTCCGGGAAATGAAAAATTTCTTCTGATCGCCAGGCATCGCGGTGAAACCAATCGGCTGATAGGACGAGCTCGTTATGATGGGTAAATAATAAGGACTGGAGGATTTCAGGGTAAATCCCCACGCGGAAGGTAAAGTAACTGGTTGATATTCGGGTAAAACTTTAGCCATACAATTTTGCGCGCCCTGAAGCGCGTAAAGATTTTCTCCCGACGCCGCCAACTCCAGAATATTTTCGCCGCTTCCGGCCTTTTCTAAATGAACGGTCACCGCGGCATTCAGGGAATTAAATGCTGGCTCCGCCTGATAAAGAATTGAGGTTTTTCCATCGGATAAATAAAGCTTATTGGAAAAAACGCCTAACGCTCTGGGTTGAGACACTTGGAGGTCATTCACCAAAAGTTGGGTTAAAGTTTTATTTTTTACGTCTAATCGTTGAAGAACACCCTCGTTGGGAGTTGAAAGATAAAGACCCTGATCCATGGGCGAATAAACCAGATTCCAAACATCACCCAATCCGATAGTTAGGGTACTGACATTCTTATTTTTGAGATCAACGATTCGAATCGAATGATCTCCTGATTCATAAACCGCCAATTGGTCATCCGGCAGACGGGCCAATAGACAGGGACCGCTAAAAGAAGCCCTGTCCAAAGAACCATCGAGATTTTTGTTATCCCCGTTTCCCGCCAGGGTTTCGACGCGATTGTTTTCTTCCAGATAAACCACGCGGATCCGGTTGTTGTTTTTATCCGCTACAAAAAGCCGTTTTCCCGCTTCATCCAAAGCCAACCCACCGGGCTGGTTAAATCTGGCATCGTCAAAGGCTCCATCTTGAAAACCAGGGTCGTCATCACCCGCTACCAGGCTATTGTAATATTCCATGGGTGTGACAGCCCAGAGGGGCAACGCCCAACTTAAAAGAAAAAGAATTCTTAATATTTTTAGAAATGTCATGAGTGCCCTTGGTTTGCGGCGAAACGATTCAAGTACCGATTAAATCATTGTTTTGAATATTCACGATTAAAGAATTGAAAATAAATTGCCACCCATGCGCACCCGCCAATCATTTAGTTCACGCAAGGCTCAAAAGACCAAACAAAAAACCTTATTTTTTTTCCTCAAAAGGGATCCAACCCCGGCTGATCAATTCGTGTTTAAGAATAGTCGCTATGAGTTCGTTGCCGTAGGCCGTGTAATGTTGCCAGCAACAGGCTTGGGTAGTGGGAAAATAGCTCAGTTTCAGATTTTGATAGGGTTTGCTCAAATCCATCAAACTCAACCCATATTGCCCGCAAATATCCGACCAAAAGGTTTCGTATTGGGCATAAGACTCGCAATCCGCGCTGGGAATAAAAAAGAAAGCCAGCTTCGGTTTATCACCTGAAGAAGTTGTCAAAGGATCTATTTTTTCTTTCAAAACTTCGAACGGTTTCCCCAGCATCTCCATCAGATCGCTTCTGATTTCTTTATTCCCGCCCAAAAGTAAATCCTGAAACAAACTAAATTGGAGTTTGTTCGGGGATATTTCTTTTACCAGTTTCTGTTTAAAACACTCATCCAACAGTCTTTTCGGCGCGCCGTCGGGAATCCTTTCCTTCCAGGGTTTCAATAAATATTCAACGTTCATATTGTCGGAAGGTATACCGTCTTTGGTTATCGGTTTGTCGTAATAAACATCAAAATTATCTTGCGGCGACGGAAACAACATTCCCAGAACCAGGTCAATGTCATATTTCTTGACCAAAGACGGCGCTTCCTCGGCCGCGAAGTCTTGTATGTTTACTCCCACGTGGCCCAGAACCAGCACCTCAAAATGTACCGAAATGCCATCGAGCGCCGCTTCGGAGTTTAAAAGAAATTCCAGTTTTTTGGGAAATGTGACCACCCGGGGAGTATTGGTGTCATATTCGTCCCTATTGGGAAAGGCAACTTCATTCCCATCCACATCCAGAGGAACCGCGGGCGCGTATAAAACTCTCGAAGTTCCAATAATCAAAATCCGAAAGGTTTTAGGCGGTTTTTTAGCCGGATAATCAAAATCATTGAGTGCCGCAGGCCCCCTGTCAAAACCGGCGAACCATTGTTTATCGAAATTATAATCTTTGATGCTCACAACTGAGTTGGTCGCGTTATTAGCTGACGAAATATAGAACTTTCCCATCTCATTGGGAGACCCGGCAAAACCAGCCGTTCGACCCGTTTGAATCCCTAAATACGGACTGTAGTAAGTACTGTTATTGCTTGAAATAAATCCCCACGCCGTCGCCATATTCACTGCCCTGTACTGGGGTAAAACTTCAGCGAAGGCGTCTGCGTTTGACTGAAGAGCGTAAAGACTCTCTCCCGTGGCGGTTAATTCTTCGATGTTTTTCCCGCTTCCCGCCATTTCCAGATGAACCGTTGCCCCGGCGTTAAGCGTGTTCATCACCGGCTCTACTTGAAAAAGATTTGAGGAAACTCCGTCTGAAACATACAGTTTGTTCGCGCAAAGACCTAAAGCTTTGGGGCGGGGAACTTGGGAATTATTGGTCAATAAGGTGGTCAGCTTTTTATTTTTTAAATCTAATCGTTGAAGAACACCCGAGTCCGGTGTTGAAAAATACAAGCCTTGATCTATCGGCCAATAAACCAAGTTCCAAACCGTACCCAATCCGGTCGCTAGGGTGGTAACATTCTTATTTTTGAGATCGACTATTCGTATCGAATGATCGCCGCTTTCAAAAACCGCAAACTGGTCTTCCGGCAATCGGGCCAAAAGGTAAGGGCCGCTAAATGAAGCTTTATCCAACGAACCATCCAGGTTTTTGTTATCGCCGTTTCCCGCCAGGGTTTCCACCCGGTTGTTCTCTTCCAGATAAATCACGCGGATCCGGTTGTTGTTATAGTCCGCGACCAGAAGTCTTTTTCCTTCTTCGTCAAAGGCCAAACCGCTGGGTTGATTAAAACGGGCGTCATCAAAGGCCCCGTCTTGAAAACCAGGATCGTCATCATTTCCCGCTACCAGGCTGTTGTAATA
>PLFD01000047.1:0-25133 GCA_003136635.1 candidate division FCPU426 bacterium | reverse complement strand
GTTTTAGAAAATTTTAATACCTGCCACAATTCCCGACGGCCAAAAATGCCCTGGGGCCGCAAGAGCATCATCAAAATGAGCATCAAAGAATAAATCACCATCCGTAAATCTACATGGGTTAAGTCCTGAAGAGGCCGCAAGGCTTCGGGTAAAAAGGTCAGGATAAAAGCGGCCAGTATAGCGCCCGAAACCGAACCCATCCCGCCCAAAACCACCATAATCACAATTTCAACCGACTTCATAAAATCAAACGAGCTGGGATTGATGTAAGAAAGNNAAGAAAGGTAATGCGCGAAAAGGCCGCCCGCCACACCCGCCACCGCGGAGGAAACCACAAAAGCTCCTACTTTATAAGTAGTCGTATCCACTCCCATGGCTTCTGCGGCGATCTCGTTTTCCCGGATGGCTAACAATGCCCGGCCCTGGGAGGCCATGACAAACCGGTGGGTTAATAGAACGCAAAAAGCCAGGATGAAAATCACTAAAAAAGCGCTGGTACTGTTGGGAATGTTAATAAACCCCCTCGCCCCGCCCACCGCCTGAATGTTGAGAATAATCACCCGTATAATTTCACCAAATCCCAGAGTGACGATCGCCAGATAATCTCCCCGAAGCCGCAACGTGGGAAGACCCACCAGATAACCCGCGAATCCGCTGGCCACCGCCGCCGCGATAAGGGAAATGACCAGGGCCAGTTGGTCGCCGAAGGGATTGCCATGAAGAGAGGATAAAAGAAAAACATTCATCGAAGCCGCCACATAGGCCCCCACCGCCATAAAACCCGCCTGGCCGAGGGAAAATTGGCCTGAAAGTCCATTTACCAGATTGAGTGATACCGCCAGAATGGCGTTGATGGAAGCCAAAATAAAAAGCTGGGAGAAGTACGGCGGCATCACCATGGTCAAGCCCTGTGCCGCGAAAGCACTACCGAAAAGAATAAGAATCCACATCATGTTCGATTTCATTCGGTCTTACACTTTCTCCGGCTGATACTTGCCGAACAGGCCCGCGGGTTTTAAAAGGAGAATTAGAATCAGAATGGCGAAGGCCAGCGCGTCACGGTAAGTGGAAGAACCGTAACCCACTACCATGGCTTCCGCGATGCCCATGATAAACCCGCCCACCACCGCCCCTCGAATGCTGCCAATCCCTCCCAAAACCGCCGCCACAAAAGCCTTCATCCCGATCATCACACCCATCAAAGGATCAACTTTCGGATAGGAAATACAAACCAAAATCCCCGCCGCGGCCGCCAGGGCCGAACCGACCGCGAACGTAAAGGCTACAATCTTGTCTGTCGGTATCCCCACTAAAGAGGCGATCTCATGAGAGAAAGAAACGGCTCGCATCGCCCGCCCCAATTTGGTTTTGAGCACGATCCATTCCAGAACGATCATGAGAAAAAGGGAGGTTCCAAACACCACGACTTGCTGGTTGGTCACGGCCACCTGGCCGAATTGAAGCAGCGTTTCGCTGGGCATAATGTCGGGAAAAACCCGGGGGGTGGCCCCAAAAACCACCTGACCCAAATTTTCCAGGAGTAAAGAAACACCGACCGCCGTGATTAACAGATTCAGACGGGGGACATGGCGCAGAGGCCGGTAAGCCAGCCGTTCAATCACAAGACCCAAAAGCGCCGAAGCGGCCATGGCGGCGATCAAAACGATAAAAAAATTCCATAGAGTGGGGTGATCCGAAGCGCCAATGCTTAAAGCGGTAAAAAGCCCCGCGTAAGCGCCCACCATCACAATATCGCCGTGGGCAAAGTTAATCAGGCGCAGAATGCCGTAAACCATGGTGTAGCCCAGGGCGATTAAAGCGTAAATGGAACCCAAAGCCGTTCCGTTAAGTAGTAGCTGAAAAAAACTTTCCATATCACCCCTTCAATGGATGAAATTCTACCCTTGAAACTTCTGAGGCTGAATAGAAAAACAAGCTCCGTGCCGACCTTGACAATTTCACGCCAGAGCCCAAATATGTCTTCGAAAACAAACCAGGAGAAACCTTGGCTACCCGAAAAACCGTTCTTGTCGTTAATCTTGTTGTCTCTTTATTTTTCCTGATTAACGCCACCGCCATTTCAGCCGGCTTGTATATCTATCCCCTGCATTGGCACTTCGTTTTTTTAGGGGCAATCCTGGGCAACCTTCTCTGGCTGCTGTTACCCCTTCTGCTCAAAAGCCACTCGTCGCCCTTTTTCCGGATCGCCCGGGCGATTCTGGGTCCTTTTTGGGTCTTTTGGAACTTCTTAATCCTTTTTTATTCGGCTTTCCTGCTGATTCTCAGTCTTCTTTGGCTCATTACTTCCCATTGGAACCATATGCCTTTCCTTGTGTTCGCCCATATCCCGTCTAATATTTTTTTAATCACCATCGGAATCATCAGTGTAACGGGCCTCCTTCAGGCTTTGTTTTTAATTAAAGTGGAAAAAGTAACGGTGAAAATTAAAAATCTTCCTGCCGAATTCGCCGGGTTCAAAATCGCCATGGTGTCCGACTTGCATGTGGGGTTTTTTAGCCGCCCTTCCCGGCTGGCTCAATTTTCAAAGGTTTCCCAAAACACAAACCCCGATCTTTTTATCGTCTGCGGGGACATTACGGATGATGATCCCCATTACCTGCCTAAATTTCTTAGAAGTCTGGAATATCTGGATCCTTACTTGCCCGCGCTGGGGGTTTTAGGCAACCACGACGTTTACGCCAATCCCCAAAAGACCCTCAACATACTGGAGGACAGCCGGTTGACCATGCTGGTCAACGAGGGAATGGAAATAAAAAGAGGAGACTCTGTTATTTGGCTCGCCGGCGTGGGCGACCAAGGCGCCCGGCGGTTTGGCAAATGGGGTTCGGTGGCGCCTGATTTTGACAAGGCTATCGAGAAAAAACCGGAGAAAGCCGTAACCATCCTGATGGCCCATCAGCCCCAGGGCTTTAAAGAAGCCGTTGATCGAAAAATTGAGCTTACGTTAAGCGGTCATACCCATGGCGGGCAATTTGGTTTTAAATGGCTCAAGTGGTCCCTCGCCAAACTATTTTTTAAATATGACATGGGGCTGTTTGAGGAAGCGGGGTGCCAGCTTTACGTGTCCTCCGGCACGGGCTATTGGACTTTGCCCGTGCGGTTCGGCTTGAGCCCCGAAGTGAGTTTGATTGAGTTACAACCGGCTTAGAAAAACCAACTACTTATCACCACAGAGTTAACGGAGTTANNTAACTCCGTTAACTCTGTGGTGAAATAAATTTTTCTTCTCGGTTCTAAGGCAAGTTTACCCAAATGCCCGCGGTGAGGGGAACATCCTGAAAGCTTCCCGTTGAGGGAAGAATGAAGTTATATCTGGCTTCCACAAAAAAGTGCGTGTCGGCGGTCATATCAAATTGAACTCCCAGACCGCCTAAAGCATCCAGATTGATGGAACTGCTGCCAGTCGTGGAAAGTGTTTGGTAAACGATGCCCCCGCCCAACAAAAGATAGGGCTGCCAGCCTTCCACGCTAAAGGTATATTTAATCGAAGCCAAAGACCTAAAGTTATAAAGAGAAAAATTTGTTCCTTCAAAAAACCAGTTTTCCTCATCCAATCGCAAGGCCCAATTCTTATCGAAAGCGTATCCGCCAAAAAGCTGGGCGCCGCCGCCAAGGGCGTAGTTTGAGCTCCAATTAGTGCCGGGTAAATCCACACCCGTACCAAAACCAAGATAGAAAGAATCGCTATTGTTCGAGGTTGTTTTAGCTTTTGATTCATCTTCATCTCTGTCGTCCGCAAACGCGAAACTGGCACCCAAAACAAAAATTAATATCAAAAGAGCGATTTTTTTCATTTTCAGACTCCTGAACCCAATTGGATACGGATTAATTTTACACCTATCGACAACGAGAATGGGTTTTTCAACCATTTTAAGGATTAACCGTCGTAACATAAGAAGCCTTACTATTCTCGATTTTTAAGACCACCGCCGGCTTAACCGCGTCGCGGTTGGCATCGAGACTGATAGACCCGGTCACTCCAGTGTAAGCCTTCGTGGCCGCGATAGCGTCCCGGATATCCGCTTCGCTCAGGCTTTTCGCGTTTTTCAAAGCCGCCGCCAACACACCCATCGAGTCATAGCCTAAAGTCGCCAAAGCGTCCGGCACCTGGCCATACTTGGTTTGATATTTTTTCACGAAATCCTGCACCTTCGGGTCGGTTGATTCGGGCGAATAGTGGCTGGAAAAATAACAACCGTCCAAAGCCGCTCCGCCGATTTCATAAAGTTTGGAAGAATCCCAACCGTCACCGCCCAAAAGCGCTACTTTGACCCCTAATTCTCTGGCTTGCTTAGCGATCAACCCCACTTCGCCGTAATAACCAGGAACAAAGATAACATCCGGTTTTTGCCCGCGAATGTTGGTAAGCTGGGATTTGAAATCCACATCGCCCGCCACATAACTTTGGTCAGAGACAATCGTGCCGCCCTTTTCCTTGAACCGCTTCACGAAAAAGTCAGCCAAACCCATGCTGTAATCGCTTTTTTGATCCCGCAAAATCGCTGCGGTTTGAGCCTTGAGATTGTTCATGGCAAAATCCGACATCACCTGGCCCTGAAAGGGGTCAATAAAACAAACGCGGAAAACATAGTCCCCTACCTGGGTCACTTTGGGATTGGTGGAAGAAGGGGAAATCATGGGAATTTTATTCTGCTGGCAGATCGGCGCCGCCGCCAGCGAAAGCGAACTGGCCACCTCACCTAAAACCACTTGAACCTGGTCTTGCGTAATCAGTTTCGTCACCACCACCGCCGCTTCTGCCGGGTCGCCCTGATCGTCATAAGCGGTCAGTTTGAGGGTCTTTCCGTTAATCCCGCCTGCGCCGTTAATTTCGTCCACCGCCAACTTGATACCGTTGTCGGTCGAAGTGCCGAAAGTGGCCTGTGCCCCCGTGAGCGATCCGTACTCGCCGATGCGGATTTCATTGGGGTTGATTTTGGGCCCGCAAGAATCCGTCAAAAAGGCCGAAACCATAAACAAAACTGCAATGAATCGCTTTTGCATAACACACCTCGTTGAGTGAACGGATAAAGGAAAATGAATAACGAAAGGTAGGATAGGCAAGTTTCAAAAGACCGTCAAGGAAGAGACTTTTCTAAATAAAAAAGCTTATGCTTTCCATGGAAAGCATAAGCTTAAATAAATTTTCACCGTCAAAAATAAAAATTACTTGAAAGAGACTATTTGCTCATTAACCGCGTCTCCCGCCCAAATATAACCATTGGCATCAAAGGCAAGACAGTTCGGAGTGAAGGTCGACGCTTCCGCGTAACCATGAGGATCGGTAATGACCCCTAAAAGATTTCCTGTTTGCGAATAGATTTCAATTTGTCCCAATCCATAATCCGCGACATAAATATTATAAGGCGCGGTGGAGCTAACAGCTAAACCGTGTATTGTGCCGTTTGCAACAGTGGTAAACCCGCCCGTAATCGTAGTTCCGCCGGCGGAAAACATTTGAACAACGGGAGGATTATATCCATTGTCCGCCACATAAACCGTGGCCGGATTATTCGTATCACAAACCACAGCGTAAGGCGATTTAAAGGCAACGGTCGTAAAAGGAATTCCTCCAGCATTGGTAATCAGGTTTCCAGGGTTCCCTGTCCAAGAATGTTCGGGACCAAGCTGGTTAAATTGTTCGATCCGGCCATTTCCGGTATCGGCAACATACACATTTTGTTGACCGTCAGCTCCCATGCCTTTAGGATTATTAAAACCTCTGGCGTCGAACCCAGTGACGCTAAAGGGTTGATAAACGTAACCCAAACCATAAAGCGACCAACCCACTGTAGAAGAACTTCCATAATATAAGATGGCGCCTCCGCCAGGTTGAGCATCAAGCGTAGAAGAATAGTTTGGGGCTGTGGTTTGATACACAACGCCCTGAGGGCCATTGAGACCTGTAGCAACCGGCGTCCAGGCTGGCAAAGGATTGTAGGCCGGGGTAGGCGCTGGATTGGGTATGGGGAAAGTTGTCCATACAAAGTTGTTCAGTCCAACATTTGGAGCAACCTTAACCGTTCCGTCATTCGCGGCGGCTATTGTAAAGTTTTCCACTTCAGGGCCATTAGAATCACTTTCAGCCACAGTCAGCGAAGTACCCAAAATAACCATACCGTTAGGCGCTGCGGTAGTTCCAAAGTTATGTTGAAATAGGGGGATAGGAACAGCAAAAGTCGGTGTGTTCGTCGGCGGAGCTCCACCGGGGGTGAATGTATTCGTAGGCCCGCCGGGAATGGTGGTAGGTGTTGATGTTGCAACTGGCGTATGTGTCGCGGTTGGGCCCCCGCCGATGGGGCCGGAAGGTGAATTGTTTTGGTTGCCGCAGGCCAGTGGAATCATGAGGGTCGACAGAAGAATTAAACAAAGGGCAAGTTTTTTCATATTCACTCCATCCATAAGTGTCGTTTAACCCAGCTGGAACTAAGTATACTCCACTTTTTTTGATTTGGATAAAGAACGAAACAAGGAACGAAGCCCTATTCAAAAGACCGGATGTCTTGTTTTTGACGCCTTTTCAACAGGTTCAAAACTTCTTCCCAAATAGCCGAAGCGTATTCAAAACTACTGTCAGCGAGGAAAGCGCCATGGCCCCCGCCGCCAAAGAGGGGGAAATTTGGGTAAAAATGGCCAAAGGTAGCGCCAGCAGGTTATAGCTAAAAGCCCAAAAGAGGTTCTGCCAGATGATGTTAAAAGTCGCCCGAGAAATTTGAATAGCCTCTACTACTTTAAGAAGGTCTCCCTGCACCAGCACAATATCCCCCGCTTCTTTGGCCACATCCGTGCCAGACCCCATGGCGATGCCCAAGTCTGCCGTGGTTAAAGCCGCCGCGTCGTTATACCCGTCCCCCACCATCGCCACCTTGAGGCCCCTGCTTTGCAGTTCTTTAATATATTGAACCTTCCCCTCAGGTAAAACGTTCGACTTCACTTCGTCCGCGCCCACCCGGTCGGCCACCCGTCTGGCCACCACTTCCCCGTCCCCCGTCAGAAGATGAACCTGAAGCCCCAGTTTTTTTAACCGGGTGACAACTTCTTTGGACTCGGCCCGGAGGGCGTCTTCCATCACAAAAATCGCCGCGATCTTTTGATCGATAGCCATCAATGAAACGGTCTGCCCGCCCTGTCGATAGGCTTCCACATTGGACCTGACCTGCGCTGAGGCCACCACGCCGTCCAGGGATTCGATATAGCCTTTCGTGCCGATGGCGACCAACCGGCCTTCCACCCAGCCCTGAACCCCCGCTCCCGGCGCCTCAATCACTTTTTCCGTCTTGGGTAAAATAAGATCCAGCACCATGACTTCTTTCAAAATCGCCGCGGCCAGGGGATGATTGGTTCCCATCTCCAGCGCCCCCGCGTAGCGCAATAACTGTTCTTCCGAATAGTCGCCCGTGATCATCACATCCATCAAACGGGGTCTGCCTTCGGTGAGGGTTCCGGTTTTATCAAAAACAAGCACATCGATCTTGCGGGTTTTTTCCAACACCTCGGCCCGGCGGATCAAGATGCTTTTTTGCGCCGCCAGGCCCACGCCCGCCATCACCGCGATGGGAGTGGATAACCCCAGGGCGCAGGGACAGGCGATCACCAGCACCGCGACTACGTGTTGAAATGCGTCGGTCAGGGGAACTTTTCCCCAGATCAGCCAGCCCCACAAAGTCGCGGCCGCGAGAAGCAGGACAACAGGAACAAAAATTGCCGCCACATTGTCCGCCATTTTTTGCACAGGCGCCTTGGATCCCTGCGCTTCTTCCACCAGACGGATCATGCGGGACAAAGCGGTATCCGCTCCGATCGATTCGGCGCGCATGATGAGCGTCGTGGTGCCGTTGATAGTGCCCGCGAAAAGCGGCCTTCCGGGACGTTTTTCCACCGGAGTGGACTCCCCGGTTAAAAAGGATTCGTCCACAAAACCTTTTCCTTCCAAAACTTCCCCATCCACCGGTATGGACTCGCCCGGCCGGATGCAAAGCTGGTCCCCAATTCCCACCATTTCGACGGGCAAATCAATTTGATGCGTGTCCTTCCGCACATGGGCGGTCCGGGGCGCGAGATTGACCAATTGTTCCAGCGCCCGATTGACCCGCTGTTTGGAACGGTTTTCCAAAAAACGTCCCAGTGTGACGAGAAAAAGAATAATGCCGGTGGCATCAAAATAAAGGTCTACCCGCCAGCCCCAGAGAGCCGGCAGCGACCCAAAAAAGGCCACCGAGGTTCCCAGTGAAATCAGGGTGTCCATACTGACCTGGTGCTTAAGGAGTAACTTGAGGGTGGATTGATGAAAAGGCCAGCCAACCACAAAATAAAGCGGCGCCGCGAAACACAACTGAATCCATGGCGAGAATTGAAAGAGAGCTGAATTCATAAACACATGGTGAGCTAAAAGAGGCAGCGCTAAAAAACCGCCCAGGATCAGCCGCCAGCCGAACCTGGTTTCGTGCTCATCGTAAGCCTTGTGAGCGTGTTCGTTGGAGATGTAACGGTGGGCGGCATAGCCCGCCTCATGGACCGCCTGCTCTAAAGCGGGCAGATCGGTTTGGTGATCCTCCGTTTGAATATAGGCTTTGTTGGACGCCAGATTGACCGAGGCAAAATGAACACCCGGAACCAGGTTAAGCTGTTTTTCAATGCGGGAAGCGCAGGAAGCGCAATGCATGCCTTCAATGGATAGGATAGTGTTGATCAAAATGGATTCCCCAGTCAGAACTCTTAAGAAGCTGAGAAACTAAACTTTAAATTAAATCTCATTCAAAGGTAAGTACCGAAGTAAATAAAAAGACATATCCGAAAATGCAGGGTTTTGATTTGCCAACAAAGCTTAAAACCTGCACTTTTCGCTGATTTGCGCCAGATTTAGGGTTGAATTGGCGCCTTACCCAGACTCATAATGGGCCTCCCTCAACAACTAGTTTGCATTCTTACATTTTTAACGGAGGCAATCATGACAACCGACAGCAAGAAGCGATTGAATTTGGTTCAAAAGATTATTAACGCCCACCTCCTTTCGGGCACACCCGAAGCGGGGCAGGAAGTGGGTATCCGCATCGATCAAACCCTCACTCAGGACGCGACAGGCACCATGGCTTACCTTCAATTCGAGGCCATCGGCGTTCCCCAGGTTCATACCAAGCTTTCCGTATCTTATGTCGACCACAATATGCTTCAAACCGGTTTTGAAAATGCCGATGACCACCGCTATCTGCAGTCGGTTGCCTCCAAGCACGGCATTTACTTCTCCCGCCCCGGCAACGGCATTTGCCACCAGGTTCATTTGGAACGTTTCGCCATACCGGGCCAAACCCTTTTAGGTTCGGACTCCCACACCCCCACTTGCGGCGGCTTGGGCGAATTGTCCATCGGCGCCGGCGGTTTGGATATCGCGGTCGCCATGGGCGGCGGACCTTTTTACATGACCATGCCGAAAGTTTTGCGGGTGGAACTGAAGGGCAAGCTTCAGCCCTGGGTGACCGCGAAGGATATCATTTTGGAAGTCTTGCGCAAGTTAACCGTCAAAGGCGGCGTGGGAAAAATTTTGGAATACACCGGCCCCGGCGTGAAGAGCCTCTCCGCTACCGCCCGCGCGACCATTACGAACATGGGCGCTGAACTGGGAGCCACTACCTCTATCTTCCCTTCGGATGAAAACACCCGTGAATATATGAAAGCCCAGGGACGCGCCAAGGATTGGACGCCTTTGGCCGCCGACCCTGGCGCGAGCTACGACGAAGAACTGATTATCGATTTAAACAAACTTCGTCCTTTGATCGCCCAACCCCACAGCCCGGATAACGTGATTGAAGTTTCCAAACTCAAAACCATTGATGTTCAGCAGGTTTGTGTGGGTTCTTGCACCAACAGCTCTTACACTGATTTGATGATGGTCGCCAAAATGCTCAAGGGGAAACACATCCATCCCAGCGTTTCAATGACCGTCACCCCCGGTTCCAAACAAGTGTTCGAAATGATCGCGAAAAACGGCGCTTTGGCCGATATTATCGCCTCGGGAGCCCGCATTATTGAGTCCGCCTGCGGACCCTGCATTGGCATGGGCCAGGCTCCCTCATCGGGAGCCGTTTCCATCCGCAGTTTTAACCGCAATTTTGAGGGCCGTTCCGGAACCCGCGACGCCAAGGTTTATCTGGCAAGCCCTGAAACCTGCGTGGCCTGCGCCTTAACTGGAAAAATTACTGACCCTTCCACTTTAGGAAAAGCGCCCAAGATTGAGATTCCCGAAAAGTTTGTTTGGGACGATAACGGCATTATCCCTCCCGCCAAGGATCCGAAAAAAGTCGAAGTGCTCCGAGGCCCCAACATTAAACCTCTGCCGGTCAACCAGCCTTTAGCTGAAAAGATCGAAGCCCCGGTTTTGTTAAAAGTGGTCGATAACATCACCACCGATCACATCATGCCGGCCGGCTCAAAAGTGTTGCCCTTGCGATCCAACATTCCTGCCATTTCGGAATTTGTGTTTAACATCATCGATCCCACTTTCCCCAAGCGCGCTAAAGAAGCGGGCAGCGGATTTGTGGTAGGCGGCGAAAACTACGGTCAGGGCTCTTCTCGCGAGCACGCGGCTTTGGCTCCCATGTATTTGGGCCTTAAGGCGGTCATCGTAAAAAGTTTCGCCCGTATTCACCGCGCGAACCTGATCAATTTCGGCATCCTGCCTTTGACTTTCGTACAAGCTGTGGATTACGACTCGGTCTCTCAGGGCGACCAATTGGAAATTCCTGACCTGGCCTTAGTCATCAAAGTTGATCACCCCTTCCCGGTGAAGAACTTAACTACGGGCAAGTCCTTTCAAGTGGTGCACGGACTAACTCCCCGTCAACAGGAAATCATCCAGGCCGGCGGACTTTTGAACTGGACCAAGCAAAAAAGCGCGGCCGCGGCGGCCACTCCCAAAAAGAAGGTTTCGTCAAAAGCTAAAAAGTAAAATCAAGTTGTTCTGTTTCAAAAGCCCCGTGTTATAAACCCCGGGGCTTTTTTTATAGGTTTCTCAAATAATTTGAGAGAGAACCTATGACCTTAAAGATTCATAAGGGATCTTTAAGCTATTCTTCTTTTTCGAGGAACGATTGGAAACTCTACCTTCCGGAACCCCCTTGGACCCCCAAGCCGACCCGTCCAGGGGCACCCACGCTAAAATGAACATTGATATCTCTCCCCGCAAACCCGGCGACCTGCTTCTATATACAGGCCCCCACCTTTGCGTTACCTGCGCCGCCGAAAACCGTACTGTCAGTGTTTACCTAAAAGCGGGTGAAAAAGCCCCCGAATGTGCTCATTGCGGCACTCGGGCCCTATGGGAACCATAACCACGGCTTACCCTGTCCTTTAGTTTTTGCCACACCCGTGGGGGATAACGGGGTTCAAGCCTATTTCAGAAACGAATGAATTAAGCCTTTCCTTTGCAAAAGGCCTTTTTTTTGGAATAATAAACACCTTAGTAACACACCCTTTGACGCTGAGGAGAAATGCCTACATGGCTCACGACTTTACCCTAACCTTTCACGGTGTCCGGGGCAGTATTCCCGTTCCCGGCCCTACCACACTTAAAGTCGGCGGCAACTCTTCCTGCGTTCAAGTGAACGTTCTGGATCACACGATTTTTCTCGATGCCGGAACCGGTATCGTCGAAGCGGGAAAAAAGCTGGTCAAAAACTTCTTCATCAATAAAGAAAAATTAAAAAAACTCAAAGCAACCATCTTAATCTCACATACCCACCACGATCACATCATGGGACTGCCTTTCTTCGCGCCTATTTTTATCCCTGATTCTTCTTTAACCATCTACGGCCCTTCGGCCTACGCTCCGGTGGGTCAGCCCAACGACATGAAATACATTTTGGATCTGTTAATGGATCAAATGTTCTTTCCCGTCGATTTTGAGGAAACCAGTTCCATCAAGCATGTGGGAACTTTAAAACCGCAGGATCAAATTATTCTGGCTGAGGGTGAAGAGGCCGAACGGGTCAATGGATCCAATCACGGCCACACCTCTAAAGACAAAGTCATCGTTACCCAATACCGCGCTTATAACCATCCCAAGAACGGCTCGATTGTTTTTAAGTTGGAATTCGCGGGAAAATCCATTGTTTACGCGACTGACGTGGAAGGCTATGCCGAAGGCGATAAGCGCTTAATCCAGTTCGCCAAAGGCGCGGACGTTTTGATTCACGACGCTCAATACACAATGGAACAATACACCGGCCCCATGCCCACCCAGGGTTTTGGCCACTCCACCCCCGAAATGGCCTGCCGTGTGGCGCAGGAAGCGGGCGTGAAACAGCTGGTGCTTTATCATCACGATCCCAACCACGATGACGCGGCGATTGAGAAAAAAGAAGAAGGCGCTAAAAAGCTATTCGCCAATACCATCACCGCGGTTGAAGGCCTCACCTTAAACATCTAATAAAAGAAAGCTTCTCTCCCAAAGCCGATAGGCGAGGGAGGAAGGTTTAACTCTTGCTATTTAATGGTTAAGGCTTTAATTATTTCTAAACTTCTGAATTTTTTGATGAAGGTCTTTGAGTTCGGCTTCGGTCGGCTCAACCGAAACACTTTCCAATTCAGATACCTGACTGTAAACATCAAATAAAATCGACCACAATTCCTCATTAGAAAATTTGTGTTTCGCCATGAAATATTGCAGGAAGAGCTGAAAGCGAATGCTGGTCTCATAAAGATTCACGCACTCAATGCCCACCAAATCCTGACTGACCAGTGAAAAAGTCTGTAAAACCACTTCCACTTCATCAATGATCTTTTTCAAAAGAGACCGAAGTTCGATGTTTTGAATGGCGTCATAATAAACCGTATCAAATTCATCGCGGGTTAATCCTTCGCGGGTAGTCGTGTCAAATTTCTTAAAAACATCCTGATAAAGCTTCCCGGCTTTTTGAAGACCGTGCACCAAGCCGATCAACTGCGCCACTTGCGGCAAAAAGTTTTTTCTGTCGATTTCTTTGGTGGTCGACAATTCGTGTATGTATTGGATGTAGTCATAGGTGTTTTTGGCGCATTGGTAAAAAGCCTCCGCGAAAGCGGGAATAAGCGCCTCGGGCACTTGAACCGCTTTCAGCTGGTGCTCGATGAGCTGCTTAAAATTGTCGGCCGGTTTCCAGGTTGTAGCGTTCTCTAAAAATTGATCCGGCGTAATGGGTTCCATTTAGTTTGTCCCCTGCCACTGTTTCATCCGCCCGCGCAAGGCCTCTAAATAAGCGTAAGGTGGCCGCCCCTGGCCCAATTGAACGCTCGGTTTATGGTCGCCGTGGAAATCACTGCCGCCCGTGGGCAAAAGACCTAATTCATCAGCTAAACGAATGAAAAATTCTTGATTCTCGGGTGAATGATCAGGATGGATCACTTCCAATCCATCCATGCCCATATCAACCAATTCTTTTAACTTTTCCTGCAATTCCATCTTCTGAAGCTTCATTTGAATGGGGTGAGCGATCACTGCCACGCCGCCGGATTCATGGATGAGGTCAATGCACTCCTTTGCCGTCAATCCCGCTTTACGAATATAAGCGGGACCGCCTTTGGTAAGGTATTTGTCAAAAGCCTCTTCATAGCTCGCCACATATCCTTTTATTTCCATGGCCTTGGCGATATGGGGCCGGCCGATTTGATTTTTCGCTCCGGAAAGTTTTTGTACTTCTTCCAAAGTTAAAGGCATTCCCAATGTTTTAAGCTTTTCCAAAAGCTGAGGATTTCTTTCGGCTCGGGACTTTTGAAATTGCTCCAGTTTTTGACGGATAGGCCCCTGAGGATCAAATCCATAACCGAGAATATGCAGCGTACCCGGAAAAAAATTGGCTGATAGTTCCACCCCGGGAATCGCTTCAATTCCCAGTTTATTCACTTCTTCCACCAGTTCGGCTAGACCCGTAACCGTATCATGGTCGGTCAAAGCGATCGCGTCCAAGTTTTGGTATTTGGCCAAGCGGGCCAATTCCACCGGGTTTAAAGTACCGTCCGAATGATTAGTATGCATGTGAAGATCAGCGGTTTTCATGTCGTCTTTCTGTCGAGTGAATTTGACTCAAGGCATTATAACCCTTTAGCGGCGCCGGCTAAGCGGGACAGTTAAAAAGAAACACCCGATAAACAGTAACCAGGATATTCCAGAAATCCAAGCTCCTATGACAAAAGCTTCAGGCCGGTATTCCATCAAAATATGATGCTTACCCGCTTGAAGCGGAATAGCTTGCTGAAACCCGTTGGCGGGCATTACCTGATAAATATTTTCGGCGGAGTCCGGGTAACCCACAGCTTTCCAATACCGACTGTAATTATCGGTTATCACCAAAATGGATGGCTTTGTGGTTTCCACGTTGATTTCAACTTTATCGCTGGAAAGATCGTTCAGAGTCACAGACTGATCAGAAGCCAACAAGTTATTAGGTATTCCGGGATCCTGTTCCAGCCACACTTTTTTCAGCGGGTTAAATTTCGGAGAAAGGATGAGGGACCAATTGGATTCCAGCGTTCCTTTTTCCCATTGGCTTACTAAAAAAGCCCGTGGCACTTGGGGCAATTTAAGCTTGTTCTGTGTCAAATGACCGTCCTTCTCATAAAAAGCGTATTTCAAACGAAAAAGCGACAACGCAGGAACTGCTTCCTGAAGCGGTCTATCCAAACCAAAAGTTTGTCCGTTCAAACTATGGGTCAGTGTCGCAAATTCGTCATATCGGGAAGGAACCATGGGATCGTTGCCCCAAACTCCCAAACCCGAAGTACCCAGAACTAAATTATTTTCTCCGCTATAAACCCGATAATCTCCGGGGTCTTTTTGGTAGGTGTTTTGAATCGTGCTTACTTCCTGACGAAGACTATCCATATTGAAAAAAGGCAAATTTGATCCGGCAAAAAAAACAAGTTCTCCAATGGCTAAAATTAAAAAACCATAACACCAGAGAGGTTTTTTAATCGAAACCCACGCGACACAGGCGATCAAACTCAAAATCACGGCGCATAAAAAAAGGCTCGCTGTCATAGAATCCGCATGATCAATATAGTTTTTAAACAGCTTTTTTCCACCCAGCAAAGGAGTCATATAAAAAACAAGAGCGGCTATTAAAAAGAGACCGGATAATTTGAAAGTCCATTCGTTTAACTTTTGAAGGTGTGTTCCATTCTTGAAAATCTCATCCATTCCCATCGCGGCCAAAACCACCAGGCAAAGCGTTATAAAGACATTCAACTTACCCACGCCTCTAAAATTACTGAACAAGGGAAAGTACTTATAAAATAAAACAAAAAGGGGCGAACGTTTGCCGATACCGATGAGCACTAAAACGAGCGACATTATACCGAAGAATTTTTTATCCCGATTTTTCGAAACCAAAAGTCCCAAAAGAGCCAAAACAAAAGCGGTCAGACTGACGTAAATAGCCCCTTCCCAATAAAAACCGCCGCCCCAGTAGTTATTCCAACTTCCAAAAAAATTGGGCATCAAAAGGCACCAAAGTCTCTCTGCTGTGATATCCGCAATATCAATGAAATCAATATCTAAAACCTTCGTTCTGACACTTTCTGATGCCGCCGACCATCCCGCTAAAAGCTGGACCGCTGTCAGAACTCCCGCTCCCAGGCCTATTAAGGCAAATCGAAAAGCTAAAGACCCTTTTGATCTTTGGGTTCTTGTTAAAAGAAACAAAACATAAAAACTCAGGATAGCCGCCGTGTAGTAGACGTATTGAATATGTCCGGAAAAAATTTGCATAGCCAAAGCGAACATGCCTAACAGAACCCATCGGAAATCTTCTTTTTGATAACAAATATCCACCGAAAGAAAAACCAGGGGAATCCAGGCCATCGTACAGAGATTGGGTAAATGTCCCGGGACCACATGCAGAATCATGGCGGAACCAAACATAAACATAAAAGCGGCCATTAAAGCGGAGGCAGGATGTGACCCTCGAAACCGAATCCACCCATAAGTGAAAAAACCCGCTAAAAAAATATGAAGCGCGATGCTGGAATTAATGGCGAAGGGCAGCGGCAAAACCATAAACAGCCAGTTGGGAGGATAAAGAAGAGCGGACTGAAAGCCGCCCAAATAGGGCTCGCCGCAAAAAAGCCGGGGATTCCACAAAGCCAAATGGCCTTTTTTTAACTCCTCAAAACCAAATTGGCGCCACCACACAAATTGGCCAGAAAGGTCCTCGCCCATTTTGGAAAGGATTAGATGACTCGTCGGCGAAAGAAAATTCCAGAAAAGTACCAGGGTAGAAAAAAATAAAATCAAAGCGGCTTGCCAGTATTTCAGTTGGGAAAATCGAAACGAAGAGCCAGACACTTAAGAAAGGTATCCTAATTCCTGAAGCTTCTTCACAACCTTCTCCACGCTTTCCTCAACGGATTCTTTGTCCGTATGGCAGGTAATCTCCGGGTTGAAGGGCTCTTCGTAAGGGTCGTCCACACCCGTAAAGTGTTTGATCTCTCCCGCCATGGCCTTTTGGTAGAGGCCTTTCACATCCCTTTGGGCGCAAACTTCCACCGGACAGGCCACGTAAACTTCCACAAAGTTTTTAATTTTTTGGCGGTTGTAATCCCGGGCGGCACGATAAGGAGAAATAACAGAAGCGATGTTCGGCACCCCGTTGCGGGTCAAAAGCTGGCATACAAATCCAACCCGCTTGATATTCACATCACGGTCTTCCTGTGAAAAACCCAGACCTTTGGACAAATGGGTCCGCACGATGTCTCCGTCTAAAATCTCGACCGGCAATCCCATTTTTTGAAGCCTAAGTGCCACTCTCTCGGAAATAGTCGATTTTCCCGACCCCGAAAGACCCGTAAACCAAAGTGTAAAACCTTTGTGTGCCATAAACCTTATCCTTTTTGAAGTCGCACTCAAAGATAAACGTTTGACAGGGAAAAATCACAAAAAAGTGTTGGTCGAAATGATTTAGTTTGAGAGATACAAAGAATTTCTGCTCAGTTCTTAACCCCAGGACAGCTTTTCTAGAACAAACCTCAAGCTAGTAACTAGATTTATTGGAAGAAGTAGGATTGCTGTTGCTGGAACAGGCCGAAACGAAAAAACCAAAAAACAATAAAGACATAATCAAAAGAATGATTTTCATGATAAACCTCCCATAAATTAATTAACCGTAACTGAACCCGCCATGCCAATTCCGCCGTTACAAATACCGCATTGAGAGGAACTACAATTGGAGTGGTTTGCGCAATGGAAGAAATAAGTGCCGGGTGTGTTAAATATAAGGGTTACTGGAAAAGAAGTTGTATTAAGCAGCGGCGTTCCACAACTACCAACTGGAGGAGTTGGTGTTCCTGAAAAACTATCAACATAAACCGTGTGCGCTCCATTTAAGGTAGAGTTCCAAACAACGGCTTGACCGCTAGTAATAGTCACGTTGGCGGGGCTAAAGGTATCGCCCACCGCGCCTATAGTTGCCGCGATCACCGGTGTGTTCGTGGGAGTATTGGTAACCGTATTCGTGGGTGTCAACGTCGGTGTATTGGTCACGGTTTTTGTCGGTGTTAAGGTGGGCGTATTGGTGATGGTATTCGTGGGAGTTAACGTAGCTGTATTGGTTATCGTATTTGTCAGCGTCGCCGTGGGCGTATTTGTCACCGTATTCGTAGGGGTCGGCGTTTGGGATAATACAGTCACGTTTGGAGTCGGTGTATTTGTTGCCGGAATCGCCGTCACGGTAGGAGTGTCAGTGGGAACCTGGTTGTTGCTGGTCGGACTGCTGTTTCCACAGGCATGAACAAAAAAACCTAAAAACAACAAAGACATAATCAGAATTAAAGCTTTCATCTTAAAACCTCCACAAATTAATTATTCAGCGCTCCCTCGTTAATCCAGGCGGCGACATTGGCTAATTGGGCTGCAGTCAAATAAGTAGGTCCGCCATCAGGCATTTGGGGAGAACAACTGCCGCCGGAAAGCCGAAGGTAAAGGGCGCTCTGATTCGCGTTTCCTGGCGACACCAGCAAAGAAGCGCAGCCATCAGGCGCTGATTGATTAACCACCGAATTGTAAAACGCGGTTTTCGAGCTGGGATCGGGCGGGAAACCCGCGTTATGACAGGAACTGCATTGGTTGCTGGAACCAATAGGAACGCTGATATAAGTGTTGTACAGGTAGGTAAGCGTCACTTGAGTGGGGGTAACCGTTGGCGTTGAAGTTGCCGTATTGGTTGGGGTGTTAGTCGGTGTATTCGTTGTAGTTTTGGTGGGCGTATTGGTTGGTGTATTCGTGGGTGTTGATGTATTACCCAGCGTGTTAGTCGGGGTATTGGTAACTGTGTTGGTAGATGTACCAGTAGCCGTGAAAGTAGCCGTATTGGTCGGCGTATTGGTGAATGTCGATGTATTACCCACTGCAATAGTTGGTGTGTTCGTGATTGTGTTGGTCGGAGTATTGGTAAAGGTAGAAGTAACCGTATTGGTTCGCGTATTGGTAATCGTCGCCGTGTTCATTAACGTGACCGTATTTGTCGCTGTGTCAGTGGCGGTTGCCGTGGCAGTAAAAGTAGCCGTGATGACAACCGTATTTGAATTCGCCGCGGTAGAGGTACCGGTTGGTTTGGAAGTAGTCGGCCCTGTAACGGAAAGAGACCTTGAACAACCGAGGTCCATCGCGGTCATCAATAAAACGGCAATGGACGTCAGTTGATAGATATTTTTCTTGCGCACACCGTTAACCTTTTCAATCTTCAAAAAAACGAGCTGCAACCCGAATCAATTTTGACCAACCAACACACAGATAATTCCGGATTAAAAAATTAATTCACTACTACCGAGCCGACCATTCCTCCGCCGCCAGTACAGACACCGTAGGTGGTGGTGCCACAGCCCGAATGTCCCGATACGCCGCAATGGTAGTAGTAAGTTCCGGCAGTCGGAAAAACGATGGTGACGGGAAAACTAGCGGTATTGGTTCCCGTCGATCCCGTAGTGCCTGAAAAGCTATCCAATGTCACTGTATGGCCGTTCAAGGAAGAATCCCAAATAACCGATTGGCCGTGAGTAATCGTCACTTGTGAGGGACTGAAGTTCAAACTGCCGCCATAAACCACAGTCGCGCCAGCCCCCGAAACCGGGACAGCGGTGGCAGTAGGCGTCGCAGTGGGTGAACCTACCGGGCCACTGGTGGTGCTTTGGTGCGTGCAAGCCAATGTCATCCAAATGAAAGAACAGAGCATAAAGCTTAAACCAAGTATTTTTTTCACGTCAGCCTCCCAGGCTTTTGAATTCCGGCAACATCTCATTCCATGAAATGTAAAATGACTGCTTGGTAATGTGTATTACTGCAGTGATCAAAATGTTACCGTAACCCCAATATTCTTTTGGGTGGAGTAACATTAATGCCGGACGCCCACTATTCATATAAAGGAGCCTCAGCCCTTGGATTTTAATGATGACCAATGGCAATCTTGGACCCAGTTGATGAAGCTCACACAGGGCGGCGATAAGGCCGCTTATGAACGTCTTCTGGTGGAGATGAGTCCTGTGATCTTTAACTTTGTCCGTAAAAGAGTCTTCAACCAGGATCATGTGGAGGATGTTTTTCAAGAAGTACTTTTGTCCTTCCATAAGGCCAAACATAGCTATCGAACCGATCTGCCTTTTCCACCCTGGTTCTTTGCGGTGATTCGTAACGCCGTCTGGGCTGCCCTGAAAAAGAACCATAAGATCGGCCAGCTCGAAGTACCGTTGGAAGATTTTTTCGACATCGCCTCTCTGGAGACGATGGAAGACGGGATAGACGACCGTATTCACCAGGCTCTGGCGGCCCTACCGGAGATGAACCGGCAGGCGGTGGAGCTGTTGAAGTTAAAAGGAATGAGTGTGGAAACAGCGGCCAAGACTTTGGGAATATCCAGCGCCGCCCTGAGAGTCAGGGCTCACCGGGGATACGCCTTATTGAAGAAGATCCTAAAAACCCAAGTGGAAAAAAACAAATGAGCGAATCAATTCAATCTAATATCAAAAGCTCCCTGCCCGAATCCCACCGGCGTTTGGTGGACAGGCTTGTGGCGGAGAACAAGCCGACCCAACCGGCCCCGACCGTTCTGGGACAATGGCTGGTATGGCTGGTTTTTTCCCTCATGGCGATAGCCCTTTCCCTTTCCCTGATCGGGCCCCAATTTGAGATTCTGGAAAAACTCGCCGACTTTTCGTCGGGAGGTTTCTTGGCGCTGACTTTCCTTCTGGCGTGTTTCACGGCCTGGATGGGCATCGCCTCGAGCATGCCGGATTACCGGCCCCACCCCGCGCCCCGGATTGTTGCCGCCATCCTTCTGCTTTTTCTTTTCAGCATGCCCTTTTTGTTTTTCGATAAAGACCCGATGGCGCAGGTGCTGGCGCGCGACATGGCCGACGAATGGTTTTGTCCGCGGACGGTGTTATGGGTTGCCCTGCCAACCTGGCTGATGCTGGGCTGGATGGCTTCGCGGAACGCTTCTTTCCACCCGAAATGGACGGGCGCCTGGCTGGGGCTCTCGGCTTTTCTTTTGGGAGCGGGAACCATACAGCTTCATTGCGCCCGCTGGGAAACTTGCCACATGCTGGTGGACCACCTGCTGCCCATGCTGGTGCTGATCTTCCTTCCCATCTGGATCGGCGGCTACTGGTTCGCGCGCTGGCGGAAATAAGAATTAAACAAAACAATTTAACCACCAAGACACCAAGGGCGCCAAGAAAAGCGAAAGACAATTCTTTTGGGGTGAAGCTTCAAACCAAAATTCTTTTTTCCTTCAATGTTTAATCCAAGGATTTGGTTTTGCCTTACTTGGTGCCCTTGGTGTCTTGGTGGTTAACATGTTTTTATTTTTGTATTTGATTAAGGTTCTGGGCGTCCACCGCCAGGGGAGTTAACAGAACGGCTTTTACTTTTTGGGAGCCGTTGTCCACCTCCACAAATTGGCAATCGAACTCGGTGGCCTTGCGGGCCAATTTGGCCGCCAGGTAGGCCGTTTCCTCGGCCAACTTTTGAGGCGGGTGGTAAATCGTCGTTAATTGGGCACCGGAAGCGATCCTCTGGCAGGTGGCCAGGTCGTCTCCCAAACCAGCGACCGCCACTTGGGAAAGATTCTTATTTCCCAGGATCCGGATGGCGCGCCCGGCGGTTTGGTCATCCGAAGCCAACACCGCGTCCACCTTGTTCGCCAGAATGGCGTCCAACCCATCCGGTTTTTTTCCCGCGTTGTCCCACTTTAATGCCACAATCTGGATGTCCCCTCGGTCAATGAAAGGTTGAAGCACCTTCATCTGACCTTTTCGAAGGTCCGCCGTGTCCATCGGGTTTCCGCCTAACAGCACATACCGGCCCCGTGGGACTTTTTTGATCAGGACCCGGGCCTGTAAAGCCCCCGCTTTCTCGTTATCAAAGGCGATCAGATAATCCAGATCGCTGCCGGGAATAAGAGACTCTAGGGAAATTACTTTGATCCCAGCCTGGTGCGCCGCATTTACCAAAGCGGCGGCCTTTGAAGGGTTGCAGGGAACCACCACCAGCACCTGAATGCCCTGCTGGATCAGGCCTTGAACTTCGCTTTGTTGGACAGCCGGATCACCCTTGGCGTCCTCCACGAGAAGTTCCGCGCGGTTATCATCCGCGGCTTCCTTCAATTTTTGAACCAGGGGTTCCCGGTCTTCCACAGTATCCAAGGCAAGACCGATTTTGACATCAGGCCCCCAGTTTCCCCAGCCGGTCAAAAACAGGAAGGCGATACATAGAAAAATAAAATTCATCAAGCGCATGGGTTCCTCGGCAAATGGATTGGCGGACGGAATCAATTATATACCGCTTGAATCCCCCCTTCGATGCGCTTCGCTGGCTCGGGGCCCTGAGGCTCTTGAAGGGTTTGGTGGTTAAACAGGTTTGAGGTAGAATTATCGCATGACCCGACTTTCGGCCCGCTTAAGGAGTTTCTTCCTGTTTTTAACCGTTTGCGGGGCAATCCAGTTTCTCCTGCCTTCCCTTTTGCCCGCCCAGGAAAATGACCCCGGCATTATTCGAACTCTGGAAACCGATTCGCCGCAAATCGAAAATACCTATTATCTCGAGGCGACCTTCGATAACAATGCCGCGCCCTATCATTGGATTTACCTGTACGGCGAAGCTTTGTTCGCCCTTGGGACGGATTGGGGTTTAGAAGTCGATTTTCCGAACCTGACCACCCGGTATCCCCTGGGGCAGGAGCCGCTCATCCTGTCGCCCATCGGGCTGAACCTGCGTTACGAGTTTTATCATTTCGGAGGATGGACCAGCGAAACCGCCGGGGCTTTTTCCATCGAGGGCGGCGGGGCTTACGCTATTCCCAACACGGCTTTTCCCTGGATCAGAAGCAGTTGGTCCGTTGATCTTCTGGGCGGTTACCGATTAGGAAAGTTTTACCTCGAAGGGAATTACGGTTACCAAGGGGGAATCGATCCTCAGGTTCCCAACCAGTGGCAGGCCAATACGGGCCTGGGCTATCACTTCAGCCGGGATTGGTATTTCCAAGTAGAAGCGGATCTCACCGCTATCACGGTGCCCAATAGTAATTCATCCTGGTCTTTCATCCCCCAGATCGCCTTTCAACCGGACGAATGGCTGTTCGAGCTAGGCGAATCCCTTAGCGGATCTCCGGCCAGCGTCACGGAATTGATGGTCGCCAGGACGTTCTGAAGGGATTTTTGACGCTTCGCCCGATCATTATTGGGGTGGTTTAGCCTAAATTCGCCTCTTAAATAAGTGGTTTTAACCGTAACATTTATAAGTCAGACACGATAGTCATAGGGTCAGGCTACAACCGTAATTAAAACAGGATTTTCTCAAAGGAGTCTTCATGAAAAGCTGGATAGGAATACTGGCCATTCTTCTGATGTCGATGGGAATCTCGAATCTTTGGGCCGAACCTTATCTGGCCGCTTGGGAAGGCGTCAATTGCAATGAATGCCACATGAATGAAACCGGCGGTTATATTCGGAATGATTTCGGCAGAAACTACGGAAATAACCTGAAAACTTTTGACTGGCAGGGCATTGCCGATGCAGCCCAGGCTTTTACCCATAAAACACCTACGTGGGTTTCCGCCGGAGTGGACTTTCACGAAAGCTTTGGGGCTCTTTTTAAACCTGGCGTACCAGGCGTTCCTACTCAATTTAATTCAGGCTCTCCTTTTGTCCCGCTGGGCCGTCAAAGTTTTTCGATTGCCATTAAAGCCAACGAAGTCATTTCAGGCGTATTTACCTACCGGTTGGACGAAAGCATAACGAAAGAAGTTTACGCTTTGATTTCCAATCTTCCCAATGACGCCTATTTCAAACTCGGCAAGTTTACTATTCCTTATGGTTTGGAGTTGGCTGACGACAACAGTTTGGTTCGGGATGATTTGGTTAGTAACAATAGCGGTGGTTATATTTTTACTTTTGACAATCCTACCTACGATGGTGTGGAATTCGGCATATACCCGGGCAGTCTATTTTTAAATGCCGCCGCCTTTAATGACGGCGTCAATCCGGCTGAAAAAGACTTCTCCGCTAAAGGCGGCATCAGCTTACGCGAATTCACTTTGGGTGGATCGATTTACGGCCAAAATCTGGATAACACAGCCAACACAGGCGGAAAAATCCGTTATGGCGCCTATGGTTGGACCAAACTAGGACCTGTGGTTCTTTTGGGTGAGTTTGATTCGGGACACGATAATCTCCTGACGGCCGGAGCAGTCACTGGACAGGACACCTACACCGCTTATCACGCTAGCGCCGAAATCGACCTAGGGCTGGATATGTATTTACGTTTTGTGAACGAATACCTGACCGATACAAACCTCGGCGCCGGTTTTGACGGTTTTCGGGATGTCGTCACCTTCCGCTTTTATCCCATCCGTAATTTAAAATGTCAGATGGATGCGCAAAGAATGGACCCCACTGCCGGATCGGCCAATTATGGTTCGGGGCCTTATTACGCCGCGATCTTCGACACTTACCTTTTTTATTAACCTAAAAACCTCTATTGGCTCTGGTAATAAAACCTTTGCCCATAGAGGTTTTTTATTTATACCGGGAAACTATTTTTCAAACCCGCGCGGCTCGTAGACATTAAATAATCCTTTGAGTAAACTACCTTCGCTCGCGGAAGATTTCATTCATTTCAGGAGGGTTTATGTCTCATCGTCCTAAAATTACTATCGTCGGTGCCGGAAACGTCGGCGCCTCATGCGCCGCCTGGATCGCCGAAAGGGACCTGGGCGATATCGTTCTCCTGGATATTCCCGCCGCGAAAGATATGCCCAAAGGAAAAGCCCTGGACTTGCTGCAAGTTGGCCCCATTTCGGGCTACAACACCCATCTCATCGGAACCACCGACTACGCCGATACGGCTAACTCGGATATTTGTGTCATCACCGCCGGCATGCCCCGCAAACCCGGTATGAGCCGCGAGGACCTGGTAGCGATTAATCAAAGTATTGTCGCGGACGTCACCAAAAAACTGGTCGCCCTTTCCCCCGATACCATTCTGATCGTGGTAACCAATCCCCTCGACACTATGTGCTATGTGGCTTATAAGGCCTCCGGATTGCCCAAACACCGCGTCATTGGTCAAGCAGGTGTTTTGGATTCCGCCCGTATGAGAACCTTCTTGGCCCAGGCCACCGATGTGGCGGTTGAAAATGTTCACGCCGCGGTTATCGGCGGTCATGGCGACGAAATGGTGCCTTTAGTTCGCTATTCCACGATTGCCGGCATTCCCATTTCAAATATTCTCAAACCGGAACAGGTAAACGCCATTGTGGACCGCACCCGCAAGGGCGGCGGTGAATTGGTTAATCTGATCGGGGTCTCAGCCTGGTACGCGCCCGGCGCGGCCGCCGGTTCCATGGTTGAAGCCATCTTAAAAGACAAAAATTTAATTGTTCCCTGTTCCGCTTATTTGGAAGGGGAGTATGGTTTGAAAGACACTTATTTCGGTGTTTATTGCAAACTCAGCCGAAAAGGCTTGGAAAATATTATTGAGATTCCTTTAAACAATGAAGAACGCGCCATGGTGGAAAAATCCGCGGATCTCATCCGTGAAACCATGAAAGCGCTTAAATAATCAGTATTCATTTTGTATGCCTATCCGCAAAGCGCAT
>PLFD01000026.1 GCA_003136635.1 candidate division FCPU426 bacterium | reverse complement strand
CCCATCTTGACGCCCGTATATTCGGAACTTGCAGAAAGAGGCGCGTAACCAGTCCAGCCGCCCGCTACCGGTCCGCCCGGCACAAAAAATGAGGATACCAATAAACCAGCGGCTAAAAGGGTCATCCAAAAAGAAGCCATATTAAGCCGGGGAAAGGCCATATCTCNNACGAATCAAAAAGGCGTAAAAGCCCCCGATAACCGCCATCGATAGCGCTAAGAGCAGAAACTGTTTAGCCACCATCTTATGATCGGTTGAAAAAATATATTTAGTGAAAAAGCCTTGGTGATGTTCTTGTGACATTACACGCCTCCATGCATTTGCTTATAAAGTTGAACTTTCCAGTCTTCATAGGTCTTCTCATCGTCAACGTGTAAAACGGCCAACATACGGGTATGCCCAAAACCGCAAAGCTCATTACAAACAATGTGATAGGTACCTACCTTATTAGTATCAAACCAGGCGTTAATCTCCCGCCCCGGCATTACGTCTTGCTTTAAACGAACTTCCGGCAGGAAGAAATCGTGAATAACGTCTTGAGAGGTTAAAATCACATGCACTTTTTTACCAACCGGCACATGTAATTCGCGGTAGGAGGATAAGGCCTCAGGGGTGTCATATTTGCCGTCTTTATCCGGATAAACGAATGTCCAGTCAAACTGTTTGGCTACCACTTTGATATTAACGTCTGTCGCCGGAACCTGTTCTTTTAAAAGCTCCCAAACTTTAGTGCTTTTATAATCAATGAAAAAATCCAGGGTTACGATCACCAAAACAAAGGCAACAACCCATTGGATATTTACCCACTTGTTGCCGAGCTCATATTTGGCCTTAGATCCATCTTTCTTCCGAAAGCGTAAAACCATATAAATTAAATAGCCTTCAAACAATACGAAGAAAATACCTGTGAGCAGATAAATAAAACGAATTAAGGAATCGATGTCTCCAGAGAAGGAAGAGATACCTTCCGGCAAATAATCAAACATGAACAGTCCTTTCGGGTAGATTCAATAACGGTCAGGGCCGTCACAGAAGGCAGTAGTTTATATAAAAATTTTCATTTTTTCGAGCCGGATGATGGAAATCTCAAGTTTTTTTAAATTAAGTGATTGTTTTTCAAACTCTTATTAGGCCTTATTTCAACCCTTTTTTACTTCCAGGGTAAATCCAATACGGAAAAACCTCATTGCTCGCTTAACATTTCCCAAAGCCGCAACGTAAGAATATCACTTTCAAGTTATAGGATTCGACTATTTAACCGGTGCTTTGATATCCAAACACAAAATATATTTCTTTTTGTTTTGATCTAAAAACAATGAACCAATTGTCACGCAATTATTGCCCGTTGCCAACGAAATATAAGGTTTTGTAACGTAAGTCGATTTGCTGAAAGACTCATCAATCAAAAAATAGTAATAATCTCTCATGGTGTGATCGGCGCCTCTAGGCAAAGGCCTAAACATCGCGGAACTCCGTCCCGCTTTGCGAGATGTGTTAAATACCATTTCGGTTGCCTGTAAGCCGTCTTCATCTATTACATACAACGACTCTATGTCCGGGAAAGATTTAGCAACTTTTTTTAATTTTTCTTCCAAAGTAGACATCTCGGTATTGACTAAATCCCGCTGAACGTCTTCCAAAAGCTTAAAATAGCGTTTCATAACAAATCGTTTATTGCCAATTTTAACAATTTGTTCTTTTCGGTAGTTGTGGCCCAACTCATCGATTCGATAACGAATATCCCCTTCGTTCAGCTCTTCGCGGGGCATAGGTTTTCCAAAATAATAACCTTGCATAACGTCTACACCGATGTCCAAAAGGGTATTGGCTTCATCAGACGTTTCAACGCCTTCAGCGATAATCACCGTTCCCAAATGTTCGGACATACTGACCAAAGATTTAAACACTTCTTGTTTATAAAAATCCTTTTCAATCTCTTTGACCAGATAACGGTCAACTTTAATGATGTCAGGTTTGATTTGCGGAATGCGGTTAAGATTGGAATGGCCTGATCCTATGTCATCCAGCGCGATCAAAAAACCCGCCTCTCGATAACTTTCCACAAACCGGCGGAGCTTATCAATGTCCAAAACAGCGGACTCCACGATTTCAATGACAATATCTTGAGGGGTCAACCCCGAAGCCATTACCTGAGTTTTTAAATAGCCGGACCATGTTTTCTTTTCAATTGCGGAAGCGCCAATATTAACAGTTAAAACTACCTCATGATGAGTTTTTTTAAGGATTAAAAAACTTTCCAGTATTTTTTCCCGACATAATAAATCTAAATCATGATTCAAATTACGGGCGTTCGCTTGGACAAATAAATCAATGGGAGAAATAATACTTTTATCTTCTGGATTAACTCCGCGGCTAAGACCTTCAAAACCGATAACGGCTTTTCTCTGAACCGATACCAGAGGCTGAAAATAGGCTACGATATGTTCGCCGTTAATGATTTCGGCTACGTCAAAAATTTTCTCCGGCCCGGCTTGCATAAGTGTTCCTTTTCCAATGGCAGTGTTGATATTTTAAAACAAAAACCAAAAATCTTGACGATTAAATACCCACGAATCACACTTAGGGTCATTTCCTCTTTTGATTTTGTTGGATCAAAAGGGCGGTCTGCGTGTAATTGTCGTTCTGGTAAAAAGCGCCCGCATAAGCAAACATCAAACAAACCTCGCGAGTATTGACCTCTTTTTCTTTACCAAAATAGACTTCCTTCCCCACGCCCGTTCGGGAATTTCCAGTCACATCAATGGCACCATCCGCATTCACCTTTGAAAGTTCCCAGTCCAAGCCTTGCCGAATAACGCTATCCAGGTCCGTCGACGGATAATAAGTCAGGTAATACATCAACATCTGGAGGTTTACCGCCTGATAGCTGGAATCACCGCCGCCATTTTCCTGAAAAGCTCCGGTGTCTTTGTCAAACAAGGTCAGCGCCATGTCTCTTAGCTTGACCGCTTCGATAGGAGGATCGGTGCCGAGTAATTTGGCCGTTAGAAAAAGCGCGTCAGCGTCAATAAACAGCCGGTTAGGGGTATTCCTTTTGTGTTTTATTAGTTTTCTTGGTTAGTGATTAAAAAATGGTTAGCAAGGCTCAGTGCTGAATAGTAGCTTTCCACTTGGTTTTGCATTCTATCCAATATTGGCTTTTTTTGTGCCGGAATCGATCTGACGCAAGTCGTTATCCAAAAGCCTGCAAAGTTTTTCGTTGGTCTGTGACTTCCAAGCCCCAGCTTCAACGACAGCTACTTGACTTCTTAATGGAACACTAAAACTTTGCCCGTCGTGGTTGATTTCTCATAACCATTATTTACCTCAATGGCATAAATATAAAGACCCGAGGCCACCGACGTTTGAGCTTTGTTTTTCATCAGCCAATTAATTGTATTTAATCCGGCGTTTCCTTGAATGGTATCGGAGTAAACTTCCTCCCCCATGATGGTATATAGATTCAATTGAATTGAAGCGCTATAGCCCAGGTTGATCATGAAGTTAATGGGTTCTCCGTTTTTGGAGATATTCGGCGCCGCTACCGCCGACAGCAGTAAGGTTGAGGAAGTCGAAGTTGAAGTAATCGTAACTGTTTCAGTTGGCGTAATTGTCGCAGTAGAGGTAACCACAGGTGTCGGCGTTCTTGTCGGAGTAGATGTGTAGACATCCTCGCCTAATAAACTGACATTGGCGATATTACCATGAAACCCCGATGTTGCCGTGGGGGTGCAATATACAATCGTACAAGGTATCTGGCCCGAATTAGGGTCCACATCCCCATTGGTATCCGTTACTTCCTGTACCAGTTGGCCATTGTAGAAAAGAGCGTAATAGGGACTGTCATGAAAGTTGTTATCTGAGCAGCTTGATCCGTTACCTAAGTGCGAATAGTCGTCAGCCCAATGGCCATTGTCCATTTCAGGATTGTTACGCCCAAATTGGAACATATCGCTCTGCGACTGCCAGTAACCACCGTTCGGTGGAATGACTACTTTATCTCCCGATCCAATCGTGAATGTCACCGATTGATTTGCGTAATGACCCGATATAGCTGTACAAATTGGAAAACTCCCATGATTGGTCGAATAATCGGATATGAAGACATTTCCACAGCTCGTGCCGCTAGCGTTACAGGTTTGCCCAGCCGAATTGGCAAAAGCGCCCATATTCTCAGTTCCGCTTTCATAGAGCCATGTAATGATGCTCATATTGGCCAAAGTAACCGGAGTAGACCCATAGTTATAGATTCTCGCGCCAAACTGTTGTTCTTGGGCGCCAATAGAATTACATGCTATCTGAAGGTCTAACTTAGGCCCATTATAAGGTACACAAGTATTCACGGGCGTATAAGTTGCCGTAAAGGTTGGCGTAATTGTAGACGTATTTGTGGAGGTGCCGGTAACTGTATTGGTAGCTGAATTAGTCGGGGTAATAGTAGGCGTATTGGTTGCGCTCGCGGTGGCAGTGTTGGTTACGGTTAAAGTCGCAGTTGGAGTACTTGTAAAACTATTGGTGGCGGTATTGGTATTAGTCACAGTCGGTGTAATCGTGGGAGTATTGGTTCGTGTAAGCGTAGGTGTATTAGTTGCTGTGTTGGAAACTGTGTTCGTTGCCGTGTTGGTTGGAACAAGCGTCAAGGGTGTCAAAATCGGTTTAAGAATGACCGGTGTTGAACCAGGAGTACAATTGGATCCGACCAGAGCAAATTTTTCCACTCGATTATTACCTGTATCGGCCGCAAAAAGATTACCACAACTGTCAAATACGACACCCTGTACTCCTGTGAATTGGCCGTTCCCTGTTCCAGTCGATCCTACTTGAGCGATATAAGCCCCATTTGGGTTGAATTCTTGGATGGTATTAAGAGTCTTGTCGGACACATAGATATTGCCGTCATATCCTATGGCCACGGAGTTCGGCGATTCAAATTGGCCAGCGCCACTACCAGCATCCCCCCATTGGCCTATGTAAGCACCGGAAGCATTAAATTTCTGAATCCGATCATTGCCAGCATCCACTACATAAAGGTATCCATTTGCATCTTTAGCTATTCCCAACGGATTATTAAATTGTCCATTCCCGGTTCCCGCAGTTCCCCATTGATTCGCGTAAGTAACCGAACCGGGATTGCCTGGATTATAAACAAACTGTTGGATGCGGTTATTACCGCTGTCCACGACGTAAACATTGTTCAACTTGTCAACGACAACCCCATTGGGAGCCATGAATTGTCCATTACCGGTCCCAAGGCTTCCAAAAGCAAACTGAAATACACCATTGAAATTCAAAGCTTGTACGCGATTATTCGCCGTATCGGCCACGTAAAGATTATTTTGGACGGCGGAGGTAGCCAAATGGGTTGGATCGTCGAACTGACCGTTTCCTGAACCAGGTCCACCCAAATTGGCAAGCCAATTTCCGTTGATGTCGAATTCATCTATCCGGTTGTTCCCGGAATCGGCTGCGTATATTGCTGCATTATTGTAAGCCAAGCCCGTCGGACTATTAAAATTACCGTTGCCCGAGCCCAAACTACCGAAATTCAATACATAGGTATAGGATGATGGTAAGGGAGTTGAAGGAATTGGAATCGTACAATTAGAATTACAAACCCCAAAAACTTGTACGCGGTTTATAGCTTCATCGACCGCATAAAGATTATCGCAACCATCAAAAGCTAAGCCTAAAGTGTTAACCATTTGACCGGGGTTCGCGCCGCGCCCTTGCGCAGTACTGCCGAATATTGTAAGGCTGGTTCCTTCGGCATTAAACACTTGTATCTGGTCCACTAAATGATCAGCCTCTCCGATAACTTCAAATTGAGTGGTATAGATGTTCCCATCCAATCCCACCGCCAAACCGTAACAATAGGCTTGTGGAAAACCGATCACGCCAGGCCCCGGCGGACAATTTGAACCGCAAGGAGCAACCTGTGGATTGTCAGGACTCGACTGGGTGTACCATTGAGTAATCCAAGTCGGCGTGGCTGTTGTCGCATTAAATTTTTGGATCCGCGGTTGGTTATAATAGTAATTAGGGCTTCCGGGAATGAAGTCCGCAACATAGACATTAGCGCCTGTTGTATCCACCGCAATCACATTTGGGTTAGTGAACTGGCCGTTGCCAGTTCCTAAAGTTCCCCATTGAATAACATTAACCGCTGCTGTTCCGTTGAAATTAAAACGTACGACCCGGTTGTTTCCGGTATCCGCGACATAGACATTGCCGAACCGGTCGGCGGAGATGCCCCCTGGTGTTTTTAAACTTCCCGCTGTTCCACCTGTAAACTGGTAAATGGACGAGGTCAAACTGGAATCATAAACCAGCACCTTATTGTTGATCGAATCATCGACATAAATATAATATTGGCCGTTCGAGAGGCCCGCCGCGATTCCTAACCCGCCGGTTCCTGACGGAAGATTTAAAGTATTAGTCCAAGTGCCATTGAGTGTAAAAACCTCGATCCGATTATTGCCCGAGTCTAAAACATAAGCATTGGAGCCGACGATCGCGATTCCTGTCGGGCTATTAAATTGGCCATTGGCCGAACCCGCTGGGCATTCCAGGCCAGCATTGTAGTACGTGGAAGTGCAACCCCATATATTTGAAAAACTGTAGCAGGGAGTGGGCCTTGGAGCGATGGTAGTGCTGAGTAAGTCATTGATCATGTTAGGCTTGGGACTCCCCCATCCCGTAGCCAAATCATAACCCTGGACTGCGGGATAACCATTGGTTCCATTAACTGTGGCGGTGTTTCCGACAATACCGTTGTTGCCATAGGTAATGTCATGAAAATCCGTAGTGTATTGAGCGCTTTCACCTATGGAATATAGGGTAGGATTAGCGAAACCCAGCGGTGCCACGGGTGGCACTTGTTGTTGCCCTTGCTGGTTAACCAGCGATGTCAAAGCGGCCCAAAGGGGCGCGGCGGCACTCGTACCACTATCAATCCCAATTACCCCACCAATAACTACAAATAGGTTATCCGCCACCATGGAAACATCTGGTAAATTCCGGGATGCACTCGAACCTAGGTTTGCGGTCAAGTTCATATTGTTTCCGAAATTTAGACTATACCCTTGCGATTGATAAGTTGGAATATTGCCATCAACTACTCCACCGCTACTAACAGATTTTGGAGTCGGCGAATCATTCCAAGTAATTTCGTTGCTCCAACTGCCCCCCACCGCGATGGTATCAAGGATTGTCCCTCCTACTACCGTAACATTAGGCTCCTCTTCATCAGTTCCTTCGGCGACGCTAGATGGCCATTGATTCGCTCCAGTTCCAACATTCCCGTAATAGCCAAAATCACCCGACGCCAGGAAAAAAGACTGGCCTTGAAGCGCGAATTCATCAAAAATTTCATCAGAAGTCGGATCAGTCCCAACCGTCCACGAAGAACTTAACTGATTGGAAAGAGGAACACCGGCAGGCGGAAACGCCATGGCGGCTAAAACATCATCAATAGGTGAACCGATAACCATGACACCTGATACTTCCTCTAGATAGCCTTCATAAACAATTATTCCATAGGGATTGCCTTGATAAATTTGTTGAAGTCCAGGAGCCATGGCAATCGCCATCTCTATATCTAAAGTTGTTTCTCCGGACGGGCCTTGAAATTGAGGACTCCCATTGAATCCATCGATTCCTACAAAGGAAAGAGGCACAGTTGGACTTGGCATTGCATTAAAAGTATTAATGTAGCTTTCATATTGCTGGATATCGGAGTTGAAATAACCATCCAATTCAAAAAGACCAAGGCTTTGTCCATTTCCAGTAAGTCCGGAAGGAATTCCATAACCGTTTCTGAAGTCATACCCTATAAAGGCGTTGTAATTATTCGTGCCATCAGTTAATGCAACCGAACCAGGTCCCCCAGCATTGGAAAAAACACCAGATTTATTCTCAATTTCACTTTTAACTCCTAAGTTGTTTTTCGAAGTTCCAGTTATCCGGAGATCACTTGTTGTTTTTTTTGTGTAGTGCGAATGCGGCAAAACAAAATTATCCAAGCCGCTCACATAAAGCAATGGCACATCCAAGTCAACAGAGGGCTCTGCGTCCGGAGCACGAAACACACTTCCGTCTGGTCGCTGATAATGATGAAGATGTACATTGAAAACTTTTTGAATACTGTCCACCGTTCCACTCACACCCAGCACAACTCGGTTGTCGTGGGTTCCGGTTACGTTCAACCCATTTGACTTTGCGAAATCTATAACCTTTTGATAATCATCCTGTGTCGGGCCAAATTGATCGGCGAATTGTTCAGGCGTCAGGAAATGACGGTATTGAGGACTCTTCGGGTCATAAATATCTTTAAGAAGATTATCCAATTCTTCCTTATTTCGAAGAGGAAGACCGATTGACAATCTTAATTGTTGGGTAACAGGAACGTCGTCTACCAGAAGAGCGGAGGCGAATTCTTTTCGTAGATGGCCATGTAACTGTTGTTTTCCCGAGGCTCGCACGGGTGTTGAAAGAGTGAGACCTACCGCAATAAAAAGGAAACAAAAAAAACAAACGAAGAAAAATTTTTTAAAAATACTCATAAAGCCTCCCGATATATCTGCTCAGAAATTAGGAGTGACTTGATTTGAAGATGGATATCCGGGCAACGTCCCGTGGCGCTAAATACAATAACGAAGTATATATCTCGAAGAATTTTTGTATACCAAAATGAACCTCTTCCAACTCAATTTACAATCCATTCATTTTTCATAATGATCGCCTCTCGACAATTAAACAGCTGGCGCAATAGACCTAATCCTGTTTCCAAAATATCTTTCATGCTATTATTAAGTGATCAAAATTCCTTTATTTAGTTTAAATTCATCAACAACTTTAGTTTTTGTATTCAGGCCCACCAAAGAACATAATTTTTTTTAACCTGATATACTTTTCTATCCATCATCTTAATGGCGCATAAAAACGTTATCTGGTAAAAGACAAAAAAGGTTGAAATGAAGTTCAAAAATTCAAAACTTATTTTATTATTTTCCGTTTTCTTTGGGACGTGTTTTGGGTCATCGAATGTTTTCGCCCAAACTTATACATGGAGCAATGTCGCCATTATGGGTGGAGGATTCATCAGTGGAATTGAAGCTAGCCCTGCCCAATCAGGTTTGATTTATGCCCGTACAGATGTCGGCGGTGCTTATCGGTGGAATGACGCCACCAGCACTTGGACTGCCATTACCGACATGTTCCCAATCACCGAAGGAAATTATTGCGGCATTGAAAGTTTAGCTCCGGATCCATCGAACGCTAATAAAGTTTATATCGCGGGCGGTATGTATGAAGGAAGTGGCAATGGCGTGATTCTCAGTTCCACAAATCAAGGAAACAGTTGGACCATTAATAATATCGGTCTTCCCATGGGTAGTAACGAATATGGAAGGGGTATGGGCGAACGGCTTGTGGTGGATCCGAATCTTGACAGTGTTCTTTTCTTTGGTTCCCGAACAGCTGGTTTGTGGAAGAGCACGAATTCTGCCGCCACTTGGACTCAGGTAGCTAGTTTCCCTACTATCGGGCCGCAAAACGTCGCTAACTGTTATGGCGGGACAAGCAATTTCGGACTTCCTGTTGTTTTTATTGATGGCCAGGGTGGAACGGCAGGAACCGCCTCGGCAATAATTTTTGTTGGAGTGGCTGGAACTGCCGCAGGTAGCAACCTATATAGATCAAACAACGGTGGAACAAGTTGGACCTTGGTAACGGGTGGCCCCTCAGGCTTAATGATCCACCATGCTTCCCTGGGAAGCGATGGAAATTTATGGTTAGCCTATTCAAATGATTACGGACCCAACCAAGTAACCTGCGGAACATTAACGGGACAAGTCTGGAAATATAACGTAGCAGCCGGAACATGGACCAATGTCACCCCAACGACTTGGGGTGGAATGGCCGGCGGCATCAGTGTTGACGCTGAAAATCCTCAACATGCAATTGTTTCCACGGAAGATTGGTACGGCCCCGACAAAGTTTTGGCTACTACCAACGGCGGAACTTCCTGGACCGTTATCGAAAATCCAACCGACACTTATGGCGGACCCTTTTCCCAATTTGACGAGAACGGAGCCCTTTGGTGGGGACCTGTAGCTAACATTGGAACAGGACCGACGAATTGGACCGAAGCCGTAGCGCTTGATCCTTTCAATAGTAATCGTGCCTTTACCGGATCGGGTGCTGGGATATGGGTAAGCAGTAACATTCAGGCTACCGGCGCTCCACAAAACGTCCTTTGGACTTTTTTGGATTCAGGTTTGGAAGAAACCGTGCCGCAATGGATTCCCAGTTCAGTTAATTTTAATGGAGGAACGAACGGTTTCTTGAGCGCCTTAGGTGATATAGCAGGTATGCGGAATACCAGCTTAACTTCTCCCTCAACCAGTGGCGAATATAGCAATCCAAACTTTACTACCTGCAACTCACTTGATTTCGCCGAGAGCAACCCTAATTATGTTGTCCGTGTTGGAAATAGTGGGACAACCACGGCTGATATAGGTTATTCAACCAATAACGGCCTTACCTGGACTCCCTGGGGAAAAGCTCCTCCGGGTTATAACAATTCAAATGAAATGCAATCAGTAGCCGTCAATGCCAGCGGGTCAACCGTTGTAGTTTCCCCTTATAACGGTCAAGGCAGCCCTGCCTATGCAGCTTGGGGTGGGGGCACCTGGACCACCTGTACCGGTCTGCCCAGTGGTTGTATCGTAGCCGCTGATCGAGTAAATCCTGCTCTTTTTTATGCCACCAGCGGAAACACCCTTTACGTCAGCACTAATGGGGGACAAAGTTTTACCAACGCGGGAACCACCGCTTATGGCGCACCCCGCCCCTGTTTTGGCGAAACGGGCGAAGTTTGGGTTGCGGCCGGAACCACGCTTTATCGTTTTACCGGTGTGGGAACCACTAATACACGAACTCAAATCACCTCAGTTTCTACCTGTTACGGTGTCGGATTTGGAAAAGCCGCGACTGGCCAGCCCCATCCCGCGGTTTTCATCATAGGAATCGTTGGTGGACAATATGGCTTTTTCCGTTGTGACGACGGGATAGGAACAACGTGGACCCGAATAAACGATAATAATCATCAATACGGTTGGTTACAAAGTGACTACATCGGTGGGGATGAAAATACTTACGGAAGGTGCTACCTCACTTCAGCAGGAAGGGGGGTTATTTATGGAGACTTATCAGTAACAACTCCTACTCCGACTAATACACCCACAAACACCCCAACGAATACTCCTACATCTACTCCAACTCGCACACCGACCAATTCGCCGACCAACACGCCAACAAATAGCCCTACGAACACCGCGACGAAATCACCGACAAATACGGCAACCAACAGCCCCACAAACACCCTCACTAACAGTCCAACGAACACGGCAACTCTCACACCCACCAACACGCCAACCAATAGTCCGACGAATACAGCGTCTGGATCGCAGACAAATACACCCCCCAATAGTCCGACCAGTACGCCAACCAATACCATCACTAACACATCAACTAATACTCCAACTCACACGTCGACTAATACGGTGACTAGTACTGTGACAAGTTCGCCAACAAACACGAATACCAATACTCCCACTACTACCCCAACTCAAACACCTACCAACACACCGACGAATACGGCCGCAGGAACGGTTCCTACGAATACCGTCACTAACACACCCACAAACACGCCTACCAAAACTCCAACTTCAACCGCAACCAATACACCCACCAACACCGCAACATCAACTGTAACCAACACGCTTACGAATACACCAACTTCAACCACAACCAATACATCGACTAATACACCAACCGCAACAACAACTCATTCGCCTACCAACACTCCGACTAATTCCCCGACGAACACATCAACCAACACCCCGACAGTGACTGCAACTTACACCAAAACAAATACACCATCGTCAACTCCAACCAACACATCCACAAGCACCGCCACGAATACTTTCACACCTCAACCCACATCAACCGCGACTAACACTCCAACCATTACCCCGACTTATACGGCAACCATTTCACCCGTGATTGTCATTTCTGAACCTTTCCCGAACCCTTCTACTGGGACACCCATTACATTTAACATTCAGGCACCGACTGAATCAGAGGTGACTTTGGATGTTTTCACTTTGGCTTTCCGAAAAATTTATGGCCAAACCACCCACATCTATGGCCCGCAAACGCTTCAATGGAATTTAAAAGATCTTTCCGGAGTCCAAGTGGCTAACGGACTTTATTATGTCCGCATCCATGTCGCTGGCGGTCAATCGGCCACCAAAGTTTTTAAAGTGCTGATTTTGCGTTGATAAAGGGGCTAAAGAGGCCTGAAAGACCTTTTTTGGTTATAAAACAATAAAAGATTTTCACTCACTCTCAACGCTTTTAAAGGTTCTAATCAATTTTGATCTTGGGAGTAGAGGATGAGTTTTAGAGATGTTTATGAGTTTTAAAATAAAAACGTTTTTAAAAATACTCTCCGGGTTTTCTGTGCGAAAAACTTTCGGAAATAAGTATTTCTATTCCGCGTTTCTCTTGCCGTTATTAAATATTACAAGCCTCCAAGCTCAAGTCGCCTCCACCGCCGGTTGCAGTTCTCCTACCTATTCCACCATTGCGACGAATTATACCAGCCTTGTGCCCGGGCAAGGCGCCTGCGGATTTCCCGGAGCGTCCACCCCAATTGATTATGCTGCGATTATTACGCCGGATTATCAAAATGGCGAGATTTGCGGCGCCTGCCTCGCGCTCAAAGACGCCAGCGCCTCCTCCGTGACGGTCATGGTCATTGATGAGTGTCCTTCTTGCGGCACGGCCCATCAGCTTGACTTGGGAACCGCGGCTTGGAACACCCTGACGAATAACGCGGCTCCCGGCATAGCCAACATTACTTGGAGTTTTGTCCCCTGCCCCCTCAGCATCGTGGCCGGCGACGCGTCGGGCGATATCCAATACCAATGGAAATCCGGTTGCAGCGCATACTATACCGAGATCCAATTCATGAACATGTTGTTTCCACTCACCAGCGTCGGTTGGAGCACCAACAACGGAGGGCCTTTTACCGGGTTATCGTTGGGCAATAATGTAGGCACCAACGAATATTGGAGTAATGGCGCCACCAACCTCAATAGTACTTCGGGTTCTTTTTATTTTGACCTGACCGGCGGGGGCCAATCGGTGACGGTGGGCCCGATCAACGTCAGCTGCGGGTCGGTCAACACTACCACCTCCCAGTTGCCTGGTTGCGGGTCGGCCGCCACTTCCACTTTTACCCCGACTCACACTCCCACCAATACGGTGACGAACACGGCAACCCAAACCAATAGTCCCACCAATACGGCCACAAAGACCAACACTCCGACTAATACACCGACAAAAACGGTCACAAACACTCCTACGCTTACCTCAACGAATACCGTGACGAATACACCTACGATTACCCCGACTCACACACCCACCAATACAGCGACCAATACTCCGACGAATACATCGACTAAAACGGTCACGAACACTCCCACGCTTACCTCAACTAACTCGGCGACCAACACACCGACGCCGACACGAACCCAGACACCCACGAACACGCCGACGAATACGATCCCGGGGACCATACCGCCCTCCAATACCCCGACGAACACGCCCACCAACACGTCCACTAACCCGCCCGGCAGCACGAATACGCCTACCAATACAGCAACGAATAGCTCCACCAACACGCCGACCCTGACACCAACCCAAACACCCACGAACACCCCGACGAATACGATTGCGGGAACCATTCCCCCGACCAATACACCCACTATCACCGCAACTCCAACCAACACACCGACCTTAACAAACACAAATACACCTACCAACAGTCCTACCAATACCCTGACTAATACAGTTACTAACAGCCCCACCCTAACCCATACGCCAACAGTGACGAACACACCGACTAATACGCCAACCAGTACGGCGACCTTTACAGCCACAAATACTTTCACTCAAACCAATACACCAACCAATACATCGACCAGTACAATAACCAACACTCCCACGTCTACTTCAACCGGCACTTTTACAAGTAGCCCTACCCAAACCTTCACACGGACCAATACACCAACCTTTACCGCGACTTCTACCAAAACACCTTTACCCTATGTTCAGATTTTCCCGCCCTTCCCCAATCCCTCCAATGGATCGCCTATTTCCTTTAGCATCACCGTGCCAAGTCCGGCCTCGGTCACGCTGGATGTATTCACTTTAGCTTTCCGGAAAATCACCAGCCAAACGACCCAGGTTTCCGGCTCTCAAACCCTTCAGTGGGATTTAAAGGACCTATCAGGCGTACAGGTTTCCAATGGACTTTACTATGTCCGCATCCAGGTCGCGGGACTTCAGTCGACCACAAAAATTTTAAAAGTGATGATTTTGCGGTAAATCTTGAAGTCAAAAACAGCCTAAAAAGGCGTTTTTTGAAGATAATTTGCGGTTTTTATCAGGAATTATATTCTTTAGTGCTTTTAACACAGTTTTTAGAGTTGTGATAAACTTTGTGGGACGCATAACCATCACCTACAGATTTCAGTTAAAACACAGGGGTTATTTTTGAAAAAGGTTTTCGGGATAGTCAATGTAATCGACTTATTTCATCGGGCTTCAATCGTTTTTAGCCTGTTAGTATTTGCATTTATTTTTTGGATGACTCTTGGAGCTTCCCCACTTCACGCCCAAACAACCTATAAAGGGGTCAAACTAACTGAAGCTGATATCACTGGTGATCAGATTTGTACCGCTCCTTCTACCTTTATCCAACAAGATGCCCCAACCTGTTACAACTTGTTTTGCTCTAGCGGTGGGGCAAGTGGATTAGGTTACTGTTCTGTTCCGCAATCGATGATACCGCCAGACTATTACGCGGCCATTGCGTCTCAATCCTGGAGCAACGCCATTTGCGGAGCTTGCGCCGCTTTAAAAGGCCCTAACGGCGCCACCACTGTAATTATCGTGGATGAATGTACCACTTGCGGCGACGATGAACATTTGGATTTGGGGGCTTCAGCCTATGGCCAATTGATGGGGAACCCCGGCTGCGCCACAACCCTTGCTGGCGGCAGTTGTTCCACTGGGTCTGGTGGCGGACAGGGCGTTAACCTCTCTTGCGTATCTCCCTCTGGACCAATCACTTGGGAAATTATTCAGTGCCCTCTCTCCGGTACATTTGCCAAATATAACAACGCCGCGGGTGATATTTCTTACGAATATAAATCGGGTGGTAGCGGCGTTTGGGATCCAATTGATTTTTTTGATTCCTATTATCCCATTTCAGGTGTCGCTATAGGAACCAGCCCCACAGGTCCATTTTCCGCTTTAAATCCCGATTCTGGCGATTCCATTCCGCAGTTCTGGGGAGGAAGCGGACAAACCAACGACGGTGGGACTGTTTATTACAAAATTACCGCCAACGGTCAATCGGTCACTACCAGCGGCATTAACGCCAATGGTGTTGCCCAACCTGCCGGAAACTATGGATCGTCCGGTATCCAATTTACCGGTTGTGTAGCAGGTCCAACTAACACCTTTACCTTTACCCCTACTGCCAGCTCGCCGACAGCTACTCCCACCCATACCAATACCCCAACCAATACAGCGACCAACACGCCCATTTCAGGATGCCAAACCTACATTTACCACGGAACCGCAGCTTTAACCGGCAGCGTTAATGTAAACAATATGACCCAAAATGAAACCGCGATAGCCGCCTATCCCGGGGATGCCGACGGAATTGATATGACTATCAACACGGCCAGTAACTATGCCCAGTTACAAAACAACTGGGCGGGTTATGTTGGCGCGGGCTCTAATTTGTCCACCGCTACCGTTCTTCAATTTAATGTGGATAACACTACCGCCGCGGCGTCGCCTTTGACATTTACCGTTCAACTCTCCAATGTCGCCGGCCCTGGCGCGGGATACCCTACTGGCGCCCAATCGATTCCTGTAACAGAAGTCATCACGGGCACCGGTTGGCAAACGATTGACATCCCTATGTCAGCTTTAACCACGGGAGGAACGGGCTATAACCTTTCTGGCATCGGAGAATTTGATTGGAAGATGCTCGCCGTCACGGGAACAGCCGCCACCGTTTATTTGGATGACATAAGTTATTTCGGTCCATGCCCTCCGACCAATACACCCACCAATACGCCGACCAATACCCGTACAAATTCTCCCACAAATACCGCAACCAATACTCCAACCATTACTCCGACCAATACTATAACCAATACCCCTACTCTGACCAAAACCAACACAACAACCAATACACCGACAAACACCCCCACTCAAACACCCACAAATACCCCCACGAATACGGCTTCCAAAACGCCAACTAATACGGTAACCAGCACCCCCAGCAACACGCCGACTAATACCATCACCAATACACCGCCGCCAGGCAGCACCAACACGCCTACCTTTACGGTTACCAATACCACTACCAACACACCAACCAACACCATTACCAATACCCCGCCGCCAGGCAGCACCAATACGCCCACTTTCACAGTGACAAACACATCTACCAACACACCCACTAACACGATTACAAATACTCCGCCGCCAGGCAGTACCAATACACCTACTTTCACAATTACCAATACACCAACAAAGACCGCTACAAACACCTCCACAAATACACCGACGAACACATCCACTAAAACTGCTACCAACACACCCACAAATACGCCAACGTCAACTCCAACTCAAACACCTACCAATACAGCCACCAATACATCTACTGATACGGTAACAGGAACCATTCCGCCTACGAACACCTTCACGGATACGCCTACTTTCACTTCAACGTCCACACCAACCAATACACCCACCATTACCAATACCCCAACCGTGACAAATACACCCACAAACACGGCCACTTTCACGGTTACCAACACACCTACCAATACCTTAACCAATACACCAACCTTTACTCCTACAAACACATTCACGTTCACAAATACCCCGACCAATACGGCAACTAACACCGTCACCAACACGCCCACGTTAACCCCAACCGGAACGTTCACCTTCACGCCCACTCAAACCTTTACCCGAACCAGCACACCTACCTTTACTCCAACATTCACCAGTACGCCGTTACCCTATGACCAAATTTTCCCTCCATTCCCCAATCCATCTAATGGTTCGCCCATATCCTTTACGATTACAGTGCCAAGCCCGTCAACCGTGACATTGGATGTGTTCACACTGGCTTTCCGCAAAATTAGCGGTCAAACAACGCAAATTTCCGGAACCGAAACACTTCAGTGGGACCTGAAAGACCTTTCCGGAGTTCAGGTATCCAATGGACTTTATTACGTCCGGATTCAGATAACGGGAATTCAGTCGACCACAAAAATTCTCAAAGTGCTGATCTTAAGATAAATTTTGTATGCGTAAGAGGCCGGCTGGTAAATGGTATGGTCCTCAAGAGCAAAACGCATTTCCCGCCCCGTTTCGCGACACTACATCTCCATTTTTTTAATACTCACATTCTGAATTAAAACCCTTAAGACGAGAGATAAAATGAAAAGTAGAAATTTTAAACTTTGGCTGATAGCCGGATTGGTTTTGTCGGCTTTTTCAAAACCGGCTCATGCCCAAACAGCTGTCATTGACGCGACCCAAACTTATCAATATATCCGGGGCTTCGGAGCTTCCAGCGCCTGGCACACCAGCGCCTTCTCTACGGCTCTAGCCACTGACTTTTGGGACTCGACCAATACCGTTGTTAACGCGGGAGTTACCAGTGCCAGCGGTATCGGATTATCCATGCTCCGCTGTCACATACCCGACGACAACCCCACCACAGGGACTTCCGTTACCGATCAGGGAGAACTCGCGGTTATGCAGCAGGCTAAAGCACTAGGCGTGACTCAAATCTGGGCGACCGAATGGACGCCGCCCAATGCCTATAAAACCAATGGTATGCCCTATGGCGACCCGAACAACACTTTTAATGGAGCTGGTACAGGCAGCCCTAACGCCAACGATACGGGCTATGCCCAGTACCTGATCAATTACATCAATTATATTCAAAGCCAGGGCGTTACACTTCTTGCCGTATCACCCCAAAACGAACCGGATCAAGACGTCACTTATGAATCCGCCCTTTGGACCGCCGGACAGTTTGATGTTTTTGTTCCGGTCTTTGGAGCGGCTCTCCAGACGGCCGGCCTCTCAACCAAACTCATCATTACGGAACATTCAAAAGACAACTTGTCTCTGGCAGCCGCCGCTATGGATGACACCAACGCGGCAAAGTACATAGACGTCATCGCGGGACATCTTTATGGCGGCGGCCCCAATTCGCTGGCTTCCGGAGGCTTCACCCAATTAACCAATCAGGAAAATTGGGAAACCGAAATTTACGATCAAGTCAGCGCTTCACCTGATCCCAGCATGGTCTCGGGGCTTTATGTCGCGGGTCTTATACAAAATTGCCTTGTCAACGCGGGCATGAATGTCTTTCATTACTGGTGGCTCCAAAGTACGGCTACGGATAACGGTGGTCTGGTCGAATCCAACGGCACTATCGCGAAACGGATGTATGTTCTGGGCAACTGGAGCCGATTTGTCCGGCCCGGTTCTTACCGTATTTCCGCCACCGCGAACCCCTCCGCTGGTGTTTCGATTTCCGCCTATAAAAACACCAACTCAGGTCAGTACATCATCATCGCCATTAACGCGAACACATCAGCGGTCAACCAAACCTTTAGCTTGACCGGCATCACTTCAACTTCCGTTACACCCTGGCTTACCGACGCCAATGACAACCTAACGCAAAAAGCCGCTGTGGCCGTTACGGGAGGCAGTTTCACTTACTCTTTGCCCGTCTCAAGTGTGGTTTCTTTTGTGGGGTCAACCAGCTCTTTCGGCCCGACCGCCACTCCCACTAACACCCTTCCCCCCACAGCCACGCCAACTTTAACCGCCACACCCATTCCGGGCGCCTATTGCATGATTGATGATTTTCCCACCAACAGCACCACAAACTTGTGGGGCGGAAGCTGGGCCGTTTATCAGGACGCGGGCAGCACCGAGGCCTTTTCAGTCGCCGCCGGCGGATCAGGCGGAACTTCCAATTATTCCGCGGCCGTCAATGGAACCGTTGACGCGGGCGGTTACGCGGATTTGACCTGTTCCTTAAGCGCCGGTACCACCGACCTCTCCAATTACGTCGGTGTGGCCTTTGACGTAAAGGGTAACGGAGGAACTTATTGGTTTCAGGTAGTCAGCGCCACTGTGACAACCGGCGACCATTATGGCGAAACCTTTGTGGCTCCAGCCGCCTGGACGCCAGTCACCGTTTATTTCAACGCTATCGCCCAAAGAGGGTGGGGCAACCCGCCTCAGCCTTTTGGCCAAAATCAGGTCAGCGCGCTTCAATGGGCCAACAACACCACGGGAACAATGAATTTTCAGGTGGATAACGTCCGCGTAATTGGAAACTATTGTTCCCCGTTAACTTCAACACCCACCCATACGCCAACCAACACAGCTACTAACACCGTAACCAATAGCGCCACCAAAACACCGACAAACACCGCGACTAACACCCCAACGAACACTCCGACCCAGACAGCCACCAATACACCCACCAACACCATCACTAAAACCCCGACTAATACAGTTACAAACACAACTACGAATACCGCCACCAACACAACGACCAACACGGTTACGCAAACTCCCACTAATTCCCCAACCAAAACAACCACCAATACACCCACCAACAGCCCCACTCAAACCCTTACCAGTACAGCCACCAACACAACAACCGGAACCGCGCCGCCGACCAGCACCTTCACCAATACGCCCACCAATACAGCGACGAACACCACATCAAATACTCCGACGATTACAGCAACTGCCACCATTACCACCACGCCTACCCCTACAGCAACCTCAACCGCGACGAACACAATGACCAACACTCCTACTCAAACCGCCACCAACACCATAACCAATACGCCAACCAACACAGTGTCGCCCACGGTGACTAACACACCGACGAACACCCCGACTAAAACCGTCACCAATACCGCCACCAATACGCCTACCAACACCCCCACTTCAACCGTAACCAATACACCCACCAACACTGCCACTAAAACAGCCACCAACACCGCCACCAATACGCCGACCAACACACTAACTTCTACAGCAACCAATTCGCCTACTAACACCGCTACTAGCACACCAACAAACACACCCACTAAGACTTCAACTGCCACTGCGACTTATACACAAACCAATACACCGTCGGCAACTCCAACAACCACCCCCACCAGTACTTCCACCCGCACAAGCACTCCGACCCTTACCCCGACTTATACGCCCACCTTAACCTCGCAGATTGTGATTTCCGAGCCATTCCCCAACCCATCCAGTGGTTCGCCAATCACCTTTAATGTTCAAGTACCGAATCAATCGACTGTGACCCTGGAAGTCTTTACTCTAGCTTTCCGAAAGGTCTTCAGTGAAACGGCTCAGGCTTACGGACCCGTAACACTTCAGTGGAATTTAAAAGATACTTCGGGGACTCTGGTTTCCAACGGAGTCTATTACGTCCGCATTAACGTAACAGGCCATCCATCGGCCACGAAGATTCTGAAAGTGCTGGTTTTGAGGTAGTTTCAAGGGAGGGATTTATATACTCAAACTCCCTTACGGCAGAAGCGAGGAACATATCCCATCTTCCATCGATAAGGATTATGCTTTTATCCGCGATTTGAAGGTCTTCACTCCCTAAAACTCGACGTATTCCGTGAGTGATTTTAAGGATTTTCACGAAAACAACGGAGTTACCGGGAGTTAGGTATGTAATTTCCAAAGTTTTATTGGAAACAAAAAACCCCGGACTGGGCCGGGATTAAAGTATTCATTAAGTTGAAAGAGAAGAAAACTACTGGAGAATCACAATCTGACTATTGCCTGTATCCGCGACATAGATGTTAGGCGGTATAGTGTTGTTGTCTACTTTAATACCAGTTGGTCCATTTAAACCCAACCCGCTCAAAATTTTCACAAGATTTCCAGACAATGTCATTTCAATAATCCGGTTATTTCCTGTATCTGAAATATACAAATCATTTGTCGCAATAGAGTAAGCAACCCCTTGCGGCTTTACGAAAGAAACCGGCGGCCCACTGGTATTGTTATCGGAAGTGATGGAAGAAATGGGTGCGCCGACAAATCCAGCGGTTTCGGAAGCCGAATATAGATCAATACTATTATTTGCAGAATTCGCCACAATAATAGTCGTTCCAGCTGTTGTAATTTGACCTATCGAACTTACTCCGCCTGAACCCAAACTATTTAAAGAACCATTCCAATAATTAACGTTAGTCGCCGCGGTAAGCGGTACCGGTGATAAAAATTCCATCACATCCGAAACATTATCCGTACCCGTATCCGTAATAAACAAATCACCGTTATTATCAACCGCGACATAGCGAGGTCTGTCCAAAGCGCCGCTGGCCGCCTGCGTATCCGAAAGCCCCGACACTTCTGCTCCACCACCCACCGAACCCGGAACATTTAAGTTAGTAATTTGGTATTGATTCACCATCGACACACCCGAACTGGCGACATAAAGATAATGTCCATTAGTATCAACCGCTAAGCCCACAGGTGTAGTTAAACCAGTGATTGTGCTCAACAATGTAGGGATTAAAGGATTAGCGACACTGTAAACACCTATTGTGCCAGTCGCTGAATTGGGAACAAACATAGTGGTTGCCGCTCCATTTGTTGGTCCAAAGATCGCCACGTCATAAGGAAGCGAACCCAATATAGAAACAGAACCAGCAACTGTGACAGCGTCTGAACCAACGGTTGGCGTCACAGTTGGATTAGAGACAACCGACGAAGCCAAGTCGGCAGTAGTCTGTTCATAGCCGCAATAAGGCAGCGAGGTGTTTACCCGGTACACAAAAACAGGGCCTGCCGCGCCGACGCTGACCACCTGCAACCAGGCGTGGCCACCACCTGACAATTTGACGCAGTAAACATCACCCGGCGCCATCGAGGAAGGGCCAGTGGCAAACTGGCTTTTGGACGAACTGGAACTTTCAGCAAAAGTGGAAGGCAGTTGTAAATAATTGACAAAATTGCCATTACCCAAATAAGCGATCGTATCGTTCGCCAAAGCCGAATCATCCAACTCAAAACCTGTGCCATCAGAAGAGATTTTGCAGATCGCATCCATGCCTGGCGCGGTATTCGCTCCCGCAGTGCTTGTTGTATATGATTCAAAATTAAATGCTTTACCGGCACCCAACGTAATCTGGTAAACAGGCTTGTTCACCGGACCTAGTGTTACAGGAACAGTTCCCCCGGAAAGAGTGGCGGCACCCGCGGCAATCAAATTATTGGCGGAATCATTAATCTGGACCGCGACATAGCTATAGGAATTACCCGTCGGGAGTTTTACGTTGAAGCTAAAAGAATTACCCGTGCTGGCGGACGCGGTTCCCGCGTTACCCTTCAACGGAGCGCCTGTACCGGCGATGTAATACAAAACGCTAACCTGGGTAGCGCTTAAATCTTTACCGTGAGAATCTTTCAAGGGCACGGTGATAGAGGCGACCGAAGCCGAAGCGGGGCCAACGGGAGCATTACCCTTCGCGCAGCCCCAAAAGAAAGCTAAGGGGGCCAGTACCAGCAGAGAACCCTTGATAAAGTTGTTTACTCTCACGACAGATCCTATCAAGCCGGGCTTCCCCGGCTTAAACCTAAAGTTTAAACTTCATTTCCCCGCCAAACGTCTGCGAATCAAAATTCGTGCGGTCAAACTGGCCCTGGTAATGGGCGGATAAACTCAACCCGCTCTTCCATTCCACACCCAGCGACGCGTTGGCCTCGATACCGCTTTGGCCTATCGGCGCGCCCTGCACCGTGAAAGGACTGCCGCCCACGCTGGAAGCGATCGAACCACCCTGACTGTCATATTCCTGCAGCCAGGTCGCGCTGACCATCGGGGATAAGGTCATGTCCTTATCCAGATTCAAATTACCTGTCGCTTGAGCTCCTAAATTGCTGATTAAGGAATCCTGACCCTGGTATCCAAAAGATTCGGGCGAAAGAGAACCCGTTTCCTGGAAGCCATTCACGTTGACCATGGTGTATTGAACGGAACCAATCGGCCCGACCGTCCAGTTATCCGCCTGAATCTGGTAACCCAGTCCCAATTGGCCCGAGTATAAAAGACCATTGGTATTACCCTGCGCCATGCCGCCAAAAGCCACACGCTGGCTGTTATAGGTTTCATAGCCGCCTTCACCCAAAATCGAGGCATACAAGCCGTTCGATTTGGCCATACCATAAAGCCCCACTTCGCCGCCGTTCATCGCCAAAACGCTTCCGCTGTTGGAAGTCACATTGGGGTTCTGGTAAGCCACCATCAAGCCGAAAGCCATATCTTTGTTTACCTGGTAATCCGCGCCGGCGGTCACGCCGTTCAACACCGCGTTATAGCCCTCGCCGTTACCGCTGACGTTCAAGGTTCCGCTGTCGCCGCTCACAAACCCGCCCCAGCGCTGGTCGTCTTTAACTTCTTCACTATGGAAGGCCATTTGCAATTCTTCCTCGGCGGACATGGTGCTGGCAAACATCATGTTGCTGTCGATAGAAGCGGTTTGATTATTTCCCGAGAATCCTTTGCCGGACAAGAAAGACGCCATGCGGCCGTTCAAAGCGCCTGCCTGCAATTGGGTTATCTGGAAGTTGGTTGAGTAAAGCGAAGTCATGTTGGAAGGCGATATCTGGTTGAACACCTGCGAATAATCAGAAGCCTTCACATTGGCCAAAGCCACTAACAAGGTTGAAGCTTGTCTGCCTCCAAGGTTATTCAAAGCATTGGCGACCGATAACTGGTTGGCGTTATTAACCGCGTATTGGGCAAAAGAAGCGGGTTCGGTTTCTAACCACACCGCCGTTGGGAAGTAAACCGGCACTAATTTCACGCCGGAGAAAGATTGATTAACAGATGAAAAATCACCTGAAATACTTCCAGCTCCGATAATTAAATATTCATCACCACGGGTTGGCGTAAATGAGTTGTAAGAAGTCAATTGAAGCGTGCCATTTAACGAAACATTTCCGTTAACAAATACAAAGTCATTATTATTGGGGTTAGTACCAACTATTGTTGTAGGGCCTGGTGTTACTGTAGGTGTTACTGTGGGCGTTGCCGGGGAACCACCCAAGCCTACGACTAAAGTTCCATTGGAAGATTGTGTGTAATTACCGCTCACATTGATGCTGTGATTAATGATTCCGTCGGTGGAAAGAGTTCCGTTATTGACATTCACATTCCCTGAACCCAAAGCAAACGGGCTTGCCAGAATCAAAGTTCCGCCGTCCACGTTCGTATCGCCGTAGTAGTTCGCTCCCGACATAAATAAAGTTCCAGTGCCCACCTTGGTCAAAGAGCCTACCGTGATACCCGCGTTCATTTCACCAAAAATCGTAATGGTTCCCGATAACGTCATGCTGGCATTGTTGGCTCCCAAACCTAGATTCTGGAAACCAAGGTTAACATCGCCCGATCCGCTAATAGAACCCACTGTGACACCGTTGGATTCACTTATGTCAAATACGCTATTGCCGGACGTCTCGTTAAATGTCGCCGTGCCGCCATTGGCATGGCCGTAGAAAATAACCCCGTTATTATTTTGAACTGTCGCGTTGTCAGCCGACGCGTTGGTGTTGAACACCAGCCAACCCGAGGTGTTGTTGTTAATGGTCGCGTTGTCCGCCGAGGAATTACCCGTAAAATAAGTATTACCGTAGTTATTAATAACAGCGCTGACCGCATCGCTATAACTTGAGAACTGCAATTCGGCACCCGCGTAATTGGTAATGTTTGCCGTACCCGCCGTTGCGGTATTATCAAAGTTGGTCAAATTACTGTTATTGATTGTCAAATTACCCGCGTTGCCGGAATTGATAAAACCTAACCCCGCACCCACACCAATTGATACAAAATTAGAAGTTCCCAGTGTTCCGTTTGTGTCCACTTGCAACAAACCACCCGCAATCGTCGTGGCACCTGTGTAGGTGTTGGCGCCGCCCAGTGTTAATGTTCCCGCGCCCATTTTGGTCAAAGAACCCGTACCGCTTATAACACCAGATAAAGTTAAACTATCGACACTCGTTTCAAACGCTTCATTTCCGGTTAAGACGACCGCGTTAGCAACAGCCGTGTTATTCGCGCCCGATGTTAAAGTGGTTCCGTCAGACATTGTCAACATGCCGGTTCCCAACGCGGAATTATTTGCCAGACTCAAAGTACCAGCACTCAAAGAAGTGCCACCGCTGTACGTGTTCGTTCCGGACAACGTCAGCATTCCAACACCAGTTGAGAACGTCACGGACATAGAACCCGTACCGGTAATCACGCCCGATAAGGCGATAGCGCCACCATTTGAATCAACCGTATCGTTTCCGTTTAAGTTCACAGCGTTGGCAAGAACTAGGTTATTCATACCCGTTAAGGTGGTACCGTTAGACATCTTCAACGTGCCGGTTCCCATCGCCGCATTATTTTCAACATCTAAAATGCCGACATTTAAATTGGTGCCGCCGGTATAAGTATTCGTCCCAGAGAGTGTCAACATTCCAGCTCCCGTAGCAGAAGTCACCGTCAAGGTTCCAGTGCCGCCGATCACACCCGAGAGCGTCGAGTTAAATCCGTTCGTATCAATTGTTCCGTTGTTCGATGTTAATACCACATCACGGTTGGTCGTTAATCCGGTTCCAGTTTGTAATGTCCCACCGTTGAGAGTAAGGGTAGTTCCCGCTTGACCCAAATTATTATCACTCAAGATATTTAAAGTACCGCTGCTCACACTGGTACCGCCGCTATAGTCATTTGTATTGGTCAAAGTCATAGAACCCGACCCAACTTTAACAATGCCACCCGATCCCGAAATGACTCCTGCATAGAGAGTGCTGGTATTGTCCCCGCCGGTCGTAAATGTGTTAGTCCCAATGCTAACCTGGCCTGATCCGCTTAAAGACCCAATTGTGTTATTCGAATTATCGGTCGCGTTTAGCGTCGTGCCAGCGGAAAGACTGACGGCGTTATTGGTCAAACTAACGCCCGCATCGATAAGTAAGGTGCCACCCTGAACATCTATCACACCCGTTCCCAAGGCATTGTTTGTTCCCGCAACTACAGTTCCGGCGTCAAGCAATGTTCCGCCGCTATAATTATTGCTTCCTGAAATCGTCACAACACCTGAACCACTTGTGTCCGTAACAGCCAAGCTTCCAGTACCGCTGATGGTTCCCGATAAGGTGGAAGTAACACCATTGGTATCATAGTTATCAACTCCACTTAGAGATACCGTATTGGTCACGGCCAAGTTATTAATACCCGCTTGTAACGTTGTTCCGCCTAAAAGTGTCAGGTTCCCTGTCCCAACCGCATTGTTGTTGCCCAGGTTCAATGTACCCACACCTAATGTCGTGCCACCGCTATAAGTATTATTGCCAGTAAGTGTCAAAGACCCGCCACCAACACTGTCCGTCACCAATAGACTTCCCGTTCCACTAACCACACCTGACACAGCCGCGCCATTTCCATTGGTATCAATTGTTGTTGAACCATTTAGCGAAACCGTATTGGTCACCGCCAGGTTTGGCACACCTACCTGTAAGGTCGTGCCGGTTTCAAGGTCCAGATTTCCTGTACCCAGCGCGTTATTGTTACCAATATTTAATTTGCCCGCTAACACGGATGTTCCACCGCCATAGGTACTCGTTCCCGTCAGGGTTAATGATCCACTACTAACTTTATCTAAAGTTGTGTTACCGTTTATCGAACCGCCAAAATTACCAGCGCCAATTTGAAGATTAGCCTGACTGCCGTTTACCGTGACAGAACCCGAACCATAAAGAGAACCTAGGGAAACCGAAGCAGTTCCACCAACATTGCCAGAACCTCCTTGCACGCTGAGGTAAGAAGCACTGTCAATTAGGTTCAAGGTATACATCGTTACAGAAGCGCTACCACCATTGCCGTTAGTTCCATCCGATGTACCCCCATTACCACTCGAAACATTAATAGATGATCCATTATTGAGGGTTACCGAATCGGCACTCAACGTGGCCAAACCACCATTACCAGCAATGCCTATAGAAGAAGACCCTCCTTCGCCACCAGCCACACTCACCGAGCTCGAATCTACTGAAACAGGTCCACTGATGGTTAAGGAAGCAGCTCCCCCGTTTCCGCCGTTGCCCTGGTTATTGTCCGTGCCGCCCTGTCCACCCAAAATGGTAAATGTTGAAGAATTACCGTTATCATTGTTATAGAAATTGTCCGAAACGATAGAAAGACCGCCCAGAGAAACACCGGCATCACCGCCAGCTCCTTCGGCTACCCCAGTATCCGCATAACCCGATCCTGCGTCTCCGCCTCCCACAGAAATGGTGCTGGAGTCCATTATAAGCGCATTGGCCACTAAAGAGGCTGATCCGCCAGCGCCACTCCAAGCCGAATTAGAACTATTGTTATTACCTCCGTCACCGCCAAAAATCCCAAAGTAGGAGCCCGTGCCCGCACTTGATGTTAAATATAAATTGTCATTGATTGTTACAATCGCGTCTCCGCCATTGCCACCGTAATAGTTATTACTTGAGGCGCCATCGCCAGCAGATACATTTACATTCGTGCTGTCTACGGACACCGGGCCATTTGAAAAGAAGTTTGCCCAACCACCGTTGCCGCCATTTCCAGAAGAAGTTCCACCAAACCCACCGAGTAAGGCAAAGGTGTTATTGTCGTCATTAGCGGTTAAGGCAAGAGAGCCAACATTCAGTAAAGCGTTACCGCCGTCACCCGCGGTGAAGTTATTGCTGTTTCCACCATTACCACCGCCAATGGTCACGTAACTTCCGTCTATTGAAACCGCTCCATTTACTACGAGGGTAGCGGCTCCGCCATTACCGCCAGTGCCGCCATAGGAGTCGTTCCCGCCATTACCACCTAAGATGCTAAAATAGGAATAATCGTAGGAACCTGTTATATAGAGTGAGCCTAAGGAAACTGAAGCATCTCCACCGTTTCCGGAAACCGTGCCGTTGTCACCACTGCCATAACCACCCAAACCACCGGCAACTGTTACCGAACTGCTATCAATGGAAACAGGTCCGCTTACATATAGAAGAGCGGTTCCACCAGCTCCACCGCTGCCAGAACTTTGTTCTTGTCCACCCATACCGCCGATAATATTTAAACTGGAAGTGTTTCCAAATATCTCGTTCTGGTTGAAACTATTGGAAGTTATTGTCAAACCACCGGTTAAAGAAACCGCTGCATTTCCACCAGCCGGTTCGACATCGGTATCGCTATTGGCCCATCCAAAGGTCGCTGCCCCGCCAGCCACAGATACCGCGCTTGAATCCATAGTTAACGTTCCACCCATCAAAGTGGCCGAACCAGCATCGCCACTTGAGCCATAATTATCGTAACCACCATTGCCGCCGAAAATATCAAGATTGGTTGAAGCATAAGTAGCCGTTAAGTCCATCTCCAGTCCAAAGGAAACCGATGCGTCACCACCATTGCCCCCGTTTCCAAAATCACTTAATCCGCCATTACCGCCAGCAATGGTCACATAGCTAGAATCAACCGAAACCGATCCATTCGAAACAAGACTGGCCAATCCGCCAGAGCCACCCACTCCGCCATTACCCGTATCGTCTCCACTCTTTTCTATTTCGGTCGAGTCACTTGCGCCATAGGGCTCAACGTTAACGGATCCGCCCTGACCACCAATAACATTAAATATAGAAGTATTGCCGTAATTATAGCCATAGTCGTTGTAAGCATTGGAGGTGATCGTTAGGCTCCCGAAGGACACTGATGCGCTTCCACCCGAACCTTCGATGTCATAACCACCAGAATTCCCAGAAGCGTAACCGGCATTTCCGCCGCCCACACTCACATTGCTCGAATCCACAGACACCGCGCCATTGGTAATTAAATTGGCCGATCCACCGGCACCACTGATACCCGAGTCATAGTCATTAGCACCAGAGCCACCTGTCACATCAAAATTGGAAGTTCCCCAACCGCTGTTGGACGTCACGTTCAAGTTGTTATCAATCGAAACTGTAGCGTTGCCGCCAGACCCTTCTACTTGCTCGCTGTAACCGTAGCCTTGATCCGCAGACCCTCCCTGCACATAAAAACCGGTGGAATCCATCGACACTGAGCCGCCGACAATTAAGGTGGCCGAACCACCATAGCTGCCAATCCCTCCACCAGACGATCCGCCTTCACCCCCGCCGCCGCCGTTCACTTGGAAATAAGAATAACTATTGTTAGACGTTGTATTTAAATCAGACCCAATGGATACCGAGGCATCTCCGCCGTTCGCACCGCCTCCATTACCATCGCCGCCGGTGCCGCCTTGAACATAGATGGAACCCGAATCCAGCGAAACCGCGCCGCTCACGGTTAAGGTTGCCGATCCGCCAGCCCCGCCGTTTCCAAAATTGTAATCACTCCCGCCTGATCCGCCTTGCACGCTAAAGGTGGTATTAAATTCAGAATCACTATCTGTCATCGTCAATCCGGTCACAGAAACAGAGGCATTGCCCCCAGATCCATCCGTCATACCACTACTTGCCTGACCCCCGCCCCCCATTCCTCCCGTCACACCAAAACTACTCGAGTCCATAGACAGCATTCCACCAGTAAAAGTAGCCGAACCCGCATTGCCACCGTAATTGTTGCTATAGCCATCTGTGGTGGAATCGCCGCCATTGCCCGCCGTCATTGAAAAGTAGGAACTGTTGTTCATGGTCATATCGCCAGAAGCAAAAATTACGTCCCCACCAGTACCACCAAAACCTTGGTTTCCATAACCCCCATAAGATGTGTCGCCATATCCATAGTTGCCGCCATATCCGCCATTGCCCCCAGTACCGCCAGAAATGCTCAAGGTACTGTCATCCATCGAAACCGCGCCCGTTGACACGGTTACACTGCCGCCATTACCACCGTTACCGCCATTACCACCGTTGCCGCCTGTACCCGTGCCGTTAGTACCTGCGCTTTCATCACCTTGAGTACCAATCCCGGCATAACCATCTCCCCCTTGACCACCGCTGCCGCCATCGCCCCCATTGCCGCCAATAATACTAAAAGTAGAATTGTCAGTCATCGTAACGCCACCTAATGTCAGGTTAACCGCACCGCCATTACCGCCGTTGCCGCCAATGCCGCCAGTACCGCCGATTCCGTTACCGCCAATACCATTACCGGTGATTCCTTCCCCAATGGGTCCACTGTCCCCACCGTTGTCCGTATTGCCCCCCGTGCCAACTCCGCCGGTTCCGTTCCCGCCTTGACCAACACCACCATCGCCGCCATTACCGCCAGCCCCGCCCGTGCCGCTTTGAATATAAAAAGCGCTAGAATTATTAAGGGTCGTGTCACCCATGGAAACAGACACACTGCCCCCATCGCCGCCCAAACCACCAGTACCGCCCGTGCCGCCGTAACCGTTTCCGCCTGTGCCGTCGCCGCCAGTTCCTGTTCCACCAGTTACGCCCGTCGTATCTAAACCCGTACCATCGCCGCCGGTCGCGTTTCCGCCGTCACCCTCGCCGCCGATACCGCCCTGGCCGCCGCTGTTGCCAGAAACTGGGGTTGGAAGTGCGTTGCCTCCATCAACATTGAGAACGCTTGCGTCCATGCTGGTGGGACCGCTGACAATCAAATTAGCTGAACCGCCGCTTCCACCAGCGCCGCCCGTTAAAGCTGTACTTGCGCTGTTGTCGCCATCATCAGCCGTTACCGTTTCTCCTGTAACATCATTGCCAACGATTGTGGAATCTGAAGCACCAGTGACATCCGCACCTTGAGTAGTAGGACTATCAAGAGGACCATCAATTTCATAATTAACAAGGCCGCCGGTGCCGCCCGCGACCGTAAAGTTGGTTTGATCAATATTCGAGGTGAGGGTTAACCCCTGCCCTAAAGAAACCGCGGCGTCGCCGCCATTGCCGCCGATATTGGCATAGCTGTCTCCGCCATTGCCACCGGTGATGCTGACCGTGCTGGAATCCACTGATACCGGCCCACCAACAATCATGGTAGCTGTGCCACCATCAGCGCCGGAGCCAGTACCAGAGTTATTCCCGCCGCTTCCGCCGTTACCACCAGAGATACCTATATAAGAAGGTACGGGGTTAGTGTTTGAAGTTAACGTTAAACCCGTTCCAATTGAGACAGAAGCTGCTCCGCCCGTACCACTAGTACCATAGTTACTGTTACCGCCAGCTCCACCGCCCACCGTGATATTACTGGAATCCATGGAAGCCAATCCAGCAACAGTTAAAGCAGCTGAACCGCCGTTGCCGCCATTACCGCCGGTGGAATTTAAATAACCGGAATCAGCGCCGCCATTTCCAGCGTATAAAAAGAAACTGGAGTTAAAAGGAGAACCGTCAACCATACTATTGGACGTCATGGTCAAGTTGCCGAGAGTCGCAGTCGCCTCCCCTCCCGCTCCATCGGTGTCCGTGTTAGCCGCACCATAACCACTTCCGCCGTTGCCCGCGAATAATTGAACATTGCTCGTATCCATCGTCACGGTTCCCGTCACCGTCAAAGAAGCCGAACCGCCCGCACCGCCGACAGCCTTGCCACCGATGGAATCGGACCCGCCGTTTCCGCCATTGGGATATCCGCTGTAACCATTGATGATAAAATTGGAATTGCCGTTGTTATTGACATCGGTCAAATTGAGATCGCCCACGATCGACACCGACGCGTTTCCGCCAGCGCCATCCGATGTGCCGGGAGAACCAAAACCGTTGCCTCCACTGCCGCCGGAAACCGTGACGCTACTCGAATCCACCGACACTGAACCATTGGAGACTAAATTTGCCGAACCACCGTTGCCGCCATTACTGCCCGAATTGCCCGACCCACCAATGACATTGAAATTAGAAGGACTATCGGTATTGGAAGTTAAATTTAATCCACCCACGGTCACATAAGCGCTGCCGCCTGCCCCTCCTACTGAAGGAAAAAGACCAGCAGCACCACCAGAACCCGCAGTCACATTGACCGAACCAGAATCAATCGACACGGATCCGCTTGCCACTAAAGTCGCGTCCCCGCCAATACCGCCGCTACCATTGTCCGTGTCTTCTCCGCCTATTCCGCCGTTGGCGCCCGTCACATCAAAAGAGCTGGGTCCGTAAGTAGTAGTCACGGTTAAATCGGATCCAATCGAAACCGAGGCCGCTCCGCCGTTGCCGCCATTGCCGTCAAAACTATCACCGGCCAAACCGCCCGTTACGTTGATATTGCTGGAATCCACAGACACCGCGCCCGAAATAGTTAAAGACGCCGAACCACCAGACCCTCCAGTGCCCGAATTTTGATCCGTAAAACCCTGGCCACCCAGCACGTTAAAATTGGATTGATTTCCAGTGCTAACCTCGTTGTAGAAAGAATCCGAAGTGGCTGTTAAGGAGCTCGCCGAAACACTGGCGTTTCCCCCAATTCCATCCGTTGTGCCGTTGTCTCCCATGCCCGAACCACCATTGCCACCCTGAACCGTTACGTTGCTGGAATCCGCCGAAATGGCGCCCACATCCAGGGAAGCTGATCCGCCCAGACCGCCTGTACCCGAAACAGCACCAGACGCCAGATACCCGCCATTACCACCGATCACATCGAAATTGGAAGAACTACTGTTCGCGGTCAAAGTCAAATTAGATCCGCCCATGGATACAGAAGCATTTCCACCATTCCCACCAACACCATCAACATAGGCGCCGCCATTGCCAGCGCCCACACTGACAGAACTGGAATCAACCGCCGCAGGACCACTCAAGGTCAAACTGGCATTACCCCCATTGTCGCCATTGCCGATGCTTAAATTATTTACGCCCTGCCCGCCGACAACCACCAGCCCGGGATTCGAATCGGAAATAGTTAAATTAGTTCCGACAACAGAAACGGGAGTATCGGTAGGAGCGGTAAATGAAATCGGCCCATTGGTGAGAACAGCTACATTGCCTGCGCCTGTCAAACTGCCAATGATATTGATCGGAGTTCCTGAATTTTGAATCGTGACATTCGCGTTTAAAGCGGGAAGCGGCGGGGCCACGGACAAATCTATCGTCGCATCCTCAAGTTGAGAAAGATCAACGGTTCCCCCACCAGGATTAGCATTCACAATTGAGATGGCTGCGGCTAAAGTCGTAGTTGGCCCACTGGCCACATAGCCTGACCCCGAATCCGTTACTTCAACCGTAATGGGTATGCCTGCAGCTAGAACCGCTAAAGGCTGTAAGAGAAAACAAAAGAAAAATACAAGGAAGAACAACGAGGGTTTATCAAAAAGAGGGGAAATGGCTAAGGCTTTAGATATTTTTTTCATTAAGCCATTCCCTTAAACCTTTGATAAGAAGGTGTTTTAAAGCCATTTTTGGAGAAAAATCAGTGAGTGTTGGAAGGGGAAAAAATACTTGAGAACTTATACTTTAATTTCTTGTCAAAATCAATGTCAGAACTATCAAAACGAGCGCATTTTTGACCCCAAACGAACGACCTGAAAATGCCGAATTTTGACCAAACCGATTAAGTGAGAAGGCGGGGATATTGACGGGTGGCCAGTGCCCAGATGACTAGGGTGGCGGCCAGCAAAACCAGGGCGTCCAAAAAGCCGTGGGCGTAGACTGGGTCCAGTAAAAGCCCCCGTAAACCGTCCACCAGATAGCTCATCGGGTTGGCTTTGGCGACGAACTGAAGCCAGCCCGGCATGATGGAAACCGGATAGAGGGCGCTGGAGGCGAAAAAGAGCGGCATGGTGACCAACTGGCCGATGCCCATCATGCGGTCGCGGGTTTTCACGATGGCCGCGATGACCATGGACAGGCCGGAAAAAAACGCCGAGCCCAAAACCACAAAACCCAATAGACCGAATACTCTACCGATGCTCCACTGTAAGTGAATGCCCAAACAAAAAGACAAAGACAACACTACCGTCAGCTGGCAAAGCGACCGAACGGTAGACGCCAGCATTTTTCCCAGCACCAAAGCGGAACGTTCAATAGGCGTGGTGAGAATTTTTTGCAGCAACCCCATATCCCTTTCCCAAATGATCGAGAGCCCGTTGAAGATCGAAACAAATGTGATGGACTGGGCCAGAATACCCGGCGTCAGAAAAGCCAGATAGTCCCCGCCTGCTTCCGGCACCGCTTTCATGCGGCTGAAAGCCTCGCCGAAAAGCAAAAGCCAGATGACCGGCTGCAAACTGCGCGAGAGAATTTCGGTCGGGTCTTTCATCATCTTGATCGTTTCCAATTCGATGATGACAATCATGTGATAAAAATAAAGAAGGACTGGGTTTCGCCGATTAGCCAAGACGCTGGGCGATACGTCTGCTTTTTTTGACATTAGCCAATCCTCCTTGCTCACCGGATTCGGACGGCCCGACGAAATGAACGAACAGTTGATCCATGCTGGCTTTAGGCATTTTTGCTTTTTTGCGCAGCTCATTCAGAGTACCCATCACCTCAATGCGCCCGCGATTCATAATGGCGATACGGTCGCACAACACTTCGGCTTCTTCCATGTAGTGGGTCGTTAACAGCAAAGTCATTCCGTATTGTTTTCGCAGATCACGAATGTGTCCCCACAACGTGTTGCGCGCGATCGGGTCCAGACCAACAGTGGGCTCATCTAAAAAAACCACCGCGGGATGATGCAAAATCGACTGGCCGATTTCCAGCCGCCGAATCATTCCGCCCGAATAATGGGCTACGGGCCGGTTGGCCGAGTCCGTCAAATCCATCATCTCTAAAATTTGCGGAACTCTTTCTTTGAGTTCGGCGCCGCTCAATCCATAAAGTTTGCCGAAAATCATCAGGTTTTCCCTGCCGGTCAAAGCGCCGTCTACCGATAAGGATTGGGGAACATAACCGATAGACTCCCGAATGCGGTAAGGGGCCGTTTTTATGGAAAAACTGTTGATTTTGGCCTCTCCGGAGTCTGCCGAGAGTAGGGTGATGAGTATCTTAATGGTGGTGCTTTTACCCGCCCCGTTGGGGCCTAGCAGGGCGAAACATTCCCCGGCTTTTACGTCAAAACTGACGTTCTGAACCGCCTGGACATCCTTAAACCTTTTGCATAGATCGCGAACTTCGATCATCGGTTCCATAACTATTCTTTCCACTTCGAAAACCTATTTCACTACGGAGTTCACAGAGTACACAGAGTGAAAGCCATTTTTATTAAAATTTCGGGAATAATATACTTAACTCCCTATTACTCCGTTGTTTCCATAAAAAAAATTTTAAATCATTCACGGAGTACGCCGAGTTTTAAGGAGTTTTTGGAATTACTCATCATCAAAATCTATTTCACCACGGAGTTCATTTTTTCACAACATCGGTCCAGTCAACCGCTCAAAGACGACAGGCTTGGCGATGGTTAAGGGCTCCATGTTGGGCGCGGACCCTTTTGAAACCAAAATTTTGTTTTCTTCTTTTCTCGCCGCGATCCGTGAACCAATTTCCCGCCGGGCAGGACTGCCCAACCCCGTAGTTTCTGAAGTGGTGAGGGAATCTTTTCTGATCCGGCGGAAGTAACAATAGCGGTCCAAATTTCTAACTTTGTCTGTCCACAATGCCCGATTAATCAATTCCAAATCACCGCCGAAACGCAAACCCGAGGCGAATCCGCCCAGCCGTGTTAAAAACTTTTTCGAGATCAGACTGCTGGGATAACAGAAGGGATGGCTGAGCGGCGTTTGACGAAGGGAGTTAAGTTTCAAAGGATACCGGATCGCGTAAATTGAGTTTTCCAGGATCATCAATTCCTGGGTGCCTATCCATTCAGCGTCAGTGCGTTCCGCTTCCTCCAGTAATTTTTCCAAACGGTCCCGGCTGGACCAATCGTCCGCGTCCTGAAACAGATACCCGTCAAATTCGGTTCGTTCGACCGCGGATTGCAAGAGCCGGTAAGGTCCCACATTTTCAGAAGACCTCAATAAAGTGACTTTCGGGAATCTTTTCACGATTTCCAAGGGCGGCTTTGCCGAAGCGTCGTCCAGCACCGCGACCGCCTGAGGCGCGTGAGTTTGATTTACCATTGAATCCAAACACTGTTCCAGCCACTCCTCGCAGTTGTAATAAGGCACCAGCGCTAAAATCCGGGATTGAAAAGACAGGCGGGTAAATTCCGATCGAATTCTATTGTCTTTCGCCGTCTTAACCGCCAGCGCGGAAAAACAAGCGGGATGAAATCCCGGCTTTGTGGAAAACCTTTCCAAACCGAGAAAAGACAAAAGCTCTATACCCTTTTTAAAAACATCGGGCGTCGATATCCATCCCAGGTCCGCGTAAACCTGTTTAACCCATTCGGTTTCGTTAATTGTCTCCACCGGAATCCAGGGACGAATCGAAGCCGTTCCCGTTTCAATCCCCTCTAACCAGGGGCGTGAATAGGGCGCGTTCACGGGCAGATAGGCAAAAAAGGCCGTCGTAATTAGATCTTTAAGGTTTAAAACAGGGCCAGAAAAACCTTTAACTTCAACGTCATCCGGAAATTTCGGAATCTCGGCAAGAAGCTGGCCCGCGGAAAAAAATAGAATAATTTTCGCGGGAAAAGGTTCGCCCTGGGCGAAAACCTGATTCAGCTTGGCGGTTAAAACAGAGGGATCGGTTCCCGCCTCGAGAACAACCGTGCATTGGCCGATTAAATCATTCGAAGTCATGTCATCACCTTTCGGAAATTCTTTGCTCATTTTAACCGAAAGTGGAAATGTTCTGACTTAAGACCTTAATTTAAATCGGGTCAAACCAAAATGATAGGCCGGTTCATGCCGCAAAAGATCCTTATTTTTTAGACTTTGAAAGAATTTTGCGGTAACGGAGGGAATAAATTTCCTTCGAGTTGGGTTTGAGAGACTCCAGCCAGAAACCATCCCTTGTTCCCGAATCAAGTATGGAGGTTAAACGACGAAGGCGGTGTCGGTTTGAGTAGTCTAGTTTTGCCAGAACCCAATCTTTAGGTTTTTCAGCCCTTAACGTCCAAAGCAAATAATGGGCGGCGAGGGTTTTAAACGGGAATCTGGTTTTCCAAAGTGAGGTCAAAATCTTATTTTCTTCCCTGGTGAACTTCTTTTCGCCATTGAACTGACGCTGGAATTTTAAAAAATTCGATTCAAAAGAAGCTTTCTTGTTTTCCGCTATCAACCTTTTCCAGAAACGGCGCAAGACAAGCGCCTTGTTGCCGAAACCAAAATTGACAAAATGCCACTGAATGGTATTGCGGTGAATTTGAAGCGCCCGGGCGGCCCGAATAATGTTGCCGTCGCAAACGACGAACCAGTAAAGGAAGTAATGGCGTTCCAGATCTTCGGGAATTAAATTGCGATTCCACAATTGATTAAGAACTTCGAATCCTCGCTGGAGATCCGATTTTGAAAAAGCCGGAGGTTTTTTAAAAGACATTGTTCTCTTCTAACTGGAATTGGTTCCCGTATCTCAAACTGAACTTAAAGGCCTCAGATACTGTCCCCATTTATCCGAATTCAAAATCATGATTTTTCGTCCCTCAACGTCAACCTGCCCCCAAATAAACTCAGCCCGGGGATCTTCCTTTACGGTCAGGGGCTTTTCCAAAATACCCGTCCGTATATGCATCACTTGCCGCACCGAATCCACAACCAGACCCACCTTGAATAGCTCCGGTTCAAAAACGGTTATCAAAACCGCGGAGTCTTCTTTTTTCGCTCTCGGCTCAAAACCAAACCGGCAGCGCAAGTCTAAAACCGGCACCCTCTGGTCTCGAATGGAAATCACACCCCGCAGGCATGGCTCCTCATGGTCCGAATCCAAAATCCCTTTCGCCCCGACGATTTCCAGGACCTTGCCCAGGGAGATGGCGTATTCCTCGTGATTCAAATCAAACGTGAGGAATTTCCCATCGACAAAATGGTGGTTTGGGGTCATCTCCGCTCTTGTCGTTTTGATTCCGTCCAAAGCCGGACTTCAATCGGAAGATTTTCGACAATAAAAGCGCCGCAGGCGGTCGCTTCGCCTTGAGGCCAGTTTTCGGGCACTGAAAAAAATTGCTCCTCGGATTTAAAAGGACGCCTGTTATTTCCCCAAAGATATGTCATCAAACGGTCGCTCATAAGATTCGCGAATTCCTTGAAAATTTCCTCTTCCGAAATAGGAAATAAGGTTTGTCCCCTGATCGAGCGAATCATGGCTTGAGCCATTTCACGGGTGGTTCGAACATTTAAAAAAACTGAAAAAGGATGGGAAAACCTGATAGAAAACTCTAAAGGCAGGGCGGCAGGACCTTCCGCCGGCATCCCAATGTATTGAGAGGGTAAATTTGCCCAAGATTGCAAAACCGAATCTACGCTTTTCAAAACTCCATTTAATTCACTCTGGGGAATCTGATCTGACGGTTCGGGTACAGAAACATAAACTGTCATGGCAATCCTTGGAACTAAATCCAACACCTATCAGTCTGATAGTGCAAAGGGTATGCCAAAAGGATTTATTGTGTTTCAAAGGAAAAAGATCGGTTTTTAAAAAAAGATGGGGCAAATGGTGTCCAATTATTGGTCGTTTGTCCAACAATTGGACGATTTATACAATGGTAAAACCAATGGTTATCGAAAATTCAGCTAAAGGACGGGAATTACATACTTAACTCCGAGCCACACCGTTGCTTCCGTAAAAATCTTCAAAATTATTCACGGAGTAGGTCGAGTTTTAAGGAGTTGATAGGCTTTTAAAACCTTCCGGTAAAATTCCCTGCCGTTTCAGATATTCATGACTACCGGCGGTTGTTTGAGGAAACATATAAATCCCTACGACGAAGTAATCAAAGTTTCAAATTACCTTTACTCAACATGGCCAACAACCCATGACCTAAGATTTCTTCACCGTGTAGTTCACGGCTCGCGATGACAAAAAGGACTGATTTTAATTGAGATGGTATTTCTTTATTTTGCTCAGCAGGGTGGTTCGGCTCACGCCCAAATATTCCGCCGCTTTGGTTTTGTGGCCCTTAAATGTCAAAAGCGTCTGACGGATATTTTCCTTTTCAGCGTCTTCACGATTGAGGGCGGTCTTCTTCCCCTCGGCTGTTTTCGGCTGAACCACTGGATCAAAAATTTCAGGAGGAAAATCTTTGAGGGTTAGCGCCTGCCCCATCGTGGTGAGTACCGCTCTTTCCATCGCGTTTTTAAGTTCTCTCACATTCCCGGGCCAATGGTAGTTTTTTAAGGCTTTTAATAGCTCATCCGAAAGNNTTAAATTCCTTGGAAAAATCCGCGAAAAAGAAACGGGCCAATCCTTCCACGTCCTCGGGCCGCGACGTTAAAGGCGGCAAAACAATATTCACCACGTTCAACCGGTAAAAAAGATCAGCCCGAAAACGGCCGTCCTGGACTTCCTGCTTCAAGTCGCGGTTAGTGGCCGCTACCACCCTCACGTTAATCTTATTTTCCTGAATACCACCCAGTCGCCGGATGGTTTTTTGTTCCAATACTTTCAGCAGTTTGGTTTGCACGGTCATGGGCAGTTCACCCACTTCGTCCAGAAAAACCGTTCCTCCGTTGGCCACTTCAAAAAGTCCTGGTTTGGTTCGGCGGGCGTCCGTAAAAGCCCCTTGCTCATAACCAAACAACTCAGCTTCCATCAGCGTTTCGGGCATTGCCCCGCAGTGAAGTTCCAAAAACGGCGAGGCCGTACGGGCGGACAACACATGAATTAATTTCGCCGCGTGTTCCTTGCCCGTCCCCGTTTCCCCTGTGATCAGCACCGTCACTGAGGACTGTTCCGCTACCTGCTCGATTTGCTCATAAACCTTTTGCATGGCCGGATTGGAAAGAAAAAGGTAATCCCTTTGATAGACAGCTTTCTGATGGGCTTTTAGCGCCGCCAGGTCCCGCCTCATGCCCCGCTTCTCATTGAGTTTCTTTAAAATAATTTCCAACTCGTCCAGATTGAGGGGTTTGGCCAGATAATCTTCCGCTCCCTGTTTGATGGCCTCCACCGCGACCTTTACATCCACATTAGCGGTGATCAATACCACCGAGGCTTCTCCTTTACCTTCCTGAAAACGGCGCAAAAAATCCAATCCGGTGCCGTCCGGCAGATTGACGTCCAAAAGAATGGTATCGGGTTTATAGGACCAGGCTTTTTCCAATCCCTCCGCGACCGTTCCAGCGGACTTCACTTCATACTTCAGGTCATCCAAAAAAACCGTCAGCATATCCCGAATCGGTTTTTCATCGTCCACTAAAAGTATTTTCATGATTTTGATTCTCCGTTCAGGGGAAGTTGGAGGATAAAAGCCGTTCCCCTCGGCGCGAGTCTCTCTACTTTAATCTGTCCGCCGTGTTCCTGGGCGATACGCTGGCTCAAAGCCAGCCCCAAACCCGAACCGTGGTTTTTAGTCGTGAAAAAAGGCTCAAATATCCGTTTCATATTCGCGTCGGAGATGCCGGGTCCGTTATCCGCCACACGCACCAAAACAAAATCTTTATCGCGGTGCAGACTCAAGATAATGACCCCTTCACTCACCATAATTTGAAAAGCGTTTAAAATCAAATTGACCAGAATTTGCTGGATCCGGCCCGAATCCCCCTTGAGACGGATATCTTCCGGGGATACATCCCAAAGAATGTTCACACTTTTACTCAGGGGCCCAAACTGTATCTGGCTCAAATTCAGTGCGTTTTCCAAAACCGGTTTCATGGTAAAAGACTCATGGGGAAGTCCCGCGCCCGTTTTGGCGTAATCCAGGGTGTCCCGAACCAGTTTTTCAAGACGGTCGGACTGCCCCAAAATGGTTTCCAGCTGGCCGTTATCCTCCTTAATTTTTTTACGCTTCAGAATCTGCGCCGCGCTCGAAATAGCCGCCAAAGGATTGCGTATCTCATGGGCCATGCCGGCTGCCATTTCCCCAATGGTGGAAAGACGCTCCAGTTTCATCAGCGCTTCTTCGGTTTTCTTCCGTTCGGTTAAATCGCGGGCCCAGACCGCCGCCATGGTCACACCCTCATAATGAATCAAAAAACTGACCACTTCGGCGTAAATCAGTTCTCCATCCTTACGGATCAGCAATTTTTCCTGGGGAGGATTGTATTCCTCCTTCGATTTCATTTTCGCGATTCTTTCCCGAACCCCAGGAACATGCCTGGAGTGAACAAAATAATCGGCTTTTTGGCCGATCAATTCATCCGCCTGATAGCCGACCAGTTTCATCATGGCGCCGTTGATATAAACTATTTTCGGATTTTCATCCAGCGTATGAATCAGGACTCCATCAGGGGATCTTTCGATCAGGTTTCTAAAATTTTGCTCGGATTTTTTTAGGGCTTCCTCGGTTTTTTTTCGCTCCGTCAGATCGCGGACCATGATAACCGCCATGGGTTTACCCTCGAAATGAACCAAATAACTGACCACTTCGCCGTAAACGGTCGTACCATCCTTGCGGATAAATGTTTTTTCCTCAGGCGGGTTGTAGTCCGATTTTGACAGCAGTCGCGTCCTGCGGTTTTCAACATCCCTGTAGTTGGAAGGATCAAGTATCTCATTGGACTGCTTGGCCATCAGCTCTTCTTCGGCGTAACCCAGAAACTGAAGAATACTCTCGTTCACGTAAACCAGGTTCTTCTGTCCTTCCAAGGACCGGATCATCACACCATCGGGAGACTTTTCAATCAAATTCCGGAAACTCTGTTCCGACTGCGTTAATGCTTCTTCCATTTTTTTTCGGGCCGTGACATCCCACAGACTGGCGACTCTTAATTCTTTTCCATCCTGGCGAAAGCCCGCGCTATGAACCTCAACCGGTATAAAGGTCCCGTCTTTCCGCTGGAGGGTTATTTCATAAGGAGTGTCCGGATAGCCTTTTTTTCTAAATTTAAACGCGAACTCATTGGTTTTTTCATCCGAAAAATCACGAATATCTTTTCCGATCATCTCCTCAACCGTAACACCCAGCATATCGGCCAGAGCCTGATTGGCGTCCACAATGATACCGTTATCATGGATTTCAATCCCTTCTTTGGCCACTTCCGCGAACCGTTTAAAGCGCTCCTGGCTCTCCCGCAGGGCCTCATCCATTTTTTTGCGGTCCGTGAGATTCCACAATCTGGCGACTCTTAAATCTTTACCGTTAAAACTAAACCCGGCGCCGTGAACCTCAACCGGGATAAAGGTCCCGTTTTTCCGCCTGAGCGTCACTTCATAGGGCTCGACAGGATAGCCAACCTCACGAAAACTAAGAGCTCGTTCATTGGATTCTTTATCCAAAAATTCACTGTTGTTTTTACCAATCATGTATTCAACCGTATAGCCCAGCATGTCAGCCAGAGCCTGATTGGCGTCCACAATGACGCCGTTATCGTGAACAAAAATGCCCTCTTTTGTCACTTCGGCGAATCGCTTAAATCGTTCCTCACTTTCCAGCAAAGCTTTTTCAATCTTTTTACGTTCCGTAAAATCCCAAATACGTACGACTCGTGCCTTTCGACCGTGCCATAAAATATCAGTCGCGTAGGTCTCGGCCCGAATCAACTTCCCGTTTGAATGGCGAAGCGTGATTTCGGAGGGCAGAGTCGAAAGCGCGCCGCTTCTATATTTTCTGATTAGGTCGGCAGATTTCTCATCCACAAAAAAAAGACTGTCCGCCCCAATAAAATCTGAAAGCGACTTTCCCACCATATCGGCCAAAGCCTGATTCACGTCCACAATCACGCCTTTTTCATGGATCATGATGCCTTCCCTGGTTACTTCGGCGAATTGTTTAAACCTGTCTTCGCTTTTCTGAACCGCCTCCTGCATATTTTTCAGTTCCGTGATATCCCAGCCGCAGGAAAGCCGCATGGGGCGGCCCTTATAAGTAATGTTTCGCCCATGAACCAGAATGGGAAAGGTGGTTCCATCTTTTCGTTTGGCGGTGAGCTCAAAATTGTCAGAAGGATATCCTTTTTTTATCCACAATTTATTTTCTTCCGCCGATTGCGGCGCCATAAATTGATAGATATTCCGGCCTATCATTTCCGATATCTCATAACCCAGCATGCGGGCCGAAACATCGTTAACTTCCACCACCGTCTCGCCGTCCCGGATAAGAATGGCTTCTTCCATGATCTGCGTGAACAGTTTTAATCTTTCCTCTTCCGCCTTCAACGAGGTCACATTTAATTTGGTTTTCCTGAGTTTTAGACCTAAATAAAAACTCATCACCAAAACCTCGCAAGCCACTAACGCCTGTAAAAGGTCTAAATAATAATTCTGATGGGTCTGAAGGTAATAGACATCCAGGTAAAGGCACAACAAGCCTCCCACTAACAAATTGGAAGTCATGAGTATGTGTTTGACAAGGAATGACTTGAAATCTTGAATGATCATCGCGTTAGCATAACGATTTTTCGGCAAAAGAAAATCAGCTAATAATCATGCTAAAGCTTACTGTTTTCCGGAAACCCAACGGACTAATTCAGGGAAACTTAAGAGTCGATTCAAGAGAGGGCAACCCGTATGTAGTGACCGCTCGGTCATTACAATTCAAAGGGGAAATGGAACCACCCCTCATCATTTAGGAAGCGTAGATTTTCATGATTTTATAATTGATAAGGCAGCCAACGCTTGACACTTTAAATCTATACATCAAACTCTACCGATTCCTCTCCTCCGCGAAGCGGTGAAGAATACGCATATAATTCGCAATGGCGTGATCATTGATGCAATCGAGCCAATTGAAAGGGTTGCCGATCGCTATCAGACGGCGGAAAAAAGCCTGACTTCCCCCGCAAACTTTATCGTCATCGGACAAATAGCGCATATCGCCATAGTCGCGGAAACCCATGGTATAAAACGGAACCGCGGGAACAATGTCGGCGTGGTGAACACAGCGGTAAACGGGGACTTTGAATAGATGGTCAGCAAATTGGCTATTACCTACTTTGGGACAGCCATAGGTATAGCAGGCCGCCAAATGGTCCTGGTCTTTGATGAAAGTCGCAGAAATTAAGGCCAACGCGCCGCCCAGACTATGACCGGTGATGTAAATAGGAACGTCCAATTGGGCTAAAGCTTTTTCGATGGCAGGCGCCATTTTGCGATAGGTATCGATAAAACCCTGGTGAAACTCACCATATCTGGCACGTACCATTTTAAAATCTTCGTCCGTCTTGACGGTTTGAGATTCGCTGGGGACCGTACCTTTAAAAGCCAAAACCGCGTAGGTAGGATGAACAGCCAGATAGGCGAAGTTTTCATTTTCGTCGCAGAAGAATTTTTGCTTCAGTTTCAAATCGAATTTCGAAAGTTCGGGTGCTAATTGGGAAAGTTTCGCGTAAGCCAAATGAGAACAACAAGCCAATATCCAGGCCGTTCGATCCGAATAAGACGCCCGATTGACCGGAGGGTGAATCAATCGTTCCTCTAAGCTTTTCTGTTTTATCAGTTTAATTTTCATAAAACCCCGCTTCGCTATTGTTAGTGTCTAATTTCTCTTTTCCAACTCCGAACGAATTGCCGCGAGATGCTGTTCGATTTTATCAATCTTCCAATACCAAAGAATCAAACTCCGGCAAATGAAGAAAATCACAACCAAAACAATCAAACCAACGATTGAATAGCCTATGCCCGCCGCAGGAAACATATTCCACCTCCCTATCTTTTTTAAAACGCGGCCAATTCTACTACCCCTTACCCCAAAACCTTCCTCGCTTTTGAACAAAAACCAGCCTCTATTTTATGGTATGATTCTCTGATTAAAATTGGTCGTGCGAAGAGACAAACCATCTCTCCGCAGTCTGAAACGGAAGGTTAGTTTGAGGGAGTGCTATAGCCATCGTGATAGCGCAAATAGCATCGCAACGAATTGGTTTGATTTCCATTATCGCTTCTTAAACATTTCACAAATTATTCTGTCCTCCTTATTTTGTGTCCAAAGCGCCGTTGCCAGCAGACATCTCGAGCCGTTTAAAGCTAATGTTAATTCTTCATTACACCATCAATTCCCAATAAAAATGCCCCTTTTCGCTCATTCTCGGAACTAACCGGGAGAGGAAATATGGAGTTATAATTGGCTTAGTTTTAGATCGTTGATTTATCATCCAGTGACTGTCTCTTTGCCGACTCAATCGTTTTACAACTCCCGACAGCCGCGTTAATCACTTTAACTGTTTTTAATCTTACTCACCCCTAGGTTTCTTTTTGATTAAGCGGAATGGAGGATTTAAATGGCTATCACAAAAACACTAAAAATTATGAATCGTTTGGGTTTACACCTCAGAGCGGCGGCCGAATTCGTAAAAACCTCTTCCAAATTCAAATGCCGGATATTGGTGAAATACGGCGATGGTCACGTAAATGGCAAAAGCATCATCAACCTGATGACCTTGGCGGCGAGTTACGGCTCTGAATTAACCTTAGTATTCGATGGCGAGGATGCGAAAGACGCGGAAAGAGCTTTGCAAAACTTGTTTCTTTCTAAATTCGGCGAAAAGGATTGATGAATCCTTAGTTAACCACCTAACCAGAAGAACCGTGGTTGGACCGCCTTATCGGGGACGCTTGTTGATCAATGCTTTTTAAACCTCTCCGTTGAAGTTCTTTGCCCCACTCCCGGGGCCGATCTTCCAAAAACCTTATCATCTATCTGATTGAAATGCTTAAGCGGATACAGCTAACCGAGATATCCTCTCAGTATCACTTCCGCCGTGAATCACAGGAACTTTTCATCTGATACAGTTGGCCCAGAACCTGAAATTTAGACTTATGGTGGAAGAAGCTGAGAGACGATACAATAAACGACTGTTATTGAGCCGGTTGTCTGGAAAATATCGGTTAAAAGGAAGACTGTCAGAACTTATGAACGAATTGCAACAAGCCACACCCCTCGTCAAAAAGAATATTTTTTTAATCCGAATGCTCATGGCATTAGTCCTTTTGTGCTTCGTTTTTCTTTATTTCCAAGATCATCCAGACGATAAAGTCCTCGTCATTATTTACTCTTCTCTTTTAGCGCTTTCGTTTGTCCCCTTTTTTTACCTCGATGAGGCCAGTTTCAAGAAAATCCGTTTCCAGTACATTATCTTTTTGATGGATTCGGTTTTTCTCATCGGTGTCGTTTCTCTTTTCGATCATTTCGAGACCAATCTCCTGATTATTATCTTTTTCACCTTCTTTATTTCGGCGATGAGTCAATCGGTCGGTCGCGCCATCGTGGTAGCTTTTGCCGTCATTGGTCTTTATCTCTACCTCATTCTAAAAACCGAAACCACTAACTTTCTGGATCCCGTTTTATTATTGTCCTGCGCCCTGCTTTTCGTGGTTTCCATCCATTCGGGTTATCTGGCTTACCGTACTGTTCAGGAAGATAAAGAAGTCATGGACCTGGCAAGAAGAGCCAATTTATTGAGTGAAAAATTGCGGGAAGGCGATCAGATGGCCATGGAATATGCCGCCAGCCTTAAAAACGTGCTGGATACCATGCCCATCGGAGCCATTGCCGTTGGCAAAGATACTTCCATTATTTTTGTAAACGCCCGTGTGGGAAAAATTTTAGAGATAAATCCAAGAAGTTTGCTTCATATTCATCTCAACAACCTCCTTGATAACCCTTTGGGGAAGATAGGCGATAGAATGGCATTGGCTCTGGTTGACCGCCAGGAATTGAAACGCGAATACATCGACGTGGAATGGAATTACATGCAAAGAAGGTTCCGTTTAGATAGCGCCACTGGCGTCGGCCCCGACGGTAATCAATGGGGATACTTATTTTTATTGCAGGAAGCCGTAAAAACCAACGAGGGCGACCAAACCAAAGCCTAATCAGGTTCTAAAAAAACCAGTCGTTTTTCAAAACCAACGCCTCAACCCAAAAACCAGCCAGGTTAAAAACCGGCTCCAAAAAGGCCGAAGTTTCACATCCGCCAGAACCACTTCACGACTTTGTTGAAAGTCCGTCTGATACTGGCGCTCCAGAATTTTCAAAGACCCGGTTCTTTGCAGAACCACGTCCACTTCCAGATCGAACAAAAAACTTCGGTGATTAAAATTGCTGGACCCCACCAGAACCCAGTCATCCACCACCAGGGTTTTCGCGTGAAGGATGCTTTTTTGATACTCGAAAATCCGGCATTTCACCTTCAATAACGAATGAAAAAAGCTCATCGAAACCCAGCGAACCATCGGGACATCCGATTCTTTTGGAAGTACCAGGCGGACATCGCACCCCCGAAGGGCCGCGTGGATGAGCGCCCGAAAAACCGGAAGGGTCGGAACAAAATAGGGCGTGGTCACCCAGATCCGTTTGCGGGCCGTCCTCAACCGCTCCAGTAAATCCTTGTGAAACTGATGGCGAAGCCTTCGAGCCGCGTTCACCTGAACCGCGTCTTTCGCCGTCCTGCGGGACAGCCATGTAATGAGTTCTTTCCGCGCGAGCTTCCATTGAGACCGGTCAATCCTCTCGTTCCAGGCGATCTCAAAGGCCAGATGAAAAGCCTTGTCTTTTACCCCCGAAAGCCCCAATCCGGTGTCGCGCCAGGCGTTCTTTCCCTTCACCGATTCCAGATGGTGATCCGATACGTTAAAACCGCCCATCCAAATCCTCTGTTGATCCACTATCACCAATTTCCGGTGATTCCTGCGGTTCACCTGAAACCAGGAAATCCTCAGCCGGTGCATGATATTTTTTCTGAGCAAGAATCCGAATATCCCCGTAGCCACCATGAAAAACGAGGGAAGCCGATGGTAAATCCTAAACTCAGCCCCGCCCTTGATCAGCTTTTGGCCATAATCCGCGTCCGCGTCGGGCGAACCCACTCCATCCACCATCAACCGCACCTTAACCCCCCGGCTCGAAGCTTCCCGAAGCGCTTCGGTTATCCGATCGGCCAAAACTCCCTTTTCATAGATATAAACCTCAAAATCGATGCTTTGTTTGGAGGTCTGGATCGCTTTCAGAACATCCTTAAAATAATCATCACCCTTAAAATAAAGTTTTTCGCCAGTCCATGGTTTGGACAAAGAGAGCGAATGGGATTTTGATGGAATTTTTGTGGTGGTTGAAATCATCAGCACAAAGCCTAATTCAAAAAGGCTTCAATTGGAACACAATTGGGCCAATTCCCCAGCTATTGATTATCCCTTTCCAAGGCTTCTACAATGTCTCTATCAATCATAATTAAAGGATCTCCATGTCTTCCAAACCCTCAACCCTGGGCGAACTGAAAACTTCTCAATATCCGGATATCACCGTGAAAGAGGAACTGGAACGAAACCTTCTTAAAAAGCTCCGTTCAGGTGAACCACTTTTCGGGCAGATTCACGGTTTCGAGGAAACCGTGCTGCCCCAGCTGATCAATGCGATTCTTTCCCACCACGACATTGTGCTTTTAGGGGAAAAGGGGCAGGCCAAAAGCCGAATCATGAGGTCGCTGGTTCAATTTTTGGACGAGGAAATTCCCATTGTCAAAGGCTGTGAGATTCATGACCATCCCTATCACCCCATATGCTCCGTCTGCCGCAAAAAACTGGCCGCCCAGGGCGACCAGCTGGAAATTGAATGGATTGGACGCGAAGGTCGTTATGGTGAACGTTTATCGCCCGGTACTAAAATCGCCGACCTTATCGGTGACTTGGACCCGGCTAAAGTAGCGGCAGGCAATCCTTTAGCCAGCGAAGAAGCCATTCACTTTGGTCTTATTCCCCGTATGAACCGGGGCATTTTTGCGGTCAACGAACTTCCCGATCTGGAATATCTGGTGCAGGTCGCCCTCTTTAACATTCTGGAAGAAAGAGATATTCAGGTTAGAGGTTATCCTATTCGTTTTGATTTGGACTTGATCTTGCTCTTTACTGCCAACCCGGAGGAATACACCCGGGCGGGTAAAATCATCACCCAGTTGAAGGACCGTATTGGGGCTGAAATCCGAACCCACTATCCCTTGACCCGCGAATTGGGTATCAAGATCATTCATCAGGAAGCGCTGGTGCCGAAGAGCGATGATGTGAAGGTGATCGTACCGGATTTCATGACCGAAATTATCGAACAGATCACCATAGAGGCCCGTAAGAGCCCCTATGTAAATCAAAAATCAGGCGTATCCGCTCGTTTGTCGATCGCCAATTATGAAACCATGATCGCCAACGCCCGCCGCCGGGCTTATATCTTGGGTGAGACCGAAGCTGTGCCACGTATGTCGGACCTCAACTATATTTACACCTCTTCTGCCGGAAAAATCGATTTGGACCCTTTTCGTGAGGAAACCGTCAACGAGTTTCAGGTCTTCAGCAAGATCATGGACAAGGCCATTGGACAGGTTTTTAAAGAGCATATGGAAAAGGCCCAACTCGAAGTTGTCAATCCCGACCTGGCCGGCGATAAACATATCCGTGTTTCGGAATTAACCCCCTCGGCCGAATACAAAGCGGTTATTTCCCAACTGCCGCAGATATGGGAGCCAGTGCATCACCTGAACGGTAAAAACTCCGAAGCCTATCAGGCTTCTTGTGTGGAGTTTGTGCTGGAAGGATTGCACCTGACCGGCAAGCTTTCGAGAAACAAAGTGGGGGAAATGATGGATTACCAGGCCCCCGCCACGGCGAAAAAGAAAAAGGAATAAACAAGTTAACCACCAAGGCACCAAGGGCACCAAGAACGACGAAAGACTTTTTTGATTTAAGGTGTAACCAAAATCTTTTTGCCTTTCTTGGTGCCCTTGGTGCCCTTGGTGCCTTGGTGGTAAAAAAGGTTTAAGGACTCAAAATGATAACTCATGATTATTCCGAATGGCACGAACCTGAAAAACCGCCTTTCACGGTGGAAGAGCTCATCAACGCCGTGAAGGAATTGATGATGCAGTACCACGTTTCGTTTGACGAAGCCCTGAAACACCTTCAGGAAAGAGGCCTGCCCTATAACGAGTTTCTGAAAGTGGGCGGACTGGACGAGCTGATACAGGGTTTTCTGGATAAAATTGACCAGCAAAAACAGGACATTTTGAGCCAATACCGGATTGACGACCTTTTGACTAAACTGGAAGAAACTATCCGCCGAAAGTCCATTGAGGTCGAACAGCTGATGGCAAAGCTGAAAGACAAACTTCTCTCCCAACGGCTGGACGACGGTTTAAAACAGCGCAACCCTTCTCTTCTCTACACGGTTGATTGGCAGTTATCCCGTAACAAGGACAAAAATAGCGAAACCGCCCGGCCCCTGCTGATGGAACTGGTTCAACTCATTCAGCAGATGAATTCACTTTCCCAGCTCAATCAGGAACATTCTTTTACGGGTCAAAAAAATCTCAATCCTTCGGAGGCCGAACGGCTTCAGGACAAGCTTCAAATGCTGGACGAGCTGGAGGATAAACTGATGGACGCTGTGGAACACGGCGATCTTTTTAATATGGACGTGGAACAGCTAAAAGACCTGTTGGGCGAGGAAGCGGCCCAAGCCTTCGAAGCCAAGCGGGAAGAAGTACGCCAAAAGTTTACCGAAGCCTTAAAGGCCACCGGCGACGTGGATTTCGATGAGAACGCGAACCTGTATAAAATCACGCCTGGAGCCGCGCGAAAAATCGGTGAAAAAGCCCTTAAGGAAGTTTTCTCCCGGCTTTTTACCGACGGCATCGGCCGCCACCACGCCACCTACACCGGCGACGGCAACGTGGAAATGACCACCACCCAGCCCTACGAGTTCGGCGATTCGCTCAGTTCGCTGGATCTGCCATCCAGTCTTTTGAATTCAGCCATCCGGCAGTTAGGCTCAACCGAAAAGGCGAACGGAAAAATCCGCATCGACAGCCGGGATTTCGTGGTGCACCAAACCAAGGGCGCGGCTTCCAGCGCCATTGTGATGCTGATCGACCAGAGCGGTTCAATGTCGCGCGAGGGACGTTTTTTTAATTCCAAAAAATTGGCTCTCGCGCTGGACGCACTGATCCGCACCGAATACCCCGAAGACAAACTATACTTCATTACCTTTTCCACCTTCGCCAAACAAATTTCGGTGGGCGCCATTCCCGAGCTCGCTCCCAAACCCGTGACCATCATGGGCGGAGCGGTGAATATGCGCATTGATTACTCCAAGGAAGTCAGTCCTCGTAGTAAGGATTTAATACCGGAGCATTTCACCAATCTGCAAAAGGGACTGGAACTGGCCCGGGTGCTTTTGTCCAACTCGGACACGAAAAACAAAAGCATTCTGCTGATCACCGATGGTGCCCCCACAGCCTTTTACGAAGACTCATTTCTCTATCTCACTTACCCGCCTAACGAACGCACCTTTGACCGCACCCTGCGGGAAGTAAAGGCGGTGACTGACGAGAACATCACCATCAATACCTTTGTCATGGGAAATGATTTTGAGATGAATTATTTCGGCGAGGGCGAGTTTTTGGAAAAAATGCATCGCGTCAACAAGGGCCGCCTGATCTTCCCCGCCCCGGACAAACTGACCCAATATGTGTTAAAAGATTACCTGGACCACAAAAACAAGATTATTCAGATTTAACTATTGTCCCGCCGCCAGGGGATGTATCACGTCATTCAAATGAATCTGGCTGGCTTCTAATCTATCCAAATTACTCTTACCTTCTTGACTGCCGTGATCGGCGGCCAGCTTGTACCACTTTTTCGCTTCGCTATCGTTTTGGGCTACACCTGTGCCTTTTTCATATAAAAAACCCAGATTAATTTCAGCCGAATCGTTTCCCTGCGCGGCGGCCTTTTGATACCAGCTGATCGTTTGCTGAATATCGGCTGTTACTCCCAGCCCATTTTGATAGCACCAGCCCAGATTGGTTTCCGAAGGGGCGAACCCCTTATCGGCGGCTTTGTGAAACCAGCTTACCGCCTGAGCGTTATCAGTCGGCAAGCCTAGGCCGTTTTCATAAATCCAACCGACCCAGTTGATCGCGGGAAAATCACCCTTGTCCGCCGCTTTTTCAAACCACTTGAGGGCGGTCTTGTATTTTTTAGCGTTAAAGTCGGCGATCCCTTTTTGATCCAGCTGGTCAACCGTCAGAGAAGCGGAAGCCTTGTCCGGATTATCGGTGCCCTGAAACATAAAACCGCAGGCCACCAGACCCGCCAATAGGATCCCCGCGACGATGACCTGAATTTTCGAAAATCGGGGTAATTGGAGTTCAGACTGTTTCCTGGCGAAAACCGTTCCGCAGACGCCGCAAAATTTGGCGCCATCCTGATTTTTTTCGCTGCACTTTGGGCACTTTTTCAAATTATTCGCCTTTTTTCTTTAGGGTTCTCAACGCCTCTTCTAGTTCTTCCCGATGTGCCTTATCGGGTTTCGGATAGCTCATTTTCAGTTTTTCCATCGTATCCAGAATGATCTCGGAAATAATCAGTCGGGTATCAGGCTTATGATCCGCCGGCACAATATACCAGGGCGCGGTTGTGGTGCTGGTGGCGGTTAAACAGGCCTCATAGGCTTTTCGATATTCCTTCCAATAAGCCCGTTCCTTGATGTCGTCGATGCTGAATTTCCAATTCTTATCCACTTTTTCCAGCCGTTTTAAAAATCGTTTCCGCTGTTCTTCTTTGGAAAGGTGAAGAAAGAATTTAATAATCCGGGTGCCGTTACGGTAAAGATGGTTTTCCAAATTAACAATGGACTTGTACCGCTCTTGCCAAATATTTTTGCCGCCGATCAGGTCATTGGGTATTTGTTCCGCCTTTAAAATTTCGGGATGAACCCTGGCGATAAGTACTTCCTCATAATAGGACCGGTTAAAGATGCCGATTTTACCCCTCTCCGGCAGGTCCCGGGTGGTGCGCCACAGAAAGTCATGCTGGAGTTCCAGCGCGCTGGGGTGTTTATAGCTAAAAACCTGGCAGCCCTGCGGATTGACCCCCGACATGACATGCTTAATGGCGCCGTCTTTGCCCGCCGCGTCCATAGCCTGAAAGATCAAAAGAATGGAATAGTGGTTATCCGCGTAAAGCAGGCTTTGTTTCTCGCTGAGTCTTTCCACGTGCTTTGTCTGGGCCTTGAGATAATCTTCTTTAGCTTCACACAAGGGTTTGATTTGGGTCGGCCATTTTTTCAGGTCGATCACTTTGCCTTCTTTAACACGATAATCTTGAGGATCAATTTTCATGGGTGGCCTCGGAATAGCTGTAAGTAACGGTATAGGTGATAGTTTATCGGTTCCCGGCTCGGATGAAAGAGGTTCTGTTTTTACCAGATCAGCTGTTTACGGAAGTTCTCCGCGATGTATTGGGGCGTAATCGTGTTGAAAAAAGGATGTAGATTGCGGGGCGCCATAAAGTTGATCTTGCCCGCCGCGCTGGACCAAACTGGAATGACATGGCCCTTGTGACCCGCCGCAATCGCCTTGTTTTGAAATTCCATTAATATTTCGTTTTGAGCCTGGGGACTTTTGGCGCCGAACGCCGCGTCGAGAATAATCATGACCAGGTCGGTCCCTTCCACATTGACTGTCGCTATATTAAAAACCGGCATTCGAATCTCCATTCATCACAAAAAGCTATTTTTTGGCCTCAATCAAACTAATAAACTTGTCCAGCATTTTGGCCGCTTCTTCAGTAATTTTGGTAAAACGAATGCCGTACTCATACTTTCCCAGATTGGGATTGTTGAAATGGTTCGCCCGAACCACTTCCGCCTCGGTTTTCAGTGTTACTTTAAATTCCTCCAGGGGAAATTCCACCTCGATGATCGATTTGATCTCGGTGTAGTTTTTGGTCGCGAGAAATAAGCCCGTACGGCTGATATTCCAGATCACGTTATTGCCGTTATGAAGTTCCGCGTCCGGCTTGCTGCCGTCCGGCGACCACAACAAACGGTATCGAACCAGAGCCAGAATCGGAAACCGTTCGTCTTTACGTTTACTGGTAGGAATAGAATCCATCACAACGACCTTTCCTTGTTTAAATCAGGCTTTTAATCCAATAACGCTGTAGGCAAGAACTTTTTCAACTTTCCCTTTAACCTTGATCGGGTCCAAAACCGTGGCGTTGACTTTATGTTTCACTTTTTCGTAAGTGGCGGCCGAAATTAATATTTGGCCTTTTTCCGCGACCGACTCCAGCCGCTGGGTCAAATTAACGTTATCGCCGATAGCCGTATATTCCATTCTTTCATTCGAGCCGATATTGCCCACAACCACTTCGCCGGTGTTGATGCCGATACCGATGTTCACTTCCCTTTTGCCTTCCAGCTTCCACTTGGCCTGGAGTTCCTTCATTTTCTCGCTCATTTCAATCGCCGCCAGCACCGCCCTCTCCGCGTGATCCGTCATATCAATCGGCGCCCCGTAAACCGCCATAATGGCGTCGCCCATAAACTTATCCAGCGTGCCTTCGTATTTGAAAATAATCGTGGTCATGGCCGTGAAATACTCATTCAACAAGTGGACTACTTCTTCCGCGCTCAATACTTCGGACATGGGGGTGAAACCGCGGATATCGGAGAAAAATACCGTTACTTCTTTTTTCTCGCCGCCCAGTTTTAACCCGTCCTGATGCTGCAGAATCCGGTCTACCACGCTTTTGGTGACGTATTTGGAGAAAGCGCCTTTGATCACTTCTTTTTCCCGAAGGGATTTGGCCATGTCGTTGAAAGCGTCGGTTAAGTCGCCCAATTCATCGCCCCGGTGAATTTTGATCACCTGGTCAAAGTTGCCGGAGGAGATGGCGTGAACGCCTATAACCAAAAGCTTGATGGGAATGATCATGATAGTCACGAAGATCATCACGATAATGATTCCCAGAAGAACGATCGCCACCGTGGTCAGAATGATCGAAACCGCCACATAGCGGACCACGCGGTTAATGGTGTTTTGGTTCATGCCGATATGAACTTCACCGATTTTATCTTTATGACCCTCGGCGGTGTTCAGGATGGGCGCCGCGATGTCGTAATAGGTTCGATCACCCGAGCTGTAAGCTTGGGTTAAAATCGCCTCATCCCCCAAAGCCTTGGTGCCTGGCGGATTTTGGTAAACCACATGTTCCATTACGTTCTGAATTTTGTTATCGGCCATCTCCTTGCCGTTTTTATCCAGAATTTTGACGTATTCCATATCGCCGTTGGCCTGACCTTCATCGGGCCAAAGATACTTTTGGATGATTCCATAAGCCACATTGCTGGTTTGAAGAACCTGTTCCTCCCAGGAATTCAACCCCGTAGGAATATCACGGACCGCCGAACCCGACCCTTCTTTCATGGCGTCATTGGCGAATTGCATGAGTGTCAGGTTTACATCCTCTCCCGCCGCAGTGCCTGTAACAGTCGCGGACTGGGAAAGCTGTTTGAGCATTTCATCCACGCTGTTGGTGGCCAAACCCGAGGCCTGAGCTTCCGCCCGGTTGATGATTTGTTCAACGAGGGTTTGCCGAACCTGGTAAAGGATCAGGGTCGTGACCACACCCATGACCAGAAGAATCAAGAAGGTAAAAACAGCGATGAACTTGACCCGAAGGGAGAACAGATGGTGTTTGAGAACGGGTTTTTCAGCGGGCACTTGGTCAATGGCGGTTTTGGACTTGCTCAAAATCTTCTCCCAGGATGAAGGTAATTAAAACAACCGTCCCATCAACGCGACAAGGAACCTACCAAGTTTTTTTGACCGACTGATTCTAACTTTGATTCAGCTTTTCAATGGACTGCAATTTGGCTTTGGCTTTATCGATATTTGCCTGGGCATTCACGTTGCCCGGATCGGCCTCAAGACAGGCCTGCCATTTACCAATAGCCTCGCTGATTTTACCGTTGATATAAAGGTCAACCCCTTCGTAATAAAGACTCTTGGCCTTTTCGGAGTCCACTTTCGCCTGCGACTGCTGACCGGTCAATTGCTTGACATAATCGTTAGCCGTGTCGTCGTTGGATTTGAGTTTCAGCACTTCCTGGAATTTCTCCAGCGCCTTGTCTTTGTTTCCGCTGTTAAATAAATCCGTTCCGTCCGAGTCCAGATCCTTGACCTTAACCGTAATATCTTTTTGAACCTTAAATAAAAATCCCGCGATTTTCGAGTCGGATGGATCAATTTGTTTGGCCTCTTGTAAATCCTTCAAGGCCTCTTTCAAATCGCCATTGCCGTAGTTTTTTTCCGCCTTAGCGTAAATCGAGTCGCTCTCGTCGGATTGTTTACCCAATAACTGCTTCAATCTTTTTTTAACTTTGCTGTTGTCGGGATCAATTTCCCTGGCTTTCTTAAAACTCAGGATAGCGTCCGAAAAATCCTTGGCTTCAACATAATCTTCGGCTTGCGCCACCAAAGCCTTAACCCTGTCCTTTTTAATGGCTTTTAAGCCCTTGATGGCTTCTTTGACATCATCATTGTTGGGATCAATTTGTAACGCCAGATTCCATTCGTTCAAAGCTTCGAGGGAATCTCCCTTTTTAGCGTATTTTTTTCCCGCCGCGAAATGTTTATCCACTTCGGGCTTCATTTTGGTTTGGGCATCAGCGATAAAACCTTTGGCCTGCTGGTTATCGGGCTGGTATTTCAAAACCTGCTGCCATTCATCAATGGCGTCGCTGTATTGGTTGTTCAGCAGATAGCTGCTGGCCTTTTCCATATGGGCATTGGTTGCCGCTTCAATGGCCTGGGCCTGACCCACCGCCGCGTTGGAGTCTTTAGGATTAATTTTGAATGCCTGCTGAAACGCGTCCGCCGCGTCATCGTATAAAGCGTTGTCGTTATAAGCCACGGCTAGGTTGTAATAGGTCTCACCCAGCGAATCCATATCTTGGTCCGCCGCAGACTTAGAAGACTCCATCTCAATGGATTTTTTATAGTTGCTGATAGCATCAGCAAAATCGCCTAGATTGTAATAAGATCCACCCAGGAACTTATAGACTCGAGCATCTTTTTGCAGTTTGACTGCCTTTTCCCAATAGTTAGCCGCGTCTTTGTAATCTTTCATTTCAAAATAGGCTACGCCCAGATTCTCATTAGCCTCAAAATTTCCAGGATTCGTTTCGACCACATTTTTTAACTCAACTGCGGCTTCCTGATAGCGCTTTTGATCTATATATATTTTCGAAAGAATCTCACTGGCCTTTTCTTTACCTTCCGGCGAAACAGTTTCATATTTCTTTAAGGATGCTTCGGCGCTCGTGTAATCCTTCAGTTGAACATAAGCGTCCGAGATTAAAAGATTTGCGTTGGGGTTTTCAGGATTAATGCTGAGGGCGTTTTTTAAATGGTCCACCGCGACCGGGTAATTATGAAGAAAGTAAGCCGAAATACCGGCGCTGCTTTCGTACATCTCTTTCGCTTTAGCGTCATTCGAGTTAATTTGCACGCATTTTTGAAATTCCGGGGTCGCCAGATCGTATTTTTGCTCGTTGAAATAGGAAATACCCAGATTAAAGTGAGCGGTTGGATCATTGGGATTCGCCTGAATAGCGGCTAAAAGGGCTTTTTCACTGGCGCTGTCTTGAGCCATCACCATGGTTGAAAAACACCCAATAACAATCGCCAAAAATCCTTTTAATATCATCTTTTTCATAGCGTCCTCTTTATTAAAAATTTCAGAGATTATTTGAAGTAGTTACATCCAAAAACAGCAATTCGTCCAGCAACTTGCCTTTTTTATCTGTTTGACGGAACCGAATCATCGTTCCATCCGTCGACCATTGCAATTCGGCAGTATAGTCAAGCTTTTGTTTTGTTTTCAATAATTGTTTGAAGTAGGCGTCGCTGGTATTGCCGGAGGAAGACAACCCGTCAAAAATCACCGGGGTTTTATCACCCGCGTTAATCAAACAAATCCTACCCTCATAAACATAGGCAATCTTGTTTCCAGCGGGATGGTAAGCCGGATGGATGCCCAGGTTGGTGCTTTTGGTTAAAAAAAGAATTTGGGTTGCCATCGTTTTGACATCGAGTTGTTCCAACTGCCTCTGTTTGCTAACGATGCGGCAATAAACCAACTCTTTCCCATCCGGCGACCAGGCCGGTTCGTAAGCGCCCGAAGTTTTGCCCAGACGTTTGAAACTGGGTTTATTCCCTTTTTGGGGAGCCTTCGCTAAATAAACATAATATTTATCATCGGATCCTTTTTTACGGGCGGCTATTAATTTTCCATCGGGAGAGGGAATGTTTTTTTCGTCCGGATTGTCTGGAGCGAATTCCACTTCATCATTTTTATTAAATAGGGTTTCGTTACTGAGTGTGATCGAATCAACGCTTGCATCAGCGACACTTTGCGCCCGATGAGCCCGATCAATTAGGTTTTGCACCCGGGTATGCGTATCCGGCAGCATCAAAGCGATGGGATAAACCTGAAAAATGTTTTCCGCTGTTTCAGCGGTCTTTTTGTAATCCCTGGCGACAAATGACGCCAACGCCGTTTGATACTGGACATCAATCAGGGGTTGAATCGCGTTGCGCAGAGGAGCGTTATCCATATATTGGGTAAAGGCTTTCTGATCGTATTCCAGCGCCTTGGCCGGATTTTTGAGTTTATCGCGGTAAAGAACCGCCATGTCCAATAGCGAGTGCATGGCTTCATCGGTTTTGGGGTATTGCGAAAGAATCATTCCATACCACAACTGCGCGTTGGCATAATCCGATTTAGCTTCGTAGTTTTTGGCTAACCGGTAATAAATTCGGGGAGCCTGGGAGGTATTGGGATGATTTTTTAAATAATCTTGATAAGCCTGAATCGCTTCCGCGTTTTTCCCCTCCCGGTCCAGGTCAGCTCCCGTCTCGATGGAGTCCGTAAAAAACTGGCAAGCTACGGAAACCCCCAGAAATGGTATCAACACAGCGATCAAACGAAATTGATTGGATTTTAACAATTTTCTCGCCCTTTCCTTGATGGTCATTTGATTAAAACCTCTATTTCCACGCGCCGGTTTTTGGCGTGGGCTTCATCCGTATCGCTCGTATCCAGCGGCATGGAGGCTCCATGACCGCGTGAATAAAGATTATCCGGAGAAACTTTTCCCTTTTCTACCAAATAACTCAGCACCGCGTCCGCGCGGTTCTGCGCGTAGAACATCAAATCCACATTCGTTCCCTCATCACAAGAGTGCCCGTCAATATAAACTCGTGAGTTTGGATTTTTACGAATCAGATCCGCTACCTGATCCAGATAAGCGTAATAGCCCGGATTAATCTTGAAGCTTTGGTAGTCAAAGGACACATAGGGAACCTTCACCAGGCCGGACAACATGCTCACCGGCTCAACCGTTTCGGATAAGCTTGGCGCCACGAACATCCGCGGCTGTACGGAAGCCAGTAACGTGGCTTCCCTGGGCGAAACCTGCGAAACCTTAAACACGGGATCGCTGGCCACAACCTGCTGGCCCGTTGCGTCCACTGTACGGAAATTATAATTCGCGTAAATACCGCCGTTGACCACATTCCCATTGCTGTCCTTACCGTCCCAGGCCAGTTCTTTGGGCGGCACGCCTTTGCCCTCATAGGAACGAATCACGTTACCCTTGGGGTCCGTAATTTCGAGTGTCCAGTTCTTAATGTCCGTTCGGGCCTGGGGTTTCAAATCAAAGGTGGCCTGTTTCAGGGACCCCGTTTGATAATTGGCGATCTGGGGATTGATTTCGATGGCCCCGATTTTTTGCGGCATCGGCGTGGCAACAGGCGTCGGCTTTTCTTCCGTACCAAAACGATATGTCAGGGAAAACCATTGGTTATCGCCCAAAATCCCCTCAGGGACGAGGGCGTAATTTAATTCAAATCCTGTAAAGTTAATTCCCGCTCCCAAGGCAGCTCCCGCGTTACCGCCCAAATCCTGATTCGAGGGGTTGAAACTATAACCAGCGCGCAAGGCCAGAGAAACATCGCTAATTTTAATGCGGCCTTCTCCCCCCGCGTGAACCACCGGATCATCCGAGCCCGATTGTTCCACATCCAGCCCCAATAAAAAATTGTTGGGTTTATCCGGCTGAAACCGATAGGCCACCCCACCCCTAAGATCCAAAGGTAACGATTCCACTGTGGAATATTGCGTAAAACTGGAGAGTTGACCCAGGTTTTGTACGGACAGACCAAGGGTAAAATTCCGATCAGTGGTGTAAAGCAGCAAGCCCGCGTCCACCGCTCCGCCCGTGGCGGTATAGCTGAGCAGGGTTGTGGAGATAAATTTGGCCCCCAAACCCACCGCCAGATTTTTTCCGAAAGTTTGTCCAAAACCCAGGTCGATAGCAAAATCATTCTCGCTTCCAAGCGCGGCTGAGGGATTATTGGTCGAATTGAACGAGGGTACCGAATCAAAAGCGCCGTTGAAGCCGATAACGCTTCCCGGACTCAGCGGAATGGCCAGACCCACGAAGTTGTAATTAAGATTGGCGAAATAGGAAACTTCGGAGGCGCTCAACTCGATATATTTAAGCGAGCTTAACCCAGCCGTATTCCAATAGGCGGTGCTGACATCGTCCGCCACGGCGGTAAACATACCGCCCATACCGGCGCCCCGAACACCTCCAGGCACTTCCAGAAACTGAACTCCCGTCGAGGTGGAACTTTGGGAATAAGAAACCGCGGGCATCGTTAAAATAAAAAAGCAAACCAGCAGGTATGGTTTAAAAAAGGATTTGTTATGGATCATGTGCCTTCATTTTTATCATTCATTATTGAAAATTATAACAAACTCATTAAAGCCCGACATTACATTTCCCGCAAACAACTCGCCTATTAGCGGTCGCGTCTTATTTCAAAACCGCGACTTTACGAATCAATCTGCCCGAAGGCTGGTCCGTAATGATGAAGTAAATGGCATTCCCCACTATCGCTCCCGATTTGTTACGCCCATCCCAGCTGAACCGGTAATTACCCGGAAGCATAGGTTGATCCACTAATTTCTCCACTTCCTGCCCCGCCATGCTGAAGATCAATACCCTCACTTGTCCTGCCACATCCACTCTCACATCCATTCCCAGCGGTTGAAGATTGGGATTAAAAACGTTCGAGTCCAGATATAAGGCCACGTTGGGCGTAGGGGTAGGCGTCACCGAACCTGTAGGCGTAAAGGTGGCAGTGGG
>PLFD01000022.1 GCA_003136635.1 candidate division FCPU426 bacterium | reverse complement strand
TTGGCTAATTCAACGGCCTTGGCTAGAGCCTCCGGGGGTATGGACGGCATCTGGGACGAGGCTTCCTGCCGAGTCCCGCGCTTTGATTGTCCCGGTCCCTTATGAGGACCGGGAGTATAGGTCTCGGGCGGGTTGCCGGCTTGGACCGATTCGACCAGCTTTTGAACCTGGGCCTCTTTCATCTGGCGGTCACGGGCCACTACCAAGGTCCGATAGACTAGGTCTTGGGTTTCGGGGGGTATGGGACGGTAGGGGTAAAGCAGCTGGGCTGAGGCCACCAGCCGACGTCCGAGGTTTGCTTGTGCCGGGTCCAAGGAGGAACCGGCGGTCTGGGGCGCATCGTCCGAGGTACCACCCGGCTTGAAAGCAGATCCCGGTCCCAAATCAGCCAAGTGGGAGGCAGAAATCTCCGAAATGGCATCTTTTCCCTTGTTTGACTTGTTTCCATTAGAAACAAGTACCCCCCTGGCCTCGGTATTGAGGAGGGGTAACAGGCTTATGGCCCAGTTCACTCTTTTCACATTCGTCTTCAACCGGGTCGCAACCTCCCTTTGTTTGAGGTTGGGGTTGGCCTTGATGAGGTTCTCGATGCTCTGGTACTTCGCCCACCAGCCCTTGTCCCGGACGGCGTTGTCCAGATCGGTGATCTCAACCGCCTGTTCCGGTGTAGGATTCAGGATTAGGCCGTCCATCACCGTCCATTGGAGCCGTTGGCAGGCCAGTTGGCGTAATTCGCCGCTCAGGTTGAGGAAGCGGAAGTCGGATAGGTTCCAGGGGGTGCCATCCACCTGGGCCGAAGCCTCAAGCTGAGGCCCACTCTTTGGTTGTGCCGTTTCCATAGAGGAAACGGCAAGCTTCAAACGGAAGTTGTCGGGGTGCGGGGCCAGGCCGGGAGCCAACGGCCCGGCTGGGTCGGGCATGACCTTGGCGGCGTTTTTCAGGCCCACCAGGGTGATATTGGCCGCTAACTCGGCAATGTCTTCCTCGGCGGCTTTGGCACCCGGGTTGTTTGGGTTCAGGCGAATGTTCGCCAAGGGGATTTTTTGAACCCCGGGAAACATTTCCGGCAGGGCGGCGAGCAGGGCTTGGATGTTTTGAGGGAGGGCGGCATTTAAGGCATTATCGTTGGCAGGGGCATCCGGCATATATGGCTCCTTGAGTCCCCATAGGGGACGAAATCCCCGATGATGGGATGGTTTAAATACGGGCAAAATTTTACCGGGGGCCCTAAATACTGGGCAATGATTTTTTTACATGGGGGGACGGTTTAGGGGGCGAAAAACAGACATAAAACGAGCAGATTTCAGGGGTTGAATGTCTGCATAACTGTTTTGTTCGCTTGAGGAAGTGTCTTTTTCATTCAAACTGAATATAATCAATGAAATTTTAGTTGGAAATTCATGAAATTATCAGGAAAAAACAATGCTAATGGCTCTTAGAAACCCTAAGCCTGCAACTTCAATCGATGCGAAGGGCACATTTTTTCAAAGAATATTTAACAATTGGAATTCAGAAGCGGCTCCGGCCGCAATTGATTTGTGTAGCGGAATGGGCGGCCTTTCCTGGGCGGCAAAAACATTAGGTATGAAGATTGTTGCTGGGGTTGATCTTAATTCAGATGCGCTTAAAACCTTTTCAAAAAATTTCCCAGATGCTAAAGCCTTAGAAGGTAGTGTTCGATCAAGTAAGGTTTTAAAAGAGTGTGATGAATTATTAGCTGAATTTAGAAATAAAAATGTGCCGACCGTAATTCTTTCTGGTCCACCCTGCCAAGGATTCTCGGTTGCGGGATCTTGCGACCCTAGCGATCGGAGAAATCAAGTGCTGATTGGTGTTGCAGAAGCCATTGTTAAATTACAACCGAGTTGTGCGTTAATCGAAAATGTTTCTATGTTGCTTTCGGAAATACATGAAAACAGATTAGCCAAATTTGAAAATATTATTATTCAAGGTGGATATTTTTTAACGAAAGTTCTTTTAGATGCCTCCGAATTTGGAGTTTCGCAAAAAAGAAAACGGGCTTTCTTTTTTGTGACTCGCAAGGAATTCAGTGAAGAGGTTATTTTGGATCAATTAAAGTCTTATAAATTACCCGTGAAAACTTCATCGGAGGCTTTAAAAGGTCTCGATTCTCCGATTGTTCGCCCTGATGATTATGATGATGAGAAAGATTATGGATTGATAGCAAACCATGTTGCTATGCAGCATTCGGAAAAAGTTATGAAAAAAATTGCATTAATTGTACCAGGAACTGGCCCAATGTCTTATCGACGACTTCACCCTGAACAACCTTCTAATACGCTTTTTTCCGGACATCGGGCACCGCCAGCCCATTTTGAAGAACCAAGAAGTATAACTGTGCGCGAAGCCGCTAGACTTCAAGGGTTTCCTGATGATTTTCGCATTTATGGATCATTTGGGAATCAAATGCAGCAAGTAACAAATGCTGTTCCTCCGCCGTTGGCACAAGTAGTTTTGCGTGTGCTTTCTAATTTAGTAGGGCTTCCTATCAAGCGTTATGTCCGAAGCTAATCCATCTCTTTCAGAGAGAATTCATAAATCTGAAAAGTCACACAAACCGGTTGAGACAATTCTCAAAACCGATCAAAAAGTGTTGGCTCGTATAACCGATGGCATTTATCGTCAACCTGCTTCTGCTTTGCGCGAACTAATTTCAAATGCGTATGACGCTGATGCGACGGAAGTGATTATATTTACTGATGCTCCTCGCTTTGGTTATATTTCGGTTCGGGATGATGGACATGGATTGTCTCCGGAAATGCTTGAACATCTTGTTGAGCATATCGGTGGTAGCGCTAAGCGGTCGAGTGAAGGCATAGATTTAGGTATAACTTCAAAAGATGATGAAAACTTAAGCCCGGGTGGCCGAAAATTAATTGGTAAGCTTGGAATTGGTCTTTTTTCAGTTGCCCAATTTACTAGACATTTTTTAATTATTACAAAAACACCAAAGGATAAGTTTCGAACAATTGCCGATATAACGCTGGGCCCTGTTGCCGGTCAAGAAAAGAAATTATCAGTTGATAATCGTAGTGGACAACAAGAAATTCAAACCGGACATGCGCGTATTTGGCGTGAAAACGCGGAAGACGCAGACTCGCATGGCACGGAAATAAAGTTACTGGATTTGTTGCCCAGGACACGTGCCGAGTTGGCAAGCGCTGATCTTTGGGCGAAGATTGATTTTCAAAAGGAAGATCCTGATTCTCCAAATATAGAAATTCCCCGTTATCACATTGGTCGAATGAAACCAAAGCAAACGGAAGTTTTGGAAATTCAACCAGAATTACCGTGGAGTAACGATGATTCGCCTAAAGATAGATTTTCTAAATTTGTTCAGGCTGTAAGGGGGGCAATTGATACTTCTGATTCTGTAGATTTGGATATTTTATGCGACCGCTATTTACAGACGCTTTGGAATCTTGCTTTGGCCGCACCATTGGAATACATAGAAACGCATCCATTCGATTTACCAGCGGATAAAGAAATAATATTTTTCGAGCTAGAAAATAAACCGAAGGGCCAAGCGAAACGACTCAGTATTAAAACTGGAGATACACCGCGAAAAGAATTGCGGCTCAAATCACCCAATGGGGCGCATAAGGATTCTTTTAAAGTTTTTATTGATGGCATTCAGCTTTTTCGACCAATCGTGTTTAAAAACTTACCTAAAACATCAACAGCTGTTCAAACTCCTTTATTGTTCATAGGTAGCGACAGTCAAAGATTTGAAAAAAAGCCAATCGATCTTAGTGGTGGCCCACTGGTTTTCGAAGCTTATTTATTTTGGGCTCCCAAGATTATTCCAAAACAACATCAAGGGGTCATATTACGTATCGGCAATGCTTCAGGATCGCTTTTTGATAAAACTTTTATGTCATATCAAGTATCCGAGCAAACCAGGACGCGACAAATTACCGCTGAAGTTTTTGTTCGTGAAGGATTAGATGGTGCGCTTAATCTAGATCGAGAATCTTTTAATTTTGCACATCCGCATTATCAGTACATTCTCAAATGGTTACATTCGGCGTTGCGACAATTAGCCAATAAACATAAAGAGCTTGGGAAGAGTTTGCGAACAAGCAAAGTTACTGCTCAAGGCGAAAAGGTGCGTGCTGAAGTTGAAAAGAAAGTAGTGCATTCACTTAAGTTGCGTGGTGTAGATGATTTACCAGAAGTAATTTTAATTGAAAAAGAAAAGAAGGCTGATACCAAAAGACTGCGAAATGATGGCGCGATTGTTCTACAAAAAGACATTGTCGTGCCGCCTTCAAACTTTAAAAACAAAACTGGTGCAGAAGGTGAGCGTCGAAAAAATGCTGAAAGAAAAGCGGTTGCCATTGCTCAGTTGTTACATGGTTGGGGTCTTCTTGAGAATTTATCCTTTGATGATCAAGAAAAACTCATACGTGATATTTTAGAAATTGTTTTTTTGGATTGAAAATTGGAACCACAAGAAGATAGCTATGAAGACGATATTATTCAAGACTCGATTCCGGTTCATACCGCACCACCGTTAAATAATTTTTTGCCGTGGCATCGTGTTAAAAAACAATATGTTCGACAATTTCAATGGGGCTATCAGACTTCAAAAATGATTAAAGATTCCTGGAGACGTTTGCAAAATCCAAGTCTTGTGTGGACATTAGATGAAACAAGCAATGAAGAAGTACAAGCTCCTGATAATTCGCAAACACTAAAGTGTTTAGTTATTCCTGGTCAGGATTTACTCGATATCAGGGCACTTCGGCAAGAGGTAGGAGAGTTAAATTGTTATATTCGATATCTTGGCTTTAATGAGAGTCACGGTTCTGATCATCGCGGCACTCGTATTCATGTGGCGAATAATTCGGTTACTTCATTTTCGGATGTTTCTAGAGATTCTTTAGTCTTGCATGATAAATTTGAATCAATTGCAAAAACAAATTCTCAGGCATATCGATACTTAAAAGAATGTGGCCCTTATCACGTCGTGAATTTGGATTTTTGTGGTTCTGTTTTTCCCAATACGGTGACTAGTTCCCAAGAATATTACAAAGCTTTACATCAACTACTGATTTATCAATTTGAACATCAAACTTCAGAATGGTTATTGTTCATCACAACCAGAATTGAACCAAATGTTGCGAATGATGTAGAATTACAAAATTTATGCAGACCAGCTCGTGCCAATTTTGATAATCATCCGGAATTTGCGACTTCTTTAGAGGGATTAATACCGACTGGAGTATTTCAAGTTGAAGAAGCTGTTGTTGACATAAGGAGCCTTGATCAAGATCAAATGATTCGAATGTTTGGTGTTGCCCTCAGTAAATGGCTTTTAACTTTATGCCAATCGGCAAGTCCAAAATGGTCAATTGCTTTAAGAAGTTTTTATCGCTATTCAATTAATGAAGATGCTGGTTCTGAAATGGTTTCTCTAGCTTTTGAGTTCACTAGGAATATAGTTCGGCCTGTTGATCCAACTGGAATGTCCCAATTACAAACCACAATGCAAACTTTTCCAACTGAAATGCAGTGTGCGGTAAGTATTGCGCAAGCAATAAGTAGAATTCGTAATGTTGATCAGGAACTTAATTCTGACTCTGAACTGAAAATTAGATTACGCGATGCACAGGCCGATCTTCTTCAATCAGCTGGTTATGACAGAGATGCATACATTCAGTGGGTGAACGACGGCGAAACCATTACCGAAAACTGATGTTGGTACTAAAAGGGTCTTGAATGATTAATGAAATTTCTGGTCAACCTGTAACAATTTCTGTTTCTCAACCGGTTACATGTTTTCTGCTCTCGCAGAAATGGGACGAGCCAACAGTTGTATTGGGGGGCGCTGCAATTTTGATCTCGGTAGTGTCTTTAATAATTGTGTGGCGTCAGTTTCGATTTGATAAACAAAAGTTTAAAAAAGAAATGTTCGAAAAAAGATATGCTATTTATGAAGACATTATGGTTTTAATTGGACAGATTCGAAATCAACGTTATCCGAATAATGAAACCTTGTTTAAAATTATGCGTGATGTTGTAGATGCTCATTTAATTCTTCCGGATATTGTTGATTATTTGGAAGAAATAAGAAATAAGGCAATGGATTGCAAGGAGTTTAATGATCTCTTGCAAGCAACCCAAGGGCGACCGCCAGACGATGAATATGAAACAAAACGACAAACACGAGAAAGAAACATGAGTTGGTTTAATCAACAAGTTGGTCCTTTAAACGAAACTCGTGGTACTGGGCCTATTCCTGTTGTTGAAAAGTTTAAAAAATATATTCAAATTAAAGATTAGTTGTAGGAGCAAAGGGGCTGGTCTACATTGTTGAAATTATTCAGTTGTTTCTCCGAGCCGATACCATGATATTTTTTTATAAAGTTATTCAATGAAACAATTTCGTGTTTGGTCATTAATCTCAATTCCAAATGAGCAGTTGCAATATGGTGGCAATGAGGGCTACGAAGACGACTGGAAAAATTCATATTCATACGACAGTCATGTTCCGAACCATAAACAATTAAGCATTGGTGATCTGGTTTTTATCAGAAATCGAAAAAATTTACTTGGAGTGGCCAGAATTGAAAAAATTAGTCAAACGAAAAATGAGAAGATTGTTAAGAAGTGTCCCTTTTGTAAATCGCCGGGTATAAAAAAACGAAAACACATACTTCCTTTATTTCGATGTAACAATAGGCATACATTTAATGAGCCTGACGAGAGTTTGAAAACTGTTGAATTTTATGTTGCGGAATACGGTGGAACATTTACTCCTTTTTCTGAAAACATCCCCGTTATTTATCTGAAAAAAGCTGCAATGAGACCCAATGATCAGTTAGCAATTGAAGAATTGGATCTTTATAAGATTGATAAAATTGTTTTTGAAAAAATAGCAGAATCCAACTCGCTAGTAAAAGACTTCATACAATCGATAAGCATCAATTCGAACGAAGCTGTCGAAAGCTCGGCGACTGAGTTATCAGAGAGTCCTGCGCCATACGAGAAATCTCCGTTGGATATGCGGGAAGAGGTTATGAAGTCGATAAAAGTGCGTCGTGGTCAAAAGAAGTTTCGGGAAGGTTTGAAAAAAGAGTACGGAATAATTTGTATGGTTACTGGATGCAGTATGTGGGAAATCATCGAAGCAGCTCACATTGATCCGTATCGTGGTTTTAATGACAACGACTTACGTAATGGACTTCTTTTACGAGCTGATTTACACACTCTTTTCGATCTTAATTTAATGGCAATTGAACCTGTTAATCTGACTATACATTTTCATTCTTTGGCTTCAACAAATGGTTATGGCGAATTTGAGGGAAAGAAGCTTAAGGTAACGAAAACTTGTCGGCCTGCTTTAGAACCACTTAATCGAAGATGGTTAATTTTTAAAAAACTCACTTAACAAGAACAAAGGTTCCAGGCCAACACTCAACACTTTAAAAAATAAAGGGTGCCTGGTTCCTTTTGGCTTTAGAACATTTCAGTTTTCATTTCTTCGCCCGTTCTAAAAATACCCTAGGCGTAACAATGGACAGGCGTTCCAAACCAACTGTCTTCAGCTTTTCTTTCGTGATGGAAAGAAGATCCAAATCGCCTGTCACCAGAAAGTCCGCGGAGACGGTTTTGGCCGGGGACAGGTACATATCATCTTTGGGATCGCGGGAAAGGTGGAGGGAATGGCTCACTTCGGCCACTTTCATTCCGGCGATTAGCGGTAAAAACTCTTCGTTCCAGATTTTGAGTTTTTCGGGCGAAAGCCGTTTGGAAAGAGGATGACTCAAGGAATAGAGCTCTTTTTGGATATCGGAAGATATCCAAGCATCCTCGCGTAAAGCCCTCACGACGGCTTGGGCAGGGATTCCCCCAAAAACCGCTGAAACGAATATGTTGGCGTCCAGGATAATCTTAACGGTAATAGACCTCTTTGCGGACTTCCTCAAGCATTTGTAACATTTCCTTTTTGGAAATGTGCGCGCTTTTGAGAACCGCGCGCAATTGTAAAAGAGAGGACTCAACTGATTGCGGCTTCACGTGGGTCAAAAGGGCAATGGGTTTGCCATGGCGGGTGACCACGACTTCCTCATCGCTATTTAAATATTGAGTGGCTTTGGCTTTAAAATCACGGATGGACGATACTTTCATGGGCCGCCTCCTGAAAAAATGTTACCACAAATGTAGTCCCAATTTGAAGCTGTTTCAAGACTTTTAACAGGGTTGCCTGACAAAGTTTTTGTTTAACAGTTTTGAACTTCGGTTAGCCGTCCAGCAGGTTTCTTTCCTCGTCGGCGGTCAGAAAACGCCATTTAGCCGATTCCACATCCAGTTTCAAACTTCCCATTTGAACCCGCTTGAGTTCCAGCACTTTCATCGCGGTTCCGAACTTGGGGTCTTTCAGTTCCCCGAACATGCGGCGGATATGGCGGTTTTTACCCTCATCCAATTCCACTTCCAGCCGGGTTTTGGGGCCGGCGCCGCCCTTGATTTCAACCCTTACGGCTTTCAACAAACCCTCGCTGGTTTCCACTCCTCCCACCAGCTGAACAGCTTGTGGCTGGGTCACATGCCCCCGAACCCAAACTTCGTAGATTTTGTGACAGGAGCCGGGCTGGGTGAGATGCTCGGAAATGAGGCCGTTCTGGGTGAATAAAAGCAGTCCTTTGGAATCCATATCCAACCGGCCCACGGGCATCCAGCCTTCGTCATAGGCCCAGGGGGGCAGAAGCTCGTAGACGGTTTTGCGGTTTTTTTCGTCATGCCGGGTGACGACATAACCTTTGGGTTTATGAAGCACTAAGAGGCGGGATTCGGATTGATCTGTCACGAGAGGCTATTTTTTGGCGATAAATTTGACATCGGGTAGACCTTTAAAATCAGAATCCATGGTCCAGACCTTGGCCCCGTGAAGCTGGGCTGTCGCCAAAACGATGCTGTCGGCCATGGGAAGCTTATATTTTAAACTTACTGATGCGGCCTGAAGGGAAAGGGAAGAGTTTAAGTCTGCCACTTTAGCCTGGCGCATAGCCGCGGTTTTTTCCAGCGCTTCTTTTTTTCCTTTTTGGCGAAGAATGATTTTGAAAACCTCGTAAAGACAGATGGAAGGGACGATTAGGTTCTTCTGATTTTCGATGGCTGGGGCGAAAAAACCGGCGTTGGGCCCGTCCTCAAAATATTCCAGCCACGCGGATGAATCGACGACGTTCACGAACGGTCTTTCTTTTCACGGATAAAACGGGTATCCAGGCCTTTCAACGAACCCCGGAGAGAGCGGATGTCCTTGAGGGGCACAAATTCAAGACAGCCCTCGAATTCCAGCACCTCAAACTTTTGTCCGGGTTTGATGTGGAGGTCCTTGCGTATTTTTTCGGGAATGACGACCTGATATTTGGGGGATACGGTTACGGTGCTCACGTCAGGCTCCTTCGATAGTTTATGCGTAAAACGATAACACTATCGATGAAGTTTTTCAAGCGGAGGGTCTGGAATTGAAATCCTTGAATATTTTCTCTGCGGCGGTTTCGCCCGCGGCGACGCAATCGGGAATGCCGACGCCTTTTAAGCCGTTGCCCGCCAGATAAAGACCTTTTTGTTCTGAGGCTTTGTCCTCCAGACGGGAACATTGGCTTAAGTGACCCGGTGGGAAATAAGACATGGCGGAGTTGTAAACGGCCAAGTGGTGAACGATAGGCGACCCTTTTAAATTAAGGATAGGGGTTAGTTCCGCTATTACTTTTTGAATGACCATTTCCTCGCCCTCGGTTTTTAACAACGCTGTGGTTTCAGCTCCCAAGAAAGCTCTTAACAAAACGAAGTCGTGGGGAGCCCGGCCATAAAATTTTTGGCTGGAAAAGGTACAGCCCAGAATGAGTTTCTTTTCTTTGGCGGGAACCACAAAGCCAAACCCGTCCAAAGCGTGGCCTATATCGCTTCGCCGGAAACCCAGGTTGAGCGTGGCCGAATCGTGGGCGGGAATACCGGACAACAGTTTTTTCCATTCGGTATCCAGATGGCCGATTAAGGTCCGCATTTTGGCCGGTTGGATCGCCAATATCACGGCGTCCGCTTGATAGGGTTGGCTGGTGGTTTCCACGTTCCAGGTTTTGTCCTCGTTTTGTTTTAAGTTGGTGACAGAAGTTTGTAACCGGAGGGACTGGGAAGGAATTTTGCAAACCAAAGCGTCTGTTAAAGTTTGCATCCCTTTTTGCAGGGTTACAAAAAGAGAATAGCGGGCGCCCGAAACCTGTGATTGGGTATTCAGACGACGGGCGGCCATGGCTTTGAGTAAGGACCCATATTTGACTTCCATTTCCTTAAAGCGGGGCATGGCGGCATTAAGACTGAGATCATCCGGATCGGCGTTATAAACTCCGCCGATAAGGGGCTGGGCCAGGTTTTCAAAGACTTCTTTTCCCAGGCGTCTTTTGACGAAAGCTCCCACGCTTTCATCCTGGGGGTCGCGGCGGACCTTGATGAAGGGCTCAAAGGCGGCGCGCAATTTTCCCCAGATCGACAACAGAGGTGTGGTCATGAGCGGCATCAAACGGGAGGGCGCTAATAAATAGAAACCTTCGGGGATGGGATAAAGTTTGTTTCCCTTAAGAATGAAAGATTGTTTCAGGTCGCTGTTGGTGCGCATCAACTGCCATTCCATCTCAAGGCGTTTAACCAGGTTCAGAGCGGCGGGCTTGTCCGTAATAAAGCAATCCGGCCCTTCTTCCATTAAAAAGCCGTCTTTTTCAATAGTGCTGAGGGTTCCTCCGGCTTTTTTACCGGCCTCGAGAATATTTAAATCAAGCGGGATGTTTTTCTCCTGCGACAGTTCCAAAAGCCGGTTGGCGGCGGCAAGGCCGCTGATACCGGCGCCGATAATGGTGATTCTTAAAGGATTCATTAAATTCTTTCTCTTTTTTTGCCGTCATTGCGAGGAGCAGCGCCACTCGGCGCGTTTGCGACGAAGCAACCCCAGTTTAAAGACTGGGAAACGGCTTTTCTAGACTGGGGTTGCTTCGTCATGATCGTCCCCTATCCGGGGACATTCCTCGCAATGACACTTATAAAGTTTCCTCAATCAGCGAAGCCAGCATGGCGATGAATGAGGGGTGTGTGCCCACGGTTTTGGCGCGGACCAGGTGAAGGGATTTCCACTTGGCTTTTTCCTGGGCCAGAGTGTCGATGTCGTAAAGCACTTCGACGTGATCCACCAGAAAACCGATGGGAGCCACCACGCAGGCGGATAAAGTTTCATAAGTCCGCTGTTCAATAAAATTGCCCAGGTCCGGTTCCAGCCACGCTTCTTCCGGTTTTCCGCTTCGGCTGGTATAGGCGGTTTGGTAATAAGGAACCTCCACGAGAGGCATGACGGCCTGGGCTGTTTCCTCGAACTGTTGCGAGTAGGGAGATTCATGCGCCATTTTGCGGGGAATGCTGTGAGTGGTAAAAATCAGTTCGGCCCGGTGCCGTTCTTTTTCAACGGCGGTCAGGTGGCTGAAAGCCTCGGTGACATTATCCGCGATGGCCCGGATAAAACCGGGGCGGGTGTGCCAGACGGGAGCGTAAGTGATTTCGGGAACGGACAAGCCCTGAGCGCGGATGGATTCCAGAGCCTCGTTGACCCGATTGACGTATTTATCATAAGAAGCGGGACTGCGGTGCGGCGCCATGACGATAGCGAAGATTTTGGTTTTTCCCTGTTTAACCAAATCAGTCAAGGTGTCAGCGATGCGGGGCGCGTAATGGGCGAATCCTACGACGACCGGGATATCCAGTCCCCGAGCTTTCAATAATTTTTCCAGAGCCAGGGCTTGTTCACGGGTGAGACGGTTATACGGGGAGACACCGCCAATTTTTTCGTATTGTTTGGCGACCAGTTTGAGGCGTTCGGGCGGAACGCCGCGGCCTTGGGTGACATCCTCCAAGAAGGGAATGATGTCTTCTGGTTTTTCCGGGCCGCCAAAGCCGATTAAAAGAATCGCGTCATAAGTTTTATTCAAAACAAACTCCTATTGAACACAGAGTTAACAGAGTTACACGGAGTAAAGCGAAATGTTGAAAAATCTTTAAAATCAAAAGCCTTACTCTGTTCACTCGGTGTAACTCTGTGGTGAGACATTAAAGCTTCCAATTTTTTACGGTTTCAATCATGGCATGGACATTTTCCATAGGGGTGTTCGGCAAAATACCGTGGCCCAAATTAAAAATATGGCCGGGTTTGCCGTTAACCTGGTTTAGAATTTTTTGAGTCTCTTGCCGTACCTTCTCGGGGGTGGTTAACAGAACACTGGGGTCTAAATTGCCCTGAACCGCCACGCCGCCTAACTGGTTCCAAGCCTGGTCGATGGGGGTGTGCCAATCCACGCCGATCACGCTGGCGCCCGTTTCTTTTAAAAAGGGATAAAAAGGCCCGGTTTCGGTGCCGAAATAAATGATCGGAATATGGGGTTTTAAGCCATGGATGAGCTGCTGCACATAGGGCAGCACGAAGCGTTTGTACTCGGGGGGCGACAGAATACCCACCCAGGAATCGAACAATTGCAAGGCCTGGGCGCCCGCCTCAACCTGTCCGTTTAAATAAGAGGTTGTGGCCAAAACAATGCGTTTCATCAGTTCGTCCCAAACCGCGAATTCGCCTTCCATGACCGAGCGGGTTTCAAAGTAATCTTTGGAACCATGCCCCTCGATTAAGTAAGAGGCCAGCGTAAAGGGGGCGCCCGCGAAACCGATCAGCGGGATATTCGGTTTGAGTCTTTGGCGGATCAGTTTGACCGCATCCATTACATAGCTGAGGTCTTTTACCCCATCAACTTCCCGAAGGCGGTTTAAATCCTGGGCCCCCCGGAAGGGATTGGAAATAACCGGTCCACCTGATTCGGCGAATTCCAAATGAAAGCCCATGGGCTCCGAAATTAATAAAATGTCGGCGAATAAAATGGCGGCATCCACACCCAAAACTTCCTGGGCTGACACAGTGACTTCGGCGGCCAGATCCGGTCTTTTGCAGAGAGTTAAAAAAGAAACGGTGGACCGGATGGCCCGGTATTCGGGCAGGTAGCGGCCCGCCTGGCGCATAATCCAAAGAGGAGTACGGCTTACGTTTTCCTGGCGGCAGGCTTTCATAAACAAACTATCATTTAGAGAGTGTGGAAGATTTGGGGGTGGCGAAGAACGAATTTGAACCGATACGCCATTCTTTTTTTTGTAAAGTTCACGGCCTTTTTCCGCGGCTTCCTTCACCAGAAAACCCATTTTGCCGTGTTCAGGTTCAAAGTCCGGTTCAATGCCTTTGGCCCGGAGAGTTTCGCTGGCGATAGGACCGATGGATCCGATAACGGTTCTGGAAAAAGCTTCCAGTAATTGTTTTTCCAAGCCCAGTCCCTGGGCGACTTCCAAAACGTTGTTCATTTGCTGGGCGCTGGTGATCAGAACCATTTGAATTTCATTTTTTAGAATTAAGTCGATCACATGGGTCAGGGGCTGGATATTTTCGGGCAAAGCCCAGCGGTAAACGGGGACGCTGACGACTTCTTTCGCGCCTTTGTCCCTCAGCGTTTGTAAAAATTCGGGATTGGACACGCCGTATTCCTGCACCGCGATCGACAGGTTTTTGAGGCTCCGGCGCTCTTCCAGTGTGGAAACGATTTCGCGCCAGGTGTTGGGTTCGGGCACGGTGAGGGTGGGTTTGAGTTTGTAATCATTCAAAGCCTTGGCGGACTTGGGGCCGCGGGCGACGAGGGTGGTTGATTTAAACGCGTTGTAAACATGGCTGGCGGGATACTTTGCCTCCAGAATCTGAAAAAGCGCCTTGGTGCCCACGCCGGTTAGAAAAATAACTTCGTTAAAATGCCCCGTCTTGAGTTTTTCAAAAAAGGCAAAGGCTTCCTGATTTTCCTCAATGGGAATTTCACGCATGGAAGCGACAACCCGGGGAGTTCCGCCGGCGCGAAGAATAAGGCCTTCCATCTCCCGTCCCATACGGCTCTCAAATGAGGCGACGGCGAATCCGGAAAGACCCGTTTTTAAAATTTCATCGGAGGTTGAAGTCAAGTTTTTGCCTTAAATTGTGAGGATTTTTCATCAAATCCCCTAGATGTGGGGTGCAGTATAAAAGTCAAAGAGGTGGAAATCCACTAACTATGGATATTTCATGTGCAACAGGAGTATTCTTTAAGACTGTTCGGCTTTTCGTTCGGCTGTGCTGAACTGAAACTCATCAACATTTTCCGGCAAAGGGCAGCCAGCCGGTTTTTTTAGAGAGGTCCACGACGATCGTGGCTTGAGAAATTGGGAGAAGAGAATGCCGTTTAAAATTCGTTTGGGTGATGAAGTGATGCATCATGGCGAGAATCAAGTGGGAATCGTGATGGAAGAAATCGGAAGTTCCTATTCGGTGTTGATTGCCACCGAAGACATGACGAAAACCTGGAGCAAGACCGAAGTAAAGGGCTGGCGTCAAAAGATTTCCAATAAGGCTTTGGATCAGACAGAAAAAAAGGCGATGGAAAAACATACCCGGACCAAGGGTGTGAGCACGCCGATTGTTTACCGCAAGGTTTCCAAAAGCAAAAGTAAGGTCAGCGCCCGTTAATTTGTAACCTCTGAAAAACCAATAGTTAGCTTCAAACAGAGGTTACGACCCAGAGATTTCTGCAAGAAATCGTGGGGTTTGTTCGAATGTTTTTTGAAAAGGGCGGCGACAGCCTAATTTTTCAAAAGCTAAAATTTTTCTATTTTTTAATTAAAGCGTCTGGCCTTGTGTTTGGCCAGGCGCTATTTTTTTTGCCGTTTCCAGCGATTTGATCTCAATTTCATAATCCATGCGGGTTAAAACATCCGTTCCCCGGAAAGCGCCTGAAAGCGCCGCCGCGTCATGGGTCATGGGTCCCGCGGCTAAAGCGATGTGATGATCGGCGACCGCCAGTCCCAAACTGGGGTCGTAACCCCGCCAGCCCGCTCCCGTCAGATAAACCTCCGCCCAGGCATGAAGCTCGTGGCTGTCCCTGGCGCCCGGATCGTATTTATAACCGCTGACAAAGCGCGCGGCCAAACCCATGGCCCTGCAGAGATCGATAAATAAAACCGCCAGGTCCCGGCAGGCGCCTTCTTTCCGGCGCAGGGTTTTATTGGGCAACAAGGGTTCGCCAATGGCGCGGATAGTCTGCTGGATGTTGCGGTGGATGTAATCGGTCATGTGATAGAGATAGTTCAGGGTATTGTCGTCGCTTTCGTTCAGAAGGGTTTGTGCCAGTTCGTCCACCGCGGCGTCGGGGTGAATCCGGTGCAGATAGGGGGCCAACGCCATTTTGTTTTCCACTGAATATTTCGCGGGCAGTTTTAACACCTGGGGACTGGTAACCAGGTAATGAAAAGGATTGCTGAGAGTGGTTTCGACTTTGAAATGGGTATTGAGGGTCAAACTCGACTGTTTTTCCGTGAACCACAGTTCGGTTTGGTAATTATTGAAAATGTCCAAAGAGTCCGAAAAATCAGCCGGATTGGGTAAAGCGTCGAATTTATAAAAATCAAGTTTTTGCGCGAAGTCGTCCCGGGGCCGCAGACGAATGATGGTGGGTTCTAAAAAAACCTCTTTGCTATAGGTATAGCGAAGCTGGTGTTTCACCTCGAAATGCATAGGAACCTCTTCTATCCTCTTTTACGGCAAAGCCCAGGAACAACGCGGCAAGGCTTTTAACAAGAACTTCGTTAAACTCTGATTTCGCTACCCTGTTCACTCAACTGCCGATGGGTCGCGTTTTTAGCCAGCTTATCTAAAGCGTTTTTGGCCCAGTCGGAGGGGCATAACTCCACGGTTTCCCGAACCCGTCTTTTCCACCAATCCGTTACTTTCGCCAAGTCTTCCCGCTCGTAACGGATTTCAATCATATTGAATGAGTTTTTGAGGTAAAGCACCACGTCGATGGGAAAGTCCACGTCGGTGGCGCTGCTGCGGGTCGCCTCAAACGCCAGATAGCCCAGCTTCATGGCGATTTCCAGACTGGTGTCATAATGGAGGGCCCGGTCGATTAAGGGTTTGCCGTAGCTGGACTCGCCGATGGCGTAATAGGGTGTGCTGTCGGTAACTTCCACCCAGTTTCCCTGAGGATAAATCAGGTAGAGCTTGTGTTCCGTATCCTTGGAAAGCTGGCCTCCCATAATGGACATCAGATTAAACTGGTAACCATTCGCTTCCAGGACCGCCTTATCTTCCGCCGCCACCTGCCGGAGATGGGAGGCGAAAACATTGACCGCTTTGTAAAGTTTGTCGTATTTACCCTGATTTTCTTCCAGGTCTTCATTGAAATAGGTCAGCGCTTTATCGCGCGCGGAACGCAGCCCCGAGGTCATCAAAAACAGGGAATGTCCTTCGCATTGATGGATGGAAACTTTTTTCCCCGTAATCGATTCGGTTCCGCTGGTGATGCGGGTATCCGCTAAGGCGACCAGCCCTTCTTTAACTTTCATCGCAAGACAGAATGTCATATTTGCTCCGTTCTTTTAACTATGGGATAACCCGGGATTGGCTGCATGGCTAAGAATGTGGCGAATAACGCGACGCCGGCATTATTCAAATTCGACTCGAAAAGATCCAGATACTCGTGTAAACCGCTTTTGATAATCTCGCGCATGTTCGCGTAGTCCAGCTCAGACCGAAGACGCCCCAATTGCTGCTCGGCCTCGTTGGCGTAGGTGCCGTAGGGAGTGCCCGTAATAAAACGAAGGGATTCCTCGGCGCGGGCCAAACAAAAACGAACAGAGCGGGGGAATTCCCGGTCCAAAATCAAAAACTCGGCGACCTTGTCGGGCTGGATGTGGCTGTATTTTTTCCGGTACATTTCGCTGGCGCTGGCGGATTTTAAAAGCGCGGTCCATAAAATGGCGTCATAGGTGGTTCCCACGTCTTCCACTTTTGGGAGGAGAATAAAATATTTCACATCCAGAATACGGGCGGTTTTGTCAGCCCTTTCGAACATGCGGCCCAGGCGGATAAAGTTCCAGGCTTCCCCATGGGACATGGTGTTATCCGTCACCCCCACAAATTGATGGCTGGCCATCCGGATCTGGCGGCCCAGGGAATAAAGATTGTCCAGGTCCAGCGGCTCATGCATATAACTTTGAACAATCAAATAAAAGCTGTTGAGCTGCTCCCACATTTCACTGGAGATGGATTCCCGCATGGTGCGGGCGTTCTCGCGGGCTTTTTGAAGGCAGGAAAAAATCGAGTTTGGGTTTTTCTTGTCGGCGAACAGGAAATAAATGACGTTCTCACGGGTTGCTTCTTCATAACGAGCTTTAAAGTCCTCTTCGTCGCCGCTGGTGGTCACCAGGGGAAACCATTGTTCTTTATCCTCCGAGAGGGAGGAGTCGAGCATGAGGTTAACGTTCACATCGATAAAGCGGGATACGTTTTCAGCCCGTTCAATGTAACGGCTCATCCAGTAAAAGGAGTCGGCCAAACGGCTTAACATGAGATTGCTTCCTTGTTTAGTAAGGGTTGTTATCCGCTAATAGTTTAAAACCCTCAACTCAATGCTTTTATTAAAACTGATAGAAACCGAAAAATCTGCGTTTTTAGAGGCTATTTGAATCTTTTGTTTAAGTTAAACTTTCTTTTTCGAGGGTTCGCTTAGAACCCAGGTATCTTTACTGCCTCCGCCTTGAGACGAATTGACCACTAACGAACCCTTTTTCAAGGCAACACGCGTTAAACCGCCCGGCATCACATAAATACTTTTACCATAAAGCACATAGGGCCGCAGATCGACATGGCGGCCTTCAAAATGATCCTCCGCGATGACGGGGACGCGGGAAAGAGAAAGAGTGGGCTGGGCGATATAGTCGCGGGGATTGGCGTTGATAAGGCCGACAAATTTATCCCGTTCGGCCTGGGTGGCGTGCGGGCCGACCAGCATGCCATAGCCTCCGGATTGATTGACGGCTTTTACCACCAGTTTATCCAGATTATCCAAAACATATTGGCGTTGAGTGGGTTCCCAGCACATATAGGTGGGAACATTTTGCAAAATAGGGTCCTCATTTAAATAATATTTAATGATTGCAGGGACATAAGTATAAATCGCTTTGTCGTCGGCCACACCCGTACCGGGAGCGTTCGCCAAAACTACCCGGCCGGCGCGGTATACCTCCATTAAGCCCGGCACACCCAGTTTGGAATCGCGTCTAAAAACCTTGGGGTCCAAAAAGTCGTCATCGACCCTGCGGTAAATGACATCAACTCTTTCAAATCCTTTGGTGGTTCGCATCATGACGTAGCCGTCGATGACCACCAGGTCTCGGCCTTCTACCAGTTCCGCTCCCATTTGTTGGGCGAGAAAAGAATGTTCAAAATAAGCAGAGTTATAAGGGCCGGGAGTCAAAACCACAATACGGGGTTTCGCGATGTCCGGCGGCGCCATGTATTGAAGCATGTTCAAAAGGCGGTGTGGGTAATCGTCTACGGGGCGGACGTTCATGTTTTGAAATACTTTGGGCAGTGTGCGTTTTAAAACGTCGCGGTTTTTTAAAACATAAGACACGCCGGATGGACAGCGAAGGTTGTCTTCCAAAACGTAAAACTGGCCGTCATTGCTCCGTACCAGATCGGTGCCGGTGACGTGAATCCAAATTCTTTTTGCCACATTGAGGCCCTGACATTGAATCCGGTAACCGGCGGAGGTTTTGATCATTTCTTCGGGAATGATTTTGTCTTTGACGATTTTTTGATCGTGATAAATGTCGTCGATGAAAAAATTAATCGCCTGGATACGCTGAATCAGACCCTTTTCTATTTGTTCCCATTCTTTCGCTTCCACCACCCGGGGAATGACATCGAAAGGAAAAATTTTTTCCGCGCCCTCGTTGTTGCCGTAAACCATAAAGGTGATGCCCATTTGAAGCAGTTCGGCTTCGGCCAGTTTTTGGTAGCGCATCAGATCGGCGTTGGGCATGGTTTTTAAACGGTTCATCAGGGGAGCGGCGCCGGTTCTGGGGCGGCCAGGGGCCTCCAAGAGTTCGTCATAAAAATTGTTCATTTCGTAGTTGTCGAAGTCCATAGACCATTAGAGAGCAATATCAGTGCCACTTCCATAATGAAAAATCCCGCAGATCAGAGTAATTAAAGCGATTTTAAGAACACTTTTGAAAGTCGGATAACAAATATGTCTGGATATCCATGAACTGTGCCTGGAGGTGGATAGCCTGTAGAATGAAGGCGAGAAGGTCTTTATCCGAAAAGGATCCTTTTTCTTTAACGGGAGGCGCTTCATGCGGATTGGATTCGAGTCTCGGCAGAGCGAAACGGGCATTTTACTTTTACATGGATTAACCGGAACTCCCGATGAGGTAGAGCCTCTCGGAAAGTATTTGGCCCAAAAAGGTATTTCCACTTTGGCGCCGTGGCTCAAGGGACACGGAACAACACCAAAAGATTTATCGAAAACCACCTGGCAGGATTGGGCCGAAAGTGTTTACGAGGCCTACGAAGAAATTCTCAAACGCTGCTCCCAAGTGTTTGTGGGCGGTCTTTCAATGGGGGGAGCGCAGTCTCTGCATTTGGCCGCCCACTATCCCGTGGCGGGGGTTATTTCCATGGCGACGCCGGTAAAAATTTTTGATTTTCGATTCAACGCTATCGCGTTTTTTAGATTTCTGCAATGGCGCACTTCCAATTTGACTGGTGGCATTTTGGATTCAAAAGCGCCGAGCCACATCACCTATCCCTATGTGGCGACTAAAAATTTATACGAATTAAAAAAACTGATGGATCAAGTTCGGCCCGAATTGCCACAAATTAAGGTTCCCGCTTTAGTGGTGCAGGGGCGAAAGGATTCCATGGTGCCTTCCCCTAATGGCCGGATTATTTACGATGCTTTGGGTTCGGCCAAAAAACATCTTCTTTATCTGGAAAACTCGGACCATGTGGTGACCATGGATTACGATAAAAATATCCTTTTTGAAAAAGCCTTCCGGTTTATCCAAACCAGCGGCGAGTCAATTGACGTTTAAGTCATCACCGGCTCGTTAGACTTAAATTCAATCCAATTGACAGGGTATGGGGAAGCCCTTATTTTAAATACCTGCCCGTTCTTGGGTTTCTGAAAGGTTTTTTGTTTTTATGGCGAAGCGGATTAAAACCTATTTTCAAAAAAAGATGACCTTTATGGTGGTCCCTCATGACGGCGGGTCGCCGGTTCAGGTTAAAACCAATCTTTTCATTCTTCATTCGCTGATTCTTCTTTTGGGCGGTTTGTTGACCTGGGCGGTTATATTGACTATCAAAGACGTCAACGGCGAATTGGCTATTTTGGATAATCAAAAAAATAAAATAGAAATGACCGGTATGCTGACGGAGCTGGAACAAAACCGGGTTTTGCTTTCACACATGTCGCAAGTGGACGACCAGTTCCGTAAACTTTTGAAACTGGGCAGCCGCAAACAGGTCATGATTTACAACACGCAGAATGGCCCCACCGAAGATGACAATCTTGATTTTTCCGGCTTGCTCAATGAACAAAACGATGAATTGATTAATAAAATAAACTCCAATTTAAAGGAAACCAGCGGACAGGTTTCCAGCCAGCAGGCCAGTTTTAAAGAGATCAGCGCTTTTCTGGATAAACAAAGATCCATTTTGGCCGCTACACCTTCGCTATGGCCGATCAATGGATGGATTACTTCAGGCTTTGGTAAAAGAGCTTCGCCCTTAACGGGTGAGCCGGGCCGTCATTACGGAGTGGATATCGCTAATGTGGTAGGAACTCCGATTCACGCGACCGCGGACGGGCTGGTGGTTTACGCCGGCTGGGAAAACGGATACGGCCGGGTGGTGGTGATTGAACATGGCTATGGGTTTAGCACCCGATACGGCCATTGTTCCAGTGTGGATGTGAAAGTGGGAGATGAAGTGAAACGGGGCCAGATTATCTCTTATGTAGGTTCCTCGGGACGCAGTACGGGGAGTCATCTTCATTATGAAGTAAGGATTCACGGGATTCCGGTGGATCCCGAGAAATATCTGCCGGAAATAGATTGATCCCGCCGATTTGATTCTGACAAAGCCCTGACCTATGATGACCTCATGAAATCCAAAAAGAAAATTAAACGGCCCAAGCCGATTTACTTCGACAGCGCCGCTACGACCCGTCAAAAACCGCCTCAAGTTTTAAAAGCGGTTGTCGACTTCGCTCAAAACGTGGGAGTGTCCCATGGGCGGGGCGCCTATCAATCTGCTATTAAGGCCAATGAACTGGTTTTTGCTACCCGGTTGGCTTTGTCCAAACTTTTTCACATTCAACGAATGGACCGTATCCTTTTCACAAAAAACGTAACTGAGGCGATTAACACGGCGATGAAAGGATTTTTGAAAAGCGGCGACCATGTGGTTTTATCAGGATTGGAACATAACGCGGTTATCCGCCCACTGAATAAACTTAAAGCGGATCGCGGCATTGATTACACTTTGATTACGGCCAATAGTACGGGCCGTTTGAATCCCTACGACTTTGAGGAAGCTTTTAAACCCAATACGAAGCTGGTCTGTTTAACCCACGCTTCCAATGTGATTGGAAACATTAATCCTGTTGAGGAAGTGGGAGCTCTTTGCGCTAAAAAAGGGATCGCTTTTTTAGTGGATACGGCCCAAACAGCGGGGGTGATCCCCATCGACATGAAAACAATGAACATCGATTTTTTGGCTTTTACGGGTCATAAAGGTTTAATGGGGCCTCCGGGAACGGGCGGCCTGGCGGTTTCAGCCAAGTGGAATTTGGACTCCTTTATAGAAGGCGGTACTGGTTCGAACAGCGATAAAGAAGAACAGCCCCAACAATGGCCCGATAAGTTTGAAAGCGGCACTCAAAACTACTGGGGTTTGGCGGGCTTGCGGGCTGGCGTTGAATTTTTGTTAAAGAACAGCGTTCTGAAAATTAGACGCAGAGAAGAATCTTTAATGAATCAGTTTTTGACAGGCATTGAGAAATTGAAAGGTGTGAAGGTTTACGGTTTGCCCCCGGGATTTGAAAAAGACCGTGTGGCAGTCGTTTCGCTTAACGTGGAAGGAAAAGATCCTTCTGAACTGGCGTATGAACTGGATGAAAAATACGGCATTATGGTTCGCGCGGGGCTTCACTGCGCGCCCCTGGCCCATCGAACTATCGGCACTTACCCCGTCGGAACGGTGCGGTTTAGTTTTGGCTACTACAACACTGAGAAAGAAGTAGATAAGGCTTTGAAGGCCTTAAGGGAAATAACGAATTAAATGAATGTAGTTTCTGATTGGAAAAAATGTAAGTATTTTTGGTTTGCGGCAATTGGGATTTTGATAATAGGCGTTTGGTATTTTTTAACCGCACCGTCTGAATTACTTAATGAAATAATTGTTTACGATTATGGTGGTATTGTTTATTTGAACAATGGCTTAGGAACAAATGAAAAAATAGTTTATGAACAACAGGAAGATTCGAATTACACATTTAAAATTGAATATTTCCATCCAACGATATCTCCGGATAACAAATCGTTTGTTTGCTTAAAAAGCCACGGTTCTTATATAGGTGATTGGCAAGTAATACTCACAAATATTTTGGATTTAAAACAACAAGTTTTGCTGGAGGGTAAACGTGGTTGGCCCGAACCTGTTTCTTTTGCGTGGTCAAAGGATGGAAAAAGAGTTTATTTTTTATTCATTAACAGGCTGGTGTCGCTAGATATTGAAACGAAAAAAGATCAAATAGTTGCTGAATTTCCCAAAGCCAGCAAAATGAATTCTCCGGCAGATTATTTATGTTATGTTCGTGCATCGCAATTGAATCCGGATGTTATTTATGCTCTGGTACCGAATGGAGAACCACCGGCCTACATTTATCGAAATAACGTTTATTCCATTTACAGAGTTAACCTTGTTTCTCAAAAAGTTGTGACCTGCCCCCAAAGTTAGTACCAATCCCTATCTCACAGCATAGGACCAATTGGCGGAACCCATTAGCGGCATAGGCTTGGTTTTGGGTTCTAAAATCCAAGCTTCTGGTGCTGGCGGCAGATAGCCCAACGAACTATGCGGCCTTCTGGTGTTGTACTCCTTCCGCCATCTTTCGACAATCACTTTTGCTTCCCAAAGCGTGTCGAAAACTTCTCCGTCCAACAAATCATATCTCAACTTACCGTTGAAGCTCTCGTTGTAGCCGTTCTCCCATGGACTTCCTGGCTCAATGTAGAGCGTCTTCACACCCAGTTTTGGCAACCAGTTCCTGATCTGTTTAGCTGTAAACTCAGGACCGTTGTCCGAACGAATGTGTTCCGGTACGCCTCTTTCAACAAACAACTCAGCCAATATTCCCTGAATGTCATGCGCCGGAAACTTCCGTTCTACCGGCAGAGCCAAACATTCGTGGGTAAACTCATCAATCACCGTCAAAACCCGAAAAGGTCTTCCACCGGTTGTGATGTCAGACACAAAGTCATAGCTCCAAACGTGGTTGGGCCTCTCAGCCCTCAAACGAATACATGACCCATCGTTGAACCACAGCCGTCCTCTTTTTGGCTGTTTTTGCGGTACTTTCAGCCCAGCTTCACGCCACAATCTTTCTATCCGTTTTGGATTTACCTTCCAACCTTCCCACCGAAGCAATGCCGTAATCCGACGATACCCATATCGACCATACATACAGGCCAACTCGATCATTCGTCCCACTAAAACAGGTTCATCTGATCGAACCTGTGGTGTATAGCGTTGGGTACTTCTGGATTGGCCTAATGCCCGGCAGGCGCGCCTTTGGGAAACCTGTACTTTTTCACAAGCCAGTTGGATTCCTCGACGGCGTTTGTCCGGGCTTAGAAGTTTCCCCGGGCCAATTCTTTCAAGATCGCTTTATCCAGCACCAGATCGGCTACAACCTTCTTGAGCTGGGCGTTTTCTCTTTCGAGATCTTTGAGCTTTTTGGCTTGGTCCATCTTCAGCCCACCGTACATTTTTCTCCAACGGTAGTAGGTGAAAGACGTGATTTGAACTTCGCGGCAGATTTCCTCGACGGAACGACCTTTGGCTTGCTCTACTTCCACCTGGCGAAGTATGGAAATGATCTGTTCTGCATTGTGTTTCTTTCTCGGCATAAAGCCCCCTTTTTCAGCCCGCCTTTGGGGTTATTATAACCTTACAGGTGGACCAGTTTTTGGGGGGCAGGTCAG
>PLFD01000024.1 GCA_003136635.1 candidate division FCPU426 bacterium | reverse complement strand
TGCGTCAATCTCGCCATCGCGACTCAAAACGTGAACCCCAACGTCAACTTTTCATCCTGGGATTTGGATATCACTTGCGCAAGTGGGCAACATTCGGAAATTACCAGCGACAACAGCATGGGCAGTATGGAACTTTATTACACACCCACCGGCAATCCTTCAGCGCCGCCGGCAAACGATGGCGGCGGCAATCCCTGGTACTCGCCGATTTACAGTCCCGGGGTCAATCCTTTTACCTTTACCCCGACTATTGTTTCTACTGCGGAAACCTGGGCTCAGCCGATTTTCAATCCAGTGACGGGAGCACAGCTCAATTTCTGGGCTAACAACAATACTGGGGACTCCAGCACTTCCAATAACGCGGGCGCTTTGTTTTGGCGCGGCTGCGTACCCATACCTTCTCCCGCGCCGACGCTGGGACCCACCGCCTTTACGATTACTAAAACGGCGCTGAGCGGAGTTATTTTGAACGATCCTGGTGCGAACCAGGCCTCAATCACATACGCTATTAACTATTGCAACACAGGCGAGGCGGTCGCCAGTCCCGTTACGATTCAAGACACGATTACGGGCGGCGGTATGCAATACGGCTCTGGCTGTCTTCCCGCTCCCTCTCAAGTTCAGCCCTCCAGTCCCACTTGCGGAAACGGCACTATTGTTTATCCGGCGGGCATGCCGGGAAATTTTTGCCAATCGGTTACTTACGTCTACACAAATTATTATTTCCCGAATAACTGGTGCGCGCAGTTTATAAATAACGCCACCATTTCGGACGGCTTTGTCAGCGCATCCGCTGTTCCCGTAACGGCTACCATACCCTGCCCCACCAACACCCCGACCTTAACCCCGACCAGCACGCCGGTTCCTCCCAATCCCTCACTGACAAAGACTACGAGCAACACGACTTGGAATGAAACTGGAACCTTAGCTATGACAATTATGGTTTGTAACGCGGCTGGAGCGGGGCCGGGAAGTACTGGTATTACGGTGGTGGACAACGTAACGAATGCCCTGGGGTGGTCATACAATGGCCCTAATTACTACCAAGAATATTATACCGTCGGAAGTAATACGGTGACGGTTAGTATAGCTAATACTAGTTTTCCAACCTTATCGTGGGTGGTTACTAATTTACCTGGTGGGGGTTGTGTTCCGATCGTTTTTAACTTGGTGGATTACAGTGGTTACCAAGCTGCTGATGCTTGCAAAGTTGTAACTGACACAGGGGTGGCCACCTGGGCAAATAGTGGAGGCCCCGTTTCCAGCAACTCCATAGCGGTCACAGTTCAATGTCCCACCACACCCACGAACACGCCGACCAACACACCAACGAATACTATCACTAATACACCGACCAAAACTCCCACCAATACGATAACCAACACACCTACCAATACTCCGACCAATACGCCAACTAACACGCCTACCAATTCACCAACAAATAGCCCCACCAATACTCCCACTAAAACTCCCACTAATTCACCGACCAACACGCCTACGAACACTCCCACTAACACTCCGACCAATACCGTCACGAATAGTCCGACTAACACACCGACAAATACTCAAACTAACACACCGACCAATACACCTACAAAAACTCCCACCAATACTGTGACCAATACGCCTACCAATACACCCGTTAACACAAACACGCCAACCAACACACCGACGAACACTCCCACTAACACTCCGACGAATACCGTCACGAATAGTCCGACTAACACACCGACAAATACTCAAACTAGCACACCAACCAATACCCCCACATCGACATCCACTAATACACCAACCAATACACCTACAAAAACTCCCACAAATACTGTGACCAACACACCAACCAATACCCCTGTTAACACAAATACGCCAACCAACACGCCTACGAACACTCCGACTAATACCGTCACGAATAGTCCGACTAACACACCAACCAATACCCCCACATCGACATCCACTAATACACCGACCAATACACCTACAAAAACTCCCACCAATACTGTAACCAATACGCCTACCAATACACCCACTAATACGGTGACCAACACACCCACTAACACGTCGGTGAACACGAATACACCAACCAACACACCCACGAACACTCCCACTAACACCGTTACGAATACTGTAACCAATACCCCTACCAACACACCGACTAACACTATTACCAACACGCAAACCAATACCTCAACATCCACACCCACAAATACACCTACGAAAACTCCAACCAATACGGTAACCAACACACCCACTAATACTTCAGTTAATACCAATACACCCACCAATACCCCGACAAATACGCCAACCAATACTTCAACCAATACTGTGACCAATACCCCCACTAACACATCCACAAATACCGTAACCAGTACACCAACGAACAGCCCCACCAATACGATAACCAACACCCCAACCAATACCTCCACACCAAGTCCCACTAATACCATGACCAATACGGCCACAAATACTCCAACCAACACCGTTACTAACACATCGACCAATACATCGGTCAATACAAATACACCTACGAACACAACAACCAATACACCCACCGCTACCTCTACCAATACAGTGACTAATACCGAAACGAACACAGCAACCAATACTCAAACCAATACGCCTACCAACACCACGACGAACACACCTACCAATACGCCGGTTAATACAAATACACCCACTAACACGCCGACTAATACACTCACCTCTACTCCAACCAATACGATAACCAACACACCCACCAATACCAGTTCAAATACCAGTACCAACACGCCGACCAGTAGCGCGACAAATACCGCCACCAGCACCACGACCAACAGTCCGACTGATAGTCCCACAAATACTTCAACGAACACGCCCACATACACAAATACACCGACCAATACCGCTACCGATTCGCCAACCAATACTTCAACCAATACACCGACTAACACATTCACTCCGACCAATACGCCAACCACGACACCGACTAACTCTCCCACAAACACAGCCACCAGCACGGCTACACCCACTGCCACTAATACGTCGACTACTACACCAACAAATACAATGACAGCCACAACCACAAATACGGCGACCAGCACATCAACTTTTACCGCCACCAATACAGCAACTAATTCCGCCACGGCTACAACTACTAATACGGCAACCAACACGGCTACTCTGACGCCTACCAACACCATTGGCTTTGGCGCCGCGGCCACAAACACACCAACCAATACGCCTACCTTTACGATTACCCGGACACCCACGATTACACCAACGCCGACACAGACCTTTACGCCTGTAGAGACGTGGACAGCCTCCCCCACCGTCGTAGCGGATGTATTTCAGGTTTGCAAAAACGTATTTAACATCAATACCGATGGAACGGTTTGCGTGGTGATCGGCACCACCCAATATCCCGGTGAAATGACATTGAGAATCTATAATTCGGCGGGTGAACACATTAAGACTTTATTTGACCAACAATTAACCCAGCCACTGTCGCCGACAGTAATTAACTGGGATGGAAAAAACAAATACGGTCAGGCAGTCGCCAGCGGCGTATACATCGTCTATCTACAAAGACCTTTTAGCCGGGCATTAGCCAGACTGGTGATCATTCATTAATTAGGGTGACAGGTTGGTTTTGAAACAGCGCGGCGTCAGCGGTTAAACAGGTCGTAACCTCTGTTTGAAGCTACCTATTAGTTTTTCAGAGGTTACAGGTTGTTTTAATCTTTAGGCAAAACAAAAAACATACCCATGTGGACAAACCCGAAGACCAGGAGAGCCCCATGGAGTCCGTTTTCCCCGAACTCCAAATAGCTCAGCCAGAAAAGCGTCAAACTCAGAATCCGTCCTGCCGCCAGGGGCGCCTCTCGCACCGCCAGGTACTCCAATTTTCGGATTTTCGCTTCCGTGGCCTTTTCCAGAATCTTGAAAGCCACCCCGTTGGAAACCACGTTGAACCAGCTTGTGCCAATCGCGCTCAAAACCGCGTAAAACACAATGGTGTAATAATTGATCTGGAAAAATAATCCAATACAGGCCAACCCCATCAACCAGGACGAGAACCAAAGACCTTTCCGGCGGTTTTCCGCTTTCGCCCAAAGAGCCAGCGCGTAGGTGGTCAAGACTCCCATCAAATTACAAAACATGCTGTAACCGCCCACGACGGCTTCATTTTGCGAGAAACGAAAAACCAATATCCAAAGGAGGAACCAAAAAACCCCGCCGCGCAACCCCATAATGAATTGAGCCGCCATATAGCGGTTCCACCCTTTGTTTTCTGGAAAGGTAAGCACCTTCCAGAACTCAAAGTTTTTCTTCACCGGTTTGGCTTTGAATTGAAAACTTTTGAAGACCAGGATCAGGTAAATGGCCAGCGCAATCGCAAAGACAATATAATAACCCAAAGACGAGTCTTTGGCCGATTGCCCTGATCCTTTGAACTCAAACAAAACGATGAGTCCGCCTGCAAGAGCCGGAGCCAATATGCTGAGTACGGACGTGAATAAATTGGTGAGAGAATAAAAATAATCCCTTGTCTTTTCGGTTGTCATGTCCAGAGTCAGAGCGTGTTCCCCCAGAAAATAAAAACCAATTCCCAGACCCGACAGGCATCCCAATAAGTACGGATGATCGGGCGAATTCTCTCTCAACGTCAGTGTGACAGCGAAAACAAGCGCGCTGAAAACAAATCCCAATTGGTACGAAAGCAAATGCCCCCATCGTTTGGACAAGTGCCCGCCAATCCAGAAGGCCGGCAGGATAACGGCATACTGTATCAGGTTAAAAATGACCACCGTTCTTAGATCATCCTGGCGTTTAAAAAGAAAAATATTGATGAAAACACCCGAAAGGGCGTAATTAAAATCGTAAAAACTAAACATCCATGCCAGGGTTTTTTCCTGATGGGAAAGGGACCTTTTGACGCCTAAAAACCGGTGCATAAAGCGGTAAACGTATGAAAAAAATAGATCAAACATGACCATCCTTAATTAGAAAAATTTAAATGAGAAGGGACAGAGAGGGATTAAGGCTTAGGCGCCAAACTGATAACTTCGTAAATCTGAACCGCGACCGTTTTGCCTTTGAGTTTGACGGGAGCCAGCTTTTTCGCCGTGACGAGGTTCCCTAATTGTTTATAAGTCTCTTCCGTGATGAAAATTTGATTACTCTCGGTTTCCCCTTCAACCCGGGAGGCTATGTTAACCATGTCACCGATGGCCGTATATTCCATCCGTCGTTCACTGCCGATGTTTCCCACAATCGCTTCACCTGTGTTAATGCCGAATCCCACTTGAATTTGAGGGCGGTTTTGAGATAACCACTGGGCGTTCAATTGAGCCAATTTATTTCTCATTTCAATGGCCGATTTGACGCATTCATAAGCGTTTTCTTTGGATTCCAGGGGGGCGCCGTAAATAGCCATGATGGCGTCTCCGATGAACTTATCCAGCGTCCCGTGATTGGCGAAAATAACTTCCGACATGGCGCTGAAATATTCATTGAGAAGAGAAACCACTGTTTCGACCGGTTGTTTTTCCGTCAAGGTGGTAAACCCGCGGATATCGCAGAACAAAATGCTGACCTTTTTCTTCGCGCCGCCCAGATTAAGTTCAGTTGTGTTTTGAAGGATCATATCATCCACCAGATTCGGCGACAGATAGCGTTGTAAGGATGTCCGCAGGCGTTCTTCTCTTCTCACGTCGTCAAAAAGCTTGGCGTTGGTAATAGCCACCGCCGCCTGATTGGCGAAAGCGGAAAGAAAATACATATCCTTTTCGCTGAAGGTGCTGGTTCCTTCCGCTTTATCAACGTAAATGACTCCCACAATGTTGTCTCTTTCCCAAATGGGAACGCAAATTACAGAGGAAAGAGGCAGCGCTTTCAAACTATCCCGGTTGGCGAAGCGAATATCCCCGACCGCGTCCAGAACCAAAACCGGAACTCTTTCTTTTAAAACCGTATCCACAATGGTCTGGCTGTAGGGTGCCTGGGCTTCCATACTGGTTAAGGCGTGGGTGGCCACCGGTTTTAACGCGCCGGATTTATCCCGGAGCAAAAGAAACCCCCGGTTGGCCTGCATAACCTTAATCGCCATGGCCATGATGATGCTGAGGAGCGTTTTCAATTCCAAAACGGAATTGACGATATTACCAACCTCATAGAGCGTCATCAGTTTTTTATGCGCGATTTCATCAATTTTAAGGTTTTTGACGTCCTGTGTTTCTTTAGACACTTCCACGGAAAAACGCAGCCGTGTGCTGCCCACCGAAATCACATCCAGATTTCTGAGAGGACTTTCATTTACCCGCACTCCATTGAGAGTCGTTCCATTGGTGCTGCCCATATCTTTTAGAGTGATGCCGCCCATTCCTAAAATAATTTGAGCGTGTTGACGGGAACAAAGCGGATCGGATAAAACAATTTCGCAGGTGTTGGACCGCCCCAGAGTGGTGGTGGGTCTGGCGATCTTAAAAATCTGCCCTTGTTCGGGACCAGCCAAAACAGTCAACATAATTTGAGGTTTGCCCATGTTTTTCGGCGGAGTTAAAACAATTCGATTGGGCGGAACTCCTGTTTCGACCTTAACTGGTACGGCTGGTTCGTTTTGCGCTGGAATTGTCATATAGATCTCACTTCTTCAATTCAAAAATCAAAACTGAGCAGTTGCCCACATCCGTGATGTACAAATTGTTATCCGCGTCGATGGTGATACCAAAATATTTCGGGGATATCTTATAGTTTCCTTGAGGCATACCGAAGTCGGTTAGATAATAACCTTCAGGATCAAAAATTTGAATTCGATAATCCCGGTCTGTCACAAAAATATTCCGTTTAGAGTCGGTCGCCACGCCAGCCGGGGCCATAAATTCGCCCCTTCCCGATCCCCTTTTGCCGAATTTGTTTTTATAAAGGCCTTTGGGAGTGAAAACCTGAACACGATAATTTTTTTCGTCTACCACCAGCAAATTGGATTCGGCGTCCAGAGTCAACCCCGCCGGATTGTTAAACTCGCCAAGACGGGCGCCCTGAATACCAAATTTGTTCAAGACCTGACCAGCCGAATTGAAGACTCGAATACGATGATTACCCGTGTCGGAAACGTAAATATTGTCGTTTTTATCCAGGGTCAGAGCTTGGGGGAGATAAAAACCGCCTCTGCCGCTTTCAATACGGCCCGTGGTGGGCGAAGCCGGTTCGCCAAAGCGCGTAATAACCTGTCCCGTTTTACCAATGACTTGAACCGAACAACTTTTGGCGTCCAGTACCACCATATTGCCGCCCTGATCCACCGCGATGGAAACCGGCATTAAAAAAGTAGCTTCTTTGGAATCACGGGAGGTGGGCCCGTACTTGCCAACCGCGTAAAGAAATTTCCCATCATTCTCAAAAACCTGAATATTACTTTTTAGAGAATCACAAACATAAACCCTTTTTTGCGCGTCTACCGCGACCGAAACGGGGGAAATAAAATTACCCTCTTCTTTGCCGCGGGTGCCGATAGTTCTTACCAGCTTATAGGCGTAGCCCTGATATCTCAGACTATTGATATCGGCCACTTCTTTTTGAGATTTGCGAACGGCGGCCTGCACGATGGTATGAGTTATAATTTCCTGGGTTTGATTGCCGATTCCGATGGGCTTTTCCAAAATCAATGTTGGAATGATTTCCAGATCCTTTTTCATTTCCAGCGCGGATTTGTAGCGTTTTGAAACTTCTTTTTGCAGGGCTTTTAAAATAACCGCTTCCAGCTCTTTCGGAATCGAGGCGTTAAGTTTGCTGGGCAAATCCGGTTCGTCTTTCAAAATCTTATTCAAAACTACCATGGGAACTTCGTCATAAAAGGGTAGTTTACCCGTAACCATTTCATACAAAATCACGCCGACCGAATAAATATCCGAAGCTGGCACCGGATGACCCAGAACCTGTTCCTTGGCCATGTAATAGAGCGTGCCGCCGATGCCGGCGCCTCCCTGCCCTACGGAGATCATAGCTGTTCCAAAGTCGGTAATTTTCACTTTCTTTTCAGAGGTCATCAGGATGTTGCCCGGTTTTAGATCGCGGTGAATGATATTTTTTTCATGGGCATAGCTGAGGGCGAAAAGAATCTGCAGAATAATTTCAACCGCTTCTTTGTACGTCATGGGTGTTTCTTGCATGGCCTGGGCCAGACTTTTCCCATCAACGTATTCCATCACCATGAAAAAGGTATTTTCGGCCTTATCAACCGTGAGAATTTGAACAATATTGGGATGGTCAAGGGAAGCTAACAGCTTGGGTTCGGCGATGAGTTTGGTGAATTCTTCTTTTTGGTTATGGGGAATTTTAAGAGCGACTTTTTTGCCAATCCATGTATCTTCAGCCAGCCAGACAGTGCCAAAGGTACCACTGCCTTTGATCTCTATGAGCTTGTATTTATCAATGTTGCCTTGGAGCATGGATTCCTCTCGTATGGGCCCTTGGGGCTGACGACGGATGATGTACGGCAAACTCAAAATCGAGATATTTTATCAAAGCTTAGTGAACCTTGTAACTACCATCTGAGGCCCGCTTCACATTCACTTTCTCCAGCTTTAAATGCCTTATCTTCCAATTCAGTTCGCGTCCATAACCTCCTAATTGGGATCCTCCAGCGATAACACGATGACAGGGTATCAAAAGGCTTATTGGGCATCGGTTTAAGGCCTGACCCGCGGCCCGAAACCCCCTCGGCGATCCGGCTTTGGCCGCGACCCAGCCATAAGTCCGGGTTTGTCCCCATGGGATTTGTGCAGTGACATTTAGTACGGCTTGTTGAAATCGCGTCATAAAAAATAAATCAATTGGAACAGTCTTAAACTTCTTTCCGATCAGAGCTTTCTTGGTTTCTTTTTTGACCAACACCGGTACTAAACCCAGCGGTTTGTTCCAAAAATGAGGAGAGAGCGGCGGCAAATAGTTGACAATTTTTTGTAGGGCTTTTTCTTTGGAGACTTGATTAATGATTAAAGCCGAAACACCTTTATCGGTCCAGGCCGCAGCACACCAACCTTCGACTGTTTTAAAAGCGCCCCGTGATAAAGAATCAGATGGTTTAACTGGCACGTTTTTTTCTTCTCGAAATCATCCACTCAAAGCTTTCACATTGAAGTACTTTGGCGGACAGGAAATAAACCAGCGCTCCCACAATAATGGGACCGAAAACTTGTAACTCTTTTTCAAAAGGCATTGAGGATTGAATTAAAAATCGCAGGATTCCCCAGGCCGCCAGACCCATTAAACCACTGGCCAGCAAAATCTTAATCAGTTCTTTCAAAATAAACCCATATTCAAACTTTACTCCATGGCGGTCCAGACCCCACCAGAGGAAAAAGAAAGTGAAAAAGACTCCTACTGTCGTAGCCAGGGGTAAAGCCAAAAACTTTTGATGGGGATCGGTTAAAAATAATAATGCGGATAAATTAAGAAGGGCCGTAGAAGACATATTAATGACTGCCGCCCAGAATGGCCACTTAGGTTTGCGGAGCGGATAATAGGCTTGAGCTGTGATTTTTATTCCCGCGTGGGCAAAAAGACCCGCCACGTAAAAGCAGGTGGCGTCCGCCACCATCAAAGTGGATTCTTCCGTAAAATGGCCGTGCTCAAAAGCAAAACGGCAGATCGGCAGGCTCACAATGCAAAGACCCACCGTGCTGGGAATCATAATAAAAGCCGCAGCCCCAATGGCGTGGGTCAAGGTGTCGCCAAAGCCTTTTTCATCGCCATCCGCCATTTGTCTCGACATGAGCGGCAAAACAACCGTAGCGATGGATACCCCAAAAACACCATACGGCAATTGCATCAATCGGTTTCCATAATTCAAACAAGTAATGCTTCCTGTTTTTAAAAACGAGGCAAAAATTTGATTTAAAAGAAAATCAACCTGGGTGACAGACAAACTAATCACCGCAGGGGCCAGCAAAAAGAGCATTTCAGCAATACCAGGATGATTCGGCGGCCACATCAATTTGAATCTACCCCCCAAGCCTCTGGCGGCGGGGACCTGAACAAGCCATTGAAATAAAAAACCAAGAGTAGTGGCAAAAGTCCAAAGATGAATTTTATGAATCTCGTCGGCCGTCTGCATCGAAGGCGAATAGAAAAGATAAAGTCCTGCCAAAATTAAAGTAATATTCATAGCCACCGGAGCAAAAGCCGGCGCTAAAAAACGGTCATGGGCGTTCAACGTTCCCATCCATAAAGCGGCCATGGAAACAAAAAGCAGAACCGGAAATAAAATACGAGTCAGATTTACCGTTAACGCAAACTTGTCGGGGTCGCCCAAAAATCCTGGTGCAACTATCCTTACAATGTAAGGCGCTGCAAAAATGCCTGTTGCCACCACCAGACCTACAATCACTAAAAGCAGGGTAAAAACCTGAGAGATCAGTTGCCAGGTTTCTTCCACTTCTTCTTTTTCCAGACTTTTAGACAGGGTAGGTATGAAAGCGGACGACAAAGCCCCTTCAGCGAAGAGATCCCGCAAAAGATTGGGAATGCGCAAGGCGGCGAAATAAGAATCCGAGACCAATCCGGCTCCAAATATCCACGAGTTGAGTTGATCTCTAAAAAAGCCTGTAACCCGGCTTATAGCCGTGGCGACCGACACCAGCCTAAAGTGTCCAGCTACCTGGGATGCCGTTTCACCCGAATGGGTTTTAGCCGAAACTGTGTTTTTAACCATTCTTGACAGGTCCCCTTGCTTCGCTTACGATATGCCTCCGTTTTCACCCTTTTCTTTAGAAGAGGGGCTAAATCACTGGAGGATTCATGCCGATCATCAAGTCGTCTATTAAAGATGTCCGCCGTACCAAAACTCGTACAGCTCGTAATTCAGCTGAAAAAAATAAGATCCGTACCGCCGTTAAAGCGGTTCGCGCGTCCAAAACCGCTGAAGAAGCTCAAGCCAAACTCAAAGTAGCCATGAAGGTCCTGGATAAGGCCCACTCTCATGGAATCATGAAGAAACAAACAGCTTCCCGTACGGTTGCCCGTCTATCTTCTTTCGTTCACAAGACTTTCGTCAAAAAGTAAGTTTTAAAAACAGTTTTAACCAATGGCTGGTCGGTTCTACCGGACAGCCATTTTATTTTTTCCCCACTTTAAAACCCACCACTCCAATTGAATTTTCACCGCGTCTTTGCTCACCCGCCCCATTACCAAACCGGCCTGTAGGTGGATCAAGTCTTTCAGTGCTTCTTTCAATTCAGTCGCGTTAAAAGACCCTGCTTGCGCCCAAAGATTTTGCACCCGAAAAGGATGGATTCCCAGTTTTGAGGCAGCCTGCGATTGAGCCAACCCAGAGGCTTTCAGTGTGGCCACCAGTAAAAGTTCCCTTATACGGCCGTACAGCATCATAGTCGTACCAATGTCAATTCCGTCTTGCAGTTGGCCCATTAGCTTGAGAGCTTTATCCGTTTGGCGCAAGGCCACCGCGTCCAAAAAAGGAAATATTTCGGATTCAATCCCCGGCACCGCCAGCTCTTTTACATGCTGGGCCGTAATGGCTTTGGCGGGATAAATATAATCCCTCAATTGCTCCAAAGCTCTTTGAAGGTAGGCAATATCATTCCCTACTTTTTGAATCAGCCATTGAACCGCGTCCTCGGCGATGGAAAGACCCCGGTATTGGGCCTGTTCTTTTACGAACCCCGCCAATTTATCTTCCCGCAAATCAGAACACTGAACAGCCCAACCCATTTTTTCAACAGCCTTAACCGCCTTTACGGAATTTTTCATTCCAGGCGCGTTAAAGATGATATAGGAATCCATATTCGGGTTTTTAAAATACTCATCCAAATTTTTTAGCGCGGACTCGGACCGGCCTCCCAGACAAGTATCTTTCTGGGCGTTTTTAAAAATGAGGAGCTGGCTGCTGCTGAAAAGTCCGGAAGTTTGGGCTGCGGAAATAATATCGTTAATATCATGTTCAAGCCCGTCAAATACTTGAACAATTCCCTCGGGATGATTTTTTTTGAATTTTTCCCGCAAAAGCCGTAAACCTTCGGCGATAACACTGTCCGATTCCCCAAACAACAGAATCATATTGGCGGGATCGCCTTTTTTCAGACGGCCTAAAAAATCGTCAAAATACATGGATCAATCCCTGTCGATACCCTCTCACTGAATACCCGGAATGTTTTTGGAGATCGGTGTTTTGGAATAGGGCTGCATCATGGGCAAATTTCCCATAATGCTGGCGGCTTGGGCGCTTGCCGTAGCTTCGGGCGCCACCGTGGCCACAGGCAGCGGTTTGTTTTCAGCGGGCTTTACATAAAAAAAACTTATTCCCACCAATTGACCGTCCACTGTTAGTCGAATGGTATAAAGACCTACATCTCTCGGCAATCCTGTTTGACCATATTGTGAATTTAAATGATCCATCCCCAGCGTCATATCCAAAAGAAACCACTGATAGGTTTCATTTTGAAGGGTCAAAAGACGATCCACAAATCCAACGCGAAAATCCTGATCATACTTGGCAATACGAACGTTTGAAGGCGCGAACCATTCCACCGTGGCCGTATGGATACGGCTGCTGGGTTTAATCAGAAAATAAGCGTAATAGGAAATTTGATTATTTTTATCCAGATAAAAATAGTTAACGCTGTCCGCCGGATAATCATCCACCAGCTTCGTGCAGGTGGTTAGTAAACTCACCACCACATCCTGATTCCCTGTGGTGAGGGTGTGACTGTCTTCACCCGGCGCGTCCCGAACAATCGTCGAGGCCGGTTTATCATTGGTGGCTTTCGGCGTCTCGCCCGTAATCCATTCCAAATCAGCCAATGCCAAAGACGGCACAGCCAGTAATAACAAAAGAACCGCATATCGATAATAAGCGTTCATTAAAAACCCTCCAAAACCCGTTGAACAATCTGCTGGCCCGTTTCTAATAACAACTGCTCCGTCGCCTGATCCTGCGTCTGATTAATCGCTCCCGTATATTGGGGCGTGTAGTAATAAATACTATGCTGACGGCCTTTATCCTCAATAAACGTTTTGTTTTCCTTCATATCCATCACAGTCATATCGTAAGTCAGGGTGAGTTGATATTGCAGAACATTGTTGGTTTTGGGGTCAAAGAAAATGGGAGTGATAAGGAACTGTTGAATAATGAGTTTGACCACTAAATCAGCCCGTTCCGGTTCGGCCAAGGGGATTCTTCCGTCAATTTGAAACTGCTGAATAGCGTTTTGAGTCAACCCTGTTTCCAGACCGTAATAGCTGGTTCTATTTTCGGCTGTTTGCACCCCAATGCTCTGGATATAAGAAGGCACCACCACTACTGCGGGATGGCATCCCATTAATCCGGCGCTTAGCAAAATCAGGATCAAAAATTGCGTCAACGTCTTTTTCACCAGCGACTCCTAGACTTTTAAAATAAAATTCGCCAGCTTGTCTTGAATCCAGATCACTTTTTGAATTTTTGACGGGTCCACATGCTTTTGAATGTCCGCATTGTTGCCAGCCAGGGCCTGAATATTCTTTTCGGTCAACCCCACTGGCACTGTAACACGGGTCTTCACCTTGCCGTTGACTTGAATAGGTATCTCCACGTTATCCGACTTTAAAAGCTCCGGTTGGTGGGTCGGCCAGCCCGCGTCCAAAACATTGCCCTTTTTGTCCAAACGGCTCCACATTTCGTCGGCGATATGGGGTGTAAAAGGCCCCATGAGTCTCACCAAAGCTTCCACCGATTCCCTCAAGATGGCGGTTTTTGCCTCCGGTGCGTCTTTATAATCATAAAGGCTGTTAATCAGTTCCATCATGGCGCTGACCGCGGTATTGAATTTAAACCCGCTGGTCAAATCATTCGTGATTTTTTGAATTGTTTGATGTGTCTTACGGCGTGCTTCTTTGTCGGCCTCGGTGACCGCCGCCGGTTCCCCGGCTGTTTTAAAATCAGGCTTCTCTAAAAGCTCCTGAAACAGTTTCCAAACACGGTTTAAAAAACGGAACCCGCCCTCTACCGCTCTGTCATCCCATTCGGCGTCGCGTTCCGGCGGGCCGATGAACAGGGTATAAAGCCGGTAAGTATCCGCACCGTATTTCTTCAACAGTTCGTCCGGCTGAACCGAATTGCCCTTGCTCTTGGACATCTTCACACCGTTTTTAGTAATCATTCCTTGAGTAAATAACCGGCTGAAGGGTTCGTCAAAGTTAATGACACCCAGGTCTTTTAAAACCTTTGTGATGAACCGGGAATAAAGTAAGTGGAGAATAGCGTGTTCTACACCTCCCACATACTGATCGACCGGAAGCCAATCGTTCGTTGTCTTAGTGTCAAAAGCTTCTTTGTCGTTCTTGGCCGAGGCATAACGCAAGTAATACCAGCTGGAATCCACAAAGGTGTCCATCGTGTCCGTTTCCCGCTTGGCCGGGCCGCCGCACTTCGGGCAGGTCGTGTTCATAAAGTCGGGCACGCTCTTGAGCGGCGACTCGCCGGTGGGCTTAAATTCCACCGCGCGGGGCAGCTTAACCGGTAAATCTTTTTCCGGCACAGGCACCCATTCGCACTTTTCGCATTTGATCATGGGGATCGGAGCGCCCCAATAGCGCTGACGGGAAATCAGCCAGTCCCTTAAACGATAAGTGACGGTTTTCTTGCCCAACTTCTTTTCTTCCAGCCATTGCGACATCTTGGCTTTGGCGGCGTCAACATACAGACCATTGAGAAATTCAGAGTTAATTAATTTTCCATCGTCCGTATAAGGTTCCATCTGCGGATCGTACAAATGGCCCGAAGATTTCCAGGCGTGTTTCACTTCATCCGCCGGATCAATCACCTGAACAATGTGAATGTCGTATTTTTTAGCGAAGTCGAAGTCGCGGGTGTCATGGGCAGGCACCGCCATAATCGCGCCAGTTCCATAATCCATCAAAACGTAATTGGCAATGTAAACCGGAATGGCTTTGCCATTGACTTGATTGACAGCTTTCAGCCCCGTATCGAAACCGATTTTTTCAGCGTCTACTCCAATGCGGTCCGCAGCGCTTTGTTTCTTCACCTTATCCACAAAGGCCTTCACCTCTGCCTCTTTTGGAGTTCCCTTCACTAACGAAAGAATCAAAGGATGCTCCGGCGCCAGCACCATATAGGTGGCCCCAAACAAAGTGTCAGGACGGGTGGTAAAAACCGTAATTTTTTCCTGACTTCCCTCCACCGCGAATTGAACCTCGGCGCCTTCGCTCTTGCCAATCCAGTTTTTCTGCATGGTTTTGACCCGTTCTGGCCAGTTTTCCAGACGGTTGATATCGGTTAAAAGACGGTCGGCATAATCGGTAATTTTGAAAAACCACTGTTCCAAATCTTTTTGTTCTACCACCGTGCCGCAGCGCTCACAGGCTCCATCCACCACCTGCTCATTGGCCAGAACCGTCATGTCTGTCGGGCACCAGTTCACATAGGCTTTTTTGCGGTAGGCCAGACCCTTTTCATAAAGCTTCAGAAATATCCATTGGGTCCAGCGGTAATAGTCGGGCAGACAGGAAACCACTTCTTTATCCCAGTCGTAGCCCATACCCCAGTCGTAAAATTGGCCCTTCATGCGCTCGATGTTATTAAGAGTCCAATCCTCAGGGTGAACGCCCTTCTTAATGGCGGCATTTTCGGCAGGCAATCCAAAGGCGTCGAAACCCATGGGATTCAGAACGTTGTAACCCTGCGCCTTGAAATAGCGGTAAACCGCGTCACCAATGATGTAATTACGGCCATGCCCCGCGTGCAAAAAATCGCCTGAAGGATAGGGAAACATCACCAACGTGTAGTATTTTTTGTTGGTTTTGGATAAATCCGTGGCGAAAACGTTGTTATCTTTCCAGTATTTCTTCCAGCGCTGTTCAATTTCGGTAAAGTTGTAGGCTTCCATGACAACCTTTCGGATGGGTTAAGAGGTCAAATTATAAGGAATTTAGAGGAAAAACCAAGGTTTGAACGACTCAGAAGGAGCCGTTTTTGAAATTACCACCAAACCCTATTAGAAAAAACACCAAACAATAAAGCCAAAACTCCATTCACATCGATGTACTTATGAAGTGTGTGGTAAGAATTCCATTCTTGATAACCCACATAAATTGCCAGGGGCAAAAAAGTTCCCAGAAAAAGCGGCCATGTTTTAAACAAACGGGCCAGAATAAAAACCAACAGAAGCACAACGAACAAATAAATCGCGAGAACAAACATGGGATTGATCGAGGAATGAAAACTCTGGAAATAGTACCGCATGAAAAAAATCAATGACTGAGGCCAGTAAAACCAGCCGGCGCCTAGAAAAGCCGCACCAATAATCAGAGGCGTAAAAATTCCTTTGGAAGACTTTGGTTTTTTTTCGATTTTTTCTTTTGCCATAGGTTTAATTCACCAAGAGCTTTCGTGAGAAATATATAGCCAGCACCACAAACGCCGACCACAAAAAGTATATATCCAGAAAAAACATTGGCTCCGATTTAGACAGATGCACCACCGCCGCCCAGACCCAGGGCGTGTACAAAAGATTATTCTCCATCAGGTCTTTCCACACCGGATAGCTTTTATAAAAATCAACCGCCAGTATACCGTGCACCGCCGGCACTACCGCTAAAGCCGCCTTGGATCCGTTTAAAAGATACCCGCTGCAAATAAAGAAGGCAAAACCCGCGACGGCCCAATAGAAAATCGCGTAGGCCGGGTCCAGCACAAATCCACTCACCACCGCCTTGCCGACAAAAGTCCAGCCGCAAAAAAACACAAAAGCAAATGTCAGTTCTACCGCCCCCGCGACCAGCAAAAAACCGTTCAGTTTTAATTTAGGGTGAACCACCTGAATGTCGGCCACCACCTGGCTTGAGGAAGAGGTCAAATAGCGGATACCCAGACAATACTCGCCCACCGTGGGTACCAACCGGTCACGGCACCAAAAAAGCTCGCCCACCCATAAAAATAAAGTAACCGTCGGCCAATTCGTCTGCCAGCCAAAGGTGAAACAGATGAGCCAGGAGATAAACCCGCAAATCTGCAGATCCACATATTTGGAACCAATCACGCGGCCCACCGAAGGTCTGATGGTTTGTTTGCGTTCCGGATTCGTCGTGGTCGTCGTGTTGGTCATGGTTTCCCCAGGTTGAGCAGTACGGCGATTTCATCACAGTCTGAAAACTTGGCGCAATGCACGCAATCACCCCATATTTTCTGGGGCAAAGACAGTTTTTCCACTTTGTGGAACCCCAGCTTGTCAAAAAACTCAGTCTGATAGGTCAAGGCGAACACCCGGTTTAAACGCAGTTCCCTGGCGTCATTGAGGCAGAACTCTAAAAGTTTTTTTCCGATACCCTTCCCCTGCAGGCCTTCATCTACCGCAAGCGATCTTATTTCAGCCAGGTCTTCCCCCACCACGTGCAGGGCCACAATGCCCTTCAAACCGCCTTGTGGCGTATCGTCAACCGCCACCACAAAGTCCCGGATTTTATCCATCACCTGCGCGTAAGGCCTGGGCAGCATAACCCCCTTGGCGGAATAGACATTAATGAGATTCAAAATGGGCCTGGTATCGGACGGCCTGGCCCTGCGGTAAGTGATGTTATTCAAGCTGGTTTTGCTTTCAAACCTGTAATTGAAGACAAGGGATTATAGGGTAAAGCGCCGGGGTTTCTCAAGGAACCGAAAGAAGCTTTAAGGATGAGCCTAAATAAAAAAAGCCGGGCCGCCCGAGGGCGAACCGGCTTTTGAAGCTTTTAAATTATTCGGAGACGAGAGCGATATTGCCGCCGACCAAAACACCAACCGTGCCGGCTAAATCCAACCCGCCAAACGCCTGGAGTTGAACAGCATGACCCGTGCGAATACCGACAACAATCGGCGTCGCGCCGCTTCCCTGTCCATTGATATCCAATTCCGCGATACCAGTCAGGTCTTTATCAAAGGCATAAGCCGCGCCCGCATTGAGTTGGAGGTAAGAAGGCGGTGTGTAAGTAAACGCGCCAATTTTCGTGCCAGTCGTCGGAATATAAACTCCTAATTGACCGTTCAATTGCAAACCATCCACAAAGCTATAGGTCACAATTCCGTAGGGATCGATATTGAAGCTGGTAAAGCCCGAACCGGTCAAGGGACCATCCGACAAATCCAACCCCGCGGCGATCAATAAATTTTCCGTAGCGATGTGGAACTTATACTTTCCACCGACGGTCAAGTTGCCCAAGCCGCTGATACCGGTGCCGGTATAAAAGTTAATATCAGCATGAAGCTGAATCTCGTCCGTAATGCCGTAAGCCGCGCCGACGGGAACAATCAACTGGCTTCCCGGTGAATAAAAAGCCACTCCGGCTGAACCCATAATTTGACCCTTGTTAGGCACAAAAGCCGTGTCGCTGAAGAAATAACCAGGACGGCCGATGTTATTGACGCCATCAATGGTTCCAGTAGCTTCCATCCAGTGGTGATGTTCGTGTTTTCTCGCCATAGCTGAATGTTCGGCCTTCGGCTTTTCGCTGGTCGAACCGGAATGTTCGACTTTCAAAACCTGTTTCTTTTTATAAACGACTTCTTTTCCGTTATCCTTGCGAACCTTAATCGAACCGGTCGCGGGGAATTTTTTAATGACTGTTCCATGAACAACCGAACCGTCTTTCAGATAGATAGTGTCCTCAGCGTTCGCAACAGCCGCGAAACCCAAAACGAATAAAAAGCAAAAAAACATATTTTTCAAAAGCTTCATAGATAATCTTCTCCCTTAATTTATTACTGCCCGCCTAGCCTAAGCTTCAACGTGCCCGCATTTTAGCATATAACTCCCGCGCGTAAAGGCGGGATGTATCCGAAACCGGCTCCCCGCCCAGCATCTTGGCCAGTTCTTCAATTCGCTCATTTTCAGCCAAAATTTTGACTCTTATCGAAGTCTTTCCGCCGCTCACATCCTTGCTCACTTTAAAGTGATGCTCTCCCAGCCCCGCGATCGGCGCCAGGTGAGAGATAGAAAGAACCTGTTTGGTCTTCGTCAGTTTATCCAAAAGCATGGCCACCGGTCCCGCGGTTCGGGCGCCAACTCCCGTGTCGATTTCATCAAAAATCATGGTCGGTACTTCGTCGCTTTCGGCCAATACGGTTTTCAATCCCAGCATCACCCGCGAAGCTTCACCGCCCGAAGCCACTTTGGCTAACGACCGCAAAGGCTCGCCCGGATTAGCGGAAAAAAGAAATTCCACTTTGTCCCAGCCAATGGGCGACAGATGCATGGTCTTTCCCTTTTCCACCACAGGGCTGGCGGCTTCCTCCGTCGGCGCCACTTGAACGCCCATCTGGGCGTGGGGAAGTCCTAATTCTTTTAATGTTTCCTGCACTTGGGAAGCCAAAGACTCGCCTACTTGAACGCGCTTGGCGCTCAATTTGGCCGAAGCCAGGCCGTATTGTTCCGCCGCCTGAGTAATTTCAGCATCCAGTGTTTTCAGCCTTTCTTCCCGGCTCAGCAGCGTTTTCAGTTCCTCTTTGCACNNTCTTTGCACCGCTCCAAAAATTTCAAAACATCCTCAACGTTGTCGCCGTATTTCTTTTTCAGCCGGTTCAGGGCGTCAATCTCGTCCGATACCTGAGAATATTCCGAATCGCTGAAAGAATAACCGTCAAGTTTTTGCGAAAGGTCGAAAGACAATTGATTCAAACTCTCCTGGGTCAGCTTGGCGCTTTCCACCAGTTTTTCCATGTCGGGGTCAATGCGGGCCGAATCCTGCAAACGTCCTACCACGGTGGAAAAAAGCCCCGTCGCTCCCCCCTCGCCTTCCTCATCCAGCAATCGCTGGGCTTCAGATACGAGCTTGGTGATTTTTTCCGCGTGCTTCATCACCTGAAACCGGCGCAGCAGTTCTTCCTCGTTTAATTTTTCAATGCCCGAATCTTCTATTTCTTGAATCTGGAATTGAAGCAAATCCGTCCGCCGTGCGATTTCGCGGGAGTCTCCGCCCAGACGGGTTTGTTCGGTTAACAAATGCGAGAGAGCTTCATAAGCCTGGGAAACTTTTTCGAGCTGCGGGGCCAAATGGCCGAAAGCATCCACCAGTTCCCGGTGCTTGCGGATATTAAAAATCGCCTGATGTTCATGCTGTCCGTGAATGTCAATCAGTCCCTCGCCCAATTCGGCGATCATGGAGGCGGTGGCCATTTCGCCATTCACCAAACTTTTGGTTTTGCCCGAAGCCCTGGTTAGTTCCCGTTTAATTAGAATTTCACCGTAAGGCGCGTCAATGCCCCACTCGGCTAGTTTTTTGGTCACCGAACTTTTGGGTTGAACCTGAAAAAGGGCTTCCACCACCGTGCGTTCTTCTCCCTGACGGATCATGTCGGCGTTAATTCGGTCGCCTAAAAGAAAATAGAGGGCGTCAACAATCAGGGATTTCCCCGCGCCGGTTTCCCCGGTCAGAACGTTAAACCCCTCACCGAATTCCATGGTGACTGAGTCAACAATCGCGAAATTTTTGATGGATAGTTGTCTAAGCATTGGATTATTCCATCCTTAAAGTCACCAATTTCAATACCCCCGTTTGAACCTCTTAGGAAGTCAGACTAAAAGGTATACACTGGTATACTAATCGAGGCATTGCGGCGTTTCAAGATTTTTGAAGAAAGAAACTGGTCTAAAACTGAGGATACTTTAAAAATGGGATGCGAATTAAAACACTTAGCTCGTCGCTACCAGCAGTTCCTCTGAATGATTTGGCGGGCGAAGGCCGTCTGTCCTGTTCGCAAAGTAACGCCGGGCAAGACTAGCCGATGACACATGCTGGACTTCCTTAAAACCCGCCTCGTGAGCCAGGGTCAGCATCTCTGTCGGCGTGAAAAAACTGCGGAAAGGCGTCCCACTTGCCGCGGCCCCTTTCAGCGCCCGTTCCAGTCCAGGGCGCACTTCCGGGTCCACCATCTCTATCGGTAACAGGAACGTCATGGCGAACGTAGAACCCGGGGCTAACGCCGCCGCCTGACGCAGGGTTGCCAAGACCGCTTCTTTAGTCAGGTACATACTGACGCCGGTAGAAACCACAACCGCCGGCATACTCGCGTCAAAGCCAGAAGCCTTTAACTTTTCCCACCAGGACTCGTTCGCCTCAAAATTAACCGGCACCAGTTTTAACCACTCCGGTATACCGAACCCCAACTCTATCAAGCGCCGGCGTTTCCATGCCTGGGTACCAGGCTGGTCAATCTCGAATACTTTTAATTGGGAAGCCATTTCCGGCCTGCGCTGAACAAAACTATCCAGACCCGCTCCGAGAATCACGTATTGGTTTACGCCGCGAGCCGCCTGTTCCAATACCAGATCTTCAATGAATCTGGCGCGGGCCACAATGGAAGCGCGAAAAATTTTGGTGAACTCGGGATGCATGTCCGGCCGGTCCCGCCAGCCCTCGTCGGGAGCCGCCAGCTTGAGGCCGATTTCGTCGACCAACACATGCGGCGCCGCATCCACTAAAACGTGCAAGGCCCGCCACAAGGCCACCCGCACCGCGGTATTGTCCGGTATAGGGTTTGAACTTTCAGACATCGCGCACGACCTTATTTTATTTTTGAAAATCATTTCAACGGGACTAATTTCTCAGTTCACGGATATTGATAACCAATGCTGATCGGGTAATAAGAAAAACCGCCCTGGGCGGTAAACACTTGTTGATACTGGGCTTCTAAAAAAGCATGGCCTGACTGATCCCCGGCGATTTTAAACAATAAACCCACTCCACCGCTGGCCACCCCGTTTGAAACCGACTGGGTGTTGTATGCCACCTGCGCACCGCTGTCTGTTTGGAAAACCGAGGCAGGGGCAGCCGCAGAAGTCGTGTTAAAGTTGAACCCAAAACCCGCCGAGACATAGGGCGCGAACCAGCCGGAATCAAACACATAGCGAAGGGACGGAATAAGGTTTTCCTCGTTTGAAGAGCTTGAAGTACTGCCTTGGCCGCTGACAAAAGAATAGTTTTCAAGACTCAAATTGAAAGACCATTTTGCATCCAGATTTAAACCGATAAGAACTATCAGCGCTTCCGAAGGGTTAAAGCTGGTCCCGAAGCCGTTGGCCAGCGTGTCCGCACCCGTATCGTTCCATGGATTGCCCTCGGTCCCAAATCCATTTCCAATTAACGCCGTACCGGCCCCCAAAGAAAAATAAACAAGGGGCATACCGGGAGTCTGGGGAGTCGCTTGAGGCATCGGCGCGGCCATAACTGGAACGACCGTAGGAGTCATCGTTTGAGTGGGTGCTTCCGACACGGGAACCATCTGGGCCCCCACAGGCGCCGCCCCTATCATCCACAAAATCAAAAGGAACTTTTTCATGGGCTTAATCATAAACAGTCCCCCCTTTTGATTCCAGTAATTAGACGCTTTCAAAAGGAAGGGTAAAAACGGACCGGGATGAATGAAAAAGAGAATGGGGTTGAGTCGAGAATAAATCAGGGCAAAGCGAAAGTGTTGAATGCCGCCTTGTATCTTATCCATTTAGTGGTCCATCACCCTCAAGGTAATGGACGACGGTTGCTAATGCCAAATGGATATCATTTGGTACAAGGTAAGCAACATTGTTTGGCAGTACCAATCACAATAGAACGATTGGCATAAGCCCCTTTATTCTTCGTTCTTATCTGCCGAAGTTTGTCTTAATGATTTCCGTCACCTCGTCGCTGCGCCCGTTCAGAACCGCTTTGAGCATGAATATCCCAAAACCCTTAGCCTGTTCTTTGTCGATATGCGGCGGCATCGCCAGTTCCACCGGGTTGACCACCAGGTCGATCAAGACCGGCCCCGCCGAGCGGAAGGCTTCGGTTAATTGGGATTGAACCTTTTCCGGTTCCTCAATACGGAACCCTGGGATTCCCATACTCTCGGCCATCTGCGCGAAGTTGGGATTGTCCAAATGGACGCCAAAACTCAGAAGCCCTGTGGCTTTCATTTCCTGGTCCACAAAACTCAGAGTGCTGTTGTTAAAGATAATCAATTTCACCGGCAGTTTGAGCTGGCGGATGGTCAGCAGGTCGCCCATCAACATCGAAAACCCGCCGTCACCGCACAAGGCCACCACCTGCCGGTCGGGAAAAGTGATCTGCGCGCCAATACCCTGTGGCATCGCGCCCGCCATAGAGGCGTGGTTAAAGGAGCCGATCAAACGTCGCCGCCCATTCATGCGCAAATACCGCGCGGCCCAGACCGTGGGCGTGCCCACATCGCAGGTAAAAATAGCGTCTTTCGCGGCCAACTCGTCAATAAGACGCGCGGCGAACTGTGGATGGATAGGTTTTTTGCCCGAACCCTCCTGGGCCAAATCGTTCATTTCTTTAAGGGAAGTTTGATAGTTTTTACGCGCCGTTACCAAATGATCGCTGTCTTTGTGTTCTTGAAGCCGGGTCAAAAGACCCTCCAGTGTTTCTTTCACTCCGCCCACCAGGCCCACCTCTACCCGCGCTCGCCGCCCGATATTTTCGCCCCGGATATCCACCTGAATAATTTTGGCTTTTTCGGGATAAAACTGCTCGTAAGGAAAGTCGGTGCCCAGCATGAGAAGAACATCGCAGTCTTTCATCGCCTCAAAACCCGCGCGAAAACCCAGAAGACCCGTCATGCCCACGTCATAGGGATTGTCATACTCAATCAATTCTTTTCCTCTCAGGGCATGCACGATGGGGGCTTTTAGCCGCTCGGCGGCGGCCAGCAGTTCCGGATGGGCGTCCGCGCAGCCGGCGCCTCCCAAAATGGTTACTTTTTTGGCTGTGTCCAAGATTTTCGCCGCGCGGTCCAGATTTTCTTCCGAAGGACTTAGATGCGAAACCGCCTGTAGGGCCGGCAAACGGGGTATGGTTTTTTCCATCTTTTCAAAAGCTACATCGCCCGGCAGAACTACCACCGACACGCCCCGCAGGGTCAAACTGGCCTGAATGGCCTCTTCCAATACCCTGGGCATTTGGGCGGCGGTTGAAATGAGTTCGCAATAATGGCTGCATTCGAGAAACAAATTTTCGGGGTGGGTAGCCTGAAAATAAGAACTGCCGATTTCTTTGCTGGGAAGATGCGCCGCGATGGCCAGGACAGGCACCCGGCTTCGGTGGCAGTCAAATAATCCGTTGATGAGATGCAGATTGCCGGGCCCGCAGCTGCCCGCGCAAACCGCCAGTGATCCGGTCAGCGCCGCTTCCGCGCCGGAAGCGAAGGCCGCGGCTTCCTCATGCCGCACCTGGATCCATTGGATTTCATCCTGACGCTGACGAATGGCCTCCGTCACCGCGTTCAGAGAATCGCCCACAATGCCGTAAACCCGCTTAACGCCCGCCGCGATCAGCGTTTCTATCAATTGCTCAGCGACTGTGATTTCCATTGGTTTCTCCCGTTGTATTTTTATGCCCTAATCATGAGACTGCTGGTTTTTTTAAGTTGTCCTTCAGAACTTTAGCCGCGCGCTTGGCCGCTATGCCTGCCTTTTCATCGATTGGTTTGAGGGCAGAAGCCTTTTTCACCACGATGATCCCGCTGGTGATCGGCTTAATAAAATATTGAGGGTCTTTTTGCGAGGCGTGGACGGTCTGGGTTTCAAACCGGAGAGGCGTGACGACTTTCTTCAAGATAGCTCCCTGAGCACGGGCCCCTTCGGCTTTCCATTCGACATAATCCCCGATTTTGAATTCTTTGATCACGAGTCATCTCCCTTTATCGAATTGATTTGTTTCCTTGTCCTATTTTCGTTTTTTAAAAACAGCTAGGGCTTTGGTGTTGTCGGCGCGGGTTTGGAAAAACTCTTTTCCGGAGTATGTGAAGAAGCGGGCGCCGGTGCTGGTTTTAATTTCTTTTCCACGGTTTTGAGGGTGATTTTTTCATCCAGCTTCGGCAGGAGCGCCCGGATAAAGGCGTTTTCTATAACCGAGCCGATGGCCTGCCATGTGCCCACCTGACTTTTACCGTAAGAACCCGAAATAGGCACCTTGGTCGCTAAAGTACCGTTGGGATTGGTTAAAAGCGTGGTCGCCGTTCCCACAATGGCGTCCCAGAAAATTTGAAGAATGTCTTTCCTTTTTTCTTTTTCCCAAACGAACACGTGCAGATTTTTAAAAAAGATTTTCACATAGCCGTCATAGGTGCCGTCTTGAGAAGCGACCGAGGTGTATAAGCTCAAAGACCCCTTATCCACCTCAAACTTGCCGTAAGCCTGGATAAAGCTGTTAATGGCAATCAGGTTCATGCCGTTCACATCGCCCGTCAGCTCAAACGCGGGGTATTGGGTCAGTAGATTCAGTTTGACCTGGGCGTCAATCGATCCCCCGCCAATGGTTTTGGCCGTTGTCTGGACGGTGGCCGGCAGTTTTTCTTCCTGATTCTGAACGTTGGTAAGATTGGCGGCCACCAGGTTCATCTCATTCAAAAAGACATTCACCGGTGGTTTGGAATAGTGGTTAAGAAAGTAAATCGAGCCGTTATTGAGTTCCAGACGGTTTAAATCAAACGGGAGAAGACTTTTGAGCAGTTTATCCCATCCGTCTCCCGCGCCCATCTGGCTTTGATCCTTCGTCGGCCCGGAAACAAAATGAATTTTCGGTTCCAGCATGAAGACCTTCGCCACCACCACCCCATGGAAGAGCTGCGGCCATTCGATTGACATATCCAGGTAGTTGGCTTCAAAAAAAGGTTCCTGGATTTTCCCGGAAATTTTGTAAATATTCACCTTATGGATGCGGTAAGCTCCGCGCCAAAGATGCACCGTGATATCTCCCACCGTGCCTTTGTAGTCGTGAAGGTGGGATAGCTTGTCGTTAACATAATCCTTGAGGACATAGGGCAATGCCAGACGGCCTACGATGAGGACGCCCAGACCGATGCCCAGGACAAGCTTCAGCCAACGGGGCCGGGTATAGCACCACAGGCCTATTTTTCGAAATAGGGTCATAACGATGGTCCGTAAAATCGATTTAGCAAGACCTAATCTTGCTCTTCATCATCCACTTCTTTTTCTGCTTCCTGCCAATCATCTGATTCATCTTTGGTTTCGCGTTCACGGTTTAACCCAATGGAATAACCCGCTTCTTCAATCTCCTGCCGGGACTCATCCATTTCTTCCTTCAGCAGTATGGGTTCCTTTTCAATGGGCGGGAGAGATGGTTTGGTTTTTTTGCGGGTATTTTTGGGCATATCGATTTCCTTTATTTTTTGATGACCAAATTGAGTCGAATGACTATCTGGTTTTAAAGCAATAAACGGGCCGAGTGGGTGGCAGGTTTTAAACAGAGTTTTTGCATCTTTTTTGCGCTTCAGAGGGCAAAACAAATCGAAATGAAAATCAAAAGATCACTTTGATAGGGTCCGCCGTTTATCAACGCCGTTGAATTTTAAAATCGACGAAATAGGCCCTTCCGCCAGCGAAAAAATTTATTCAATTCCCCATTTTTCTTCTTACGGCGCGGCACGATCCTTGCTTTTTATAACTCCAGCTGTTCGCTCGAAAAAATTTCAAGGAGGTTTCTATGTATATCGGAGGCGGAATAGGCTTGGTGGTACTCATAGTAGTTATTGTTTTGATTCTTCGTTGAGCCTATAGCTATCTATCATCCGCCAGATGATGGGTACGGGTTACCCAAAGGATAACATTGGGTATAAGGCTAAATATAAGTTTTAGGTATACCCGATCTAAATTACACCTGCCGTGAACCGACAAGGGGAACGCCTGAAATGGTTGTGACAAACGCCAAAAAGCATTTGTCACAAAAAGATCGGGTGCCAACTGGGACGATCCCTGCTTTAAATATTGAGCACTCCTGCTCCATTCGATTTGAAAGAGGAAAAATGAAACTGGTCAAAGGTTTTCAACCCAAAGGTGAAACTAATGTTTATTACATCGTTCTGGGAGTCTTTTTGACGCTCGCCGTCATATTTGCCCTTAAGTATCACGACGACCACAAAAACGACATCACCATTCATCCGCCGCATATCGACGTGAAATGAAAAAATTTATTCTCGTCACTGGCTGCGGTTTGTTCTGAGCCTTGGTTAGTTCTTTTGCCATGGCCACTGATCAGCAGTCCGCTCCGGCAACCCCCGTGCCGCGTCTGGGTGTGGAAGGAGGCTTTACCTTCGGCAACCTGACGGGCCCAAATGTGAACGATGTTTTCGGTTCGCGCTTTGGCATTGTGGAAGGGATTTTCCTCAATTTGCCGTTAAGGGATTCCATTCTGGGGTTTCAACCTGAAGTTTTATACGAACAGAGGGGCGGTAAGCTCGATGGCAGTCTCTATCAACTGGATTATCTGGCCGTCCCGCTTCTGGTGGATATCAACTTCGGCATGCCGGTGTTCAACCCCGACATCCTCATCGGTCCCTGCTTTGACGACGTTGTGGCGACCGAAGGCGTGCCTGACGCCAATCATTTCGAGGTGGGCGCCATGGTAGGTCTTCAGGTAAACCTTTCCGGGTTCTTCGTCAGCGGCCGCTATGAACTGGGCCTCACTAACGTCAGCGCCTCGCAAAATATCCAAACCGATACTTTCACTTTGATGGCGGGGCTTTCCTACATTTAGCCAAACATGAACTTCCCTCAAAAAATGGACATCGCGCGGTTAAAGGCCTGACTCCGGCTTTACCGTCTCATCAGTGATAGTTCCCCCGTTTTGAGAATCGAAATGATAGGTTTTCATTTTATTTAAAAAAATCACGCCGCCTTTTAAAGGGAAAACCCCATTTCGGCTCAAAATAAATCGGCCCAATAATTGCTTTATAACTGGGGACTCTTTGAGAAATAGATCTTTCTTGAAGAGTGAAATTAAGATTTTAAACCACGGGGAGAATTGATATGCCGTCACGCGTAAAAACAGCCGAACAGAAAGCAAAGCAATTGAAAGCAAATGCAACGACAGAGGCAAAAAATCTGAAAAATCAAATCATCAAACACCTCAAGATGGGTAAAAGCAATCTCGCGTGGCTGGAAACCCAGGTCAAAAAAGCTCCCAGCCGGGAAGAACTTCAGGCCCAATGGGAAAAATCGAAAAAAAAATACAGCGAGGCGAAAACGAAGTACAACGATTACGAAAAAAAAGTCCGTGAATACATCGACGAGAATCCTAAAAAAGCCCTGGCCATGGCGACCGCCGCCGTCATCCTGGTAGGCTCCGTCGTCACCGCTTTCCGTAAAAAATAAGTTTTAAATCGAACACCGCCGGTTGTACCAAAAGGAAAAGGCCGCCCTCCGGCAAGGTTTTTCCTTTTGATATCCCATTTATCTGAAAGTAAAACGATGCCATCGCGAAAAAAAACCAATTCTCCCGTCATCAGCGGCCTGCGTCTCTTCATCCACCAGTTGAAGCCCATCTGGCGCGAGTGGCTCGTCTGTTTCGGTTTGGAAAAACGGCGTCACTGGCCCTTTTTACGTTTCAAACCCCTTTCCCGCTATTACTACGGTGTGGGAAATAGCGCCGCGAGACCGGGCATTTCAGACCGCCATGGTTCAGCGTAAAGCCGTAAAAAACGGTTAACGGTTGATCTCAATCAGAATTGCTCCTCTGCCGCAGATGGGTTGTTGAAGCGTGACAGAATAGCCGGCACTCACTAAGCCAAAGCGGCCGATGGGCTGAGAAAAAAATAAAACTCGAAGGGACAGTTACCGAGGTCCCCCGATTGAGGATGGCCCGCCGTGATCCGTTTTTTTAAGAACGTCTTTGAACTGTTAAAGAAAACCTGTTTCGCGTGGATCAATGGTTCCGCTCAACAAATGGCCGCCGCCATTTCGTTCTACACTATTTTTTCCATGGTTCCACTTTTTATGATCGCTTTGGCGGTCGCCGGTTTTTGTTTTGGGGAGGACGAGGCGCGGCGGGAGCTTTTCGCCCGGCTTTCCAGCTTTATTGGTGAAGCCGCGGCGAAGGGTGTGGAAAGTATGGTCACGTTGGCGGCGAAGAACCCTTCCGGCGGGACTGTCGCGACGATTATCGCCGCGGGAACGTTGCTGGTCGGCGCGTCCGGTTTATTTATCGAGCTTCAAAGCGCCCTGAATTCGGTATGGAACGTGAAACGGGTGCAGGCCTGGGGTATGGTGGCGTTTTTAAAAACCCGGCTTTTGTCTTTTGCCATGGTTTTGGGAATCAGCTTTTTACTGTTGGTATCGCTCATTGCCAGCGCGGCCATCGCCGCGTTGGGCAGCTTTTTGGGCGGTTTGCTGACGGGCCAGGTATTGATTTTAAATGGTATCAACTTTTTATTATCCCTGGGTGCGATCACTCTTTTGTTCGCGCTCATCTACAAGATTCTGCCGGATGTGTTGGTGCGATGGAGGGCTGTGGCGGTTGGCGGGTTTATCGCGGCGCTCCTTTTCAACATCGGTAAATTTTTTCTGGGCCTCTATCTCACCCAAAGCAATATCGCGACGTTGTATGGACTGCCCGGCTCACTGATGGTCGTGCTGATGTGGGTTTATTATTCGGCTCAGATTTTATTTTTGGGCGCCGAGGCCACCCGGTCTTACGCCACTTTATTTGGCGGGGGTCTGCGGCCCCAAAAGGGTTCGCGTGTGGTTACTGAAACCAAAATAAAACCGCCGTCCCACACCCGGAAGAAATAATACGCCGCCGCAGTGCGGTGCGGGCATCCCGAACCTCTGTTTCGTTTGAAGCCGGACAATTATGACCCATGAATTGTCAAAAAAACTCTATACAGATTTGTTCGGGATTTTATAAGTTCCGCTCGTCCGATTCCTTATCGGTAAACATCAATTCCAGGCCGATGGCGCCTCTCAAGTCGGTTAAAAGCATATCCTCCATACCGCCCCATTTCGTCAGGGCTCGGCCCATTGCCTTCAGGAGGGTAACGGGCGTCGCGAGTGACAACCCGGGGCTTATAACGCCTTTTAACTGCCTGAAACAGGTCTTGGCGTCTTGGTTGAAATTGAGCGTTAAAAATTCCGAGCGGGAAACTTGAAGGGAAAGGATGCAGACCGAACCCTCTTCGGCGGCATCTCCTGCCTTTTCCACCATCCCGTTGAAAACCACCGTATCCAGAAGGTTCGTCAAATCGGATTGAAACAATTCATGGATGGTCTTGAGGGCTGTTTGATAAGCCATAAAGGAATAGTGCTGGGTTTGCATCTCTTCATTGAAAAAAATTTCCTCGAACTGGCCGGTGTATGGGTTGACTCGAACCTCTTTGAGAATGGGGAGGCTTTTAAACTCGGGCAGGTCATAAGCCACAATGAGCAGCTTAGGCGAGGAATTGTATTCCGTCTTGAACTGATGGGGAAAATAATCCGCGTTTCGCCCGCTATACAAAACCATCTCAAAATAATCGACGATGGTTTGGTCTTTTCTTGATAGGAAATCCTTGAGCCGCTGTTCCCTGGCGCTGTTATTATCCGCCTGGGATTTCAGATAGACTTTTTTATCCTCTTCCCATTGAACACCGGCGTTGTAATAGTCCTCTTCTAAAACCTCATTACCGCGTTTGACACTCAACCATTGCTGGCGGGCCTGGTCGAAAGCCATATCCGATTTATTCTGCAGTTTTTCCTTCTGGCCCGGCAAAAGTTTATCCATCAGGCCGACGGCGGGTTTGAACTGAGGGTCCATTATGTCCGGTTCGGGCGGCAGTTCCCGCAAAACCGGGGTTTCGGGAAAGGGTTTGTCAAAAGGCTGGTCTTCGCGCAAACTTTCCCAGTCAAAGGGATTCCGGCCCAGGGCTTTTTCCAAAATACTGAAAATATCATCAATGGCCGCAACCGCCTGCGCGGTTCTTTCCGCCGCGATTTCCCCGTTAGACTTCTTTTCGGATAATTTCTTTTCCCGCTCCACCCGCTTGGCCCACTGCCCATCCCAAAGGGCCTTCAGGGCCTGCGCTTTTTTACGGACAAAATAGTCGTCCTCACCGCTAATTAGCCGATATCGACGAAGCTCTGGGTGTTCTACTTCAACTTTATATTTCGCCATTCCCATCTCTCGCCCGACAACGGATTTTAAGGATGGGTCATTTTACCCTAAACCAACGGCTACATGCAGTTGGTAACCCAATGTTCCCTTGATAACATTCGGTAACGGGACGCGAAATTTCACCTGTCGTGAGGGTTCAAACCGAACAACTTGACTTGGTAGTACCAACGTTAATTTGAATCGTTGGTATGTGGCTCCTTGGTGCGTTTTTGGTTAAATCAGAATTCGGTTCCATTTTTTTATTCTTTAATGATAGGCATCATCCTTCAATTTCACGGTTTTCATTAAAATAGCCACTAAGGGCCATTCCGTGGTTCTTAAAGACAAAATCAGTTCCCTATTCCTTCGACTAACCCAAAAGGATCAGATTGGAACCGACGTTATTTAGTTATTTTCAGTGAACGAAATAAGAGTTTTTAAAGGAGTGTTTATGAGGGCAACCATCGCTTTGGAGCAAAATCTCGGATTCAAGAAATGCAAACCGCATAAAAAGGGCGACCATTCCCTGAAAATCGAGTTCATTAAAGGGTACCTGTCCCGGCTTTCCGGCTGGAAATTATCAGGAAAAGAAATTGTTAAGCTTTACGAGTTTAAAAACTTTTATGAGACGATTGGTTTTGTCAACGCCATCGCTTATATCGCCAACCGGGAAGACCATCACCCGGATTTGGAAGTGGGATACAAGACCTGCAAGGTGCGTTACAGCTCCCATGATGTCGGGGGTCTGTCTGAAAACGACTTTATCTGTGCGACAAAAATAGACGGGCTTTTGACCGGTATTTCATGAAAAGTAAAAAAAATAGGGCCTCACCAGAGATGTCAAAACTTTATTTTTCTCAATGGCGGCGGTCAACTTGTTCCCATCGCTTGGCGTTGGCGCCTTTTAACTCCACTCCCAAATCCATATCCAGGCTGGGCCGCACTCCCCCCATCAACGCCCCCGCCGCGACGCCGGTCAAATAAACGGTAGCGTCCTCATTAAAATCTTTCGTGATTCCCTTAAAGAACCGCTCTATTTCTAAAAGATTTTAGAAGGGAATTTTTAAATCAGCGGGCCCAAAACCCGTCCGACGCTTTCCAGCAGGTCCCGCCAGTAATTGACCTTGAAATCCGATGTCCCTGCCAACTGAAACTGCGTCGGTTTTCCGATTGGAGATTTGAAATTGATTGAAACAGGGTCAATCTTGAAGCCGATGAAGAAGCGGGCTGGCCTAACGCGAAGAATTTCAGCCACGCCCCTTTGCTTCCTGTCGGCCACAGACACCTTTATTACTTAAAATTGATGACAGCCGTCATTCATGGCACGGTTGCTTAAATGAGATAGTGTCTAACGTTAGTCTGACTTTTTTATTACGCACTAAGGAAGAAAATCAAAATTATGATAATAAAAAACAAATTGCCGCGCGGTCTCAACCCATTCGCTCTGGGATTGGTTTTACTTTTTCTGCCCATGGCGGCCGGCGCTTTCGATTTTACTCTCGACAATTCTCGCGAAATTTCCGACCCCAGTTATTTACCCCTGGGCGGCCAGCTTTTTGGCAGCACCGAATACACCAACGGCAACCCCGGTTCGAATACGAATAATTCCACCGGCGCGCCGATGGCGGCTAACAGTTCCCAATCCAACCTGTTCAATCAAGTGTTCGAGTTTGGGTTCACCGACGACTTTACTTTCCATGTCGGCGATTCTTTCGAGTGGGTCACGTCGACCAACACTCCCGCGGGCGGCGCATCCACGAATTTCAATTTTTATGGTTTCGAAGACCCTACCTTCCGGGCCACCTGGCGTTTCATGGACCAGAGCGAAAGTAATTTCAATTGGGATCTGATCGGCTCCTATTCCCCCAATTTGTTCACCTCCCAATCAGCCTCTTCCACCCAAAACGGCACCGTAGCGCGGGGCGGCAATTNNGACCTACCTGGACAACCGCACTAGTTTGGACCCCACCGGAACCTACACCTCTACTTTTAATTCCAGCTGGCAGTATGAACTTTCTCTGCTCACACAGACCCGCTTTACGGACCAATGGTCCCTCAACCTAAACCTGTCCCATACTTTTTTCGACAACGTCAACGCCTCCATCGCCAACATGGCAAACCCGCCTTCCAGCACCACCAATCAGCAAGGCGATGTGACCGAATTCACCTCGGCCCTCAATTGGCAGGCCATTCCGGACCGGTGCGTCCTATCTTTTATTTATAGCCATGACTTCGACAACGATAGCGCCAATATCAACAACACCCATCCGGCCAACAGCACCACCACGACCAATCGGGTCGATGACATCTTCAGCGGTGAATTGCGGTATGTCTTTAATTAATCAGGGCAATGGCTTTTTCGGTGAATGGGTAAGTTAACGAATCCAGCTGAGCGCGAGGGGCTGGCCTAACGTGTTGAATGTTCCCTGTTACCCGCTGTGCCGATTCACCATAAGACAGCCATGAAAATCGGTACTATACCGACCTTCATAAAAATTAAAGGGAGGGTCGGCATGCGGTGCGGGGAGCCTGGCACCTGGGCTGAGTCCACCAGACGAAGCCCAAGATTTGGTTGTACCCAATCCAATATTAATACAGGGATTGGGTACCCCTTGGTTGGTCCCACTACTTCATCATTTTACTCAAGCGCTGAAGGTCAATCGGACGAGAGCGAACAAGAAGTAGAACGCCTTCTTCGGTAAAGCTCTCCTTCAAGATTTTCATATTCAAACGCATTTCTCTGATGACACCTTGAGCTTTATAGGGAACGAGAATCTCCTTTTCGATCATGTCTTTCTCGAAAAAATGAATTAGGCGTTCACTGACGATCCGCATGTCCTCGGGACTGCGGGTTGAGGTTAAAACCGCGTCTGGATACTCCGCCCTGAGAACCTGCTTCTGCCATTCGCTCAAGCAGTCGGCCTTATTCAAAATGAGAAGATAGGGCGTTTTGTCGGCGCCAATATCACCCAAAACTTCCCGAACCACCGCGAGCTGCGAACGAAAGTTGCGGTCAGCGGCATCCACCACGTAAAGCAGCAGGGATGCGCCGCGGGCCTCATCCAGCGTGGAGCGGAAGGACGCCACCAGATCGTGTGGAAGCTTGTGGATAAAACCCACCGTATCGGTGATCAGGATTCTCGGCTGGGTCTCGGGTTGTAGAGCGCGTATCGTCGTATCCAGGGTCGCGAAGAGCTTGTCCTCCACCAGGACGTCGCTGCCGGTCAGCGCCCGCATGAGGGATGATTTTCCGGCATTCGTGTAGCCCACCAGCGCGGCGCCGAGCAGTTCCGCGCGTTTCATCCGGCGATGCTCCTCTTCTCTTTGAACCGCTTCTAACTCGCGCCTCAGCTCAGCCAGGCGGTCGCGGACTTTGCGCTTTTCCGTCTCGATGACGGTTTCCCCCGATCCTCGGCCAGACTGGCGTTCCTTTCCCACCCCCGTATCCCTGAGACGGGGAGCCTGATAGGTTTGGCGCGCGATATCGACCTGGAGCCGCGCGGCCCGGGTCTTCGCGTGCCGGTTGAAGATTTCGATAATCACCCCGGTCCGATCGAGCACCGGAACCCCCAAAGCCTCTTCGACATTCCGAATCTGGGACGGGCTCAAATCGCAGTCAAAAACGACCACCGCGGGTCCATCGGCAGTCGTGGCCGTGACTGGCGTCTGTTGAGTCCCTGAAAGGATCGAATTCCCTCTAGCTTTTTGAGTCTCCGAAGGAGATGAAATCCCCGTAGGGGATGCGGTAGGGGAACTAGGGGATTGCGGCGCTTCCGAGTTCCCTTTAATCCTATCCCGGTAGCCCTTTCCGCCGGTGAGCTGCGCGAGTTCCATCAGTTTTCCCTCACCGACCACAGTGACCCCCGATGTGTTGGGTTGCCGCTGGGACATCGTTCCTGTCACCTCGTAACCCAAGGTCGTCACCAGCCGTTCAAGCTCGATCATCGATTCCATCGCTTCGGACTCAGTCACCTTGGGCGTTCTGACCGAAAACAGGAGTGCTTTCGGATGCGTGTTTGTCTGCGGGGATTCCATTTCCAACCTCGATTGAATTCTGTCAGCTTTTATTTCCCGGCCTTATCAACAAAGAGTCATCCCTTTATTCGCGATAAGTTTATTTTTCGTTTTCCAATTCCCTTTTAATTTCTTGCAGCGAAAGCCTTTGGCTCTGTTTGACACGAATTTTTTTCACCTTCTCCACCGCCCCGGTTTCATACAAGGTATAGCCTTTTTCCGTACGGTCCGCGGGGTTTAAAAGGCCTTCTTTCGTCCAATGACGCAAAGTAGCGACACTTTCCCCCGTTTTTTGAGACAAGGCGCCAATGCGAAGTAAATGTGAACCCGTTTGGTTTTCTTTAAACGGCGTTTTACCTTTAGCCGCGTTGAGATAAATATCCAGCGAACGATCCATCGTTTTCGCCATCAGTTTTTCGTAGTCATCTTTAGTTCCCCCGAGTTGGGCCTTTTCCAGACCGGTTAAATAGGTCACCCGTTCTCTGGTTCGAATAAACGCTGGTGGAAACCCGTTTTGCATCAGCATCAGGTTCATCAACAGTCTCGCGGTTCGTCCATTACCATCAATAAAAGGGTGAATCGTCACCAACCGGTAATGCGCTTCAGCGGCCTGTTCAGCCGGATGAATCTTCGCCGAAGACTTGAGCCACGAAACAAACTCCGTCATCAGTTCTGGCACTTTACGGGCATTGGGCAATATCACCGTCGAACCCGATATTCGAACCATCACATTTCGATAACGACCCGCGTTATGGTCATCAATGCCCTTCAGGATCATTTCATGCAAATGCAGTATTTCTTTCTCACCCAGAGCCGCCTTGGGATGGGCCAGCCTTTCCTTCAGCCAATCTAAAGCTTTGGCATGGTTTGTCGCTTCCAAATGCTCTTGCACGGTCCTGCCGCCAACGGTCAGGCCCTTTTCCAGCACCACTGCCGTTTCCTGACGTGTCAGTGTATTTCCTTCAATAGCATTGCTGGTATAGGTCAGTTCAACCCTAAACCACTCCTCCAAATTCCGAACCAATTCGGGCTTTAAGGGGCGTAAGGCGTCTAGTTGTTTCTTTTTTAAATCGAGTGATTTCCAGTTCATTGGCTAAAGTATAAAGTGTAACGTTATAGTTTTCAAGTACTTGCGTGATTTGGCTAAGCTATAGAAAATCTGGGACTTTCAAAACAACAAAGGGGTCGGCCAAAGTGTTGAATGTTCCCTGCTACCCGCTGCGGTGCGGGTAGCCAGGCCCTCTTTGTTAGGGGTCTTTTGCCCAACGACCTGAAACTCCATTATTTTCTTCATTGGTTCGCCTTTTACAACGGCAACATTCTCCGAACGGGCCGGGAGCTTCACATTCACCGCAACACCATAGAAGGTCATTTTAGGGAATTCGGTTTCTCCGGCAAAGCCTACAACCTGCGCATTCTTGGCAACGGCTGGCGGAGAAAAACAAGAAAGCCTTTTTTTCGGCGACTTTTTTCAAGTTTTACCGCCGTTACGGCAAACCAAAATTCACGCCGGAAGAAAACAGGCGCTTGACCGCGCTATGGCAAAGCCGGTTCCCATTCAAGGCCCTCCGGACTCATTACGCCCTTTGGGGTGTAAGGGCTGGTCAGCCAATGGAATGGGTACAGAAAAAATTAGGCCATTCGCAGCGAAATCACTTACGACTTTTGGCCCCACTCCGCAATTCCAAGACCGGGTATGGTTTCTGGCTATCGCCTTTAAAACCCCGTTTTGAGGAAACTACTCTGTGCGGCCTAAAACACCAAGCTTAAAAACACTTTCAGTCTATCCATTGACTGTCTTTTCTCGCATCGATTCTCCATAGCCTATATCAAAATAGCTAAAATGAGGGCAATTCAAATATTGGCGGTTAATATGTCCCGATCACTTTATCTGTTATCCATCTGTTTTCTTCTGATAGCCGCCGATTTTCCTGTTCTTGCCGCTGAAGAAACTATTACTCCCCAACCTACTGTCAGCCAAACCCCGACATCCACAATACCTGTGTCTTTTTTAACCCCAACTCCTAAAGATAATTTCCAATCCACTTCCAATCTTTCGCAGTCGGATATTAATACTTTCATGCGGGGAAACCGATTTTTCATTAAAGTTATCGGCGAGATAGGGATGCCTCTAGGCGGCGACTTGGGCAGGGGTGTGGCTGCCGATGTTAGCATTTACCACACTGATCCCTATGCTTCCGACCTTACCAATTATTTATGGGGGATGGAAGGAGGGTATGCTCTGGATGAACATAATGGCATTAGTATCGGTTACGAAGCGGGTTATGGAGCGAGTATTCAAATGCTGGATGGAAATGAGATCAGCACGTATGAAATGCCGTTTACGATCGAAATCGGGCGATTCGAATTGAATTATTATCGATATCTTCCTGACCGTCAGGGACGTTGGTATGCGGTTCTGGGAGCATTTTACATGACCGCTAACTCAAATTACTCCTTCCTTTCCGGGCCCGGCTATTCGACTGAAACCTTCACAACCTTAGTGGGAAACGGTATCGGTGCTTCTTTGGGGATTGGACGAGAATGGATTCTTTTTAAGGGTATTGGTGTCGATCTTTCGATTAGGGGTTTAACCGGAAATATTCCTACGCTTCAAGGAAGTTATGTATCGACGACCAACGGTAACAATACTTTCGGGAAGGGCGCGCTAGTGGTATATCCCAACAATACTATCGGGTTTTTGGATGTGAATAACATGGCTGCGAACAATGCCCGCTATATGACATTGGACTTAACCAGCATTAATATCGCGTTTTCCATTAATTTTTATATTTAAAGATCATTGTTTGTCACATTCAATGAAAGTTTAACCTTGGTTTATTGTTGAAACTTTTCAATGAGAGCGCGAATAGTGCGTGCATCGCTACCCTTTCTTTCGATACTTCAATACTCACCGGAAACAATAAATTACCTGCGGTCCACCTGCTAGCAAAGAAGATTTGTTTATTGTCATTCATCTTATCCACCTCTAGACGCAATTTTTTATGGCTCATTTTAAATTATATGTGAGAACTAAACAGGGCCAAGTCAGGAAACGAGTTTCTAAATCTTAACCTGGAAGCTTATGAAAATAACTTCCTAATCCCAAGCCGGTATTTTATTAAGGGAGATAACTATTACTTAACCAGTAACTGAAAATACTTATTGAACGGCGTGTGAGGGGGCGGGGTAAATGGGGAACCAAACAGTCAACAGGTATTTAAAACCAGACCTCTAAAGTCAAAATCAACTCTATTTCCGCTTGTTCATCAAAATTTAACTCGCCCCCAAATAAACAAAACAAAAATAAGAAGGATTAACGAGATCCAAGCAGTAACCATACTTTCTTTATTTTTTTTGCGTTTTTCGGGATCATTTCGAATTATGCCAAAAAAATATTGGTAATTAATAAAAACAAAACAAATCAGAAATCCAAACATTAGTGATTGGTCAAAAGCGTTATCACGATTGGATAACCAAAAATAATTGACCATTAAAACATAGCCAACGCTTAAAACGACGCCCAACAAATTAACGAATAATCTGAAACTTTTATTATTAATGATCATCAACCGCATAACCCATAAGTCGCATTGTTTTTCCCAATAAAGCATTCTCAAATTTCCGATATTCGGAATATCTTGATCGCTTCCCAATCCATAAACCGTCTAACTTAACTTTTTTCCAGCAGCTCAAAATTTTCCAGCAATCCTTATGTGTAACGCGTGGCCCGTCCCCGTTGTTATGCCCGGGAACCATTTTTGAAAAATATTTGATCTAACGTTTAATAAAATTCCAAACTATTAAAAATAATAAAAATAGTGATATCCATAATATATTTTTTTTAAATTGATCCGTTCTTATCTGCCCTCTTTTTTTCCAAATAATAAAAGTAATTAATAGAAAAATACCGATTAGAACGCTGGGAATTGTTTCAATATAAGGTTTTAAGGGATTGTCACTATTTATCGGGATCACAGTTGTCAGCCCGAGTAAAACAGTTAAAAACAATAAAATATTTGTTTGTGTACCAGAGAATGGATATTTGCTGACAAGACTATTTATCCGAATTCTTTTTGCCATTCGATAATTAAAACAAAAATATCCTATACAACAAAGAAGTAGAAACCCTATTGAAGCGGCAGCTTCCGCAGAAAAATGATGAGAACTGAATAGTTGAAACGCCACCAATATTAAAATCAAACCAAAGGCAACAATAAGAGCATTCAGCCAATTAAAACTATTTTCTATTAATTTTGATGCGTTTTTAGTTTTCTTTTTCATTATCAAATTAATTAAATCCCAAATTCAGAATTTTCGCCCAAAAACTGGTTTTCAAACTTAAAAAATCACCGGCAGAAAAATCGCTGTGATTGCTCAAAAAACTGTCAAAACTAATGATTTTCCGTTTTTTCCATTTTTCCAAATTTTGATTTGGCTGATCAATCAATAAATTTTCATACAACGTAAATTGTAAAAGATATCCAGAAAAATCATAAACCGCACTTTTATACTTAAACCCATTTTGCAAATCTCGCCATTCCGAAAGCCTTATTCGATTATCCTCATCCAAAAAATCAAATCTTACTAATTGAATATTTTCGTCAAAATCTTCTGTTTGAGTTACTATTTTAGGCTTGAAATTAGATAAACTTTCCACCTCATTTAAAACCGCTTGACGGTCAGAGGTTGTAGCATTGCTTACAACAGTCAACAAGGTATTCATTTTAACAGTTGGAGCTGAATTATTTACGCGCAAATAGGAAATTGAAAAATTTGGACTGTTATTTACAAAATATCCATTAATGTAATAACCAGAATAGGTCGCAATATTTTCCGATTTATTGATTAACGTAGACAACAACACTTCCTGCTTATACGGGTCTTCAGCATGCAAAGTTTTAACAAAAAAAACAAAGTCGCATATAAATATTAAAATTAATAACTTTTTCATTTTTACTCCGTTATCTTTTAATTACAGTTGTTATCGGATAAACATTCCGTATAACCGACTTCTATACCCATCACTGCACCTGCATCACCGGCTATTTCCGTTGGACTGCGACCCTTGACTTA
>PLFD01000025.1 GCA_003136635.1 candidate division FCPU426 bacterium | reverse complement strand
CCATGGTTGGAATTATCACTTTGATCACCTAGTTATAAATAAATGAATCATGTTTTCAATTATTATATAGAGACATTAGAAACATTACCGAAAATTAGATTTAAAAATCAGGAAAAATTTAAAATATATATGATTTCTTAAATATTTATTTCCAAGGGATTAGTTTGTCATGGATGAGGTCGTGAGCTATGAGTCTGCCGAAAAAAAGATGGCCATCGGGATTCATATGGTTGTGGTCGTCGCCTGTCAGAGGAAAAAAGGCGAGATGCAAAGCTTCGAATTCGGCGTTAATGTCCAAGATAGGGAAGTCATATTTCTTGGCCGCATCCATCCATATTTGAGAATTGTCCGGATAGAGCAAATTGCCCACTCCCTCGTGAGTGGAACACAACAATAGGCGTACGGGCTGGCCGGAGGATGTTTTGATGGCCAAAAGCTTTTGGTTGAGCACGTCCAAGGGCTTTCCGTACATTTCGACCAGCGCGTCATGCAGTTCAGGATAGTTGAACAATTTTTCGTCAAAATTAAAAACGTTTCCGTCAATTTTCACCAGGTCATGGGCTTTGCAAAAGTTGTAAAAGCTCTGAGGCGCCCCCTTGGGAATCCGTTCCAGAGGAGGGGTCAGTAAATATTCCATGTCGCTGGGTAATTTGGGAATACCCTCGGAAGTAATGGGATGATCGAAATAAACTTTATAGGGCAAATAATCGCTCGACGTTGGCGGCATAAATATGATTACTAGATCGATGTCATTGTGTTTGACAATATCGGGTAATTCGTAGGTGGGCCAGAGAAAGAGAAACGAACCCGCGCTATAAGTCGCTTTGAGAACCTCAAAATTTAAGTCGGTGTCATCCAACGAGGCCTGGAAGTTCAGTTCCCGCTCGATTTGTTTGGAGATATTTAACGCTCCGGGATAGTTGAGATTGGCGCGGGCGTGAAAATCGGTCACGAGAGGATAATTGGCCATACCCGCGACCCGGGAATCGCCTAAAAATAAAATACGGAAGGTGTTTTTGGGTTTCTTGGCAGGGTACTCGGGTTCGTTGACATTGTTGGAATTGCGGTAGTCCGGTCCGCAAGTATCGCAGCCAAACAGGTCGCGATAATAAACAATGGTTTGTTGATCGGGTTTAGCGACGTAAAGCTTCCGGCTGTCGTCAGGGTCCGGCACAAAACCGGTTGAAGGGGCGTAGGACATATCCGCGAGCGGGAAAAGAGATTCTTGCGGGATGGTGTCTCCTCCCGGACTTCTAAAAGACACTAAATGGTTATTGTATTCGTTGTTGAGGAAAAATCGTTCGGCAGGAACACCGGGGTTTTGTAAGAGGGCATAAAGGATATCGCCGTTCCAGGACAAGGAAAGTACGTTGGCGAGTGAGGTCGCAACCGAAACAGGGTTCGTGGCGGAATTATCCTTCCAATCGATTTCGTAGATCTGGGGAAAATCTTTGTCCACTATGTAAAGCTTATTTTTCTGACACCAGAGAGCAGCCGGATGGGTAAGTTGGGAATTGTTGTTAAGAACGTTTGAAACCAGATCGGTTTTTAAATCAAGCCTTTTTAAAGTGTTCATATCGGGTTGGGTAAAGAAGATTGAATTGGCAGCACGCATATAGGCCATATCTCTGACGCCATTCATGGAGATTTGGACAGGTTCTGTAGCAAGTGTTGAGACGGTTCCGGCTTTCAAGTCCACGAGACGTAAGAGCTGGTTGCCAAAATCGTTTACCACTAGACGATCACCCGGTAGATAAAGAACCCCATGAGGATTGTTAAACTGGGATTTTTCTATAGGACCATCCAGTTTTCCCGGCAAAGTTTGTCCTGCCAGGGTAGTGACATCATTGTTTTGATCGAGATGGATGATACGGATGCGGTTGTTGCCAGAATCGGCGACGAAAAGACGGGTACCATCATCACTAACTGAGAGACCCAGGGGAGTGTTGAAAAGCGCCGAAGTAAAGCTTCCATCTTTGAAGCCGGCTCTATTTTCCTGTCCAGCGACTAGGGCAATATTGGCAGATATGGGCCGAACGGCCAGCGCTTCTTGAGCACACCATGAGTTCAAAGAGAAAATGGAGAGTAACAAAAATAATATTTTTTGAATCAAAGATGTTAGTGCCATTTTGTCGCTCGGTTAAAGAATATCTGTTTGCGAGAAAAATTTCAAAGTAGATTATATTTGTCATTATATAAAGATCAGGATAAATCAACGGAATTAGTTTTTTTAAAATAGAAAAGGTTTGAAAGTTTATGCCGCATATCCATGAAAAAATTGACTTTACGGTTTCTGTCTTTATTTCTCAAAATCGAAAAGTTCTTTTCATTTTTCATAAACAGCTTCAACGCTGGCTTCCAATTGGCGGTCATATTGAGTTGGAGGAGCATCCCGAACAGGCGGCTATCAGGGAAGCCAAAGAAGAAAGCGGGTTGGATGTGGAATTGGTAGGAGAAAGAGCGCCGATTCAAAAAGAATCTGGTTTTTTACCTTTGTTGGCACCTGATTACATGGACATGCATTTAATTAAAGAACCACACTGGCATATCGGTCTTATTTATTTTGCGAAAGTGAAAGGGGGGAAAGTTACGCTTAACGTGGATGAACATCAGGACATTCAATGGCTGCATGAAAACGAATTAGATGATCCAAAATGGGGTTTGTCCGATCCCTTAAAATTTTATGCTCGAGAAGCGATTCGGAAAATTTAAAACCTCTAATTTTTTTCTAGTTTAATCTCGCTGACATACATTTTTAATTTTTTGGCCGCGTTAAAAATACGGTCGTCCCGATAAAACTCGCCGTAATAAATGTTTTTAACACCGGCGTTAGCCAGCATTTTAAAACAATTCCAACAGGGGGAAGCGGTGACGTAAATATCCGCCCCTTCTAATCGCACTCCGTTGCGGGCGGCCTGAATAATAGCGTTTGATTCGGCATGGATAGTCGCGACACAGTGATTGTCTTCCATCATGTGACCGGCGTCATCGCAATGGGGTAGTCCCCGGACGCTGCCGTTATAGCCAGTGGAAAGGATCGTTTTATCTCTCACAATAACCGCGCCTACATGTTTGCGATCACAGGTTGACCGAGTTGCCACTTCGCTGGCGATATTCATGAAGTATTGGTGCCAGTCCACCCTGATTCTGCCAGAAGACTTGGAAACCGTTTTTTTGGTTTGAGTGGCGGTTGTTTTTCGTTTTTGAAGGCGGCTGATCGGATTTTTTTTGAATTTAATTTTAATGGGAGAGGCCATGTCAGCTCCTAATTTACCGAGGATCAACCGCGTATAAGTTTAGTTTTTCTGCCGGATGCCAATGTTCCTTCGATTCAGCCAATCGGGGCAGACCTTCGGCGTCGCCAGTATTGATAAATGGATAAGATTCCAACTGTCGGCAGACGTTGACGAATATATAAGCGGACAACCCCTTGATCGTCAAGTCAGTCACCTCCACATAGATACCATAAGTGGTCTGGTTTAAAGCGGCCCCAACCGTATAAGCGACAACACGCTGATTCACTAAGACCACCCAGGCGTCCATACCCCAATCCTCGCCTTGATGAAGCGCCTGAAAATGGGCTTTCTGGGAAGATTGAATCATCTTCGCGGCCATTTCACCTTGAAGCGAGGGAAGCCGTTGTGCTTTCCAAAGTTCATAAAGATCACCACAAGCGTTGAGGTCCTGAGCCCGAAAAGGACGAAGAATAACTGAGTTTTCTTTGAGAAAGTGATTTATATCCGCCCGTTTAGCCCGATAAGGATCACCATGCAATTCGGCTAAATGTTGCCGATCATAAATATATTCACTTAAAGTGAGACGGGGACTGAATTTCCAGATTTGAGTCTCTTCTTTTTGCTTTTCAGTGAGACCTTCTATACGGGAAATACCAGGGCCCGAACCATTTACCTTTTTCATGTAGTCAAAAGCGGTTTGAAGGCTTTCAATCGTAAAGGGTCGCGGAGGGACGGGAAGATAAACATAGGATCCATACAGAGCGATGATGAAAGAATGATAATCTTTTCGGGTTAAAGCGTAGGTAAATTCGTCCTGCCACATCAAAAAAGAAGGAATTGAAGTCGAAAGCCCGCTGGCGGGAGAGAATAAAGTTTGAGCCCGCTCTAATTGAAGATCGAGAGGATCAACGGAATCGAAAAAATCAGCGTGGGGTAATTCGATGATGGAAGGCATATTGGGTTCCAAAAAAAGCCCCGAAAGTTGCCGTCCGGGGCTTTTAAATCAATGTCCTGTTAAAACCCGGGCGATTTCCCGGCGCAGCCCGTAGCTTAAACGACTGGCTCGAGAAGGCGGCCGATAATTGGCTAAATATTGAGGCAGATTTTCAACCGCAACCACACCATGTTCATGGTTGACCACAGCGGAAGAATCACCCTGCGGATGAGCGAAAACGACCACGCCTTGAATCCAAATTTGAGAACACTCATGTGCCCAGCGTTCGGGAAGATTCGATTCCAAGTGGCTGCGCAAATGATAAATCTGGGTCGCGACCTGTTTAAGCGGATTATAAAACGCTCGTTTGTAACGGGAACGGGTTTTATGAGCCCGTTTGTGCAAAGTCCATTCACGATCTATTACATCCCCCACAATTCGTCCCCGCAAATATTTAGTTTCAATGACAAACATCGTGTTGTGCGTGATCAGCAAGTGATCCAGCTCCCGAGGTTTGTCACCAGACTTAAATTGAATGGAATGTAAAACTCGAGCATCCATTTGCAAATTATCCAAAACCTTAGCAACTAATGCTTCCCCTTCTGAACCTTCGCCAACAATACGACCCCTGTGTTTTGCTATTCCGTAGCTATAAAAAGCGCCGACTAAAAAACAAGCGGTCAAAACAAATATCCACCAATGATGAACAAAAAACGCTAAGGCCACAGCAACGACTATTAAACCAAAAGTAATCCATCTCCAGCGTAAAACCCACCGCATCGCCCGGGGGGGGCGCAGTGCTTGTAATGTAGCAACCATTGGTTAAGCCTTTCCCAACGACAACTCGCGCACTTCCACCACTTCTTCCTGAAATTCACTAATAAACTGAGGAAATTTTTGAATAGAGGATGACAGGGTCGTACTTTCCAAGTATCGCTGAATTGAATCTAAATAATTCTTCAACTTCGCGGCCACGTCGGACCGCCTGAGCGCCGGACATTTGGTGTCGGCACCGATCAGCACTTTTTGGTGATCTTCACTATGCATAATCACCGCGGGATACATCGAACAATCCAGGGGTCTTGCCTCATATATTTGGCAAGTGTGATTCTCAGGATTGAAAAACGAACAAGCGTAGCCATGCCCGCAATTCACGAGCTGCGCCTTGGAAGCCTGCCCCATGGCAGTTTCCCTAAATGAACCTTTTGATTTTATGGATTCGACCAGAGTTCTTTCCTCAGGAAAGAAAAAAGGAGAGAGAGACGCCTGCTTCTCAGGGAAGCGGCAGCAAACGGGGCAGTCCAAACAAATCTCGCTGGTGATCAACTGGGGCAACTGGGGTTGCATGTCGTCCTAAAGGTTGTAAATTCCAACGCCGACAGTAATGAGTCCCCCGATGATCAGCAATGGCGCCAAAGTCATGGAACCAGTCGCTAAAAACATATAACCCGCCACTAATATGCCCACACCCACACCTAGGGTGATTTTGCCAGCCTTACTCATTTTGGGTTCTATTAATTGGGTTTGTACCGTTTTGTTAGCCATCGGGAAAAACTCCTCATCAGTTATGGTCGTTGATTATTGTACCAGAAGCTTTTTGGAAACCGGCAGTTAAAGGAAATGTAATGAAGCTGAAAAATAGCTATCCGCTCTTTTTCTTTATTTAGAGGGGCGAATGATGTCTAGCCCGCCTAAATATGGGCGTAAAACCTCAGGGATAACCACGGAACCATCGGCTTGCTGGTAATTTTCAAGCAGGGCCAGCCAGGTACGGCCTACAGCTAAACCGGAACCATTCAAAGTATGAACCAGTTCGGGTTTGCCGCCGCCTTCGCGTTTAAATTTAATGGCGCCTCGACGGGATTGAAAGTCGGTGCAATTGGAACAACTGGATATTTCACGGTAAGTATTTTGACTTGGAACCCAAACTTCCAAGTCATAAGTTTTCACTGAGCTAAAACTCTTGTCGCCGGTCGCTAACACCACCACTCGATAAGGCAGCCCCAATAGCTTTAAAACTTCTTCGGCATTATCGACCAGCAATTCAAGAGCTTCGGCACTTTTTTCTGGTTCCACGAACTGAAACATTTCCACTTTGTTGAATTGATGTAAACGAATGAGACCTTTGGTATCTTTCCCGTAAGTACCAGCCTCCCGGCGGTAGCAGGGAGTATAGGCCGCGTATTTTTTGGGAAGAGAGCCAATCGGTAGGGTTTCTCCGCGATGAAGATTTGCCAAAGAAACTTCGGCGGTTGGAATCAGATACAAATTATCTTCTTTAGTCGCGAAGGCTTGCTCGATGAACTTCGGAAACTGGCCAGACATTTCCATTGATTGATAATTGACCAAATGGGGAATAACCAGTTCCTGGTAGCCCTGTTTCTCATGCAGGTCCAACATAAAATTGGTGAGGGCTCTTTCGAGCTTGGCGCCCAGACCCCAAAGACTAAAGAAACGAGCTCCCGAAACTTTGGCAGCTTTTTCAAAGTCCAAAATACCCAGAGCTGCGCCCAGTTCTTCATGGGGTTTAGGTTTGAAATCAAACTGACGGAGTTCACCGACTTTACGAAGCTCTTTGTTACTTTCCTCCCCTCCTACTGGAACATTGGCGTCGGGTAAGTTACAAATTTGAAGTTCAAGCTCGTGAAAATCTTTTTCGACAGCTGAAATTTCGTTATCCATCTGTTTAATTTCGTCGGAGAGCTCTTGAAGTTTTCCACGGTAGGCGGAAATGTCCTGGCCTTCTTTTTTCATCCGGCCCATTTCTTCCGAGGCCTTATTGAGGCGTTCTTTCCGTTTGTCGACAGAAATGGTCAGGTCTCGGCGTCGGCGGTCTAAATCTAAATATAAAGAAATATTGACTTTGGATTTGCAGTTTTCCAATGTTTGGCGGACTTCGGTTTCGTGTTCACGGACGTATTTGGGATCAAGCATAGAGTTCCTTCTATTGAGATAGAAATTGATTTAACCACAAATAGAATCAAGTATAAAAATTTTTTATAGAGAAACTAGATTTTTATCATTTTAGAAAATCGTTGTCTCGACGGAGACAAGTATGAAATTCGCATTATGGATTCAGATTAGTTGGACGAAGCTAATTCCAGAGTTCTTGAAAATGTGGGATAATTGAACGATGGATTAGCTTGAATGGGCAATTAGTTTGTAAACCGAATACTTTTTCTCCCCACTCGGATTTTTTAAAGGTTACCTGACCCAATTTGGTTATGTATAATCAATCCAATGTTTTCACCAGTTAATTGATTTGTTGAAATGATCGGGAGAAATGATGGTCAAAAAGCTTAAATCAAAGCGTTCTCACAAAAATTTATTCGGCAATTCTCCAAAAGTAAAAGAAGAAGACATTTCCACATTAAAACGAGACGTTTGGATTTCAGGGGCTCTGTTTTTGGCTTTTAGTATTGTTACTATTACATTTCCCGGTTTTGGCTGGGCTTTGCCTAGTTCTGCATCTTGCTTGTTTTTCTATGGCTCCTGGCAAATAGCGTTATTTTTTTTTGGAGCTCTATTTTTATACATTCGATTTTTTTCCCATAGACATGAGACAGCAGGAAATGATATTTCCTCTCTTTGGGCAAGAGTCGTGCTGTGTGTGGCTTTTGTTTTAACGTTATTTTTATGTCTTTATCATATGGATAAACCGATTGGAGGTTATTCTTTTGATTTAGCCTTATATGTTGAGATTGTCCGTCGAATGAAGGATTTTTGGAATTTTAGTGATATTTTTGTAACCAGCAACTATTGCATTCTTCCCGTTTCGCCTTATACAGCGCTTTTTTTCTGGCATTTATTTCCCGCTGAAACAGGATTGGTTATTCAAAGATTAACCTCCACCTTTTATGAGTTGGGAACCGTTTGGGCCATGTATCTTTGTGGTAAAGAAATAGCCGGGAAAAGAGTTGGATTGTTAGCGGCAATCTTGGTCTCCATTAGTGAGCCCCTAATCACAAAAGCTGTCAGTGGTTATCCAGTTTCTTCAATGACTTTCGGCGCGCTGCTCGTTATTTGGACACAAATCAGGTTATTGAGAAAAAGCTCTATTGTGGATTTTTTATTGTGGGCTGCCAGTATAGGTTTTTTTTCTATTACAGAATCTCTTTGTTTAGTATTAATTCCGTTTTTTATTTTTTCGTGTTTGGCACTTCTTTGGTGGAAAAACAGGGTCGAAATTAAATTGGCGTCGGCGCCCTCTTTGGTTTGGATTTCATCGGCTGTTTATTTTTATTATTTTCTCTGTTGTCTTAACTTTATTTCTAATGGAGATAGAGTTGTTTCGCAGATCAAACACTTTGGTCCACTCATATTTTTAACAATTTTTGTAATGGCCGCGTTTGTTTATAAGCGTGTGATTTCTAAAAAGGTAGAAGATTTATGGTTTAAATGGTTTTGTGGAGCGTCAATGGCCATTCTTCTTTCTTTCCGTTCCTTTACTGATGATTATATTGTTGGACGCATTAAATGGCATACTATTGTTTCAGGCGCGAGTTATTTAAGTTCTTCGAATCTTTTGGAAGCTTTTTTAAGACGCTTTCCGGAAACTATCGAAGGGTTGTTTTGGCACTTTCAGGACATTCGCGAAGACATGATGGTTCCCAATCATTCTATATTTAGCTTTCCTGAAACTATTTTCATAGCTTTGGGTCTGATTTTTTATTTTACAAAACCAGACGCGAAGCGAAGCTTTCTTTTAGCGACAGCGGTTTTGGCCATTCTTCCTCAAATTTCCATGAAAGAATCTCACAGTACCGAATTGGTTAATTGCGTAGTTCCTTTATTGCTTATCGGCGCAATGGGTCTCAATGAACTTTTGGGACAGGTACTGATGGCAGTTAAAACCCGATTTTTTCAAGGCATTATCTATTTTTTGTTGGTTGTTTTTTGGGTATGGGCAGCCCAGGGACTTTTTTCCAGTGTTTATCCGCAGTGGGCAGAAAAAAGGGTTTGGACGACTTTGCCGCAGGAAGATGTCCTCCAAGATATTACTCAAGGGCGACGAGTTTATTTGACTAAAGAAATTTTTGATTTCTCAACGGAATTTTACGAAGGATCGTCGGTATATTTATTACATGAATTCAATCCAATTTATTTAGACCAAAATGAACAAACACCCGACGTCGTTGTTTATTTTATTGAAGAAGGTGATTATGTAAAAAAACTAAAAAAACAGTTTCCCGATTTGAAATTTGAAGGTTTATTTAGTCCGTTGCGTCCAGGAGGACCAAGCGCATGCCGTTGTGAAATCCCGGCAAAAATACTTTCTGATAAAAGTCAAAATTTATTTTCGGTTATTCGAACATCCGAGCCGGTATGGAAGCGAACTTATAACTATCACTTAAATCCCATTCGGGGAAGTATAGATTTCAGCAGGATTGATTGGGAAGACCGAGTGACAGATGTAACCAAACCTTTACCCGAAATGGCTTGGGAGAAAAATAATGATTTTGGAGGACAGGCTTTCAAATTAGAAAGTACTATCCACATTAACCATGATGGCAAATATGAAATTGCCTGCAAAACAGGCACTCGCACCAAAGTGATGGTAGACGGAACTGTTATTTTTGATCTTAAATTTTTACAAATTGGAAGTTTCTATCAGGCGCCTGCAGCCAATCGTAAAATCACGTTAGACTTAGCGGCGGGTGATCATCGAATAGAGGTTGTTGCTTTAACTGCGGTTCCGTTGCCTGATATTACCTTAAGGTCTGTTGAATCTAATGACGAAGGCCAATCACTTTGGAAGAGTTTTTCCTTTAATTAAGTGAAAGTTAGTTTTAAGTTCTTCTAACCTCCAGCAATATTTTTTTTATAACACTAGATTGATTTTTCTCTAAGCCTACCCATAGGGGTAAACGAACTAATCGATTGCTTAATTCAACAGTATTATTAAGAGAACCGGGAGATCGTCCATATTTAAGTCCCGCTGGTGAATTGTGAAGCGGGATATAGTGGAAGACGGCTTGAATGTTGTGTTTTTGTTTTAGGTTTTCTAAAAATTGATTTCGCTTTTCATGATTTTCCATTAACAAGTAATACATATGGGCATTATGCTCGCAATTTGATGGGACAATGGGTCGTCTTACCCTTCCTTCTTTTTCTAAGTTTTCAAAAGCCTGATGATACGTATTCCAGATATTAAGGCGGTATTGAGTAATTTCTTGTGCTTTTTCCATTTGGGCCCATAAAAAAGCCGCGATTAAATCGCTCGGTAAAAAAGAAGAACCAATATCAACCCAGGAATATTTATCCACTAAGCCGTTTAAAAATTTTTTTCGGTTAGTTCCCTTTTCCCAAAGTATTTCAGCTCGATCAATAAATTGAGGATCGTTGACGATCAAAGCGCCTCCTTCTCCCGAAATAATGTTTTTGGTTTCATGAAAACTAAAAGCTGACAAATGTCCCCATTTACCTAGGGGTTTATCTTTATACGAAGCCATAATTCCGTGAGCTGCATCTTCAAGGACCCACAATCGATGTTTTTCCGCAATTTTCATAATTGGTTCCATTTCACAACCGACTCCGGCATAGTGAACAGGCACGATGGCTTTGGTTTTGGAAGTAATGGCAGCTTCTATTAAAGTTTCGTCTAAATTCAAGGTATCTTTTCGGATATCGACAAAAACTGGAACCGCCCCTCTGAGGGCAAATGCGTTGGCCGTTGAAACAAAAGTATAAGAAGGCATGATGATCTCATCGCCGGGTTGAATGTCCAGTAATAGGGCAGCCATTTCAAGCGCGGAGGTTCCGGATTGAGTTAACAGTGCTTTAGGAGCACCAATATTATTTTCAAGCCATTGCTGGCATTTTTGGGAGAAAGGGCCATTGCCCGAGAGATGGCCGTTAGAATCAGCCTGTTTTATATAGCCTAGTTCTTGGCCCGTCAGATAAGGTTTATTAAAAGGAATGGCGGTCATGAAAAAATTAAACCTTTCTTGCCGCAATAAGTAAAGAGCCGCCCCAGGGAGATCGAAGGCCCCATTTAATAAATAAACGCTCTACGCTCATTACCTTACTGAAAAGAACATTCAAGATCGGATTTATCTTTAACTCTACTTTAGGGCCAGTTTCTTTAATTTTTCCTTTAGATAACCAACGAGAAAGCAACATGAAGGGCAACAAAAGAGAGACAAAGGATGTGCAAAGAATGATTTGAAACCCAGCCTTTTCAACTTTTTCAATCAGTTCGCTGGCTTCGTAACGACGGACATGGAATGAAAATTTATCTGAATCGCTCCAGAGAAATTTATGTTGTGGTACAGACAATAAAATTCCGCCGTCCGGGTGGACTACCTGGTACATTTGCGCTAAGACGGTTTCATCCTCCTTGATGTGTTCCAGCACGTCAAATGCACCGACAACGTCAAATTCCTCCACAAAAGGAATTTTTCTTGCATCCATTTGAAAAAGACGGACGTTCTTAAGACGTTTTTCCGCATTGAGCAGCGCTGTTTCATAAATTTCACTGCCATAAATTTTCATTCGTTGATTTTTCTTTTCAATTCCTGAAAGGACAAATCCGTTTCCGCATCCGATCTCAAAAAATGATTTGGCGTTTGGAAAATATTTCCTTAAAGCCCATAAAATTAGTTGATTCCTGGCTTGGAACCAAAAGTGACCATCTTCACTTTGGTTAAGAAGGTCAAAATCATCTTCATTGAAACCGTCATTTTTTAATGATAATTCTGGTGCGAATAAAGTGAACTGGCCTCTAGCTTCAGGCGAAAAACCGCAGTACGGACATTTCCAATCTGGAATTTGAAACTTTTCCTGACAACTCAAGCATTTTTTCATTGTAATAAGATTACATTTATTTCAGCAAAAATAAAAGGTTTTCAGAGTTGGTGTAGCTAATTGATAGAGAGAGTTAACGAACATTGTGTGTGTATTGAATGATGTAAAGTGGTCGTTTTTTGGTTTCGTCGAAAGTATTTCCAATATAAATCCCAATAAGTCCCAAAAATCCAATGATGATGCCACCAATAAAATAAAGTGAAACGATAAGGCTGCCCCAACCGACGATGGAAATCCCGTAATAAAATTTTCTAAAGATAATGTAAAGTCCCAGCAAAAACGACCCTAACGACATGATAAAACCAAATTGAGTCATTAATCGAAGCGGTTTGTCCGAAAAGGCTACAATTATATTAAAAGCCAACGCGAAAAGTTTACTCCAAGTATAGGTAGTTTTGCCCAAATGGCTTTTGTCATGCTCGACATCGATAGTGGTTGTTGGGAACCCCATCCATTTTATCAAGCCGCCGTAGAGGCGTAATCTTTCCCTCATCTGCCGTAGATTGTCGATGACTTTACGGGAGGCGATGGAAAAATTTCCAACTTTTCCATTGTAGTTCATACCTGATAAATAGTTAAAAACCTTGTAGAAAAACCAAGACGCCAGGAGTTTGAAAAAACTGTGTTGCCGATGAACACGACTCGCGAGAACAATTTCATGCCCCTCCTGAGCTTTAGCATAGAGTCGTATGATTTCTTCGGGACGGTCTTGCAAATCGCAATCCATGATGACTACCCAATCTCCATCACAGTGGTCGATTCCTGCGGTTATGGCGGAATGTTGTCCGAAATTTCGGGAGAACTGGATGGCCTTGATTCGCTTGTCTTTATGGGCCAATTGAGAAATGATTTCCCACGATTTGTCTCCTCCCCGGTCTTCTACCAGAACAATCTCATAATTCCTCGTTACTTTTCGCAGGGAGGCCGTCAATCGTTGATGCAATTCATCGAGGCATTTTTCAGCTTTGTATACAGGAATTACGACAGACAAATGAGCCATTAAGGTGGTCCTTTTTTTCAGCTAAAAGAAACTAGCCATGCGCTAAACCGCATTTGTTTAATTTTCATATTGGGGCACCATCAAGGCAAGAGAATTCATTCATCCTTGGTGATGTATACGTTAACCAATAGAAGGATCGGCAGTTTTTGATGAGGTAACTCATAACCAAAAATGGTAGTAGTTCTCAATCTTTTCCAAACTATAACCACAATTTTCATAAAGTTTGCAAGCGGCTAAATTACGTCCTTGAGTAACGACTTGGGCTACAAAATATCCTTGTTTTAAAAACCATGCGTTTGCTGATCGCACCAATCCTGCACCCAAACCTTTACCTCGATAGTTCTCATCCACGGCGATCAAACCAATATTGCCACGATTTTCTTTTTCGCCAAGAGTAATCATGGCTACTGTTTTTTTGTTTTTTCGTATAACCAAAACGTCTTTGGCCAGGGTGTGGTTGATAGAGCTTCGGATCCACGACTTGTAAATGGTCTCAAAAATTTTATTAGAAATCTGTGGATCGACTCGGAATCGAGAGTAAAGACCACTTTGTAGCGCTAAGCTTTCTAGTTCCACTTCGGAAAAGGTTTCTTGATACTCTTCTATTTCTGGACTAAACATTCGATTTAACGGGTTCAATTTATCTAAGGAAGCTGTATAAGTGGTTTTGAGATCGGCTAGAAATCCTCCGAGGTCACGAGCCGCTTGTTGGGCTACTTTGTCTTCGCTATCGGAAGCCCAAAAAACCAACTTGACACTTTGTCCTTTTAGCTCCACGAGCGTATTTTTCAATTGCGGCAAGTTTAAACGATTAACGAGAATACGTCCTACCTTGAAACCGAAGAGGTTGCTGTCCCAATCTAGAATCCGATAGAGTGAAGACATATTTTCCTCTCAAGTCTTGTGAGACATATAAATCAAATACAGTTGTCTTTGTTTTGAAGTTTCGTTATTACGATTTGTTAAGGAGTTCCATTGAAGAAGCGCAATTTTTTTCATAAAGAGGTTACAAGACTGCAAAGTTTAAGGTGAGTAAATGCGATCATTGGTAATAATTATAACTTCTAATTAGTGGGGGTTATATAATTAATAAAGCTATCTTTGACGATGTCCTTTGGAATTTAATTCTAATTAAAAGAGTTAAGGAGTGAACATGAAATTTTTCAAATTGAGTATGGTTTTGGCCTTGTTGGTTTTAGCGTTGCCGGTTGGCGCGGTGGAAAGAACAGGAATTTTGGCTCCAGCGGATGTCAAAAAAGAGCAGGATGCGGTCATGCAAATGCTTGTCAGCGGCAACAAGGCACATCAAGCTCATATTGTTCTTAAACCGGGGTTGCCTAAACTGATGATGGTGAGTTGCGCGGATTCACGTGTTGAGCCGGAAGTTATTTTTCATATGAAGCCGGGGGAAATTTATACGGTCCGAGCTTTCGGTAATATTGTGGATAAAAGCATTTTGGGAAGTTTAGAATATGGCGCGGATAAGCTTCAGTGCCATGTTTTGGTGGTACTGGGACACACCCATTGCTCAGCTCTTCAAGAAGCGATCAGTGAACACGATAATCCGACTTCCGTATGGCGTTCTTTGAATTTGCAGGATTTGAACGGCAGACTTCAACCCGCGGTGGAATCGGTTACGGACAAAAGTTTATCTGATGATGACCGATGGGACGCGGTGGTTCGGGCTAATGTGTTTAATACCATGAGAACCATTCGGGAGGAAAGCCCGGAGTTATGGCAATTGGAACAGGATGATATGTTGAAAATCGTTGGTGGTATTTATCACCTGGATACCGGTAAAGTTGAATGGTTAAAGGAATAAAACCGGAAGATCAGGAACGAGGGGATCAGTATGATTATCAGCGTTCCAAAAGAAGTGAAAGACAATGAGTTCCGGGTCGGAATTGTTTCCGGTGGTGTGGAAGAGTTGGTTTTAGCTGGCCATAAAGTTTTGATTGAAAAGGGTGCGGGCAGTGGTAGTGGTATTTCAGATAAAGATTTTAAAGACGCTGGCGCTGAAATAGTGGGGCAAAAAAAAGAGCTTTTTCGCCGAGCGGGCCTGATTTTAAAAGTAAAAGAACCGCAAGCTTCCGAATATCGATTCATTCGTCCGGGTCAAATTCTCTTCTGTTATTTTCATTTCGCGGCGTCTCAAAAATTAACCCAGGCTATTATCAAAACTAAATCGGTGGCTATCGCTTACGAAACCATCAGACTGACTTCGGGTGAACACCCTTTATTAACTCCGATGAGTGAAGTAGCCGGGAAAATGGCCATCCAAGAAGGCGCTAAATATCTGGAACGTTCCATGGGAGGAAAGGGTATTTTACTCGGCGGTGTGGCTGGAGTCAGACCCGCCAAAGTAGTCGTGATCGGCGCGGGGGTAGTCGGATTCAATGCGGCTAAAATCGCATCGGGCATTGGCGCTAAAGTTTCGGTTCTCGACATTAATCCGAGCCGATTGCGCTATTTGGACGATGTGCTTCCTAAAAACGTGACGACCCTTGTTTCAAATCGACGGGTGATTCGAGAAGAGGTTCGTGAAGCGGACCTTTTGGTGGGAGCAGTATATGTAGAAGGCGCCAAGGCACCTCGCTTGGTTACCAAAGATATGGTCGCCCAAATGAAACCAGGATCAGTTGTCGTGGATGTATCCATCGATCAAGGCGGTTGTATTGAGACGGCTAGGCCGACCACTCACAGCAGGCCGATTTATATTTGGAAGGGTGTGGTGCATTATTGCGTCACAAATATTCCGGGAGCGGTAGGAATGACATCGACTTATGCTTTGACCAACTCGACTTTGCCCTTTGTTTTGGAAATCGCAAAACCTGGTTACAAAGAAGCAGTTCGACGAAATCCAGCTATTGCTCACGGACTTAATATTGATCGGGGTATTTTAATCCATCCGGCAGTTAAAGCCGCCTTTCAAAAATAACAAGGAAATCTAATGCCAACGGTTTTTGCCAGCGTCAGCGCTACGATCATTCTATTTTTTCTCGCGACCATGGGAATGGCTTATGGCCATGTTTTGCCCGTGAATCTTCATATACTCTGGGGATTTTTTGTGGCGACTCTGATTGTTTTACTTCAGTGTCTTATTTTTGGTTTTTTCATCGGCAGCGGAAAGTCGATCAAACGGGTGGTTGCGGATAACAACTTAGGTGCCTACTGGATACAAAAAACTAAGGACTACAAAAATAAATGCTATCCGGCATTGATGTTGGCCATTGTCGTTTCGGCGGCCGCGGCTATTTTAGGCGGTGGTGTAGCGTCAGGCGCTATACCCATATGGGTTCATGAAGTTTTTATTTGGCTCGCCCTTGCGGCCAATGCCCGGTCTTTGTGGATTTCTTACAAAGTGGTTGTGGAAAATGTAAATGCCATCCACATCATTAACGCCGAAGTTCAAATCCGTAAAAACGAAGGAAGATCTCTGGTCGTACCCGTATTATCCGAACCGGCTGAATTAATAGTTAATCGGCCGCCGCCAAGCCACGCTTCAAAGTATTATTTTTTAGCTGTCGCGGCCTGGGTTCCTTATCTCTATGTAAAAGTTTCTTTAAGCAGCCGAAATTTTCCTTTTTGGCCTTTTTTGGGAATGAGCGGAGCGTTAGTTTTTTGGGGTTTCTGGGAAAATAGAAAAACTCCTAAAGGCTGAGATTGAACCCTTTTTTTGTTCTGGTCTTTGGATAAATCAAGTTAAAATGCCCCTCTCCGGTCCTCTTTTCCTTTTAAAATTGTATAAAATATGGGATTATGCGAAGCCTTTGGACAACAATTAGGCTCTTTGCGGGTTTGTAAGCGTCTAACCGTTAATTATTAGACCCGATGAATAAAAGTTTGAAAGTTAAAATAAATGAAGATGTCTTTTAAATACTTAGTTCTTGCCATCACATTAGGACTCTTCGGCAATTTGAACTTTGCCTGGGCGGATGGCAATCCTGGCGACTATTTACATACCCGTACTTACGTGGGTGTGGTCGGCACTTCCATCAGTGTTAACAATACCGGTTTATTTTCTGGAACAAATTATTCGGTAGCCAATGCTCCATCTTACGATCTGAGTTTGATACCCTCTCTTTCTCAAGCTTTTGGGTGGGGGATATTAATCGGCCACAGGGAAGAAGTTTACGCGCTTGAAGTAAGCTTTTGGCAATCAAGTCATAGTGCTACTTTTGGTCCTGGCGTGATTAGCTCCAGTTATGGAAGCCCAACGACTTTAGCCTCTTCTTTTTCAGGAACCGCTGTTTATAGTTCTATCAATGTTGATTTTAAACGTTATTTTTTGACGGAACTCCAATTCCAGCCCTTTTTGGATTTGGGTGTCAGCTATCCCTGGATTACCATTAACGACGCTGATATTGATGCTTCTGGAAATATTTTTCCACTTACCTTAGAGGGGTTAGGTTTGAACTTAGGAATCGGTGTTGAATACTACATTAATACGGATATTTCGATTATTGCCGGGGCTTATCAACGGTGGACCAGTTTTGGCCAGTTTACGGGATCTCAGATTCAAGCTAATACATTGTCTCTATATGGAACCAACACTTCAGAAGACGGCAGTGGTTTGAACTTTGCGGTTGGCACAACCGTAGGGTTTGAGTAGGAAAGGCTCAGACATGAAACGGATATTAATTGTTTTCTTGTTTACGGGAATGGGCTTAAACGTTCTTTTGTTGGGTATTTCTTGTTCTAACCAAACACCCAATACGGCTTTTATCGCGCCAGCACAAACCGTTGCGGCCAACAATCCGGCTTGGACCCCCACGCCCACATTTACTTTTACGCCGACATTTACTATTACGCCTACGCCGATTCCTTATCCTATCAGCGGGTTTAATACCCCTTATGCTTTGGCGATTGATTCGAAAGGTAATGTTTATGTGGGTGATATGGGAAATAGCTTAATTAAGCAATATGTTAACGGTGTTTACAATACTTCTTGGCCGCCAAAGACAAAGAACGGACTTGTTTATACTTCACCTAGAGCAATTGCGGTTGATAGTTCCGGCAATCTTTATGTAGTGGGTAATGTGGGTACTGGAAATACTGTATCAAAGTATGACTCGAACGGAGATGTCCCACCTTTACAATATTCAGCTTCTATGTCGACTACTTTATACGGGGTGGCGGTTAACAATACAGCTACTGTTCTTTATGTTAGCGATTCTGGTAATAGTCGAATAGTTTCTCTTTCACTTCCTGCTGGTGGGTTAAATACTGCTTTCAATGGAACAGGAATATTGCCTTTATCATCCATTATTCCTTATGGGTTAGCGGTGGACAGTACAGGTCGACTTCTTGTAGCGGGCAGCGACGGAAATGTGCGTGTTTATACTTCTGCAGGCTCGGTTGCCGCGACTATTCAGGGATTCAATACCCCTTATGCTGTAGCGCTTGATGTTAATAATAATCTTTATGTTTCAGATACAGGTAATCATCAAATTGAAGAATTTGGATTTGTATCTGGTGGTTATACCAGCTCGCCTGTAAATATTATTGGTTTGGGAACGCTGGTAAACCCCGAGGGAATCGCCTTGGATTCTTCGGCAAATGTTTATGTAGTCGATTCCGGTAATGGTGAATTGCTTCAGTTCCCTTGAGGAACAATGAAAAGGTAAGAGTAATGAAAAAGTTGGCTTTAATTCTAATTGTTCTCACTGGACTGATCGTGCCTTTAGCTTGCACGAATAACCAGCCCACAGGACCTTTGGCTACTTATAACTTAACCGCTACGTATACTTTTACCTTTACTTCTACACCCACTAATTGGGCGGGTTATACCAGCACACCTACACCCGGTTTGGGGACAAGCACTGCCACACCTTTTTCACCGCCGGTTATCAATACCGCCACACCCACATCCACTTTTGTTAATACCGGTTCACCTTCGCAACCCACGCCTGAACTGAATGGAACGACTTGGACTACAAGTGCTCCACCGAATGGAGTCGCTTATGATGGCTCAACTACCATTTATGTCGCTGAAGGTACCGAAGGCAGTACAGGTGGTTTAATACAAATGTTTAATACGAGCGGCACTTCGTTAGGAGTTCCTTTAACAACTTACAATGGTTCCAACGCTTTTGGTCAACCAAACGGCGTGGTTTATTATGGCGGCAATATTTATGTAGTGGATCAGGTGAATAATGCTGTATATGAGATGACGCCTTCGGGAGGTTTTTTAAATTCTGTAACGAGTTGGTCTGCCGTTAGCGGTGGCCCCGGATCATTCTTGGACCCTGAAGGAATTGCTGTTGATGGCAGTGGAAACATATATATTGCCGATACAGGTCATGATTATGTCGAAGTATTTAATTCTTCTCTTTCAATTTTGGCTGAATTTAATGGTTCGGCAGGCGGAAACATTTCATTTAACAATCCAAGTGCGGTAGCGGTTGATAGTACGGGTAAAGTTTACGTTGTAGATGCGAGCAATCAGTTTGTGAAAATATTTACTAATAATTCGGGAACAAGCTACTCAAGTCAATTTTGGACGGCTGTGAGTGAAGATTCGGATGTCTATGGAATAACATTGGATACCAACAATAATATCTATCTTGCTGATTCGGGGACGGATCAAATAGAGGAATATACTTCTACAGGCACATTTATTACCTCTGGCTTAGGAAATCCTGCCACTTCTAACCCTGATCCGGTAGGATTAGTTTTCCTTGGTACAAATAGCAATTTGTTGGTAGCTGATTACGCTAATACTCAAATTTATTCAGTAACACCCTAAACAAATTGAAGCAAATTTTGTCAAAGGCTCCGGCATACACCGGGGCCTTTTTTGTTGAGGACAGTCTTTAAACCTTAAAAAGCTAAGTTTAATGAAAAGAATTAAAACTGCAGAAAACCTTAGTTTTTCAGTTTTCGCTTATATTTATTAAGTTTATTGGGTTAAAATGATTCAAGTTTAGATTCTTTTGTTTTGGCTTTAAAACGTTAAATAGAGGACGGGGGCAGAATGAGATTAAACCGAATTGCGTTTTTGGCGACACTTTTTTCAATACTTTGTTTTGGCGCAATGTTTAAGGCTTGGGCTGATGATGAAGTAGAAACTTACGGTATGCCCGAATCCCACGATTTTATTCAGCATCGAAGCTATATCGGTTTTTTTGGCACTTCTGCAAACATTGATAACAATAATGACTTTACTGGCTATACGAGTTTTTTAACCGCTCCCGTGTCGTTAACGGGAGGAGGATTTACAAATGAAGAATTGGATTTTATTCCGACAATCAACAGAAATTTCGGTTTTGGCGGTATGGTAGGGCATCGCGAAGGACCTTGGGCGATAGAGATGAGTTATTGGTATAGTACTCATACAGCTTCTGTTTACAGTACGGATGTTTCAGGAAACCCAACCACATTTACGACTTCCGCTGTATATACAACGCTCAACTTCGATTTAAAAAGATATTTTTTCACGACCCTTCCTCTTCAGCCTTTTATCGATTTAGGCATGAATTTCGCCTATTTATCTTCTCATAATACGTCCGAACTTTTTGCGTATGATTCGACTACGCAACTATTCGACGAGTATCTTTGGTCGGGTGATCAAACCGATACAGGTTATGGATTGAATTTGGGAGTTGGTGCGGAACTTTATTTGGGCGATGGGTTTTCATTGGTGGGTGGAGTAATTCAAAGATTCACAACTTTTCAGCAAATAAATGGCGCTTCAAAATCTAATCTTACACCCGATCCGGGTGATTTACCCACGAGTACTACCGGCACCACTAGCACGGGTGGCACAAATCAAGGCAGTCTTGAAGGCAACGGTCTTAATTTCTATCTTGGAATGACTGTCGGGATTGACCAGTAGATATCCGTTCAACATCATTGAAAGAATCTGAAATGAACTTTTTCCAAAAATTGTTTTTAGTGATAATTTTTTTGGGAACGATATTTCCTTTGAAACTCTGGGCAGGCCAACAGGCTTATTTATCCGAATCTCCTAATGGACGTTATCGGGTTCTTGTCGAACAGGTTTTGGACCGAAGGGTAGACGACAATATTTTTTTTCGTTATCCAGTTATTTTGGAAAATATAGAAAATCCTGACCGCCATTTTGAAACGGCCGACGCCGGACCTGTTTTGGTGCATCAGACCGATAAAAAAACTTTTGAAATCGAGTGGGATAACGGCGATCCGCCCCGGCTTAAAGCCGTCCGTTTTGATTGGGCCCCCGATAGTCTAAAATATTTCATGCATTTAGAGGTTTTGGACGGCGTTTGGAAAACTTACTTTGTGGATATCAACAAGGGAACCACAACGGATATTACGTCCGATTTAGAGAAAACCTTATCTGATCGGATCGATTTTCATAATTGGGATTGCCAACCCCCACAATTTGAATTGGTGCAATGGACACAACCTTATTTAGCCTTCTTTAAATTGACTAGTATTTGCGGCAAAAATAAACAAAAAGAAAATCCTGAATTGTTTTATGCCGATGATTCGGTCTTGTTTGACACTGAACAGGTCAAAAGCGTCTCCAATTGCTCTGATTGCAAAGATGAAGGCGCGTTGAAAAAATTCGATAAGTATTACAACAAGAGTCTTCCGACCCCGACACCCACCCCCGAAGAAACGCCGACCTCGGAATAGACTTTAAAATTTTTAGTTTTCTGTAAAAAAGCATCTTCCTAAACCACATAAAATCCAGTCAGTTTCGAATTATTTCATAGGTATTTTTTTCAAAATTATCCTTCTCCTGTAAAACGAGGTATATTCTCGATGGTGTCAGCACCCCTTAAAAAGCCGTTTTCTCTTTTCGCCTTTTTTCCTGGAACTATTTTGGCTGTGGTTTATTTTTTAGCCCTTTTACCCTGGCTTGGAAAAAACAGACTACTGGGGTTAGACGAATCAATGTACGCGGATATTGTTTTATCAGAGGCCCGCGATAATCATTGGTGGCCGATGATGTTTCACGGTGAGCCTTTTTGGGACAAACCTCCACTTATTTTTTGGCTTCAGGGGGCGACAGTCAAGCTGCTCGGCGCGAATGAGTTTTCACTTCGGGTTTGGCCCGCGTTAGCGGGAGCGCTTTGTGTTTATTTTGTCACCAGAGTCGGTATGGTTCTCGGCAAAAACCTTTGGGCGGGACTCGGTTCCGGTCTTGTCTTGATTCTTCAGGAACATTTTATTCTTTATAGCCGAGTAGCAACACTCGATATGGCTCTTTTGAGTTGTTTGTTGGGTGTTTGGTGGCATCTGACGAAAGCGTTCGACTCCCCCAAGGAGAAAGAAGCCAACCGGGAGCTTTTATACGCTGGTTTGTGGCTGATGACAGCCGTTGCGGTCAAGTCCTGGCATGGTTTTGTTTTAGTGCCAGCTTTGCTTTTGGCGTTAGCTTTCCGCCGTCCGTGGCCTTTTTCGTCTAAACAAGTTTTTGTCCGATTATTTTTACCCGCGTTATTTTTTATGACCGCGTGGATGACCTGTAATATTCTTACGTTCGGAATGCCCTATTTAAAATGGGAATGGGCGATAGACGTAGCCGCCCGGGCACACGGAAGCAGTTTTGGTTCACTGTCGCGAATGGAATATCATTGGGAGTTCTACGGCATTCTGGCTCAAGAGGGAATGGCTTTTTTTTGGCCGTTCTTGCCCCTTAGTTTTTTTCTTTGGGTACGGGAAGGCTGGCGGCAATCCAGCCGAAATTACTTTGACGCGACTAGCATCATCGGGTCGTCTTTTTTCTTTTATTATCTCTTTTTCATCGTAGTTTTTATTTCAACCTTCATTAATTACATTCTTCCCCTTTTGCCAGTCGCCGCTTTAAGTTTCGCTTTTCTTTTTCGGTTCGCAAATGACCGCCGGGTAGCCTTAGCGGCGGGGTTGGCGGCCTTGTTGGGCCTGCTCAATGGTTTTACGGGTGACGAGTACCTCCCATGGGTCTTAAGCGGTTCTTTCATTATTTGTCTTTTGTTAACGTTGCCATCGTCCTGGGGGCTTCGTAAAGAGTGGATGGGCGCTCTGTTGACGATTTGGGTTTTGGGTTGCGGGTTTAAAACCCAAAATTATTGGCGCAATCCACCTGATCCTAACCGGGTTTGGGTTCTGGCTGTTCTGACACATCCCGCCCTCTATCCTGGAGAACCCCTTTATTTTGTGGGAGAAGAAACAGATGCCAGGGTATTGGAGTTTTACAGCGATTATAAAATTTACCCGCTTTCCCAACTTCCCGCTAAACAGCCGGATGGAGCCCTCTTGTTCGTGTACGATAAAAGAGTCGTTTATTTGCCAAAACCACTCAAAAACCTTTAAATAGGATTGTTTATAAATGGAGTTATTCCACTGTTGAAATAAAAAAAACAACCGTTAGGAAGGGAAGATAAGGAGGTCGCTATGAGTTCCATTTCCAATACAAACCCCGTTTCAAATGCTTTGGCCGGTGATTACAGCTCTTTATTGGGTGCCGCAAGCGGCACGTCTACCGATTTCAATTCACTCTTTAGTCAAGCGATGAGCGCGGTGAAAACTCCAGCGCAAAAAGCTCAGGTGGATTTTGCCCAAGTGCAATATAGCGATCTTAATGTGCTTTCTTCGATGGACGATCCTTCTTCCAGCGCCACAGACTTTTCTTCCATTGCCAGTCTTGCTTCCATTTTGGGTGGCAATAGTTCGCCGTTTTCCATACCGACCTGGGAAACGGATTTAGCCAATTTACTGGGTCCCAGTTCAACTGCTGCCCAGGCGTTAAACCTAGATCAACAGGCTTCTTTGTTTTCTCAATCGCAATTCAACAACGATTTGAACTCGTTAGGTTCGAGTGTTAATTCTTTGATGTGATTTTACCGTCTGGACGCAAGGCGCGATTCCCCGCGGTCAATCCGGGGTTCCGCGCCTTTTTATTTTTAAGATTAAACAAACTTCATTTCATCTCCAACACTTGAGTAGAATAAAAGCGTGAAATCATTCAATGGTTTAAAAATCTATGGACTATTTCTCCTTTCCGCGTTTGTCTATTCCATCCAAGTTCTTCCCAGGTTAAATACGGATTCACTCACTAATGATGAACCGGCAGAAATCACTAACGGATATTATTATTTGACCCGCGGTGACGTGTGGACACCTCACCTGCACCCGCCTCTGGCATCGGGGTTGACGGCTTTGCCCCTGCTGGCTTTGAATTTAAAAACTTTTCCGGTTTCGGGCGACGTCATCGATCGCGGTCACGAGTTTATGTTTGAGTGGAATAAGGACCAGCTTCCGGCCATAACCTTTTGGAGCCGCGGGGTGAGCTGCCTTTTTGGACTTATGACCGGTTTTTTGCTTTTCTGGATGAATCGAAATGATCTAAAACTTTGTGCCGTAACTCTTTTTTTCTGGGCGCTCAATCCAACTTTTCTTGGCTTGGCGGGTGTGGCAAAAATTGAGATCATTCCAGTATTTTTTTTCTTCGCCGCGATTTTGGCTTTTCAAAAGAGCTTCGAAAAATTCAATTTGAGCTGGGGCTTTTTCGCGGGTGTTCTGGCGGCCATGGCAGTAATGTCCAAGCTTTATTGTTTAACGCTCTTTCCCATCTTCATGATCCTAGAGTTGGCTAACTCCGGGCAAACAATGGGGGTGCAAGGCGCTATCCCGCTTAAATACTGGGTCTGCTGGTTGAGTGGTTTTGCGGCTCTTATTTTTTTGCTTTATTTGCCGACTTTCTTGTTTTCGCCTTATCCATCAGCGGTTTTAGCCAACTTGCCCGAAAAATTCGCGGAAGATTTTGTTTTCGCCAAACACCCCTATCCGGTTTATCTTTTGGGGCGATGCACCCTGGAAAGTCACTGGTATTACCTTCCCATCGCTTTTTTGTTGAAGGAACCTTTGCCGTTTCTTTTTGTTTTGGTGTTTACCTCAGGCTTGTTTTTGTTTAAAAAAATTCAAATTCCTTTGTGGCAATGGCTTCCGGCTATTTTCTTTTTTATTACTGTATTGCCGACTCCCAATTTAGGCATCCGTTATTTGCTTCCCATTTATCCTTTTCTTTTTTTGATCGCGGCGCAGGGTGTGGTTTGGTTTTGGAAGGAAGGGAAGCAAAAGATCTTTTTTGTCTGGATGTTGGCAGGGCTCTTTTTATGGCAAACAACGAGTGTTGGACTTAATTTTCTCCATTCACTCAGCTATTTAAACGAATTAGTACCGCCCAACCGGAAGCTTTACTATCTAGCTGATTCCAATCTGGATTGGGGACAGGATTTAAAAAGATTATCCCTGAAAGCTCGTGAAAGAAATTGGGGGAAGGTAAAGCTGGCCTATTTAGGCGGAGTTGATCCTCAAGACTATGGATTGGATTGGGAGCCGTTTCAAAAAGAGGATTTGCTTAAACCTCAACCTGGTTCAGTTTATGTGGTAAATGCCAGTTTCTATCAACTGGGACCAGTGGCTTTTCCTACTACGCGTCCTATCGTGGAAAGCTGGTTAAACAAAACCGAGCCCACGGGGAAAGTAGCGGATAGTTGGTATTATTTTGAAATTCCAGGCCGTCGATCAGAAACGAAAGACAAATCGTGGCTTCCCTCGGCCCCATTTCTTCAATATCGGGGATACTGCGCCTATCCGATTAATTCTCGCGAGTAATATTTTTGAATTTGAATTTCCCTTTTTTGTCTAAAAAGGGCTGAAGCAGCAGTGATTTGAACTCGAAATAGCGGATATCCTCAAAGATGTTCAAACCCAATTTTTCTTTTCCCGCCTTCAAAGGCTCGTGATAGGTCATAAAAAGTCTGTCCCACCAGGAAAAATTAAATCCAAAGTCGCTGTTGGTTTCGGTGGGGCTGGAAGAGTGGTGGGTTCGGTGCATGTCAGGCGTGATGATGAACCATCGCAGCATCTTTTCTAAAGCGGCAGGAATTCGAATGTTGGAATGGTTAAAAAGGTTGCTGACGCCAATCCAGAGTTCAAAAACGAAAACCCCATAAACGGGCGCTCCCATCAGATAAATCACGGAGGCTTCAACCAAAGTGGTCATTAAAATTTCAATCGTATGGAACCGAAGACCGGTTGTGACATCTACTTCCACATCAGTATGGTGAACCCGGTGAATCTTCCACAGCAGGGGAACGGCATGATAAACACGGTGCAGATAATAAAGGGTCCAATCAAGAAAGATAATTGTGATGATAATACCGAAAAGACTTGGAACCGGTACTTGGTTCAAAAGCCCGAATCGGTGTTCGGCGGCGAATATGGCGGCATAAAGACAAAATCCCGGAAAGAGCACTCGAAAAAGAACCGCGTTAAAAATAATTAATAAAAAATGATTGGGCCAGCGCAAAAGACGGGGAATTTTTTCTTTATAGCCGCCATATTTGATTTCCAAGACGGAAAGAACAAAAAAAACGCTGATAAATAAAATGAAAGGAAGGTTTTTCTGACTGCTGATTAAATTCAAATAAGCATTAAAGTCCATAGCCGCCTCCGTGCTTTAACCTTATAAATTAAGTATATTCCTGTTTGGCCTAATGCCAGTAGAAAAAGGAAGTGAAAAAGACCAAGATAATCTGCTAGAAAAGGGAAAAAATGAAAACGGTTTCAAAAGCTTTTAATAAACCCCGGGTGTCAAATCCCAAGATGAAACCCCTTCTTTTGTATGACGGTAACTGCGGGTTTTGCCGTAAATGGGTCGGGCGGTGGCGGGCTCTGACGGGGGATCAAGTTCTTTATGAACCTTATCAAGAGGTCGCATTCCGCTTTTCGGAAATTGATCCCCAGCGTTTTACCCAATCACTTCAATTGATTCTCTCCAATGGAGAGGTTCTTCAAGGGGCCGAGGCGGTTTTTAAAAGTCTTGAAAGTGTTATTTATCTTCGATGGTTGAACTGGAGTTATGACCACGTACCGGGCTTTTCAGGATTGTCCGAATGGGTTTACCGCAAAGTGGCAGAGAACCGTCATCGGGTATGGATGAATAGGGTCTGCTGCAAAAAGCATTAACCGGAAACAGAATTTTATTTTTGAGACATATGAATCTGATGCAAGAGATCCCTTAAAGTGATATCGGCCATGGACTCAATTCTCAAATCCGCTTCTTCAATGGGTAATTGCCGGGTGACGGGGTTAGGCACCGCCACCGTAAAAATGCCGGCCGCTTTGGCGGCTTTGATGCCGTTGGGAGAATCCTCAAAAGCGACAGCCCGATGGGGTTTGACGCCCATGGTAATGAGAGTTAATTGGTAAAGTTCCGGGTCGGGTTTAACTTTTTCCACATCATTAGAGGTACGGATCGAGTGAAAATGCTCGGCGAGATTGAGGCGGCTTAAATTTCGCATCACCCAGTTTTGATCTGAACTGCTGGCTAAAGCGATAGGCAGTCTTAATTTTTGAGCCTCGCTCATATAAGCCAAAACACCCGGACGAGGTTCTAAAGCGTCAATGATTTTTAGCGTTCTATCTTGATGCTGCTGGGCGATTTCTTTTACGTCGACCGGTTGTTGGACTTGGGATTGTAAATAAGCATAAACATCAAAAGCGCGGTGGGTGGTGCCGATACAGGCGGCCCACTCCGTAATAGGAAGCGTGGCGCCGTAAGATTTAAAGATATCGCTCCAAACTTCATAGGAAGCGGTTTCGGTGTCTAAAATAAGTCCATCAAAATCAAAAATAAGAAGATCCATGGGCGGCGATTCTACCAGCCAACTTTTAAAAGTAAAGACGGGGAAAAATGGCCTCCCCTTTTAAATTCGGCTAAACTAAGAGCCTGATTTTTAAAAGGAAACCTTTTTGTCCAATAACGCTGAATCACAAAAACCGGTTTTAGAAGCCAAAAACATCACCCTGACTTTTGGTGGTTTGGTAGCGGTCGATAACTTTTCCATGACCCTCAGGCAAGGGGAGTTGGCGGGATTAATTGGTCCTAATGGGGCGGGAAAAACCACCGTTTTTAATATCTTGTCCGGTATTTATCGGCCTCAATCGGGCGATGTGGCAGTCCAGGGAAGTTCCATTCTGGGCTTGAAACCCCATCAAATATTGAGGCGGGGGCTTGTCCGTACTTTTCAAAATATCCGGCTCTTTAAAGAGTTGAGCGTTGAAAAAAACATCCAGGTGGCTTTTCATCACGCGAAATCTTACGGTCTGGGCGCGGCTTTGATTCGAAGCTCGAAATTTCGAGAAGCCGAAAAAGCTTATGAGGCTCAAACCGAAAGTCTGATGATGGCGTTAGAACTTACCCACCGCAAAGGTATTTTGGCGGGGGCGTTACCCTATGGCGATCAAAAGAAGCTGGAAATCGCCAGAGCTTTGGCGACAGGCGCCAAAATTTTATTGCTGGACGAACCGGCGGCGGGAATGAATCCCCAGGAATCCCGTTGGTTAATGCAGGTAATCGAAAAAGTTCGAACGGAGTTTAACCTGTCCGTTCTTCTCATTGAACACGACATGAAAGTAGTCATGGGTATCTGCCAGAAAATTATCGTGATGGATCATGGCGTTAAGATCGCCCAGGGAACGCCCGCTGAGATTCAAAAGAATCCGCAGGTTATTGAAGCTTATTTAGGAGTGAAGCATAAAAAATGACGCCACTTCTTGAAATTAAAAACTTATCCGTTTTTTATGACGCCGTACAGGCCTTGCGGGGTGTAAATCTTCAAGTTTCCCAGGGTTCGGTAGTCTGCCTGATCGGAGCCAATGGGGCGGGCAAGTCTACCGTGCTGCGGGCAGTTTCGGGACTTAAAAAGCCAACTTTGGGTGACATTTATTTCAACGGGGAATCCATCATCCGTCTTCGTCCTGAACAAATCGTGAGATGGGGTATCGTTCAAAGTCCCGAAGGCAGGGGTATTTTTCCTAATCTTTCGATTGAAGAAAATTTGGATTTAGGCGCTTATGTGCGGCAGGATTATTCTGAAATTAAGAAAGATTTAGAAAAAATGTATGAACTTTTTCCAAGGCTGAAAGAAAGAGTGAAACAATTAGCCGGGACCCTTTCGGGAGGGGAACAGCAAATGCTGGCAATGAGCCGGGCGCTCATGGCCAGACCTCAACTTTTACTTTTGGACGAACCCTCGTTAGGCCTGGCTCCGCAAATGATAGAGTTGATTTTTGAAACCATCGCCAAGATTAATCGGGATGGAATGACCATTCTTTTAGTGGAACAGAACGCCCAATTGGCGCTGGAAGCTTCCCATTACGCTTATGTTTTAGAAACAGGAAGCCTCCTTTTAGAAGGTGAAGCGTCGAAAGTCTTGAGTGATCCCAGGGTTCAAGAGGCTTATTTGGGCGAAACAGCCTAACTCGGCCGTCTTTTGGCGCTGTTTTGGGTTTTTGTAGGGGTTTTTCCTTGAATCACCAGGGGTGAGCGTCTATAAAAAATGAACATTTTCACCGGCTGCCTAGGCCATCCCCGTAGGGGATGGCCTAGCCGTGTACACAGTTTTCCAATTTTAGGGGCCTGCGGCCCAAACAATAAAAGTGACTGTGTGGCAGCTCGGTCCAAGTAGAGGGAGGAGAAAGTATCCTCCGCTGAATTTGATCCGATAGTGTTGGAAATACAAAAAGGGAGAGCTTCCCTTGACGGGTGAAAGGCGATTATGAAGAATTTTCTGATGATATTGGTTTTGTTGTTTGCGGGTTCAAACCTCTGGGCGCAAGATACGGCTACACCCACTCCTTCAGGAACCCCTACGGCTTTAGACACGCCTGTTTCTACGATGACAGCGGTGACGGGTACTTCCTGGGGATCGGCTGGAACGGCATCAACCGTCAATACTCCGTCGATAACCGGAACCGAATCTGTCAGCCCTACGCCTAGCGGGACTCCTGCGGCTCTATCCAAACCTCCTTCTTTCGTAATGGCTTCCACACCGGTGCCCAGTAATCCGGTCGGCGAGCATTTTGTCGTTCAATTGGACGGCGGATTGGTGATGCCCATTAGCGGTGCGGCGGCCACGGTTTATGGAAGTGGCTTTGGTTTAGATGGCCGCATCGGCTACGCTTTTGATGACGTTTTTTCCGTTGGTTTGGAACTGGGTTTTTATGACCTGGGAGTCACGTCGGCTACGATCACTAAATTTGGTTTTCCAACGGGCGCTACTTCGGATACAAGTCATATTCCCGTGTTGTTCGATATGCAAATTTATTTCGGTGATTCGGGAGCGCCGATTCAACCTTATTTGACTCTGGCCGGGGGATTGTCCTTTGACTCAGATAATATTCAAGGCGCGCCTTATAAGACGGAAGTCAACTATAGCTGGGCGAATTTTGAGCTGGATCCGGCGGTTGGCGTGGCTTTTATGCTGGATCGCACGACTAACATTTTTGTACAGACTAAATGGGCGATGGATTTTGACGATAATTCCAGCAGCAACGCCGAGTCTGCGGATAGTCCTATTATGCTGATTCCCTTTCAAGCGGGGTTGAGCTTTAGCCTTTGATCCATTCCATAAAATAAAAACAAGGGGCACTCGTATGTCTCTTGTTTCGGGGTTCCCTCCATTGGTATGGAACCGCTTTAGTCTACGGAGTAACGCGTGAAAAAATTATTCGATAACAAAGTTTTCAAGTTTATCTCTTCCATTAAATTAGCTCTTCCCATGATCCTGTTGGTTTCGGTTTTGTTGGCGGCCGGAACCATCGTGGAATCACGCTTTTCCACAGCCGTGGCCAAACGATTTGTTTACAGCACCTGGTGGTTCAATCTGGCCCTTCTTCTTCTAGGAACTAATGTTTTCTGCTCCGCTATTTCCCGATATCCCTGGAAAAAACACCAAACCGGTTTTGTCATTACCCATCTGGGTATTCTGATTATTTTGGCAGGTTCCTTAATCACCCAACAATACGGGTTGGATGGACAGATCGCGCTTGACGAAGGCCAAGAGGGTCATATTTTTCAGGAGGACAAACCGACCCTTTATTACCAGATCGACCAGGATGAGATTGAGCAAATCCCCGCGGCTTTTACTTTCAGCCAGCCCACGCCGGATAAACCCGAAATCATCCATTTGCCTAATGACGGTTTGTTGATGATCAACCAATTTTACGTGAACGCCGAGAAGCGGGTTCACGGGCGCGGGGCGGAAAAGGGCGAGACGGGTTTTCCGGCGGTTCACGTGACCCTGGACAGTTCTTTTGTGCATGAAAACCAGTGGCTGTTTTTGGGAAACAAGGATTACGGTCATTTGGACCTGGGCCCGGCCTCGGTTTTCTTTGAAAAGGAATCGGACTGGAAAAAGCGACTAGCCGGGGGAGAAAAAGACGTCAGCGAAAACGCCCTGGTGATTCTAGCCGCGGCGGACGGCAGCCTCAAATATCAAGTCAGGCGCAAAGGGGAATTCACGACCATCGAAACCCTGAACGTGGGGGACGACATCGCTACTGGCTGGATGGACATGCAGTTTAAAGTGCAGGAACGCCTGCCCGATGCCGTCCCCGAAGAAACCTACGAACGTGAACCTTTTGGCTATCAAAAGGATTTAGAACCCGCCCTGCATTATGAAATCATCTACCGATCCGAGAAAAAAGAGGGTTGGCTGGGTTTTGAGACGCAGGATACAGCTACCGTGGCGGGAGAAACTTTCGCGATGGCTTACGGCCCGCTGCAACTCCACCTTCCTTTTTCCATTCACCTGATAAAATTTCACCTGGGGCTGGATCCCGGCACGGATAAACCCGCTTCTTACGGCAGCGATATCTATTACATGGATCAGGAAAACCAAGGAACCCAGGTTCCGGTCAACATCAGCATGAACAAGCCCCTTCATTACCGGGGTTATACCATCTACCAGGCTAGCTATCAGGCCCTGCCCGATGGAAAATATACCTCGGTCTTTGCCGTGGGGGTGGATCCGGGTATGGGGATAAAATACACGGGCGCTATGGTGATGGTATTCGGCATTATTTTAATGTTCTGGTTTAAAAATCCCGCTTGGGGCAAGAAGGAAAAAAATGCGTAACCTATTTTTGTGGTTGTTGATGTTTATTTTAACGGTGCCGGTTTGCGCTCAACAGATGGATTTTAAGACACTCGCCCTCATTCCTATTCAAGAAGGTGGACGCGTCAAGCCATTGGATACCTTTGCCAGAGAAAGTGTCCGGTTCATCACGGGCCACGAAGCCTTTGAGGAAAAGGGTTCTCTGGATTTGTTGTTCGATTGGTTGACCCATCCGGCTGACTGGAACGACAAGAATTTCATATTGATCGAGAATTTAGATCTGAAATCCCTTTTAAGCGTGGATAAGGATCAAAAGCGGGTCGCGCCCAGTTTCCTTTTAAAAAATGACGGCTTTATCGCCTACGCCAAAATGAATTACGCCAAACAACAGAAAAAGATCACCCTGAACGCCATGGAAAAGGAATCCCTGTCGGTTTTCGGACGGCTGGAAAAATTTGAGGATATCGAGTCGGGCAGATTATTAACCATCATTCCGATCCCCAATGAAAAAACCCAAAAATGGGTTTCGCTGGAGGATTTACAGGACTCTTACCGTCTCAACCCCAAGGGCATGCCGGACGCCATTAAAGTAGTCTTAATCTCCTTTGCGGGCCTTTTAAAAACTTATGACACGCATGATGCCGCCGGCTTTTCCACTGAAAGTCAAAACCTGTCCCAGCTCTTAAGTCAGCTGGAGGGTAAAGACGCGGTCGACGCGGGTAAAATTGCTTTAGAAGTTCAATTTAACGCGGTCAAGCCTTTCCAATTGGCTTGGATTATCCAACTGACGGCCTTCGTGCTGATGGGTCTTTCTCTTCTATTTGGGTCTCGCCTTCTCTATCAGCCGGGATTTGGATTGTTTGTGATCGGTATTTTCGTCAGTGTTTACGGGTTTACGATGCGCTGTATTATCGCGGGCCGCCCGCCCGTATCGAATATGTATGAGTCGCTCATCTGGGTAACCTTCGGCATGACAGTTTTCGCCCTTATCTTCGAGCTGATTTATAAAAACCGGCAATTCGCCGTGGCCGGTTCGGCCCTGGCGGTTATCGGGTTTGTGCTGGCAGACAATGTTCCGACCATTTTGGACCCTTCAATCCAACCTATCGAGCCGGTACTCCGCAGTAACTTTTGGCTGACCATTCATGTTTTAACGATTACGCTCAGCTACGCGGCTTTTCTTTTATCCTTGGGGATCGGCCATTTTGGTTTATGGACCCTTTGGAAATACCCAAAGGATAAAGAACGATTGCAAAAACAGATCAATCTTCTTTACCGGGTGGTTCAGGTCGGTATTGTGCTTTTAGCTTCCGGAACTATTTTGGGCGGCGTTTGGGCCAGCTATTCCTGGGGCCGTTTCTGGGGATGGGATCCGAAAGAAACATGGGCTTTGATCGCTCTATTGGGGTATGTGGCCATTCTGCACGGCCGGTTAGCCGGCTGGCTGAAAGAGAAGGGTTTTATTATCGGGGTGGTGGTAGCGTTCTTGGGTGTTCTCATGGCTTGGTATGGCGTTAATTTTATTCTCGGCGCGGGTCTTCACAGCTACGGTTTTTCTAAGGGCGGATTGCCGTACGTGATCGGCTTTGTGGTTTTGGAACTATCGATTGTCACCTTTGTGGGGTTAAACCACTCTAGGTTATCCAAGCATTCCTATTCGGCTCGATGAAGTCCAAAGCGGGTTCAACGTTCTTCCGGGGACTGGCGGCAGCCGGGGGTCTGGTTTCTTCGGCGCTCCTTTTTTTAATCCTGGGCAACGGCCAATACCAGATTCCCGGGACCCATTTTTCACTCCAATGGCCCTGCACCTTTCTTTTTTTGATTCTGATTTTTTGGACTCTTTACCATTACGCTGAAAATTCACAAAACTTTTCTTTTCTAAAAATTTCTTCCGGCCAATGGTTTGTCTTTTTCTGGATTCTTTATCTGATTAATTTCCGCTGGAGGGGTTCGGGCGACACCGTGGCGGCCAGCGTGGAACCTTTCGCCATCCTGCAGCACGGCAGTTTGGATTTAAGCCCTTTTTTTAATTACAACATTCAAGGCGACGTCAGCCAGGTTTACGCCTTTCACGGCAAAATCATTTCCAAATACAGCAGCGCGGCCGGGATATTCCTCACCCCCTTTTATCTTTTAACCGGACTGGCGGGGGTTCACCAGACCGATCTGTTATGCCATCAGCTTCAAAAAATGGGAGCTTCTTTCATGGTGGCCCTCTCCGCCTATTTTTTGCTGAAGACCCTGGACCGGTTGGTGACCCATAAATGGGCCGTCATTTTTACTATCGCCTACGCTCTCGGCACCGCTTCTTTCAGCACCTCCAGCCAGGCCATCTGGCAGCACGGGCCTTCCCAATTATTTATCTGTCTGGGTTTGTATTGGCTCACGGACTCGCGGATGGACAAGAGAGACAGCTGGTTCACTCCGGTTTTTTTCGGCGGTTTGTGCTGGGCCACCGCCATTTGGTGCCGCTATACGGACCTGTTGTTGTATGGGAGCGTCTTTGCCTGGTTCACGTTTTACCGCCGCCGCCAGTTGGGGGTCTTTCTACTGGGTTCCCTGCCTGCCTTCGCGGTTCTGGCCTGGGACAATTATTTTCACAGCGGCAGTTTTTGGATGACCGGATATGGCGGCAAACAGTTCGCTTTCACCGCCTCCTGGTGGCAGGGACCCTTGGGAATCCTTTTTTCCCCGGGTCGGGGGCTGCTGCTTTTCAGCCCCTTTGTGATCTTCAGTTTTTGGAGCCTGCTGGGGCCGGGCCGGAAAGAATGGAAAAACTCCTACCGGCCTTTTTTCGCGGCGGCCATTCTGGCGGATATCTTCCTCTACGGGCTCTGGTATGACTGGGGAGGCGGATGGTGTTACGGTTCCCGCCTGACGGCGGACTTAACCCCGCTTCTGGCCTTTTCCCTTTATCCCCTGGCTCCCCGGTTTCAGGCATCCCGGCGGCTGGGGCTATCCTTTCTCTTTCTGGTGGGGCTATCCATATTGATTCAAATACCGGGGGTGTTCCTGGGCTGGTGGTGGGAAGTGAATTCGACGGGGTACTGGTCCAATAATCCGATAGCCTATCTTCTGGGCCGGCTGGGCACCCCGGACCCCCGGGACCAATGGGTCGCCGGATGGACCCTACTGGTTCTTTTAGCGCTTTTGACCGGTTGGCTTGTGAAAAGCTGGTTAAAAACCCTTTATGCCCGGCCCTCTTGATGGTCAAAGTTTGGCAGGGTTAACCCCAAACCGGCCTATTCTTCCAATTTTGATTCACTAAGAATCAAAACCGGAAGGCTAGTGTCCGGCCGCCGGACACTTCTTGCCAATTAATGTCGGATTTCGACAGGTAAACCCGATTTTCTGACAAATAACCGGTCAATTCCGACAGGCAAATTGCTCTTTCCGACAGGTAATTTAGTGTATTCCGACAATAAGGCTGGGGATTCCGACAGGTAAACCCGATTTTCCGACAGTTAACCGGACCTTTCGCGACGGAAATTCTCCCTCGTCCGACGGAAATCTGGCCATGCCGGTATTAAACCGGTCGTTTTGTCCAGCCGCGGGACAAAGGGCCTGAAACCGGGGAGGCTCTTGCCTTGACCCGGGGCAAATTCCACCCCCTAGGTTCAACCCGAGTTTGACTTAGCTCGTGACTTTGACAATTCTAGAAAAACCGAGTTCATATAGAGGGCTGGGTTAGAATTGTGAACTAGATTTTAGCGGGTTCTTTTGCGGCTACTTTGAAATTGATAATTTCTTAGGGTCTTAAACTTAGAAAGTTTTGAATATGAAAAAAACAGCGATTAAATTGATAATTACAGTTTTTATTTTAATGGTTTTTAATAATTCATCTTTTTCCGAAGAAAGCACAGGTTCAAAAGAACCCACGTTTTTCTTTTATAATAAAGCGCAACTAAATCATTATCTGAATATCGATGAAAAATATATAAATAATCTGTTAAGTAAAATGGGGGAAAAATTAAAAGAAGGTCAACCACTTTCAGTGCCCGTTTCTTTAATTGAAGGTGATGTACTCCCGGTTTTTGGACAAGAAATTTGGGGGTTTATTTATAGTGATGAACACGGTTTATATGTTTTTCCAGATCAAGTTGATACCGTGACTGGATTTCAAATTCAGGGTGACGACCTTAATGGCAATTCAATTTCTTTTCAAACAAATCATTCTGTAAATATCAGTAATATGGGCGCTGTTTATGTATTGGGACCGAAAGACGTGTCGATTGAATCGGAAAGAGCGTCTTCATTATCACTAAATGAAATAAATGAACTTATTTCTCGTCTACCTGAAACTTATATGCCGGTTAATGAAAAGATTAAAAACCCACTTAATTTAAATAAAGACGAACTATTAAAAAACGATCTCAAATTAGCAATAAAAATTGGCAATTATAAAGTAATTGAATTTATTAAAGTGAATACTGATGGAAGTGACGAAAAAGTTTGTTTTATTGATTTAGGAAAAAAGATTGTGGTTTTCCACAACAGTTTGTTTTTGAACATTTTGAAAATAGGAGACAATGATTATTTCATTGTAGATGACACCAATTGGTATGTTGGCCAATTGTCTGTTTATAAATTGATTGGAGAAAACTTTACTTTGATCAAAAGTGATGGTTTTTCTAAGGACTAAATAAAACGGATTCGACTCGCTTTGCTCGTTCACCGCGAAATCGTAAGGAATGGGGAGCTTTTTTAAAACCCGTACAGCACGCCAAACTTCTTTCCCAAATAATACAAAAAGGGCTGGCTGGTCAAAGACGAACCGGTAGCGACCTTCACCAAATCCCCGGCACGGTAGAGCTGGCCCTGGCTGTGAATCTTTTCCGTCAACCAATTCTTCAAAGGCTTAAAGTCGCCCTTCTCAAATCCGGCTTCCAGGCCGCCCAGGACTTTATTGGCGGCGGCAAAGAACTGGTTACTGAGCGGTTAGTGAAGATATTTTCGGAGGAGTGTGCTTTTTCGTCTTATCGTCTTAGATTACTTCATCAGCTTCACTGACGGGGAAAGAAGAGAAATCATGAATCAACATAAACTGCCAACCTATTTCCTTTCCCATGGCGGGGGCCCCTGGCCCTGGTTGAAAGAAGAAATGCCTTTTTATGATGAACTGGAACATTCGCTTCAGGCGATTCCGCGACAACTAGGTGTTTTGCCGAAAGCTATTTTGATGGTTTCGGGCCATTGGGAAAATTTTGAATTTACCGTGATGGCTAATCCCCATCCACCGATGGTCTACGACTATTCGGGGTTTCCGGAGAAGACCTATCACGTGAAGTATCCGGCGGTGGGCGCGCCCGAACTGGCGGCTAAAGTACAAAAATTGATTCAGACCGCCGGCTTTTCGGCCAATCTGGACGACAAGCGTGGGTTTGACCACGGGACCTTCGCCCCGCTTTATGCGATGTATCCCCAGGCCAATGTGCCGGTCATTCAGCTTTCGTTACGGAGCGATTATGATCCGGATGCCCATTTTAAGGTGGGAAGGGCTTTGGCACCTTTGAGGGAAGAGGGCGTGCTGATCCTTGGCAGCGGGCTTAGTTTTCATAACATGCGGGCGTTTAGAACCCCTGAAATGGCAGGCCCCGCCTCGCGCCAATTTGATGAATGGCTGCAGAAAACCCTGATTCATTCCACGCCCGAACAGCGGTTAAAGAACCTCCTGCATTGGGCCCAGGCGCCCTCAGCCAGGCTGGCCCATCCCCAGGAAGACCATTTGATTCCGCTGATGGTGGTGGTAGGCGCCGCAGAAGATGAAGTCGGCGAGTTGAATTATCACGAAGAAAACTTCATGGGAGGCATTACGGCTTCCAGTTTCAGTTTTGGACAAACGGCTAAAACTAAAGCTGGAGTGCCCGTTTAAAACCCATACAACGCCCCAAACTTTTTGCCCAAATAATCCAAAAAGGGTTGGCTGCTCAAGGGGCGACCTTACACAAATCACCCGCACGGTAGCCCTCGTGCTGGCAGTGAATCCGTTCAAAACCACTTGAAATTTTGTAACACTAGTGTTACAACTGACATATGCATAAACCACAGGGCATGAAGGACTATTGCGCGAACAATGGAAAGTACCCTGTTCGGGAATGGCTCGATTCGCTTGATATCGGCCTTCGAAATACGGTATTGACCTATATTGGCCGTATACGGGAAGGAAACTTCAGCAATTGCGAAAACAAAGGAGGAGGTCTTCATGAAATCAAGATCAACATGGGGTCTGGTTATAGGGTTTATTACACGTGGGTCAGAGGCTTCATCGTTTTGCTTTTGATAGGTGGAACGAAAAGAGGACAAGATCGGGATATCGCCACTGCCCGAAAGTACATCGAAGATCATAAGAAAAGAAGCGAATGAGGAGACGATATGAAAAATACAAGCAATAAGAACAAGCAACGCGCGGCTGAAGGTGATTTTAAGGAATATATTCTATCCAAATTGAAAGACCCCAAAGAAGCTCGTGAATACTTACGGGAAGCCTATAACCGAAGCCTTGAAGATGGAAACGGAGCCGTTTTCCAATTGGCCCTTCGTGACGTTACCGAGGCGCATGGTGGGGTAGGATGGCTGGCGAAAAAATCGGGAATGCCCCGTGAAAGCGTCTATCGGGTGCTGGCCAAAAACAGGGATCCCAAATTCGGCAGCATTTTGAAAATATGCAAACCCTTTGGATTCAATCCATTCGATCCAAGACAAGTTTTAAAAGTCCATTAAGCTTAAAATCCGTACAACGCCCCAAACTTCTTGCCCAGGTAATCCAAAAAGGGCTGACTGGTCAAAGGTGAACCGGTAGCCACCTTTACCAAATCATTTGCGCGGTAGCGCTGGCCCTGGCTGTGAATCTTTTCCGTCAACCAATTCTTCAAAGGTTTAAAGTCGCCTTTCTCGAATCCGGCTTCCAGACCGCCCAGGTCTTTATTGGCGGCGGCAAAGAACTGCGCCGAATAGAGATTGCCCAGCGTATAGGTGGGGAAGTAGCCAAAACTTCCGTGACTCCAATGCACATCCTGCAGGCAACCCACGGTGTCGGTCGGGGGAACCAAACCAAAATATTGTTTCACCGCAGCGTTCCAGGCGGTTGGAATTTCGGAAGCTTTCAATGAACCGCCAATCAAGGCTGTCTCAATATCAAACCTCAAGCAAACGTGCAGGTTGTAAGTGACTTCGTCCGATTCGGTGCGGATAAAGGAAGGCGCCGAATGGTTAATGGCGAAGTAAAAAGCCTCCAGAGAAACGTCATCAAACACGCCGGGGAAGCTTTTCTTGAGTTCGGGAAAGAAGAATTTCCAAAAAGCCAGACTGCGGCCGACCAGGTTTTCCCAGAGGCGGGACTGGGATTCGTGAATACCCAGGGAAACTGCCGAGGCGCGGGGCGTGCCGTAATGGCCGTTACCGGGAAGGTTTTGGTCATAAATGCCGTGACCGGACTCGTGCAGGGTGCTGAAAAAGGCGTTCTCGAAATTAGTTTCCTCAAAACGTGTGGTGATACGGGTGTCGTTGGGGCCCAGGCCGGTGGTAAAAGGATGGGCGCTCACATCAATACGGCCTTTATCAAAATCAAAACCGATGGCTTGGGCCAGTTTGCGGCAAAAAGCGATCTGGCCGCCTACGTCGCAGGGCCGTTGCAAAATCGATAGATCGGGCTGGTGTTTCGAAGCGGTGATCTTGGCGACCATATCCGATAGGCTTTTCTTCAGGGGCGGGAAAAGCTCGTTGAGCTTGGCGGTGGTCAGGCCCGGTTCGTAATCTTCCAGTAAAGCGTCATAGGAATGATCCAGATAGCCGTAGCATTTGGCCTGTTCCTGGGTGAGAGGAATGATCTTTTCCAGCCAGGGCAGAAAGTGGGAAAACTTGTTGTCGCGGCGGGCTTCCACCCAGGCGACTTGGGCGTTGGCGGTGACGCTGGCCATTTCTTCCACCAGTCTTTGGGGAAGTTTTCTGGAACGGTCATAGGAATGGCGCCATTCGCGCAAATTAACGGCTGTATCGCTGAGAGGATCGCCCATTAAAACTTTGAAGGATTCGGCCTTGGTCAGCCATTCACCTACCTGGGGATCAGTGAACTTTTGATGGCACATGCCGGCTAACAGGGACAACTGCTCGCCCCGGTAGGGCGCGTTGGCGGCGGGCATATTCACTTCCTGGTCCCATCCCAAAACCCCGGCGGTATTGCCGAGAACGGCGATTTCTTTCATACGGCGGACTAAATCGGAATAGGCTTGTTCGGGTGTCATAGATTCTCCAAAGTTTAGAATTTTCACGGAGGAAAATGAGTTTTAAGGAGTTTTAAAAACTCCGATTTTTACTCCGGTTTCTCCGTGCGAAGCTTTGATTAGCTTTTGAATACATCCTGCACAAACTTTACATCATCAGCATTTAAAGGTTTATTCCAACCGGCCAGATTAACCTGGACCTGTTTTAAATTACGGAAACCCGGAATAACGGTTGCCACGCAGGGGTGGACCAGATCGTACTGCAGGGCGACCCGGGCCAAATCCTTCACGTCGGACCCAAAGCGGGTTTTGAGCTTTTCGATTTTCGGCTGCAGCTTCACTAAAAAGTCGGTCGTAAATCTTTCATCGCCTTTGCGGTGGTCGCCTTCGTCAAACTTCGGTGGATTTTTCGGGTCAAACTTGCCCAACATCAAACCCTGATTGAGGGGAGAAAAGGCCACGAAACTCATTTTTCGCTCATCCAAGAGCTTCCGTACGGGCGAACCTTCGCGGATAAATTGATCATCGATGGCGTGGGCCCAGCTTTGAAGTACGTCGGGGTTTACTTTGGGCACGAGGCGGGTAAAGTCCACGCTGGAGTAGGACGAAAGACCGATGAGGCGGATTTTACCATCCTTGCGTAATTGGTGCATCATGGCTACGGCGCCATCTAAATATTTGTCGTTGGGACCAAAGTTACCGTGATGGAAATAGTAGATATCCAACACGTCCCGTTTGAGGTTAATCAGGGACTGTTCACACTGGTGCCGGATATGGGCTGGTTCATAAGCGTTTTCAGCGGTGCCGGGAAACCAGCCGACCTTGGTGGCGATGGTGAGTTTTTTGGTGCGGTCGCCCAAAACATGGGCGAGCAATTGCTCCGCCTTCCCGTTGCCATAAACATCGGCGTTGTCGAAATGGTTGACGCCCTGTTCCAGCGCGTAATCGATGGCGGTTTTCACTTCGGTCTCATCCACATTGGCCCAGCCGTTGGGATTGCCATTGACCCAGTTGAGACCGCCCATGGTCCAGCAACCCAGGCTGATTTCGGAAACTTGAATATCGGATTGACCCAATTGGCGGTATTTCATTAAAGCCTTTCAAGGGAAGTGAGGGCATAGGTTAACCAAAGAAAAGCGGATTTCCTAGGGTTATGGAAGAATCTAAAAGCTTTAGAATTGAGACTTCAAATAGGTATGTTGGGCGTCTAAAATGCGAAGCGTTTGGAAGCCTTTCATTTCAAAAGAGGTACATCGATGAAAACACTAATGTCTTTACTGCTGACACTTCTATGTTTTTCAGGATTTAACGCTTGGGCTCAGGACCGCGCGGCCGGAGGAAGTGGTCATGAGGGTTCAACCCCTCCCGCGGGAAGATCAGCGGCTGTGGGCCGTTCGGCAGCCGCCATGCCCGGCCGTTCCGCACAGGCCTTTCACGCGCCCGTTGTGATTAATATGACCAGTGGTTCCAGCGGCGGGCACAATCATAATTTTCCTTCCCAACAACCAAGTTTCCAACCGGCAAGAACGCAGCCTTCTTACGGACAGCTCCATTGGAACAATCAGAGTAATAACCAGATGACGAACAGATATCGGATTCAAAACCATGTGCAAGAGGGTGTGGTGGGTCAATCTTATCAAAGACCTAATATTCAAAATTATGCCCAGTCAGGCGAAAGGGCGGCGGTAGCGGTCCATCATCATCCTTATACTCAGGGTTATGTACGCAAAAAATTGCAAAAGCTGGGGGTTTCGGCTGAACCGAACCTCATTACGGATCGGGCTGAGATTATTCATACAGATCGGGCTCATTCGGTTATTCGATTTCCCCAACATGGGCCGGATCATATCGGCATCACCGCGAGGCTGGTTTCTCCACGGCATTACAACGACGGCGTTGTCCGGGATCATATGAACCTCGTGGATAGCGTTGAATGGACCGCGCGGGTGAATCAGTTCAATTTCAGTGAAAACCGCGCCGGGCATTACTACTGGCACAATGATGGCGGAGTCAATTATTGCCATTACATCGACGACTCGGGTTACCACTGGTACGGCTGGTACCTGGGCGACCAGTATTTCTGGACTCGTAATTTCAACGGCCGTTGGTGGTGGTACGACTCCGATTATGACCGCTGGTGTTTCTGGAATAACGGCTTCTGGTGGTGGCAGGATCCTTACCACGTGAGCGATCTGTACTGCTACAACGACGACAACTATATTCCCTGTAATTCTTCGGAAGATCAGGTGGTTGTGACGGCCTCCAACAACGCTAATTTGCAATCGAACGTCAGCCCGGATGGAAGCCGAATCGTCAAAATTGACGCGGATACCCAGGACGCCTTTCTTTACGACACTGCCAATCCGCCGACCTTTGATCCGGTTTATCTGGCTTCGGGAGTGCAGAGTGTGCAATTTTCGGATACGAGCAACGGAAGGCCTTTAGAGATTATCCTGAAACTCAACGACGGGTCTTTTGACTTGTTTGATGGACAGGGGAATCCTTACGGTCCTGGAACTTTTGACGCGGATCAGGCCGCTCAGGCCGATACCTCAGCCGCTACGGATCAGAATAATAATCCGCCGCCAGTGCCTCAGGATAATTCAGGAGTGAGCAACTAACAGAGATCCTTCGCTCCGCTCGGGATGACAAACGATTTATTAAATTGGATTGTTTGTCACTTTTGGCCCCACGATTCCTGCGGAATCTTTGGGATTACAAGCCGCTTTGAAGCGCTCTTTTACTTTTGCGGTTTGTAACTCGCCCGATAAAGGCGGTCATTGATGGCCCGGCCCAAACCCTGATCGGGGACGGGCTGGGCTAAAATCAGGTCCAAGTTCTTTTCATCCAACCGACGCATGGCCGCGAAGAAATTCGCGGCCGCTTCTTTTAAATCCCCTTTTTGAGACAAAACTTCAACCACAGCAAAACCCGATGGCGGGTTTTGAAGACCCAGCCATCCGGATTTTCCCTGTGTGGCAGGGATTTCTCCCGTTGGAATTAGCCGCAACGGTGTTCGGGGCGAATAATGTTGCAGCAATTGTCCCGGAGCCATGGGTTTGTCGCTCGAACCTTTGAAAACCAAAACTTTCCCAATGATAAATTCAATTTCTTCCAGCGAAAGGCCGCCAGGTCTTAAAAGAACTGGTTCTTTTTCCACAAAGGAAATAATGGTCGACTCTACGCCCACCTGACAGGGGCCGCCATCCAAAACCATGTTCACTTTATTTCCTAAAGACTTTCGGACATGCTCTGCCGTGGTGGGGCTGACCTGGCCAAAAGGATTGGCGCTGGGCGCCGCGATGGGGCGGCCCGACTCCCGAATCAGTTCCAAAGCCATGGGATGATTGGGTACCCGGATAGCCACATTGGGCAAGGAAGAAGTCACAATATCAGGAACGAGAGAAGACTTGGGCAGCACGATTGTGAGAGGTCCGGGCCAAAACTTTTCAATAAGTTTTAAGGCTTTTTCGGGAAAGCGATGAACGAGGATTTCGGCCTGGCGTATATCAGCCACATGAACAATTAGAGGATCAAAAGTGGGCCGGTTTTTTGCCTCAAAGATAGCGGCCACCGCGTAGGGGTTTAGGGCGTCGGCACCCAGACCGTAAACAGTCTCCGTGGGAAAGGCAACCAATCCGCCTTCCTGAATGATTCCGGCGGCTTTTTGAATGTCAGACATAAAAGGGTCTCCAGAGATCAGCCGGTGTTCTTGAGACCCGCCGCGATGCCATTGATGGTCATCAGAATAGCTTCTCCCAGAACCTGCTTCTGGGTTTCATTGGGGTTCTGGCGAAGGCGTTTAATCAGTTCGATCTGGATGAAGCTTAAAGGATCGATATGGGGATTGCGGTGTTTGAGGGAGCGGAATAAAACAGGATCTTTTTCCAAAAGTTCCTTAATTTGAACGATCTGACAGATAACCCGCACGGTTCGGTCATATTCGGATTGAATAAGGTCAAAGATTTCTTTCCGCAAGTCTTTATCTTTTACCAGGTCGGAATAACGGCGCGCGATATCCATATCAGCTTTGGAAAGGATCATCTGGGCATTTTCCAGCATGGTTTGGAAAAAGGGCCATTGGTTATACATTTCCTGCAGGCTGGTCAGGCCTTTGGGATCGGTTTTCAAATAATCCTCAATGGCGGTTCCCATGCCGTACCAGCCGGGCAGGGTATAACGGCTTTGCATCCAGCTGAATACCCAGGGAATGGCCCGCAGATTTTCAATAGCCCGGCTGTTGTTGCGGCTGGCCGGCCTGCTGCCGATACGGTGGTAGCTGATTTCGGTAATCGGAGTGGCTTCGTAAAAATATTCCACAAACCGGGGATGACCGTAAATCAGATTGCGGTAAGTATTGAAAGACCGTGTGGACAATTTGGTCATGATTTGTTTCCACTCCGCTTTAGGAATCACTTCCCGGGGAGGGAAAGAACCGCGAAGGACCGCGTTAGTGATCTGTTCCAAATGCCACCGGGCGCTGGCGGGTTCGCTGTAATGATCGCTGATGACTTCGCCCTGTTCGGTAATTTTGATGCGGCCTTTGAGCGTTCCGGGAGGCTGGGACAAGACCGCCTGACTGGCGGGGCCGCCGCCGCGGCCTACGCTGCCGCCGCGGCCATGGAACAACCGCAGGGCGATGAGATGGGAATCAGCGAGTTTGGTGAGATCGAGCTGGGCTTTATATAAGGCCCAGTTGGCGGAGAGATAACCGCTTTCTTTATTGGAATCGCTGTAGCCCAGCATGATTTCCTGAACATCATTACGCAGTTTTAAATGAGCCCGGTAAGACTCGTTCTTCAAAAGACGCTCAAAAATACCGCTGGAACGCTGCAAGTCGTCCAGGGTTTCAAACAGGGGAACGATGTTCAAATGGCTGTGCAGTCCCGGGCGGTATAAACCGACTTCTCTGAAGAAAAGAAGAACGGTTAAAACGTCCGAAACTCCATGGGTCATTGAAATAATGTAAGTTTCAATGGCTTTAGGATTTAAGTGTTCCAAAATCGCGGCGACGGATTGAAAGGTTTCCAAAACCTCAATGGTTTCTTTGCTGTAATCGGGACGCACTGGGATAAGGGGACGCTCGCTGTTGAGTTCTTTTTCCAGTAGCTCGGTGCGCTGATCCTCAGTCAAAGCCAGATAGTCTTCGCTGATGGACGCTTTTTTAAAAATCTCCGCCAGGGCATCGGTGTGGCGGCCGGAGTGCTGGCGGATATCCAGAGTGGCGAGTCTAAAACCAAAGACTTCCACATTGCGGCGCACTCTGCCCAAATAGCCGTCAGCCAGGATGGCGCCCTTGTGGGATCTCAGACTGACATCCATGAGATTTAGTTCTTCCAAAAGCTGGTTCGCGTTCAAATACCAGGTATCGGCGGGAGGCTGGGCGGGAGTGCTTTTCCAATCGCGGCCAAAAGCCTGGGCGTATTCCAAAGTCCGGTGAAGTTTTTCCCGGATATACATGCATTTTTGGCGGTAACGCTCGTGCGGGGTACGGGACAAAAAGATTTTGGCCAACTCGGGAAATAAAAGGGAGTCTTTCAACAAAGATTGTTCCAGTTCGGGTGAAATCGCGATTTGGCGGTCAGACAAGCTCAAGCGCTGACCCAGCAAGTTCATCGCGTTCAAATGGACGCGAATAGCGGCGGTCCGCAAGGCACGGACTGTTTCCACTGTCACATCAGGCGTCACAAAAGGATTGCCGTCTCGGTCCCCGCCGATCCAGGAACCAAACCGCAGGAAGGGAGGGATGGTCCAGTTTGTTTTAGGAAAGGATTTCTTGAGAGCCCTTTGCATATCCAGATAAATTTGAGGAATAACTTCGGGAAGTGTTTCCTCAAAATAGTAGAGACTGCCTTTGACCTCGTCCGCGACGGTCAGTTTCGACTGACGGACCTCGTCGGACTGCCACATGGAGACGATTTCTTCCAAAATCAGTTTTTCGGTGTCTTCTTTTTCATAGGGCGATAGATTGGAATCGACTAAACGAGAAGTGATTTTGGCGATGCGGTGAAGCTTGGTCAGAGCGGTACGGCGTTTGGACTCGGTCGGGTGGGCCGTAAAGACCATCAGCACCTGGGCTTGCTCCAGGAGAGCCTGCAGTTTTTTAGGGAGAACGCCCTGTTCTTCCAGTATGGCGACCGCCGAGGGTATAGACCCGGGCCGGGGCTGGGGAACGGCGTCGACAAAATAAGGTTGATGCAGAGCGTGCATCAAATCAATTTTTTCAGACAAATTGATTAAACCGAAAAAATGAGTGAAAGCCTTGGTTAAAAGATTGAGCTGTTCAATGGAGAGTCTGGCGATAATTTGTGAAAGTTCATCGGCGATTTTCATATCAGACGTGGCCCTGAAATTTTTGGCCAAAATGCGGATGCGTTCCACCAGGGCCAGGGATTCGGGGCCTTCTTGATAAGAGATCACATCGCCCAAAATCGTGGCGAGGTAATCAATCATCGAAGCCAGCGAGTAATTGTTGAATTCACCGTTCAGCATGAATCATCCTTCAAATTAAAAGATAAAGTCGAACCCGCCGAGAGACCGGACTTCCATCGATGAAATCCTTTTTACGGTTGCGGCTATTCGAACCGGCTGTTTTTTTATGACAGTATTTCTTTCAGAATTTTCGCCGATTGATCTTCGCGGAATTTTTTCAGTTTCTTTTTAAGCTCAGGATCTTTGTTGGCCAAAATCGCAACGGCTAAAAGCGCTGCGTTGACCGCGCCAGCTTTGCCGACGGCCAAAGTGCCGACCGGAATGCCGCTGGGCATTTGAACGGTTGAGAGGAGAGAATCGAGACCGTTGAGTTTGCTTTCCATGGGAACGCCTAAAACGGGAAGAAGCGTATGTGCCGCGCAGACGCCGGCCAAATGAGCCGCGCCTCCCGCCGCCGCGATGACCACTTGAACCCCGCGGGCTTCGGCGCCGGCGACGTATTCAGCGGTTTCGTGGGGAGTACGGTGGGCGGAAAGCACACGGCTTTCATGTTCCACGCCGAATTGTTGAAGGGTCTCGGAAGCGTTTTTCATCACTTCCCAGTCCGATTTGCTTCCCATCAAAATATTTACCAGTTGTGCCATAGGTCCATCCTCAGTTGAAGGAATATTTGAGCAAGAATACCAAAATCAAGAACCCCATTGTAATAAGGTTTATTAAAAAACTTAAGCCGCTCCCGGCAAACTTTTAGCGACAATTTTTTGCCTTCATCCTGTAATATGAGCCCATGAGTACTGAAATGTTTAATTTGGTCCACACCGCCAACACCCAAGGGCTGATTTTTGGTTTTTGTTACGCCATATCCATCGGCCCGGTTAACTTTATGGCTATCCGCCGGGGTATTTTGAACGGGTTCCAGGAACTTTTTATGGTGGGTTTGGGAGCGGCTTTTGTAGACGCCAGTTTCGCCTATATCGTCTTCGCTGGTCTTTCTAAAGATGGTATTGTGGGCTCATTAAAGCTGATCATTTGGTGTGTTAGCGTGGTGTTTCTGCTGTATCTGGCTTATTCGCTTTTTCTGGAAATTCGCGAGGATCCTAACGCGACCAGCGCCGTCAAAAAACAGACCCAGTTCATCGACAATTCCTTTGTAATGGGGTTTCTCATCGCGGCTTCCAATCCCTATACGCTGATCTATTGGGTAGGTATGGTGGGCACTTTGCAGTTGTCCGGCAATATTGATATCGCCGGCGGAGCCGCCACTTCTTTCTTTTCGGCGGTTTTAGTCAGCGAGCTCGTCTGGTTTATGGCTCTGGGCATCGCGGTGCATTACAGCCGTAATCTTTTTAACCGGCACATGCTCAAAACCATTACGCGGTTCTTCGGACTGCTCTTGTTTGGTTATTACGTTTTTATGGCATCCAAAGTGGTTTTGAACCTGATTCATACGGGCGGGGCCGCAGCGCTTCCGCGCTGAACTTTGAATTCTCAATTTTAAATTATGAATTGTGGTTATTTCCGAGAAGCGGAAATTTCATTAATTTGGAATTTAACATTTAAAATTAAGAATTAGTGTTTAGTCCAGTTCCCGGTCAATTTCCAATTCTTCAATTTCACCGTGGTGGACCTTGAGGCGTACCTGGATAGGTCTACAGCAATTTTCGCAATCGGTGGTCCATTCTTGGGTTCCCGAAACATCATCGGCGGGTGAAAAATTGGAGTGGCCGCAGTAAGGACATTCAAACTCGGCATTAAGCTGGCTCATTGCTGGTGGACTTGAACCCGATGGCTGTCATCTAACTCGATATTGTTGTCTTCGGGGACGAGAAGTTTTTCTCCGTCAAAAAAGCGTCTAAAGTTAATTTCGTCGATTTCTTCCAGCGGGATAGGCTCGTCCTCAGCCATTTTCCCGTTTAACCAGGTATGTTCAGTATGTTCTTCAGAAGTGCCCGAATCATTATTTTCTTCCGATTCTGATTTAGTGGAACCGTTGTATTCGCTCTGCGTGATCCTGAAACTTTCATCATGGTTTTGGTCTATGACATGAATTTTTCCATCGATGTATTTAACGTCTAAAAAGTTTTTAGAGGGATCGTAACTCAGGATGGCCTGTAGATTGTTGATGGAAGCGACCACATTGCCCATATTGATTTCAAAAAAGCTCTGCCGGGAATCATCGCCATTGGTGCGTAATAGAACAGTTCCTTTTTGGACCAGGATACGGATTTGCCGATCCGGGCCCTCAATGTAACATTCATCAATTGTTACCACTGTGTTTCCGGTCAAGCCGATCTTGTCGCCGCGATGGGATTTTAAGATTACCCAGCTATCCCCATAAACCTTGATGACGTCGCCTTTTTCCACCACTTCTCCGGTTTGAAGAGCGGTGGGGTCTGTATTGTCCGCGTGTTCGACCATGATGGTTCCACCCAGCTTGAATACATCCATATCATTGATCACGACGTGTTTGCGCTCGGTTGGATACAATTTGATGCTATTGGAGTTGGCATCGGCTGAGGGATTAAGGGGTATGGCTTGAGCGGGAGAAGTGCCGGAATTAGTATCCGCCCAAAGGGGAGCCGACATCATCAATCCCATGAGGATTGGAACGATCAGGGTTGAAAAACGCATGCTTTCTCCTTTGTAAGAGCAAAAAACCAGAGACTCATCCTAACAGAACCCAAGTTGGTTCATAAACAAACAAATAACCTCGTTGTCATAATCGCTTCTATTAAACTAATAAGCCTCACTCCAAGGAATGGAAAGACAATGGAAAATCGTCCTGTCGCTCTTATTACCGGCTCTTCGACCGGCATCGGTTTTGAAGCTTCTTTGGTTCTGGCCCGTCGGGGCTATCTGGTTTTTGCCACCATGAGGGATATCAAAAAAGCCGGGGCTTTGAGGAAGGCCGCCAGGAGGTTGCCGGTTGAAATTTTGTCTTTGGATGTGGACCAGCCTTTGGCGGCGCGAAAAATTGTTTCGGCTATTGCGCGCAAAACCGGCCGAATCGACGTCCTCATCAACAACGCGGGGTTTGGGGCTTTTGGCATGTTGGAAGAATTCACCGATGAGGAAATCAAAGCTCAGTACGAAACGAATGTTTTTGGTCTTATGCGTGTAACCAACGCCGTATTGCCGGTGATGAGGGCGCGAAAGAGCGGGCGGATTCTTCATATCGGATCCCTGGCCGGGAAAATGACCTTCGCCGGAATCGGACTTTATTGTTCCAGCAAATACGCGGTGGAAGCCCTGACCGAAGCGATGCGTACCGAAGTGCGGCCCTTTAATATAGAAGTGGCGGTGATTGAGCCGGGATCCACCAATACCCCTTTCAAACACAACCGGCATTTGTCACAAAAATTCAAACAGGGCAAGTCGGATTATCAAAGCGTTTTAAAAAAGATTCTTTCTTACGGTAATTCCCAATCCCAAAAGGCCCCGGGGGCCCAGCAGGCAGTAGACGCCATTTTAAAAGCGCTGGGGAGCCGTCGCATGGCCGTACGTTACGCGGCGGGTTTTGACGCTACCTGGTTTCCGGTTTTTCGATGGTTTTTACCCGATGGGGTTTATGACTGGGTGTTAAAGCGGATGTTCCAGAGGTTCACGTCATGATCCCTGAAACTAAAAAGCCGATCGCTCTGATTACCGGCGCTTCTTCCGGTTTTGGTTTTGAAACCGCCAAACTGCTGGCCTCGAAAGGTTATCGGGTTTACGCCACTTACCGCAATTCGAAAAAGTTAAAAGGCCTCAAGGCGCTGGCGGCTAAAGCGGATGTTCATGCTGTGTTGATGGAAACAACCTGGACACCTTCGGTAGAAAAGGCGGTTCTAGCGGTTGTGAAGAAAGAGAGGCGTATTAATATTCTGATTAACAACGCGGGATTCGCTATGGGCGGTTTTTTAGAGGATTTATCCGATCAGGATTTGAAAGACCAGTTTGAAACGAATGTATTTGGGTACTTGCGCGTGATACGGGCTGTAGCGCCGGTGATGAGAAAAAGAGGGTCAGGCAAGATCATTAATGTTGGCAGTATCGCTGGTCGAGTTTCTTTTCCCGCGCTCGGCGCTTACGCGGCCAGCAAGTTCGCGGTCCGGGCTATCTCCGAAACCTTNNTCTGCCCGTTATGGTCAAAACGTGAGATCCAACCGATCCCCATATCGGGAATACACCAGGCAAATGGAAGACCTGATGGCGAAGGAATTCGCCAAGGGCGGACCGGCGTCGGATGTGGCGGAGTTAATCACAAGAGCGCTTGATGACGCGCCCATGAAGCCAGTTTATCTGGCGGGTTCGGACGCGAAATTCATGGCCTTTTTAAAATGGCTCATGCTTGATGTGGAGTTTGAGTTTTTCCTGAAACGGCTAATCCCCTGGAGCCGGTTTCCGCGATAGCCAATCACTCAATGGTTGTGCCTTGATGGGGTTCACTGGCGGCATTACACTAAGCCTTCATTATGACAAATCAATTTAAGGATGCCTCATGCGCGATACTTTTTGTCTGGAATGGGACCAAGCCCACGGAGCCAAGCTCGTGGATTTTCATGGTTGGCGCATGCCAGTTTCTTATGACAAAGGCATTCTTTTTGAGCACGAAGCTACCCGCACCAGCGCGGGGCTTTTCAATATTTCCCACATGGGCCGGGTGCGGATTTCGGGCCCGCAGGCCTACAAACTATCCCAATACGCTTTTACCAATGATCTTTCCAAAATTACTATTGGCAACGCGCTTTACGGGTTTCTCCTCAATGACAAGGGCGGCATTATTGACGATGTGATTATCTATAAAGAAGCCAATGACCGCTTTCTTTGGATTATCAATGCCGGGGGCCGTGAAACGGATGTGGAGCATTTAAAACGTCTGGCGGCGGGTAAAGACCTGACGATTGATGTTCTTTCGGATAAAACCGCTTTAATCGCGTTACAGGGTCCGAAAGCTGATGCGGTTCTCAAACGGCTGGTAACTGATGTGGACCTAGATAAGATTCCCTATTTTGGATTTGGCAGGGGACTGCTACAGGGCAAAAGCGCTTTCCTGATGGCTACCGGATATACCGGCGAAGACGGTTATGAAATCATGGTATCGGTGGAAGACGCGCCTTTTGTGTGGAACTTGCTGACGACACAGCCCGAAGTAACCGCTTGCGGTTTGGGGGCCCGGGATTCTTTGCGTTTGGAAGCGGGGTTGCCTCTTCACGGCAACGACATTGACGACCAAACTCAACCTTACGAAGCGGGTTTGGGCTGGGCAGTAAAACTGGATAAAGAAGGCGGATTTTTTGGTAAAGAAGCTTTAAATACTCAACCCGCCCGCAAACTGATCGGAATCACGTTAGAAGGTCAAAACATTCCCCGCTCTCACTATAAGGTGACTTCCGAAGGCCAGGAAGTGGGAGAAGTGACTAGTGGGGTATTTTCTCCCTCGCTTAAATTGGGAATCGCTTTGGCTTACGTGAAGACTGACTATAAAGACAAGCCCTTAGCCGTCGATATTCGAGGCAAAGCGGTTCCTGCCAAAGTCGGCAAACTGCCCTGGGTACGGCACGTTACGAAGTCTAAAGGGAAATAAAACCATGACAGAAGCCCCTCAATATCCGGTTGGCGCATTGCAAGTGGATGAAAAAGAAATCCTTCAACGTAAAGACGAACTGATCTCTCAAATTGAACAAGCGCCCGGGTTACTTAGGCAGACTTTGCAGGGCTTAACCGAAGAACAGCTCAACACCAAGTATAAAAACTGGAGTATCAAACAGATCGTGAACCATTTGGCGGACAGCCATGTGAACAGTTATGTTCGCTTTCGCTGGACCCTCACTGAGGCGACCCCAACGATCAAGGCCTACGACGAAAACTTGTGGTCTGATCTGCCGGACGCGAAAAATGGTAATCTAGAGCCTTCTTTAACAATGTTAGACGGTATTCATCAACGCTGGGTTCGCCTGTTTCGCTCGATGACAGATGAACAGTTCGGGAAAGCCTTTATTCATCCGGATGGCCGCACCATTACCTTAACCCGTGCTTTGGGGATCTATGCTTGGCATTGCCGCCATCACACCGGACAGGTACTTTGGCTTCGGGAAAATCGGTTTTGTTAAACTTCGCCGTTGAAAAATAAACCACTGATTTTTTTCAGAAATTCTTTAATTCATCTGGAAAACTTTTTCGTTTTTGATATATTCAATCCCGCTTCCCTCACACCCTTCCCACGCATTCTTTTTTCAATCTCGTTTCAATTTTTTTGAGGAGCCTTCATGCGCAAGTTCGCCAAAACTCACGAATGGTACGATGATCTGGGCGGGGGAAAAGTCCGCATCGGCATTTCCAAGCACGCGGCCCACGAACTTTCGGATGTGGTCTTTATCGAACTCCCCGATGTCGGTAAAAAGTTAGCCGACAGACAAAGTCTCTGTGTTCTGGAGTCGGTCAAAGCGGTCGCTGACGCTTACAGCCCGGCGGGAACCGTAGTCGAAGTGAATACCAAACTCAAAGATCAGGCCGGTTTGGTCAACCAAGATCCCGAGGGCAACGGCTGGATCGCGGTGGTTCAACTGGACAACCCCAAGGCGTTGGACGACTATTTAACCGAAGAACAATACCTCGCGACGCTGTCCCACTAAGAATTCGAGAAAGAAACCTCCTTGGCCTATATTCCTATTACCGTTGATGATGAAAAGGCGATGCTGAAGACCATCGGTCTAAAGGCCATTGACGATCTTTTCTCAGACGTTCCCTCCGCTGTCATCCTCAAGAATGGCCTTAATCTTCCCCGCGGACTGTCAGAGCCTGAACTTAAACGCTTTTTCAACATGATCGGCAAGAATAACCAGCCGGTCTCCGATCGGCCCTGTTTTTTGGGCGCGGGGATTTATTATCACGAAGTGCCGGCGGCGGTGAAGGCGGTGGTTACCCGGCCCGAGTTTTTAACCTCTTACACGCCTTATCAACCCGAGATTTCACAGGGTACGCTGCAAGTGCTTTTTGATTTTCAAACCTACATGGTGGAGCTTACCGGGCTCCAAGTTTCCAACGCCTCGCTTTATGACGGCGCTACCGCGGTGGCCGAAGCGGCCCTTTTGGGACTTCGGGTCAAGAAAGCCGAATCTTTCGTTTATGTTTCCATGGCGGTAAACCCTGAATACCGCCAGACAATTCAAACATATTTAAATCCTCAAGGCCATAAGGTCCGGGAGATCGGCCTCAACGGCACCGAGACGGATTTGGAACTTCTTAAAACCGAATTGTGGCCCAATTCCGTTCTGATCGTTCAATATCCCAATTTCTTTGGAACCATTGAGGATTTGGCCGCTATTTCGAAAATCTGCAAAGAAAAGAATTCCTACTTAATCGTGGCGGTGACAGACGCGATGAATCTGGCGTTATTGCCATCGCCAGGAAGCCTGGGCGCGGATATTTGCGCCGGCTCGGCCCAGTCTTTCGGCAATATTCTTTCCTTTGGCGGACCTCACGCCGGTTTTATGACCGTTCGGATGGATGATATCCGCCAAATGCCGGGCCGTATTGTAGGGGGCACTACTGACCGCAACGGCAAAGAGGGCTTGGTTCTGACTTTTCAGGCCCGGGAACAGCATATCCGCCGCGAAAGAGCGGCCAGTAATGTTTGCACCACCCAGTCGCTCATGGCCAACTTTGCCTCGGCGTGGCTTTACTTTAAAGGCGGCAAAGGAGCCCAACAAGTGGCCAAGGACGGTGTCGCTACGGCTGATGCCATTGCTGAAGAAATTAAAAAGATTCCCGGTTTTAAAATCGAAAGTACGCGTTATGCCAATGAGTTTGTTGTTCGTCCGCCCTCACCCGGTTTCGCTGACTTTTTAGCGGAGTGGGGTTTGGTGGCGCCCTATGACTTATCCAAAGACTATCCCGAATTTAAGGACTGTGTCTTAGTGGCCTGCACCGAACTAACGACTTTAGAAGATATGGAATCGTTCATCTCAGCCTGCGCTGAGTTTTCAAATGACCCGACTGCTAAAGAAACCAAACGTCAAATTCATCAAAAACCTACCCAACTTCCTAGCTGGGTGAATGTTCGACCTGTTCCGAATATTGCTGAGCACGCTGAAGTCGAACTGGTGCGTTATTACACCGCCTTGGCCCGGAAAAACTTCTGTATAGACAACGGCTTTTATCCTCTGGGTTCTTGCACGATGAAGTACAACCCCAAGGTTCACGAGGAAATCGCCTTTGCGGATAACTGGGCGAATATTCACCCGGCCCAGCGGGAAGATGAAGTGCAGGGCGCTCTACAAGTGATGTTTGATCTGGAACATTGGCTTCAAGAAATCACGGGGTGCTACGCGCTGACGCTGCAGCCAGCCGCGGGCGCTCAAGGGGAGCTAACGGCGCTCCTCATGGCCAAGCGCTATTTCGCGGATCGGGGCGAGCATCAACGAGTAAACGTTATTGTTCCCGACAGCGCGCACGGTACGAATCCCGCCTCCGCCACGATGGCAGGCTGGAAGACGGTATCAATTCCCACAGACGCCCGGGGCAACATGGATGTTGCCGCCCTCAAGGCGAAGTTGGGAAAAGACACAGCGGTTTTGATGTTAACTAACCCCAGCACTTTGGGGTTATTTGAAGAGCATATTTTGGAAGTCGCAAAGTTGGTTCATGACGCGGGGGGTCTTCTGTATTACGACGGTGCCAATATGAACGCCATTATGGGGATCTGCCGACCGGCAGACATGGGTTTTGACTTGGTGCATTTGAATTTGCATAAGAGTTTCTCCACTCCTCATGGGGGCGGAGGACCGGGATCAGGGCCGGTAGGGTGTACCAAAGTTTTGGAGCCTTACTTTCCGGAACCTCGGGTGTATAAAGAAGGCAACCGGTATTATTTAAAATCCGGAGCACCTTCTTCGATTGGCCGGATGAAAGGCAATGTCGGCAACTTCGGCGTGCTGTTGCGGGCTTTGGCTTATTGCAAACGTAACGGAAAAGAAGGATTGGAAAGGGTGGGCCGTATCGCCACTCTTAATGCCAATTATGTTTTGGCTCAACTTAAAGGCCACTATCCGGTGGCTTTTGACCGCATCTGCAAGCACGAGTTTGTTTTAACTGCCGAACCCTTTAAAAAACAGTACGGCATTTCTGCCCTGGATATCGCGAAAAGGCTGATAGATTTTAACTATCATCCGCCCACAATCTATTTCCCGTTGGTGGTGCCAGAAGCTATGATGGTGGAGCCGACCGAAACTGAAACCAAGCAAACCCTGGACGAATTTGTCGCGGCGATGATTAATATCCGCAAAGAGATGGAAACGAATCCGGACGTATTCAAAAACGCGCCCTACGATACGCTGGTTTCCAGACTAGATGAAGTCAAAGCAGTTAAAGAACCCAAATTGACACGTTCGTAAGATTCGGAATATTCACTCCTGAATCTTTACGAAACAGGAGGTAGGGATGCCCCACCAAGCGTTGAACCTGACTTTTCCTTTTTCACACACCCCTTTTGGCTATAAATATGTTTGGATCTTTTTTCTTTTGATGGGGTTGACTAATAGTTATCTCGGTTGGCGTTCGTTACTTACCCACCTCAAAGACAACGAAGCTTTAAAATCGAAATACCGCTTACTTTTTATTCAATATGCCATTTGGAGCAATCTTCCCTGGATGGTGATGGGCGCGGGTATTCTATTGGGCAAGGTAAACGGGGTATTGGATTATCTGGTGCCCTCGCAGGGAAATTTAGCGGTGGTGATTTGGTGGGCTCTGTTTTTTCTCATGAATTTTATAATAACGGGTTGGATTTTTTTTGGAGGGGGCGCAGAGAAGTTGGAAAAATATCCCGGGCTCCCCACCATGCTATCCGGGTCAGCAGCCCACATTAGAATTGTTACTTCGATTGGTTTTATTTTGGTAAATCTTTTGGCCGTTATAATTTATTTTTTCAATCCCTGGGCGCATGACGGACAGGCTTATTCCATCAGAGTATTATTGGATTTCCCGTTTTTCTTTTCTCTCTTTTTTATTCTCTTTTGGTTATTAGGTGGTTGGTTGTTCGGCTTATTCAGCGGCTGGGTTTCTTTGGCCCAGTATTATGTAACTAAGAAAAAATATGACGAACCGCTTTTAAGATGGCGTTCTGCCAAGTTTAATTGGGTCCATTACCACACTTGTTTGAATTTTGGAGCGAATCAAGCAGGTTTTTATATTTCAATGAACTATTTTTTCAAAATTCATCATCCTAATTTATTCATTCCCTGGAGTGATATCCAAACAGTTAAAGGCGAAATGATATGGGGACCCACGTTTATATTACATTTTGAAAAAGCTCCTAAAGTAAGTTTGGAAATCCATGAAAAGACCATGGTACTTTTGAAGGAAATGGCCAATAACCCAGCGGCTTTTAAAGGCGTTGGCGATTAGTTGTATCACCGCTGAAATGATAGAGCTACATTCTCCTGACAGTTTATTTTTCTTTAGGAAATCCTCATGAATCCAATGTTGGCTTATTATTACACGGCGCTTCTTTTGGCCGTGCTGGTGGGAGCATGGCTTCTTTTGGGCTGGCTGAGTTCTTTACTGGGTGGGTGGAGCAAGCTGGCAAGCCGATATGAACTCAAACGGCCTTTTACGGGTAAAACTTTCCCCACTCGGTCTGCCATGATGGGAATGACTCGTTACGCTAGTTGTTTAACGATGGGGGTTAATCAGGAAGGTCTCTATTTGGAGGTTTTTATTTGGATGAGGATAAGCCACCCGCCGCTTTTCATTCCATGGACCGACATGATAGGGAAGATTGAAGACAGCTGGCTGACGAAAATACTCGTCTTAACGTTTAAGCCTGTTCCACGAGTGTCAATGGAACTGCCGATGAATACAGTTCTGGAACTCAAGGAAGCAGCCCATAATTCCAAAGCTTTTCCTGAAATTGCCTGACATTTTAAAAAGATTTTGGTTTTTTATGGCTTAAAGCCTCAAAGTTTTTCAATAAGATACGGCCATGAAATCATCTCGAAAATTGAATTGGATGCTTTTTATGGGTCTGACGTTGGGTTGCGTCGGTTGCGCGACAACGTCGCCGCTCTTAGTGCCGGTCCGTCCCTCGCCGGTTCACACTCTGGCACCGCCTCCGCCTGCCCGGCTGCGTATTCCCCTGGTGGTTTCTCTTCCCAGCGTTAAGGAAATGGAAGAATACATCTCTGATTTTGTAAAAGAGGATTTGAAAAAAGAAGAACAATCCCTTACTAAAAAACTTGGAACGGAAGTCAAATGGGAACCGTTGGATTGGAAATTTGAGAATAACAAGCTTACCGCTCGCATGCATGTTCATTATAAAAATAAGAAATCATCGCAAGATTCTGACGATGAATCGGCGGACCAAGAAGTTGAAAAGGAAGTGCATTCCAAAGTCACTTCCGCCATTCAATGGAATAAAGACTGGCACTTGGAAGCGCCTGATTTTGAAGAAACGGCCATTGAAAAAGGAAAAAATCAGGCGCCGACTAATACTCAAACCCCCGAGAAGGACTCTCGGAAAAGTGAAAAGCTTTTACGCAAGGGCACGGATCAATACAACGAAAGTTTAAAAAAAACCACAGACATTAAAGCGAAGATCAAGGAGATTTGGGATCAAATCCAAGAGCCGGTTGAGATGTCCAAGAATGTTTGGCTTCAGGTTTTGCCGGACAGTTTTGGTGTTGGGTCTTATCGCATTATTCCCGATCCGACTAATCCCCGCATGGAAACGGAATTTGAGCTTTACGCTCAGCCGAATGTTATTTTTGGAGGTAAACCCAGACTTGTTAAGGTTGAAATGCCGCCCTTAAAAGATTTAAAACCGGGAACCGAAGGATTTCATATTGTAACCAATTTGAAAATTAAGTTTGATGAAGTGAATAAATTACTGACCGATCCCAAGACAGGAATTATCAATAAGGCTTTGCCAGGGAGCGAAGACCACGATATCGAACTGACCAATGTTCGTATTTACGGATCAGGAGGAAAAATTGTAGTGGAAGCCGGGATAGACTATTCGCCTATTTTAAATCTTTCAGATAAGCCAGCGCATTTAACAGTTTATTTGCTAGGTACGCCTACCTATCACGAAAAAACTCAAGTGATTGATTTTCCTGACATGGATTTTGACATTAAATCGAGCGACTTTTTAGTGCAAATGGTGGATTTTCTAGACGGCGACGGAATGAGAGATCAGTTGCGTAAAGACGCGGTTATTCCCGTAGGTAAAAAACTTGATACGTTGAAACTTCAACTCAATCAAATGTTGAATAGACCAATAGGAAAGCACATTGTTTTGAAAACGACTGTAACGTCGTTAAAGATGCAGGAAGCATTTGTCACCGATTATGGGATTGAAGGCCAGGTGGCAATGGATGGCGATGCTTCTGTCAATGTCACCTGGTAAGAAATAAGGGTTAAGAAAAAATTTATGAAGTCCATCCCCAAAACTAAAAAAACGCTTAAACGCTGTCCTTGGCCGGGCCAGAGTGATTCCTTAATGCTGATCTATCATGATAAGGAATGGGGGAAACCAGTTCATAATGATCAGAAAATTTTTGAGTTTTTGGTGCTCGAGGCGTTTCAGGCGGGACTTTCCTGGAGAATCATTCTGCATAAACGAAAAAACTTTAAAAAGGCTTTTAAGAATTTTGACTACCGCAAAGTAGCTCGGTTCACTTCCCGAGATAGGTCTCGCCTGGTTCGGGACGGGGGAATTGTACGCAATAGGGCTAAAATCGCCGCCACAATTCAAAATGCCAGGCTTTTTATGGAAATCCAGAAAGAATTCGGCACCTTTTCCAAGTATATGTGGCAATGGGTCAAGGGACGCCCCCTCCGCCATAAACTAAAAACTATCAAGGATTATCCGGTGGTCGTTTCTGAGGCAGAAGCCTGGGCCAAGGATTTGAAAAAAAGAGGGTTTAAGTTTTTGGGCCCTACCGTTATTTATGCCCACATGCAGGCGGTGGGCATGGTGAATGATCATCTGGTTCACTGCTTTCGCCATAGACAGGTTTAATCCGTTGAAATTCTTTTTTATTAAAAGTGGGGGTATTAGAGGTGCTTTCGAATACCATCCGTAGTACTTTTTTCTTGTTAGTGCAGAGGCGGCTCGATAGCTAATTTCTCTCTTAAAAACCTTCAAAAAGGTTGCGAATTCAGCGTCTCCACTAGTATTATGCTTTTCTTGGATTTACATAAAACCCAAATTTAATGCGACAAAATATTGATGGAGGCGTGTTTTAAATGGCTAACGAAATTATTGTAGGTATTGGCGGCGCGGCCGGCGACGGTGGAGCTTCTACCGGAGACAATCTATCCCAATCTTGCGCCCGTTCCGGCTTGAATGTTTATAATTACACCAGTTATCAATCGCTTATTCGCGGCGGCCATTCTTGGATCCGTCTTCGTATTTCAGACGCTAAAGTCACCAACATCGGCGATCAGGTAAGCGCCATGATTGCTTTGAATCAAGATTCTATGGACCGCCACTTGCCTGAATTAAAAGCCGGCGGTATTTGTGTTTACAACGGCGATAAGGTAAAGCCGGGCAAAGCTCCCGAAGGTGTTCAACTTTGTCCTCTTCCGGTTTTTGAATTGGCCGGTAAAGACGCTCTTCCGATTATGCAAAATACGGTCGCTTTGGGCGCGTTGACCCGTTTGATAGGTTTGGATTTCTCGGCGCTTTCCTCCGTTTTCGAACATACCTTCAAAAAGAAACCTCAAGTCGTTGAAGCGAACATTACCGCGGCGAAAGCCGGGTTTGATTTCGCTGACAAGCAGTACAAACCCCATGCTACCGTTTTGAAAAAGGGCGGGCCCAAATTGGCAATGGTTCACGGCAATAACATTTTGGCGATGGGCGCGGCGAATGCGGGTTGCACCGTGTATTGCGCTTATCCGATGAGCCCGGCGACGGGGATTCTTCACTGGATGGCTTCTCATGGTCGGGACCTAGGTATTTGTGTCCGTCAGGTAGAGGATGAAATCGGCGTAGCTAACATGACTATCGGCGCGGGCCAAATGGGCGTTCGCGCGATGTGTGCGACTTCCGGCGGCGGATTTGCTTTGATGACCGAAGCGATCGGCATGGCCGGTATTATGGAAATTCCTGTTGTGATGATTAACGTTATGCGCGGAGGACCTTCGACGGGTCTTCCGACCAAGCAAGAGCAGGGTGATTTGAATCAGGCGATTGGCGCCTCTCAAGGCGATTTCCCGCGCATTATTATCGCTCCTCTCTCTATCGCGGATTGCTACACCACGATGGAAGAGTCGTTTAACTTGGCCGACAAGTATCAATGCCCAGTTTTGGTTTTGTCAGATCTTTTAATGAGTGAAGGTCATGGAACAGTAGAACCGGCATTTCTTGACCGCGCGTTCAAAATTGACCGCGGCGAAATGATATTTGAGGATAACGGCAAAGGCGAAAGCTACTATCGTTATAAAAATACCCCATCGGGTATTTCTCCCCGGGTTATTCCGGGGACGCCTAACCACTTATATGTGTCCGCCACCGATGAACATGATGAAGATGGTGTCACGATTTCGGACGTTTATACCGATCCGGTTATTCGTAAAATGATGGTCGACAAACGTTCCCGTAAAATGGAAAACGTGACGAAAGATTTTGCCCCTCTAAAAATTGAAGGCGACGCAAACGCTGACACGGTTCTGGTGACTTACGGCTCTACCTGGGGAGTGACGAGCGAAGCGGTTGAGCGTTTGAATAAAGAAGGTATCAAGGTGGGACATCTTTCCATCAAGTATTTGATTCCTTTCCAAGAAAAAGAAGTTGTCGCGCTCTTAAAGAACAAAAAGAAAATTATCGTAGTTGAAATGAACAAAGCGGGTCAGTTTGCCCGCCATTTGCGGGCTGAAACAGGAATCACTGCTCACGCGAATATCCGTAAATATGACGGCGAACCTTTCGAACCGAAGCATGTGGTTGCGTCCGTTAAGGAAGTTTTACAAGGCAAAGATTTGATCGAAGTCTTGTCGACGGAATCCGGCTGGCGCACACCGCATCCGCCGGGACCAGGCGTGCTTTCGACGGGGTCCGTGCATTAATCGTTAATTAAAACCAGAGATCACTTTTAGGAGGATGTATGTCGCCAGCCACACTAGCACCGAGAGAAGCAAAACAATATAAGCCGGAGATTCCGCCGGATTGGTGTCCGGGATGCGGAGATTTTGGAGTTTTGACAGTTCTTCAGCGTGCGGTCGCCGAATTGGGAATTCCAAATGAGGAATTGATGATCGTATCCGGTATTGGATGCTCCTCCAATTTGCCGGGTTTCTTTAAGTCCTACGGTATGCATTCGTTGCATGGCCGTTCTTTGCCTGTTGCGACTGGTGCCAAGATGGCCAATCACGAAATGACGGTTATCGCCTGCGGCGGAGACGGAGACGGTTATGGAATCGGCCAAGGCCATTTCATCCACTCAATGCGCCGCAATGTGAACATGACTTACATCGTGATGGATAATGAAATTTATGGTTTGACGACTGGTCAAACTTCTCCGACTTCCGAGCCGGGTATGAAAACTAAGTCTACTCCGTTCGGAAATCCAGAAGGGCAGCTCAATCCCATGGCTTTGGCCTTGGCGGCTGGCTGCGGTTTTGTGGCTCGCGGGTTTTCGGGCGACATTAACCACTTGAAGAGTCTTTATACCCAGGCTATCCAATACCCTGGTTTTGCTTTAATCGATGTGTTCTCCCCTTGCGTGACCTTTAACAAGCAAAACACCTTCGGCTGGTTTAAAGAACGTGTTTATAAATTGGAAGAGGCTGGCCATGACGCTTCCGATTGGAACGCGGGGATGAGCCGGGCGAAAGAATGGGGAGCCAAGATTCCCATTGGACTCATTTACAAAAACCCGAATCCTAAACCTTCGATTGACGCTGAGGATCCGGCTTTGCAAGGCAAAGGATTGGCTAAGAACCAAAAATTGGGTCTAACCAATGAACAACGCAAAAAGTTGATAGAAGAGTATATTTAAGTTTGTAAGTAGAACGTAAAGGCTCTTCTTATATTTTAAGAAGAGCCTTTTCTTTTTTAAGGGCGAGTGAGTAAAATAGCGAAGCTAGTTGTCTTGATGATGTTGACGGTTTAAAAATCTTGTCCCTCATCGTAAAAAGGATTGGCTGTGCCACATACCATTCTCAGCACATGCATCGGCTGCACTCTTTGTGAAGTCAAATGTCCCACCGAAGCGATTGCGGGCGAAAAAAAATCCATGTTCAACATTGACCCGGCACTTTGTATTGACTGCGGGGTCTGCGGCATTCATTGTCCTGTTGAGGCGATTGTTAACTCCGAAGGCGAGACGGTTAAAAAAATCAAGCCTTTGGCCATTCCCAAAGCGAAAGTCGATCCTGAAACCTGTACGGCCTGCGAGTTTTGCGTGGATATTTGTCCCTTTGATTGTATTTCCATGCAGCCCCGTTCGGATCACCCCGAGTTCTTTAAAATTGCCATTGTTGATGAGAAAAAATGTGTGAGTTGTAAGCTTTGTGAAACAGTTTGTATCAAAGGCAGTATTACGATTGACCGCCCCGCTGAACTGATGAGCTATGTGCCTAACCGCAATCATTAGTCGTAAAGATGTAATAAGGGATAGATTGTTTTAAAAGAGGGAGTTGTTTTAAAGTGTTTAACATGAAGAAAAACGAACTGGTGTTCGTTTTTCTTTTTTTTGCCCCAATTGGTTTCTTGAAAGAAAGATAAAATTGGCGCGTTTTTTCAAACTCATACCAAGATTTTAAAATGGGAGGATTTTATGGCCGAGGAAATTTTTGATGTGACGATCGTCGGAGGTGGACCAGCTGGCATGTTTGCCGGATTTTACGCGGGACTTCGCGGAATGAAGTTCAAAATTATCGATTCGCTGGAACAACTGGGCGGTCAGGTGTCCGCTATGTATCCCGAAAAGGACATTTTTGACGTTGCGGGCTTTCCGCGAGTGTCGGGCAAGCAATTAGTGAAAGACCTTGAAGAGCAATTGCTGCGTTTTAAACCCCTTTTGGTTTTGGGTGAAAAAGTTTCAACCCTCGTGAAGCGTCCGGCGGATAATATTTTTGAAATAACCACCGATAAGGGCGGAAAGCATTATTCAAAAGCTATCGTCCTCACTCTAGGAATGGGGTCGTTCACTCCGAAAAAACATCCGAATGCTGAAATTGTTCCCTATGAAGGAAAAGGTGCGTATTACGGCGTTCTCTCATTGGAACCGTTTAAAGGCAAGCGCGTTCTGGTGGTTGGCGGAGGCGATTCGGCCATTGACTGGGCTTTGATGTTGGAGCCGATCTGTTCCAAAGTAACACTCATTCACCGCCGGGATGAGTTCCGGGCCCATGAATCATCAGTCAATAAACTGAAGGCTTCCAAAGTAGATGTAAAGTTGTGGTATGAGTTGAAAACCGTAAAAGGAAACGGGAAGGTTGAAGAAGCTGTCATTTATGAGAATCATACGATGGCGGAAGAATCGCTTCCGATGGACGCGGTAGTCCTCAATTTCGGCTTCCAGGCCAGCCTTTCCTTCCTCAAAGATTGGGGTTTGACGCTGGAAAAGAACAAGATTCCGGTAAACCAGAAGATGGAAACGAACGTGCCGGGGATCTACGCGGCGGGCGATATCGTGACCCATCCGGGTAAATTGGATCTGATCGCTACGGGTTTTTCTGAAGGCGCAACAGCGGTCAATTTTTCCAAAACTTATATCAATCCAAATGACAAAGCGGAGCCTGGACATAGTTCGAACCTCAAGTGGTAAGGTAACAAGTTCATTTTTGGGGAGAGAAGCATGGCGATTGACGTAAGAACACAAAAAGGACTGGGTGTTACCTTAAGGCAGGACAATTGGTGGGGAGAGCCTTTGGCGATTGCCGCAGGGCTCATCACTTTTATTGTCTATATGACTTGGGCGGCTTTAACGCCAACCGGGTCTCATGGAGAAATCTGGTATAAATGGGGTTCTTATATTTCTCCGGCTTTTTCTCCTTATTTCAGCCCTTCTTGGTTCAAGTGGTCTCCCGCCATTTTGATCCTCTGGGCGCCTGCCGGATTTAGAGCGACTTGCTACTATTTCCGCAAAGCTTACTATCGGGCTTTCTTTCAAGACCCGCCGGGTTGCGCGGTGGGAGAAGAATCCCGTGAGTATAAGGGAGAGAGTTCTTTTCCTTTTATTCTTCAAAACCTACATCGCTATTTTCTTTACCTGGCAATTTTGCTGGTGATCAACCACTGGATTGATTTGGCATGGGCTTTTACCAAAGAAGGGCCCAAAGACTATTACTTCGGCGTTGGCACGCTCGTTTTATTAGTGGATACGATTCTTCTCACTTTTTACGTTGGAAGCTGCCACGCTTGGCGTCACTTGGTGGGCGGTAAATTGGATTGTTTCTCGACCTGTCCTATAAATGATGTGCGCTATAAAATTTGGTGCCGAGTGACCAAGATTAATGAGAATCATGGTTTCTGGGCCTGGGCCAGTCTTTTTTCGGTCGGGTTCGCCGATTTATATGTGCGATTAGTGGCGATGGGCATCTGGACAGACATTAAAATTTTTTAATCCGAAAACCGAGGGAATGACGTGAGCGAAAATTACCAAAGTTTTGAATATGATGTGCTGGTGATCGGAGCGGGTGGAGCGGGCTTACGAGCCGCGATTGAGGCTTCCGCCGCCGGTTGTAAAACCGCATTGGTTTGTAAATCCCTTCTGGGTAAAGCTCACACGGTGATGGCGGAAGGTGGCATTGCCGCTGCTTTGGCAACGGTTGATTCTCGCGATTCTTGGCGGCAGCATTTTTCCGATACTCTCATTGGCGGTAATTTTGGCAATCACTGGGAAATGGCTGAAATTCACGCCAAGCAGGCACCTGACCGCGTGCGCGAGTTGGAAAAATGGGGAGCGGTATTTGACCGGACCACTGACGGCAAAGGAAATATCAATGTCCGTCATTTTGGCGGACACACTTACAAACGGTTAGCTCATGTGGGCGACCGTACGGGTTTAGAACTGATTCGTACTTTGCAGGATAAAGGCGTTCACTCTGGCATTGATGTTCATATGGAATGCACCATTTACGCGCTCTTAAAGGATGGTGACCGCATCGCGGGGGCCTATGGTTATTTCCGTGAAACAGGCCGGCCAGTTCTTTTTAAAGCTAAGTCAATTATTGTTTCCACGGGCGGCATTGGAAAGCTTTACTCCGTGAATTCTAATTCCTGGGAATGCACGGGTGATGGATTCGCGTTAGCTTATTTGGCCGGCGCTGAACTGGCGGACATGGAATATGTGCAATTTCATCCCACTGGTATGGTTTGGCCGCCGTCCGTACGGGGTCTTTTGATTACGGAAGGGGTTCGGGGCGAGGGCGGTGTGCTCAAAAATAATAAGGGCGAGCGTTTTATGTTTAAATACATTCCGCCCAAATATCAGGGCAAATACGCTGAAACCGAAGAAGAAGCCAATGCCTGGTTCCAAAAAGTGGTAGTGGAAGGTCAAAAAGAAGAGGGGGTCAAAGAACGCAAACCACCCGAACTGATGAGTCGCGACGTGGTGGCTCGAGCTTTGTGGGCCGAGATTAAGGCTGGCCGGGGCAGTGAACACGGCGGCGTTTATTTGGATATTGCTTCCCGCCGCAGCGCGGAAGACATTAAAAAGAAACTCCCATCGATGTATCACCAATTCAAGCAATTGGCTGATGTGGATATTACCAAGGTACCGATGGAAGTGGGGCCGACCTGCCATTACATGATGGGCGGTGTGAAGGTGAATCCGCAAACGCAAGAATCCACTGTCAAAGGTCTTTTCGCGGCAGGCGAGTGCTCTGCAGGCATGCATGGTTCCAACCGTTTGGGCGGCAATTCGTTGTCCGATCTGGTGGTTTTTGGGAAATTAGCGGGTGAACACGCGGCGGCTTACGCCAAAAACAGCTCCGTTCCGAAGATCGATGAAAGTGTTTTGGACGGATTAAATAAAGAAATGAACAAGCCTTTTGAAAATCAAGGCGGCGAAGTGTCTTATGCCATTTTGGCTGATTTGCAAACCGCCATGGAAAAGGGCGCTGGAATGTATCGTGAAGAATCGCTTTTGGAAGGCTGCTTGAAAGATTTGGCTTCTCTTAAAGAACGCTTGAAAAAGGTCTCCGCTGAAGGAAACCGTTTATTTAATCCTGGATGGCATGTGGCTTTAGATTTGCGCAACATGTTGATCGTGGGAGAGGCTTTAGCCCGAGGGGCGAAAGAACGTAAAGAATCCCGTGGCGGACATACCCGTACGGATTACACCAGTTACTCAAAAGATTTTGCTAAAAAGCGGGTGGTTATCCGTAAAAAAGGCGAAGAGATGGAAGTGGTTCAAGAAGATTTGCCTCAAGTACCGGCCGAATTGGAAGCTGAGCTGATAAAAGATGGTTTCTTGAGATTAGAGGTTTTGAAACAAATACGGGGCGAAGCCCCGGCACATTAAGCGGAAAAGAACCGAGTTTGTCCAAGGAGTTGTGAAAATGTCAAAAATTCACATGAGAGTCTATCGGGGAAATTCCGAAGGCGGCCAATTAAAAGATTATGACGTTGAGGTAGCCGAGGGCATGGTGGTTTTGGATGCTATTCACAATCTGCAGGCGACCCAGACATCGGATTTAGCCTGCCGGTGGAATTGCAAGGCTGGCAAGTGCGGATCCTGTTCGGCTGAGGTGAACGGCAAACCCCGCCTGATGTGTATGACCCGTTTGAACGAGTTCGCCGAAGGCGAAACGATCACCGTGATGCCCATGAAAACTTTTCCTATCATGAAAGATCTGGCTACGGATGTTTCTTGGAACTATGAAGTCAACAAACGCATTCCGCCGTTTACACCTAGGGAAGGGGCAGATTGGCATTGGGAACAACGAGACGCGGATCGCGCTCAGGAATTTCGGAAATGTATTGAATGTTTCTTATGCCAAGATACTTGCCACGTTTTGCGTGAACACGATAAAAAGACCAGCTTCGCGGGACCGCGTTTTTTTGCACGTATCGCCAGCTTGGAAATGCATCCGATAGACGGATTGGACCGCACTGAATTACTCAAAGACCAGCATGGTATCGGTCTTTGCAATATTACTCGATGCTGCACGGAAGTTTGCCCGGAAAGCATTCGCATTACGGATAACGCGATTATTCCCATGAAGGAACGGGTAGTGGATAAGTACTACGACCCTCTTCGAATTTTATGGAATAAAATGACTGGAAAGTAATTTTTGGCGACAGGTGGTTCTCTTTAGGTTCGCTTGTGGTTCTAATGAGCGAGGTACACCATGGCTGGTTATTCTCCCCAAAGTCTCATAAAAAAACTGGGGTTAAAGCATTCACTTTAGACGCCCCTAAAAACTATTTCAGCCTTTTAGTCCCTTTTCCTGAAAACGCAGTTTTTTTACCCTATTAAAATCACCCCTTGATTTTATTCATTATTTTTTTAATAGCCGACAAAAATATCTCAAAGATATTTCTCGCTCGAAAAAAGTTTTGTCTCCCCACGGGATGATTTGGATTTCTTAGCCAAAACTTTCTTCTGGAATTCAAAGCAACTTGACCGAAAAAGATATTAGTGAGATCACTTTGAAAGAGGGTTTGGTCGATATTAAAGTTTGTGGGGTGGATGAAATTTGTTCGGGGTTAAAATTTGTTGTTCCTGTAAAACTCCGTTCTAAAAAAGAAAAGCCTGAATGAAATCCATTCAGGCTTTGAAGCATTAACATCTTTTGCCACTATTTATTTCTTCTTTTTGGTGGCCTTCTTTTTCGTAGCTTTTTTCTTAGTTGCCAAGGTTAACCTCCTTCAAAAATAAGAGAAACCTAACTGAATTTATTTTACCACGCGTTAATGAAGATGTGTCTATTTTTTTGATTTGAACAATTTTTGGTAGGCAAGCCGAAAAGATCATTTTTGAAATTAAAAGTTGCTTGTTGTAGTTTTTTTCCAATAAATTTGGTCATCGGATAAAAAACGAGTTAGCTTTCATCCGTTTCAGATTCGGAAATCGTCTGTGCCTCTTGGAGTAGAAACAGGGTTCCCCAGACGGAACCGCCCGGGCCTACGCCGGGAGTGCTATCCAATCGAAAACGTTTCATCTGGCCATTAGAATTCATCATTAGGTATTCTTTCTTTAATTCAAACCGGTTTTTAATGGAATTTCCCATAGTTAGCGCCAAGTCGCCCAAGGGGGAGTTGTTGGCCAGAAGGTGAAGGTTAGACAAATTCTTCGGGTGGATATCGAGTATTCGTCCGACTTTGGCGTTCGCGAAAATAATAGCGTTGTTGGTGGAAACCGCAATAGCTCCCAAGGGGAGGCTGTCGAGTATATTTTTTAAGGTAGCGGCATAATTGAGAGCTAGTTGATCTCCCTCACGGACCTTTTCGGTTAACATATTCGCTTTTCGAGCAAGGTCGATAATTTCTTTTTCTTCTTGCACGGTGCGATAGGCCAAATATCCGGCATGAATAGCGACTACCATCAATAAGGCACAAGATAAAAGTAAAAAGGGATCGAGATAGTTAAAGTTGTCGCTTTTGTAATAGATCATATAAACATAAATACCTATGACAAAAAATGACACCAAAATGCTTCGGCCAATGGATTGACTCAAGGCCGAGATAAACAAAGTGAGAAAAATAGTAATTAAAAAGGTAGTGGCAAAGTGGTTAAAAAGAAAAAGGCCACTTAGTAAGAAGCCGAGATCAACCATAAAAACAATATTCTGAAAACGAACGGTTTCGCATTTTTCTTCAGATAAAAAAATAAAAGGAATAAAGCTTCCTAAAAGAATTCCTGAATAGATAAGAATTTTGATTAAGTCTTCCGGACGGCTTTGGTAATAAAAAAAAGCGAAGCATAAAAGCAGGAGGGCCAGCAAGATCCGAATGAAAAGGACATTTTTCTTTACTTCGGGCGCAACGGCTTGCATTTCGTTCATGGGAGCCTTTAAAAATTTAATGTCTTTATCATAGAACAGGATGAGAGTTGGTGCAAAATTAAAAGGCCTGATCTTGACTGTTTAGTCTGTATTATTTGTTTTTTTTGATTAAAGCATTTGTATTGAAAATTTAAAGTTATTTTTTCGAATATGATTTTGGGTGACAGAAAGGGTTTTGGTTTTTATAGAATAATTTTTCAAAAACTAAGACTGAAAAATGATTGAATCAATTTCTTACGTTATTTTAGCAGGTCAAAACTAGTTACTTCGTCTCTTAGGGAGAGGGTCTTATATTGACACAGACTATAAACTCAATCCGAAGGAATCGTGCGATCTATCCCGAAGATAAATCGATGTCTTGGTGAAACAAACTGGTGAGCTTACTGAAACTGACTCTATCGTTTTTTCATGAAATTAACCTTTTTACGACTCCCTGATTAGAAAGGCGGGTTATTTCAGGTATTAACCACCTTCCCTTATGGGTATAATATGATTAACTTAAGTAAGGGTTTGCCAAAAGGTTTTCCTTACGAAATTTTATAGAAGAGGTGTTTCAAGTTATGTCACAAGTTGAAGTTAAAATTTTAGAATCTTCATTGGAAACTCGAGTTAACCCTAAGAAGCATACCTTCGCCAAAGATGAGCAAATTGATTGGGTTGGAGCTATTCCCTTTATGTTGGTTCACATTGTGGGTGTTTTAGCGATTTTTACCGGTATTAGCTGGGCCGCAGTGGGGATGTGCATCTTTATGTACTATGCCCGCATGTTTGCTATTACAGGTTCCTATCACCGTTATTTTTCTCATCGGACTTATAAAACCAGCCGCTTTTTTCAGTTCATTTTGGCCCTTTGGGGCGCTTCTTCCGCGCAACAGGGTCCGCTCTGGTGGGCCGCGCATCACCGTCATCATCATAAATTTTCTGACGAAGAACAGGATATACACTCAGCTAAGCTAAGAGGGCTTTGGTGGTCCCATGTGGGTTGGATTTTATGCAAAAAATATGGGCCAACCAATGAAGAAGCGGTTAAGGATTTAACCAAATATCCTGAATTGCGCTGGATTAACAAGAATCATGGAATCGCGCCTTTTATCCTGGCGTCCGCCATATTTTTCTTCGGCGTTTTCTTGCAGCATGCCGCTCCCGGTCTTCATACCAATGGTATTCAAATGCTTTGCTGGGGCTTTTTCACCAGCACAACCATTCTTTACCACGGGACATTTTGTATTAACTCTTTGGCCCATTTAATTGGACGGAAGCGATTTGATACGGGCGAAGAAAGCAAAAACAGCCTCATTCTTTCTATCATCACCATGGGTGAAGGATGGCATAACAATCATCACCGTTATCCGTATTCTGAGCGTCAAGGCATTTATTGGTATGAAATTGATATGTCTCATTATGTGCTGAGGGTATTTTCTTGGCTTGGATTAGTTTGGGATATCAAGCTTCATCCCGAAGAAATCTATACTGAGGCCCGCACAGGCCATAAAGAAGTCACCGCCTAATTTTTTTAAATTAACTTTATGTTAAAAGGAGAGCCGAAAGGTTCTCCTTTTTTATTTCTTGCTTGCCAGTTAAGGCAGTTGCTGATAAAAAAATGAACGTTTAAAATTTATTTTCTGGAGAAAACTATGGAAGAAATCGAAGTGCCCACCGAGCATCTACATGAGCATATTGAACATGAGGTTGAAGAAGGCAAAGAGAAATGGATTTTAGGCGTGGCCCTCAGTTCGGCTTTTTTGGCGGCTTTGGCGGCCGTGTCTTCTTTGATGGCGGGGTTTCACGCGAATGAAGCGATGATTGACCGGATTAAATCTTCCGATCAATGGAGTTATTACCAGGCTAAAGGGATTAAGTCGGCGGTGCTCAACACAAAAATCGAATTGCTCAAGAGTTTCAAAAAACCGGTCAGCGATCGGGATGAACAGAAAATTGAGCAATATAAAGATGATCAAGATAAAATCAGCGAAGAAGCCAAAAAAGATGACGAATCTTCCGAAGACCATTTAAAGCATCATGAAGCTCTGGCGCACAGCGTGACCTTGTTTCAGGTCGCCATCGCGATGGGAGCCATCGCGGCGTTAACCCGCCGAAAAATGTTTTGGTTTGTCAGTATGGGTTTTGGCGGGATCGGGTTGGTTTTCTTTGTGATCGGGTTTTTAGCCTAAGGAGGTATCGTGGGTAAGGGCCGGTTAGAGGCGTTTAGTGACGGAGTACTGGCGATTATCATCACCATCATGGTGTTGGATTTGAAAGCCCCCGTGGGAACAGATCTGGCGGCCCTCAAAACCATGATCCCTACTTTTATTAGTTATGTTTTAAGTTTTATTTTCGTGGGCATCTATTGGAATAATCATCATCATTTAATCCATACGGTAAAAACCGTCAACGGCTCAATTCTCTGGGCCAATTTGCATTTGTTGTTTTGGCTCTCGCTGATCCCCTTTTTTACCCGTTGGATGGGGGATAACGGTTTTACCCCGGTACCGGTAGCTCTTTATGGGGTGATTTTGCTTTTCGCGGGCATCGCTTTTTCCATTCTGGTACACGCCATTATTGCCCATCATGGGAAAGATTCCGCGTTAGCGCATGCCATTGGAAAAGATGGAAAGGGAAATGTTTCTATCGCGCTTTATGCGGCGGGTATTCCCTTATCGTTTGTTAATCCCGCGCTTGGTTATTCTTTATATGTATTGGTCGCGTTGATATGGTTTGTGCCGGATCAGCGTATTGAAAGAGAAATCGGCGGAGCCTAACAGCACCCGTATTCGGGCATTTGGGGGTCTTTTTGGTTCTTATCGTGAATTTTCTTGGGATGTTTCTTCAAAACCAAAATTAAATACCAGCGCTTAAACGATTCCCACAAAATCATAGCCGCGCAGGTCATGATAACCAGTGTGACTGCCACATTAAGATAAGCCTGAAAAGCCTTTTCGGGGTGCGCCGCCGCGAGAGGCAGGAAATTATTGGTGATGTTCAGCCAGCAGGCCGTCAGGGTTGTGACCGACACAAAAATCATGGGAATAAAAGTCACCCAGGCGTATTTGGCTTTGCCCGTATTAATAATCGCGCTGGTAGCCACCGCGAGGGCTACCGCGGCTAAAAGCTGATTCGCTGTGCCAAACATGGGCCAAATGGTACTCACGCTTCCTGTCCAAATGAAATAAGCCCATAGACACACGACTAATCCGGTCGAAATTAAGGTGCCGGGCACCCAATTCTGGTTTTCAAAAGGTTTCCAAAAGCGGCCGCACAGCTCCTGTAGCAAAAAACGACCGATCCGTGTGCCCGCGTCAATCGTTGTCAAAATGAAAAGCGCCTCAAAGAGAATCATAAAATGATAAAAGTAGGACATGAGGTTTTGTAATCCGGGCATACCTGAAAATATTTGGGCAAAGCCCACCGCTAACGACACAGCCCCGCCGGGGCGGCCCGCCACGTTTTCACCGACCGCTTGTGAAAGCGCCTGCAGATTGACGGGAGTCAAACCCAGCGCCGCGAATTTATCCACAGGGACATTGATGGCGAAATAGTCGGCTGGAAAAAGAGAACAGGAAGCCAAAAGGGCGACGATGCCCACCAATCCTTCCATCAACATCGCGCCGTAACCGATGACGCGGGCGTCGGTTTCTTTATCCAGCATTTTGGGCGTGGTACCGGAAGCGACTAACGCGTGAAAGCCGGAAATTGCTCCGCAAGCAATGGTGATAAAGACGAAAGGGAATAGTTTGCCCGGCACAATAGGACCGCCGCCATTTACATATTGGGTGAAGGCCGGCATTTTTAAATCAGGATGAACCCAAATGATGCCGATCACTAAAGCGCCAATAGTCCCGATTTTCATGTAAGAACTTAAATAATCGCGGGGAGTTAAAAGCATCCATATCGGAAGGACCGAGGCCAGGAAGCCGTAAATAGCCATTGAAACAGTGACCTGATTCGGTGAAAGAGTAAACCAACCGGCGATGGGCGAAGCGGGAATCCAAACGCCTCCGATGACCGCGGCTAATACCAAGGTTACTCCAATAATACTGGCTTCGACCACCCGGCCTACTCTCCAGCGGTACATCCAGAAGCCCACGAGGAAAGCGATCGGAATAGTCATGGCGATCGAAAAAGTTCCCCAAGAACTGCCTTTTAAAGCGTTAACAACGGCGAGTCCCAATCCGGCCAATGCGATGACAACAATAAAGAATATGGCGATGGAACCGACAGTTCCGGCCAAAGGACTAATTTCATGCCGGGCAATTTCCGCCAGAGATTTTCCTTTACGGCGGACCGAAGCCGCCAAAACCATAAAGTCCTGCACGGCTCCGGCCAGACAAACTCCGACTAACAGCCAGAGAAAACCGGGAGCGTAACCGAACTGAGCGGCGAGGACCGGACCAATTAAAGGGCCCGATCCCGCGATAGCCGCGAAGTGGTGGCCAAAGAGAACCCACTTGCTGGTAGGGTGGTAATTGTTTCCATCTTTGTGCAAGTGGGCGGGTGTTTTGCGGTTGTCATCCAGTACAACCACTTTGGAGGCCAAAAAATTGCCGTAAAAACGGTAAGCGATAACCATCACGCAAAGCGCGCCAAGAATCAGGGGAAGAACGTTCATGGATTTATCCTTTGAGGTGGGCTAACAGGCACAAGATAGCCCAACATTTAAGATAATTCAAACGGACTGACGATGGGTTTATTGATGTTTTTTGAGTGTCCGCAGTGAACCGGGCGGCATAAAACGAATTCGAGACCATTCATAAAAAGATTCTTTGTCTAAAACTCTGGCTGATAATTCGGCTGTTATGGCGCAAAGCATGATGGCAAAGATAGCGTTATGGTGGTCGGTCATTTCTAAAATTAACACAAAAGCCGTAAAAGGCGTGCGGGTGACGCCGGTTAGAAACCCCGCCATTCCCAATAGAACGAAAAGTTCAGGGGAACTAAGGTTCAACCAAGAAGTCATGAAAGAACTTAAACAGGCACCAGCCGCCAAAGCGGGGGCAAAAATGCCTCCTGCCGCGCCTGACACATAGAAAACCAAAGAGCCGGCTATGCGAAGCAGGGGTAAATCCCATGTAGCTTTTTGACCTTTAAACAGCAAGGCGTTCATAACCGCTGAACCGGATCCGGAAGCATCGGGATTGAGAAAGGCCATGATGGCCAGGGCTAAACCGCAGACTAAAGCGAGTAAGGCCAATTGAGTTTTTGTTTTTAACTGCGAACGCCAACCCAACAGTTTTTTGATGCAGACGCCGTAAAAAGAACCGGCCAAACCGGTAATTACGCCGATTAAAAGAGCCAATGGCAAAACCGAAAAGGAAACATCGCTAATAGTTGGATAACCTAAATACAAGTAACTGCCCAGAATCCACTGAGAAACCAAACCGGCGATGATGATGGAAATAATTAAAGCGGTGCGAAACCGTTTGAATGAAATAGACATCTCTTCAATGGCAAAAATAATCCCTCCCAGGGGTGTGTTGAAGGCGGCGGCCAAACCCGCTGCGGCGCCCGCGACGATCCAAGCCTGGGGGTCGACTTTGGGCAGAAACTTGCGGGTGATTCTTCCCACAAAATGAAAAAGTCCTGCACTGATTTGAATCGTGGGACCTTCTCGGCCGGTCACCGCGCCTCCCAGACAAACCAAAAGGGAACTGACTACTTTGACAATAACCACCTTGATCGATAAAAGGCCGTCTATCCAGGCGGAATTTTTCGCGTAATTCAAATCATGAGCGGCTAAAACCTGGGGAATGCCGCTGCCGGAGGCTTCGGGGGCGAAAAAATAAACCATCGCCCAGCCTGCCAAAAGGCAAAGTGGGGTCCAGAACCATATCCAAAAGGGATGATCAGCCGATAGCTGATCATAAAAGCTCTCGAAGACTTTAAAGAGACCGGCGTAGACGACTGCCACCAAACCAGCGAGGAAAGCCGAAAAAACAAAGGCCAGGGTTTGTAAATGATCGGTTTTTTTTAGATCGAGCTTCAATTTTTGGAGCGGGATAGAAAGCATGGTGCAGTTTAATAGATTTGAAAATGAAATCGCAAGAAGTACCACTTTCTTGTTGATTTGAAATTTCATTCAGGGAACATATTCAGCGCATTGAAAGCTTTTCTTTGACCAGTCGGGCAATCGAACTAGAACAACTAAAACTTTGGTCTCGCCTTGAGATCTTGGATAGTGCGCCTTGTGGCTTCGGAACAGAAGCTATCGTCTAAAAAACCAATAAACGGCTAAAGCCCCCAAAAGGCAAAAAACGCCGCCCATTTGGAGAGAAAACCCGGAAGAAGTGTGAGAAGCCAAGAGGCCCATCCAAAAACTGCCGATCGGCATGCCGCCGCCAAAAACAAGAGCCCAAATACCCATCAATCTTCCCCGCAAGTGATCGGGAGACTTGGTCTGGATGATACTGTTTCCGATGGAAAAAAATAAAATGATGCCGAAGCCCGCGAAAAACAGAAGGAATGCCGCCCCAACCGGCTGGCGCATGAAACCGAAAAGAATGATAAAAATCCCATAAATAATTGCGCCGGTATAAAGAGTTTTACTTTGGACAATTTGAGCGCCTTGAGCGGCGACGAATAAGGCGGCGGTACAGGCCCCTAAACCGTTCAGGGCCAAAAGCCAGCCATAGCCTTGGGCATCTATTTTCAATTGGGTTACTACGAAGGCGGATAGTTGGGATTGATAAGCCCACCCGCCTAGTCCCATGATTGATAGAAGGGCCACAGCTTTGGCTATAGTGGTGTTTGTTTTTAAATACTTAAATCCTTCAAAAATATATTTCCAGTCGGCTTTTATTTTTTTAGGCGCGTAATGGGACGCAGGAAGCTGGATTCTATGTATGGCGTAAAGAACAGCCAAGTAGCTCATGCCATCTAAAAGAAAACACCAGGCGGCTCCAAAAGAAGCCAGTAAAAGACCTCCCACGGTGGGACCGATGACACGGGTAGAATTGACCATGGCACTGTTCAACGCGATGGCGTTTACCAAATCTTTCTTGCCGACTAGTTCCACCATCAGCGTTTGACGGGACGGCATTTCAAAGGCAGTAGCGGTTCCCCAAAGGGTGGAAAAGATCATCAGATAAGCGATATGAACAGGGCCGCGGAATAACATGACCGCCAAAGTCAGTGAGGACAGCAGTGAAAACCAGCTGGTAAAAGTGAAAATTCTTATTTTGGGAATACGGTCGGCGAGAGAACCGGCGTAAACGGCGAATAGGAAAATGGGAAGGGAATTGAGCATGAAGACAATACCCAACAAAAATTCCGAATGGGTGAACTGAAAGGCAACCCAGCCCAACGCGGCTGTTCTGGTCCAGGTGCCTGTAAGAGAAACGGTTTGTCCCCAATAGAAATAGCGGTAATTGGGATTGCGCAGAGCTGAAAATGTTTTGTGCCACCCTTTTAAAGGAGGGAGGCCCGCGTTAGCCGCCTTGGATGGTTGAAGTATTTCTTCGGGGTTCATGGATTTCAAAGTTTATTCGAGCGGTTTTCGGTTATCCAGGTTCTTTTGATATTTTTCTTCAAGGTTTTTTGGATTCTATGTGAATTACTTGATAAACTTCATTTCGGCTGAGTTAGATCGTCAGGAAGGATTTCAAAATGGTTGTTGAAAAAGGCCGGATGGAACAACGGCAGCAAGATCGGGTCGCGGCAACCGCCATTGTGACCTATCGAATTCTTGAATCGGATGAAAAAGATAACGCTCTTGATTTTCCCCGTTACAGCGAAACATCCATCGTTCAACTTCCTCATTTGGCTAAAAAATTCCATTCCTATCACGCGGTTATGAAAGATATTTCGGCGGGCGGCCTTTCGGTTACGGGCGAGCAAAAATTCGTCATCGGGGATTGGGTTGAAATCTCCATTCAGCCTCCCAAATACATTGCTCCTGTAACCATGCTGGCCGAGATCAGATGGGTTAAGCCCTTTTCTCAGGGGGGTAAGGATTTTTATTCGGCTGGAGTCCAGATTTTGGCTCTGGATAGTGAAAGTATGGACCGTTTCAGCCGTTTTCTTTTATCTGAGAAAATCCGCAAAGATAATGAAAAATCCAAATAATATGCTTAATGAAAAAACAGTCTTGGTTTATTTCAAATTCGTAAATTAAGTCGAGCCTGGAGATAACGTTTTGGCGCAAACCGCGACCCTTTACCGATTCCGGATCGACCTTTCAGACGTGGACCGTAACCTTTATCAAATCCTGGAATTCCGCGCCGCTATGCATCCCTCTGAATCAGTTCCCTTCTTCACCACCCGGATTCTGGCTTATGCCCTCAATTATCAGGAAGGGCTGGAATTTTCAGCCGGTATCAGCGCGCCGGACGAACCGGCTATTCGGGTTATGGGTTTAACCGGAGGGGTGGATCTTTGGATCGATATTGGCAATCCCGCGCCCAAGCGCATGCATAAGGCTTCCAAGTCGGCCAAAAAGGTCAGGATTTACACCCACAAAAATGTTCAACTTCTGGCAAAGGAATTCCGTGAGGAAAAGGTTTTCCGGCTGGAGGATATTGGTTTGTTCTCTCTGGATCAAAGATTCCTCAACGCTTTGGGAGTAACCCTTAACCGGGATAACCATTGGGAATTAACCCACAATGAGGGTGAGTTATATGTGGGAGTGGGTAAAGAAACTTTTCAATGTCATCTTGAACAATATCGGATGGAAGACTGAGTTTTGAACAATTCGTTTACTCTCCCCCCTTGTGCTTTTTTGCCGTTTTAAAGAAACAGTGGGGGAGTCCATTTCCCTCTCGCGATAAAAGAATCTTTATCTTTTGGTTTTTAGCTTTTTGAGTAAAATGAGCTGTCTTTTGATTTAAATATTTGGAGGTAGGGGACATTATGAAGAGGATTTTGAATCGTTTAACGGTTTTAGGTTTATTGTTCGCGGCCGCATTTTTAGGGGCGGTGAGCGTTCAAGCCGGACCTTCGGTTTCAGACTTGACCGAAACAAACTTGGCCAACTTTTCTACATCGCCATTCCATTTGAACACCGACCGTTACAAGGAAGCTTTTCAAACCATCGGCGCCTATCTTTCAAGCCATGATGATTTGCCCTCTTCCACGATTTTGATCGCGGATAACCACGGGCATTTCTTACGAGGGATCGTAACCGATTGGACTTATTACACTTATGGCACGCATAAGGGCATCGAACTTTATGTGTTTAACCCTGAAGACGGAAGCCAGTTCTTAACGGTTGAGATTTGGCTGCCCAAAGAACAACAACGGAACATAGAGAAAAAAGAATCTTATGTCACCTCCTTCCAGCAAATTGAAGACTTTTTGACCGGTTCGGCCAAATACCGTATGGATTTGGTTTTCCAGGACGATGTAATTCTGGATTGGGGCAAAGGCTATAACTTTAAACTGGATGATGAAGGAATTTCTCTTTCTTTCACCGTCAACAGCGCCGCCCACCCTAAAGCGAAGATTAAGGAAACCTACAAAGAAAAAATGGACGTGACGCCGACAGCTAAAACTTCCGCGACACCGCAACCCACAATGTCTGCTGCCGTTTCGGCTACCGCTTCTGTTACGCCGACGGTTAAACACCACAAGAAAAAGAAGTCCGCTTCAGTTTCCGCTACCCCTACAGTCGACGCGAATGCCGCCGCCACACCGACAGCCACCGCCGACAGCCGCTAGTATCCGCTGATATAAGCGGGCTTCCCTTGAGGGAGGCCCGCTTTTCTTTTTAATATCAAACTTAATTTTTTTTTAGCTAGAATGCCTCTTACTACTTCTTTCAACTATTCCTACCTTTCAAACAAAGAGTTTTCATGTCCAAACTGATGGAACCTACTATCGCTTCTTTTTTATCCACCGAGCCCAAAGTTACTTTGGTAAACGCTTTCGTGAAACCATTCGACAACGCGGTGGCGACGGCCCGTACCTGCTATTCCAGCAAAGGTATCGTGACGGCCGAACAGGTTTTCGGCGAAGGTCTGGACGAGGAAAAGCAAAAAGAAAAACATCAAAAAAGGGACGATCTAGCTCAGTCTATTTATAAAGCCGGTCACCACACCACTCTTCAGCACGCGCATTTTCAGTTCGCGTTAGAGAATGTCTCCCGTCAATTTTTGTGGAGCTTCCTGCACAGCCACCCTTTTTATAATTCCGAACAGGTTTCCCAGCGTTATGTGACGGTGAATACTTCCCAAATTGCTATGCCGCCCTTAATGGGAGAGGCAGTGAAGGTTTATCAGGATACGGTGGCTTTTCAAACCCAATCTTATTTGTCCTTAACGGAAAAACTAAAGGGTTTGGTAGCGAAAGAATACTTTAAACGCTTTAAAGGTATCGATGAGACTAACAAAAAAGCCCAGACGGCTATCCAAAAAAAATCCCAGGAAGTGGCCCGATATGTTCTGCCGGTAGCGACCTTCGCCTATCTTTATCACACGATTTCAGGACTGACCCTTTTACGCTACTGGCGACTTTGCCAAACCTTTGACGCGCCTTTGGAGCAGAGAATCGTAATCGGCAAGATGGTGGATGAGGTGCTGAAACTGGCGCCTGAATATAAGTCCATTTTGGAAGAACCGATTAATTTTGAGGATACGGTTGAAGCCCAAATGGCCGAAAGTTTTAAAACAACCACAAAGTCCCACAAAGCCTTCCGGGAAGAGTTTGACGCTTCACTGGACGGGCGCATGTCCAAGCTGGTGGATTATTCCAAAGAGGGAGAGCGGATCCTGGCCTGCGCTGTGCGGGAAGTATTTGGCCTGCCGGCGTCGGCTCTTTCCGACGATGCCGCTATTGCCCTGGCGTTGGATCCTTCCAAAAACAGGTATTTAGGCGAAACGCTGAATGTCTCAACTCACAGCAAACTAACCCGAACCCTTTTTCACAGCCATTATACATTCCGTAAAAAGCTTTCCCACGCGGGCGATTCCCAGGATCAGCGCCACCGTATGACTCCCGCTTCCCGGCCGACGTTACAGGCTTTGACCCTGGATGAGCCCGATTACCTTTTACCCGTGTTGATTGAGCAAGATCCGGCTTTAGTGAAGGAATTCGGCGAGATCATGAATAAAACTTGGGATCAAATCGGCAAGCTCCGCAAGCTGGTTGTATCCGATGAATACGCTTCTTATTTGCTGCCGAACGCGGTATCAGTGCGGTTTACAGAGTCATCGGATCTTTTGAATTTACATCACAAGCATGCCATGCGGCTTTGCTATAACGCCCAGGAAGAAATCTGGAAAGCCTCGGTGGATGAAGCCCAGCAGATCCGCGAAACCCATCCCCGCATCGGCAAATGGCTTCTCCCCCCCTGCAGCCTTCGCGCCTTGGCAGGCACTTTGCCCAAGTGTCCCGAAGGCGACCGTTTTTGCGGTATTGTGGTTTGGAAGAAGGATTTGAACGAGTACGAACGGGTTATTTAGTCCTAATGAAACCTTCCAGGCTAGTTTTATTCGACATTGACGGCACGATTTTAGGAACTTCCCGCACCATTTGGCCTGACCCCATGAAAGAAGTCATGGAGCAGGTTTTTGTCGAAATGGGCGATCCCCGAATCATTGATACATCCCAATACCGCCAGGGCGGAAAGACGGACCCCCAGATTTTTTACGATATCCTCATGCTGAACGGCATTTCGGAAGAAAAAGTAACTTCACTCATGCCCAAACTTCAAAAAGATTATCTTCAAGCTCTCCGCGATAAAGTTACCGAAAGACCGGATTACATTATTTTAAAGCCCGGCGTGGAAGCGGTTATCCAAAGACTGCATGAACATCCTGAAGTTTTAATGGGTCTTTTGACAGGTAATTTTGAGGAGGGGGCTCGCTTAAAGCTTCAGCCCCATAACTTAAATCAGTATTTCCCCTTTGGCGCTTTTGGGGACGGCACTCGTCAAAGGTCGGATTTGCCCCAGCGGGGATTGGACGCGGCCGCTAAATACGCAGGACATCGTTTTTCCAACAAAGAAATTGTCATTATTGGAGATACTCCTAACGATATTCATTGTGGTCGTCATTTAAACGTGAGAGTTTTAGCGGTAGCCACCAGTCATTATTCATTAGATGTATTAAAAGCCGAGAATCCTGATTACGTATTCCGAGATTTGACCGATACGGATAAAGTGATAGATGCGGTCTTGGAACACTTAGGCTAAACCTTAGCCGCAAATCAGCGCTAATTTTCGTAAGTTCGAAATTAAATCTTAAGAATCGATATATTTTTTATTTTGGGTTTTGAAGATTTACGAAAAATTGGCGTTTATTTGCGTACATCTGCGGCTAATGATTTTTTGGAATTAAACCAGTAAACTGTCCCCGAAAATTTTCTACCAAAGGAATCCCATGAAAATCCGTTTAGCCCACAGCCCCGACGCCGATGACGCCTTTATGTTCTACGGCCTGGCCAAAAACAAAATTGACACCGAAGGCATCGAATACGAACACGTTTTGAAAGACATCCAAACCCTCAATGAATGGGCTAAAGAAGGCCGCATGGAAGTCACGGCTATTTCGGCCCACGCTTACGCCTATGTGAAAGACAAATACGCGGTTTTGACCCACGGGGGCAGTATTGGCAAGAATTATGGCCCCATGATTATCGCGAATCAGTCCATCACTCTGGAAAGCTTAAAGGGTAAGAAAATTGCTATCCCCGGCAAAATGACGAGCGCTTATTTGTCTCTTAAACTTTGTTTCCCCGATTTTCAGGAAGTATTAGTGAATTTTGACGAGATTATGGATGAAGTGAAAAAGGGAACGGTGGACGCGGGGCTGATTATTCATGAAGGCCAATTGACCTATCAGGAAAAAGGGTTCTATAAGATTGTCGATATGGGTGAATGGTGGTTTAAGAAAACCGGTATGGTATTGCCCATGGGCGTTAACGCGATCCGCCGCGATCTGCCCGAAGACATTAAAAAGAAAGTTTCTAAACAGCTTAAAGAATCCATTCAATATTCACTGGATAACCGGGAGGCGGCTTTGGATTACGCCCTGGCCTTTGGCCGCGGCCTTTCCCGTGATATCGCAGATAAGTTTGTGGGTATGTGGGTTAACGAACGCACCATTGAAATGGGAGAGGAAGGCAAAAACGCCATTCGCCAGTTCCTCAACGAAGGTGAGAAAGCCAAACTGATTCCGCCCATCGGCGAGATTGAGTTTGTGAGCTGATAGCGAGGCTGCTTTGAAGCGTAAAACAGCGGAATGGTCTCTTTATATCGCGGAATGCGCGGACGGTACTTATTACACCGGCATCGCCAAGAATGTGGAAAAACGGTTAGAAACCCATAACTCGGGTAAGGGGAGCAAGTACACAGCCGCCCATGGGCCGGTTAAGTTAATTTTTCAGGAACCCCAGGGAGACTATTCCACCGCTTTACGGCGTGAATATCAGGTGAAAACACTTTCAAAAGAAAGAAAAATTCGATTTGCCGCGGGAGAAAAACTTTCCCGCCCGGCGAAAAAAGCCAAGATGACATTTCAGCGCAAAACTAAAGTTAAAAAGCCCCGCGAAAAAAACAAAACTAGAAGGACTTCATGAACCAAGCACACCTCGAAGTTGGCGCCGCCCTGGTTTACGAGAACGGCATGTACCTCATTAGTCAGCGCCGTCCGGAAGATTCTTTTGGCGGCTACTGGGAAGTGCCCGGCGGCAAAAAAGAGATCGGCGAGACTCTGGAACAATGTGTCGTTCGTGAATTAAAAGAAGAGTTGGATATCGAAGTTTACATCCGCAAATTCTACAAAATCATTACTTACCACTATCCCACCCGGTCGGTCAGGCTCAACATTTTCCTTTGCGGTCTTAAAAGCGGCGAGCCTAAAGCTATTGAATGTTCAACTTTTGCCTGGGTCAAACCGCTGGACCTTAAAAACTATCAATTTCCCGAGGCAGACCAGACTTTAATCGAGGAAGTATCGGTTAAAAATTGGGAAGAAGACGCGAACGCGAAGTACCTTCATGAATATTTAGAGGGAATTAAACTTTTCAACGATCAACATTACTTTGAGTGCCATGAAATGCTGGAAGATATCTGGCATCCAGCCGAGGGGTTGGACCGGCTTCATTATCAGGGCTTGATTCAGGCGGCGATTTCTTTAGAACACTTCCGTAAGGGGAATAAAGTAGGCGCCCAAGGTCTTTTTGAAAAGGCATGCGAGAAATGGAGCCAATTGCCCGGCGAATATATGGGTGTGGATTTGAACCATCTCAAAAGCCGTCTGGAAAATTTCCTCAAAACCGGAACTCAAATTGAATCAGCTCCTAAAATTCCACTTCCTCAATAAGTTTAAGACGATTTTAAATTACGAACCCACATTGGATATTTGATTCGTTCTAAAGCACTATTTTGTGTGAATTGCTTAAACTCTGTCTGGGACATGGCCGAAGAGTCTCGCGACAAATGAAGAATTTCAGGACGGGGTTGAAAAGCGGTTTCCAGACCCTGAGGCGCATGAACATTGTAAGGACAGGCTGTTTGACACAAATCGCAGCCGGCCAAGTAGCCGTGTAAATTGGTGTTTTCAGGCAGGTCCGATCGATGTTCCAGAGTGAGATAGCTGATGCACTTGGTGGCATTTAGAACTCCCGCTTCCTCTAACGCCCCGACGGGACAGGCATCCATACAGGCGGTGCAGGTTTTGCATAGGTTATCCGCCGGTTCGTCGTAAGCCAGTTCGGTGTCGGTGATAATCTCACCTAAGAAAAGAAAAGATCCGAATTTTTTATTGAGCAATAGGGTATTTTTGCCGATCCAGCCTAATCCGGCGGTAGCGGCATAATCCTTTTCCAATATAGGGCCCGTATCGACGTATGACTTCACCTGGGCGCCTGGCTCCAATTCCAATCGCAAATAATCCGACAGGATTTGAAGCTTTTCGAGTAAAACTTCGTGGTAATTCTGGCCCCAGGCGTAGCAGGAAATCGGATTTTTTTCTAAAAGGGGATAGTGTTCGGGAGAAGGGTTGTAGCTCAGACCCACGCAGAAGAGGGATTTGGCTCCCGAAAGAATTTTGTGAGGGTCGCCCCGTTCTTCTTTTCGCCGCTCCAAATAACCCATTTCGCCCGCGTAACCCTTAGAAAGCCATTTGAGAAAATCGGGGTAATGAGGCGCCGGAACGGCGGGGGTGGCACCGGACAGCTCAAATCCAAGGCTATGCGCCTTTTCCTTCAGTTTGCGGGTTTTTTCAACCGCGTTCATTGGATTGGAGACTGGAAAAGGTAATCCCAACGGCGCTCATCAGGGCTAAGCCGCAGGCCACCAGCATGAGAATTTTGCGGGGTTGGGGGACATGGCGGTAAAAGTAAAAACCTAACAGAACAAAGGCCCATGAAAAACCAATCCAAAGGATTTCTTTGAGCGGCGGCAAGGATCGGGCGGGGATCAGTGAAGAATAGGATACGTTGTTGAATTCGGTAACCGAGCCGGTTTTTCCGGATTGTTTTCTAAATTCAGCAAGGTCATAACTTTCTTTAGAAGCGGGATTAAAGACTTTTCCTCCAACTTCATGAAGGATAATTTCCACTAAAGTGGTTTGTAGTTCTTCGGATTCGTGAGTTGATTCAGCCGCTAGAGAGATCTTGTAAACCAGCGAGTGAAGGTTTCGCTCCAAAAAGCATTGGGTGCCAGGGTTCGCGGGATCAAAAAAATAAATATTTTCCCATTTAGTATTGGTTCCGTGGACTTCCATTTCGACCGTGAGGGCCCTGCGATGCAGTTCTTCGGATAATAAATAGCTGGAGGGAATTTCTTTTTTGTCAGGGGTGATGACGTATTCAGTCATGTAGGTGTCCAGTGGCGATCAGAATAAAACTTGAGAGCTGAAAAAACGGGAATGGGTATTATCCATTCCCGAAGTGTTTTTTGTAATTCGGCTATTGAGCGGCAACCGTTTCCGCGTCCTTGCGGTAAATAGGAGTCCAACCAGATTGATCCTTGAACAAACGGACGCATTGAATTTTTTTCTCGTCGGTCAGATAAAAGCGGTGAAAACGGTTGGCCGGAACCAGAATAAAATCGCTGGGTTCCACGATCACTTTCATCCAGCGGTCATCCAGACTGCGGATTTCAAACACGCCGGAACCACTTAATAAGAAACGGACCTCATCGTCGGTGTGCAAATGTTCTTCCACGAACTTTTTACAGAGGGCTTCAAAGTTGTCCATTTCGGGCCACATGCGGACCTGGTCCATGGTGACATAGCCGCGCTCTTTCATTAATTGTTCCAGGGGTCCGCGGTACTTGGCCTCGTCGGTCTCAAATTGCTCGTAAGTGACGCCTTGGGCGTTCAATTCCTGGGCCGTAATGTTGTTGCCGTTGTCTAACCAGATTGCTTTCATTAAAAACCTCCTAAAATTATTGATGATGAAATAAAGTTTTAAGCTGTCAGGGAAATCAGCCCAAAACGGGTTAATTAAGCTGTGGGATCAATTCCCATTTGTTTCATTCGTACGGCCGCTTCAAACAGATAGTCATAACATTCAGCATGGGTTTTCGCTTGTTTCCAGTCTTTGCCCCAGACATAAACCCCGTGACGGCGGACTAAAACCGCGTGGGATTTGGGGTTGTTGCGGATGGCTTCGGCCAGGGAATCGGCCAGGTCACATTCATAAGCGGTGTTTTCAATAATCGGAACTTCCAAAGTGTCAAAGGCCCCGAAGCCTTCCACACCCTTTTGCATTTCCATATTACGGATACGGAAGTGTGTGTCGTACTGGGTAGTGGCCATCATGGCGTTGAGTGAATGGCTGTGAAGCACCGCGCCGGCGTTGCGGATTTGATAGGCATGCATGAAAAGGGGGGAACATTGGGAAAGTTTTAAACCCTGTCCTGGCTCTTCAAGGGTTTCTCCTTGAGCGTCCAATACAAAGATATTTTCGGGTTTGAGGCGTTCTTTTTGAACCCCGCTGGGGGCCATATAAATCTTGCCGTTTTCTTTAATCGAGATGCCGCCGCCGGTGCCGGAAGCCCAGCCTAAGTTGTAAAAATTGCGGCAGAGTTCGCAGACTAATTCGCGGGTCTGTTGAGGAGTGAGGGAAGAGGAGAGTTTTTCTTTTGTCGGGCTCGAAATCGATTCCATTGAAAAATAAATTAGCAGTATCCTAGGGGCTCGTCAAGGGCCGCTCTCGCTGTTTCAAATGAAAGGATTTTGCCGATGAAGAACCTTATTTCCCACAAGGCCAATAGTTTCTCCGAGTCGATTATCCGGGGCATGTCCCGCGTCGCCGCGACTTACCAGGCGGTCAATTTGGCCCAGGGGTTCCCCAATTTTTCCGCGGACGAACGCATTAAACAGGCCGCCATTGAAGCCATTCAGAAGAACATCAATCAATACGCTATTACCTGGGGCGCCAAAAGTTTAAGAGATGCCATTGTGGCGAAGGAAAAAAGATTTCGGGGACGGGATTTAAATCCGGAAACCGAAATCACGGTTTGTTGCGGCGCCACCGAAGGCATGATGGCCACCATGATGGCGGTTATTAACCCCGGCGACGAAGCGGTTATTTTTGAGCCTTTTTATGAAAATTACGGCCCGGACACGATTCTCTCAGGCGCCATACCCCATTACGTGAAAATGTACCCGCCCGCGAACGATCAAGAGGATTGGCATTTTAAAGAAGAAGAACTGGCCGCGGCTTTTAACGACAAAACCAAAGTCATCATCATCAACACGCCGAATAATCCAACGGGTAAAGTTTTCAAAAAATCCGAAATGGAATTCATCGCCCTGCTTTGCCAAAAATGGAACGTGCTGGCGGTGACGGATGAAATTTACGAGCATATTCTTTACGACGGCGAGACCCATGTAACGATGGCCAATCTGCCTGGCATGAAAGACCGTACCATCACCATTAACGGCTCGTCGAAAACCTTTTCCGTAACAGGTTGGCGAGTGGGTTACATTATCGCTGCGCCTCTTTTTACCGAGGCCATCCGCAAGGTTCACGATTTTTTAACGGTCGGTGCTGCGGCGCCTTTGCAAGAAGCCATCGCCTTCGCCATGGGGCTGCCCGATGATTTTTACCAACACCTTTCGGAAGATTATCAAAAGAAGCGGGACTTTCTTTTAAAGGGTTTGAAGGAAGTCGGCTTCAAGACTTTCAAATCCCGTGGTGCTTATTACCTGATAGCTGAAATTCCAGAAAAGGGTTTTGCCAGCGACTATGACTACTCTATTCATTTGGCCAAAGAAGCGGGTGTAGCTACCGTTCCTCTCTCGACTTTTTATCTGGATCACAAATCTGCGGGTATGATTCGTTTTTGTTTCGCGAAAAAAGAGGAAACGCTGCAATTGGCCATCGATAAACTTAAAGCCTACCGGCAAGTGAAGGTTTAGCTTGGCTTTTTACCAATCCACCGAATCTATTGTCATTCAGGCGAAAGCCGAAAGGGTTTATGAAGCCCTGACCAACTGGAAAGAGCGCATGGTTTGGCGTCAGGGACTTTTGCTTCAATGGGAAGGTTCAGACAAAGCGGTGGTGGGTCAAAAAATCACCGCTCAGCTTAAAAAATTTCCCTCGTCCCCCTTTGAGTTTCAAATTACCCAGTTGGAACCGCCTTACCGTATCTTTATGGAATACATCGGTAAGCCTTTCCGAGGTCGGGCGGCTTTTGAAATTGTTCCCGATGGGGCCAACTGCCACGTTTCCTTTTACTGGATGAAAGTGGAAGTAGTGGGTTTTTGGAACAGGCTTTATTTTCAGATGGGGTTTGGTTTAAAAACTCATCGTCAAAGAAGCCAGAAAACCCTGCGGTTGCTCAAAGACTACTTGGAAAAAAAGAATTAGCAGCAAATTTACGCAAATCATCGCCATTTAATCTTTTAAGCATGAATAGGAAAATCATTATTGCGAATATTTGCGCTGATTTGCGGCTAATGTGTTTCGGTATTGTTTTGCCGTACTTGCCCTCTTATCATGACCTTCCTAGTTTTAAACTTATTTAACGCGTTTACGGAGAATCGGTATGAATTTAAGTCAAGAGCAGATCAAGCGTTATACCCGGCACATTTTGCTGCCCGAAATCGGAGTGGAAGGCCAAAAGAAACTGTTGGCCGCAAAGGTTTTGGTAGTGGGGGCCGGCGGTTTGGGCTGTCCGATCTCCCTTTATTTGGCCGCGGCGGGTGTGGGGACTATCGGCCTAGTGGACTTTGACACCGTGGACGCCAGCAACCTTCAGCGCCAGATTCTCTTTACGACCGAAGACGTTGGCAAACCCAAGGTGGAAGTGGCTGCTAAGCGCTTGAGAGCTTTAAATCCTGATGTCACGGTAAATACTTACGCGGTCGCTTTGAAGAGCGACAATATTATGGATATTTTAAAGAACTACGACATGATCATCGACGGCACGGATAATTTCCCGACTCGCTACCTTACCAATGACGCGGCGGCCTTACAGGGCAAGCCGAACATTTATGGTTCTATTTTCCGTTTTGACGGTCAATTGACCGTTTTCAAAACTCCCGAAGGCCCTTGCTACCGTTGCCTGTATCCCGAACCGCCTCCTCCGGGAGAGGTGCCTTCCTGCGCCGAAGGCGGAGTCATGGGCGCCATGGTGGGAACGATTGGCGCGATGCAGGCAACGGAAGCTATTAAGCTTATTACCGGCGTGGGCACACCGGCCATTGGCAAGCTTGTTATTTATAACTCTCTGGACATGCAGTTCCGTAATTTGAAACTGCGCAAAGACCCCAACTGTCCTTTATGCGGCGAACATCCAACGGTCAAAGAATTGATTGATTATGAAATGTTCTGCGGCATGAAGGTCGAAGAAACCCAGACCAAGGAGACTGCTGTGAAAAAAGACGAAATTGATGCGTTGGGTCTCAAGGTGAAGATGGACGAAAAACAGGATTTTGTTTTGGTCGACGTGCGCGAGCAAAATGAATACGACATGGCGCGCATTCCCGGCTCCATTCTGGTTCCCTTATCCCAGTTGCCCAACCGCTTTCACGAACTGGACAAGTACAAGGGCAAAGAAATCGTGGTTCATTGCAAAATGGGCGGCCGCAGCGCCAAAGCCATCGCCTTCTTGAAACAGCAGGGCTTTGACAATTTGGTGAACATGGCCGGAGGTATTACGGGCTGGAGCGACCAGGTCGATCCTTCCGTGCCCAAGTATTAACCGGTTATTTAAATGACCGAGGAAAACAAATCGGAAGTCGGGGTGGCGCGGGTTTGTTTTGCCAACCGGTTTCAGGCCTTTGTGGATTATCAAACCTCGGAAGAAGACGTCATTGGCCGTGAAAGAGACGTCATTCAGCTCTTTTCCCTTACCTTCGTCAAAGCGCTTTTTCTTTTAGGCGAAAACAAGCAGGCGCCCATGCTGCTGCAATATGTGCAGGCTGCCATGGGAGATACGGTGACGCCCAAAGGCCTTTTCCGCCCGACCATCATGGGTCAGGGCCAAATGCTGTTGGACACCCTGCCTGAAAAAATAGAAACCACCGCCATCATTAAACTGATCCAAGAGGAAGAAACCCGCATGGTGGAACTGGTGATGCCGTTGGGTGAAGAGGGCCACTTTTATCCCGCGACGGCAATTTTCTTTCTTCAATACTTAATCCGCACTTTGAGTGATTCGTCTCTTTTCTTCCTGATGCTGGTCTTGGGCGGCGTCATGGAGTATCTGGAAAAAATCGGGAAAACCAATGACTTGAAGGCCCTTTCCGCCGCGCCGGTTTATGGATTTTCTACCGCTATGCGGTATATCGATGGCGAACGTAAACGGTATGAAACTATTTCCGAACCGCCAGAGAGTTTTCCTAATTAGTTTTCTTTTAGAAATTTTCTTATCGTAATAGAAGCTAAAAGCAGAATTAGAATAATTAAGTAAGACCAGTTTCCGCACTCATTAAAAACAGATTTTACGAAAAATGCCATTGCCGCTAAAATAAGTGATATGGAAAGATAAAACCAGATCAACAAAACGCCGGGAGAAAAATATTCCCAAAGTTTTTTAATCCCTTTGTTAAATTTACTTAAAAATATATCTGCTAGAAGAGTTGGAAATTTTTGTTTCAATTTAAGGCGGACTCCAAAATAAATAGTAATAAGTGCCACTTATAGCACCAATTGTAAATGGAACAGCACATGTTTGAGAAAGAGAGCCGCATACAACATTGATAATGTAGTTGTTGCCTAGCACTAATGGATTCGATGTCGTTGAATAAGCTGGAGTAGATTCTATATTGATGCCTCCATAGCCGCTTGGAGTCGATTCCATATAGAAGGTATGAACACCTGGAGTGTATGTAATAAATGTAGCTCCGGCTGATCCCATTGCAATTGTAGTTGCGCTATCCATACTCATTACAAAACTAAGCCCCGCATTATTCTGAACAACAATAGAAATTGACTGAGGGGTTGCGGTACTAGTTGGTGTAAATGTTACGGTAGGCGTATTGGTAATGTTTGGTGAAACCGGAGTAACCGTAGGTTGGATAGAATTAGTGGGACTATTTCCGCAAGCGGAAATAAAAACTGATACCATGATTAAAAGAGTCGAAAAGACCCCTAAGTTTTGAAGTTTCATCGAATGCCCTCACCACCAGTAATCCACAGATTAAAATTATACTTCTAAGTGACTTTTTATCTTCGAGTCGCATAGCCCCATAGCTTGTGAAATCTTTCACAGCACTACCTCTTAAAGTAGTCGTTTTGGGTTAAAACCCAGTTTCAAACGGGTTAAAAGGGGATAGTTTGTGAAATATTTCACATTGACCATATCGTCCCAAAGTCCTTATAATCGCCCCCAATTCGGCTCCTCAGCCTTCCGCAAGCTAAAGCCTTTTCCACCCGGGAGCGGGTCAGAACATCCAAAGTTTCTTTGAGGTTAGGCATGAATTTCGAGCTGCTCGAAACCTTATTACCGCTGGCCTTAGCCCTGGGGCTGGCCATGGCCGTGCCAGCCGCCATGATGATTCTGTCCGCCATTTTAGGCCCAAAAAATGGCAATCAATCCAAACTTTCAACCTATGAATGCGGTATCCAAACCGAGGCGGTTTCGGGCGACGCCCGGCATCATTTCGATGTGAAGTTCTACCTGATTGCCATGTGCTTTTTAGTGTTTGATGTGGAGATTGTGTTCCTCTTTCCCTGGGCGGTTTTATTCCAAAAAATGGCCTGGGGCGGTTTCGTGGCCATGCTGGGCTTTCTGGGCATTTTGGCTTTTGGCTGGCTTTATCTTTACAAAAGGGGGGCCTTGGAATGGGAGTAGAAAGTCTTCCGATCCTCACCACCCGCAAAGACGCGGTTTTAGCCTGGGGTCAAAAAAATTCACTCTGGCCCATGCCTTTCGGCACGGCCTGTTGCGCCATTGAGTTTATGAGCGTAGTTTCTTCCGTGTTCGATATCGCCCGCTTTGGCGCGGAACTGGTGCGCTTTTCTCCCCGGCAGGCGGACCTACTTTTGGTGGCCGGCACAGTGACCTTTAAGCAAGGCCCAATCCTGAAACAGATCTACGAACAAATGCCTGATCCCAAGTGGGTTATTTCTATGGGCGTGTGCGCTTCCTCGGGTGGTTTCTACAACAACTACTGCACAGTGCAAGGCATTGACCAGATTATTCCGGTGGATGTTTATATTTCGGGCTGCCCACCCCGGCCGGAAGCCATTTTGGAAGCCATCATCAAGCTGCAGCATAAGATTGAAAACCCCCACACAACGCCGGTAGCGCAATACAAAGCCAAAGAACCGCATTTTGATTTTTGAAAAAGGCATTAACCACCAAACCCTTCGCACCGCAGCGAAGGGTCGATGACCACGGGCACCAAGAAAGTATTTTGATTCAGAGGATTGAATGGAATCGGCAATCTTGTTTGAAAAACTGAAAGAAAAGTTTCCGCAAGCCATTAAAGGCTCGACGGATCGTTTTGGCCAATTGGAAATTCAATTGGAGGCTAAAGCCATTCCGGACGTGGTTCAATTCCTGCGCGATGACTCCGAATGCGAGTTCAATATGTTGATCGATATTGTTTCTGTCGACTACTCGGCTTATCCGGATTGGAAAGAGGACCGCTTTGGGGTGGTTTATCTTTTAAAGTCCCTGACGCTCGGTCATCGTGCTCAATTAAAAGTAACGGTGTCCGAAAGTAATCCTGAAATCCCTACCATCTCTCATCTTTACGCTAATGCCAATTGGCTGGAACGGGAAGCCTTTGATCAAATCGGGATTCGTTTTGAAGGCCATCCCAATTTAAAACGCATCTTGAACCACCATGAGTTTGTGGGCCACCCTCTGCGCAAAGACTATCCCATTACCCGACGTCAGGCTTTGTCGGCCAATGAATCGCTGATGGACGAAATGATCGTGCGCTTGAAAGAGAAGGGTTGGGAATGATCAACAATTTCGACACCAAAACACTGCTGCCGGTGCGTTCTTCCCAGGGACTGGATTCGCTTAAACACCAGGAAAAGAAAGATTTAGTGCTCGTCAATCTGGGTCCCAGCCATCCGGCGAGCCATGGCACTTTGCGGGCGTTTTTGGCACTGGACGGCGAAACTATCGCGGCGGCGGTTACTGAAATCGGTTATTTGCACCGTGGTTTTGAGAAAGATTGCGAAGCCCATACCTTTCAACAATGTATCCCCTACACCGACCGCCTGAATTATGTTTCGGCCATTATGAACAACGTGGGTTTTTGCAAGGCGGTGGAGCGGATGCTGAGGGTGGAGGTGCCCGAAAGAGCTATTTACATCCGTGTCATCACCAATGAACTCAACCGCATTATCGACCATTTGGTTTGCGCCGGAGCCAACTTGGTGGATATCGGTGCCTTGACCAACTTTTGGTATTCCTTCAATGTCCGCGAGAAGGTTTATAACATCCTCGAAAAACTCTGCGGAGCGCGCCTGACTTCCAGCTATACCCGCATCGGCGGTTTGTCGCGCGATGTGTATCCCGAATTCGCGGCAGAGGTTAAGGCGGTTCTTAAAGAAATCCAACTCGGCGTGAATGATGTCCAAAAGCTGGTCTCGAACAACCGCATATTTTTAGACCGCACCAAAGATATCTGCGTCATTTCCAAAGAACGGGCTATTTCCTACGGATGGACGGGCCCGACGTTGAGAGCCTGCGGTGTGGAATACGATCTTCGCAAATCCGATCCCTATTACCACTATGAGGATTTTAAGTTTGATATTCCGGTCGGATCTGTCGGCGACACTTACGACCGCATCTTTATCCGCTTTTATGAAATTGAAGAATCCATTCATATAATCGAACAGGCTTTGGGAAAGATGCCAAAGGGGCCGATCATTACGGACGATAAGCGGGTAGCTTTGCCGCCAAAACAGCAAACCTACGGCAATATCGAAGGGTTGATGAATCATTTTAAAATTATCATGCACGGTATTTGCCCGGAACCCGGCGAGATTTATGACTTTACGGAAGCCGCCAACGGCGAGCTTGGATTTTATATCGTGGCCGACGGAGGCAAGAATCCTTACCGTGTGAAGTGCCGTCCGCCCTGTTTTATGAACTTTGCCGCTTTCGGAGAAATGATCGAAGGCACCATGGTGGCTGACGCGGTGGCCACGTTGGGTTCGATTAACATCATCGCTGGAGAGCTGGATAGGTAAAACAAGTTAGGAATGAGGAGTTAGAAGTGAGAAGTTTAAACTCCGAACTACTCATTCCTAACTTCTAACTTTGAAAGGTTTTGCGAATGGCCGTTCAATTCGAACAAAAAACTATCGATGAATTCGAAGGTATAGCGAAGCGCTATCCGGTGCGCCGCGCCGCCTTGCTGCCGGCCCTTTGGCTCGCCCAACGGGAATTCGGATGGATTTCTGAAGAGGCCATGGTTTGCGTGGCGAAGCTGGTGGGTGTGTCGCCGATGCAGGTGATGGAAGTCGCCGGTTTTTACACCATGTACCAAAAGAACAAACCGGGCAAATACCATTTACAGGTTTGCCAGACGATCGCTTGTTTGTTAGCCGGTTCGGAAGAAATAAAAAAGACCATCGAACGTGTTTTGGATTTAAAGCCGGGTCAAACGACCCCGGACGGACAATTTAGTTATCAGACCGTTGAATGTTTGGCGTCGTGCCACACCGCCCCCTGCATGCAGGTGAACGACGACTATCACGAAAACTTGACCCCCGAATCGACCGAAAAGTTGATTGCGGAATTGAGAAAGAAATAACCATGGCCACCGAACTTCAACTGACTAAGCGCTATGGTGTGAAAGACAGCTATACACTAAAGGTTTCCCTGGAAACTGGCGGCTATGCCTCTTTGCCCAAACTGTTCGCCATGACGCCGGAACAAGTGGTGGAAGAAGTTAAGGCTTCCAGCTTGAAGGGCCGGGGTGGGGCGGGTTTTCCCACCGGTATGAAATGGTCTTTTGTCCCTAAAAACACCGGCAAACCGGTTTATTTGGTTGTGAATGCGGATGAAAGCGAACCGGGAACCTTTACGGACCGGTATCTTTTAGCCAACGACCCCCATCTCTTATTAGAGGGTATTATTTGCGCGAGTTTTGCGATTGGCTGTCACACTTCTTATATATACATCCGTGGTGAGTTTAAGCAGCAGTTTGACCGGTTGAATGACGCTATCGTTGAAGCCAAAAAGGCAGGTTATTTAGGCAAAAATATCCAAGGTTCGGGGTTTGATTTAGAAGTTTATGTTCACCGCGGCGCAGGAGCTTATATTTGCGGCGAGGAAACCGGGCTTTTGGAATCCCTTGAAGGTAAAAAAGGCCAGCCCCGTATCAAGCCGCCTTTTCCGGCGGTTCAAGGATTGTTTGCCTGCCCCACGATTGTGAATAACGTTAAAACCATCGCGTCTGTACCCTGGATTATCTCTAACGGCGCTAAAAGTTACGCCTCCATCGGCACGCAGGAATCGCCGGGTACTCATATTTTCGGATTGTCTGGTCACGTGAACCAGACCGGTTATTGGGAACTGCCTTTCGGTATGCCAATGATGGATTTCATTAACAACTACGGTAAAGGCGTGAAGGGCAAGTTGAAGGCAGTTATCCCTGGCGGGTCTTCTTGCCCCATTTTGACCGCGAAAGAATGTGAAGACCTGACGCTGACTTATGAAAGCATGAAGGCCCACGGCACCATGTTTGGAACGGGTTGCGCCATCATCATGAACGAGCATACAGATATGGCGGAAGTTTTAAAAAACCTAACCCACTTTTATGCCGATGAATCCTGCGGTCAATGCACGCCCTGCCGCGAGGGCACAGCCTGGGAAGACCGTCTGATGAAAAAAATCCTGGCGGGGGAAGCGACCGCGAAGGATTTGGATTTGATGCTGGAAACAGCCGACAACATGGAAGGCAAAACAATCTGTGTATTTGCTTCAGCCCTGGCCATGCCGGTGCGGAGTTTTATCAAAAAGTTCCGTGAGGATTTTGAGAAACGATTGATTAAAAATACGGTTTCCGTTCCCGAAACGGTTTCGTAACGATATGGAGAAATATAATTTTCTCCATATCGTCGACAGACATGGGTTAGAACGAGCCAGTAAAAATGTGGTTTTTATCATTCGTGGCTCGTTCGTAGATATGAAAAAATCTGATATTCAGACTTTTTCGACAATCTGTTAAGGAAAATTATGGCGAAGATCACTATCGATGGCAAACCTATGGAAGTTCCGGACGGAATTAACGTTCTGGAGGCATCCCTTGAGAACAATATTCCTCTCGAGCATTTTTGTTATCAACGGTACTTGCCGGTAGCGGGTAACTGCCGTACTTGTATGGTGGAAATCGAAGGACCCAAGGGCAATATGCTGACGGTCGGTTGTAACACCAAAGTGGCCGATGGCATGGTGATTCATACGGTTTCTCCNNCAATATATGGAATACGGTCTTTATGATTTCCGCCGGGATGTGCCCCGTTACTTTAAGGGCGGCAAGGCCGAGGATATCGGCAAACATATCATGTTGGATCAGGAACGCTGCGTGCTTTGCACCCGTTGTATCCGTTTTGTGGACGAAGTTCCCAAAACATCCGAACTGGGTATTGTGAATCGCGGGCATGAATCCACCATTTCCATATTCCCGGGTGTGAGACTGGACAACGACTACTCGGGCAATGTGAGCGACATTTGTCCGGTGGGTGCCCTCACTTTAAAAGAATTTCGTTTCCAACAGCGGGTTTGGTTTCTCAAAAAGACTGAGTCCATCTGTCATGGCTGCGCCCGGGGCTGCAATATGACGGTGGAACATAACAAAGGCCGTATTTACCGTTTTATGCCACGGGATAACGCCGAACTCAATAAGACCTGGATGTGCGACGAAGGCCGTTTTTCTTTCAACTATTACCAAGATAACCGGCTTACCGAAGTAAAGGTTGGTTCCACTGTTCAAACTCTGGCCCAAGGGATTGACCAACTGGCCAAGCTTTTAGAAAGCGTGAAGCCTGAGGAAGTGGCGGGCATTGCCTCGCCTGCCGGAGCTTTGGAAGACAACTATTTGATGAAGAAGCTTTTTGAAAAACGCTTTAAGGTGAAGAACCTGGCCGCGCCTTTCTGGGGCAAGCCGGGTGATGAGGATCATATTCTCAAGCTGGCAGATAAAACCCCTAACCGGCAAGGCCTTAAGCTTTTGGAAATCGATACGGAAGGCAATGATCTTTTGGCCCGTATCGAAAAGGGCGAATTTAAAGCGGTTATCATCATGCACAACAATCCTTTCGGCCAGGATGAGGCGCGCGCGGAAAAAGTCTACGGCAACGTAAAAAACCTGATCGTTCTCTCGGTTCACAACACCAAAGTGGTTCAAAAGGGAACAATGGTGTTCCCGCTGCGGACTTTCATCGAGAAGAATGGCACCTTCGTCAATGCCACCAGCCGTTTGCAGCGTTTCAGACAGGCTATCGAACCCGAAAGTCAGGATGTCATTGAAGCGTCCTTATGGATTGCCCGTTTGGCCAAGGCCTTAAAAGTTGCCGGGTTTGAGTATGAAGATACGCCGTCGGTATTTAACGCCATGGCACGAGAAGTGGAAGTCCTTAAAGGTCTGACTTTTAATTCTATTCCATCTGGGGGAGTAGTTCTGTCTTTAGCTCCGGTATCGCCAGAACCTTTTGTGGGTATCAAAGCCCAACCAAATGTATTGGGGAAAAAATAGCGAATGGATAACCAGGTTTTCACCCTTATCAATATCGCGGTTATGACAGTGGTAATGTGGATCACGCCGCTTCAATTTGTTCCCTTCATGATTTGGCTGGAGCGAAAGGGAAGCGCCATTATTCAGGATCGCATTGGGCCCAACCGCGCTGAAATTTTTGGTTTTCGTTTTTTCGGTATGGTTCATAACTTTTCGGATGTGGTGAAACTTTTAAATAAAGAAAACATCACGCCCACTCACGCCAACCGATTTTTTTATACAATGGCGCCTTTTTGGTCCATGACGGTTTCGCTTTTGCCTCTTCTGATTATTCCCCTGGCCGCGCCGATTGATATTTTTGGCCACACGGTTCGATTCCAGGCGGCGGATTTTAGTGTGGGTATTCTTTACATCCTATCAATTACCAGTATGGGCGTCTTCGCGGTCATCCTGGCGGGATGGGCTTCCAACAACAAGTTTTCGCTGATGGGAGGAATCCGATCCAGCGCTCAAATGATTTCTTACGAACTGTCGATGGGTTTGGCTATTGTGGCCCTTCTGATGGTTTATCAAGATGCCCAAGTCAGCTCGATGGTGGAAACCCAGGGTCGTTGGTTAACCGTTTTTGGTCATGAGCTTCCTTTACCCAATTGGGGCATTTTTCTCCAACCGGTGGCATTTGTTCTCTTCCTCGTGGCTTCTTTTGCCGAGACTAACCGTAATCCTTTTGACCTGGCGGAAGGCGAGTCTGAACTGGTGGCGGGTTACCACATTGAATATTCCAGCGTAAAGTTCGCGCTTTTCTTTATGGCCGAATATTCCAATATGGTGGTGGCTTCGTTTGTGATCGCCACTTTGTTTTTGGGCGGCTATCAGGTTCCGTATTTCTCGACCGACGTGTTAGCGGCGCACCCCCAAGAAGTTTTAATCGCGGTTTGCATTTTGGGTTTCATCAAATCCGTTCTTTTGGGTTATTTAATCGGTCTCAAGGCCCGTCAGCAGGAAACAGTTTTTAAAAAGGGCGTCGCGAAGTGGGAACCTTTCCTTTTTTCCGGACTTTTCTACGGTCTGTCGATTTTATGTTTAGCCGGTTTGATCTATGCCTTTAACGGTTCTTTCGCTCCCTGGTTTGGGCCCGTCTTGACGACGCTCCTTCAAATGGGTTGCTTGCTGGCCAAAGTGTTATTCTTCTGCTGGCTTTTTGTGTGGGTCCGTTGGACTCTGCCGCGTTTTCGTTATGACCAGCTGATGAATTTAGGCTGGAAGATGCTGCTTCCTTTAGGTTTGGTGAATTTGCTGGTAACGGGTGTTTGGCTGTTGATATCCAAGTGAGGTTTTTATGAGAGTCGTAGACCGCGCCGAACCCAAAGGCGCTCAAAAATTTTATCTGGTCGCGGTGGTTCGGGGATTGATCGTGACTATGGGTCATGTGATGAAGAATGTCCTGAATCCCAAACGCATGCCCGTGGTGTTTTACCCCGAGCAAAAAAAAGACCTGCCCCCAGCCACAAGGGGCCGCCACCGTTTAATGAAACGGGAAGACGGAGCCCCCCGCTGTACAGCTTGTATGCTTTGCGCTACCGCCTGTCCGGCGGAATGCATTCACATTAAGGCCGAAGAATCGCCGGATCCGAACATTGAAAAGCTCCCTGAGCGATTCGAGATCGACATGCTGCGTTGTGTTTTCTGCGGTTTTTGCGTGGATGCCTGCCCCTTGGACGCGATCCGCATGGATGTGCCGGATGTGACGATCGCCGGCTATACCCGTGAAAGTATGGTTTACACCAAAGAGTTTTTGATGAATCACAATAACGAAGATGTAGTAGCGGATTACAATCCGCCGAGGCCGGTGATTTTGACCCACGGACCGCACGCGCGGCCTTAATCGAAAGGCAGAAGATGCTCGAAGCGATGGTTTTTTACATTTTAGCGGCGGCCTCGGTAATTTTCGGTCTGCTGCTGATTACCCGTGTGAATCCCATTTCATCGGCGATGACTTTGATAGGGGTCTTCGGGGCTTTGGCTGGTTTATATGCCATGCTCAACGCGAGTTTTGTTTCCATTATCCAAATTCTGGTTTACGCGGGCGGCATTATGGTTTTGGTGATTTTCGTCATCATGCTTTTGAACCTGCACAAGGACGATTTACAACCCATGAGGGCTCAGCCTTTTTGGGTCATTTTGGCTTTAGTCGCTCTTTTTGGAACTATCTTGGGACCGATTCTTTTTTGTGTTCTTCCCAATAAAGATTGGACATGGGGTTCGCTGACGCCTGATTTTGGAACATTGATGATGGTTGGAGAAAAGATTTTTTCTGATTTTCTTTTTCCTTTTGAAATTCTTTCGCTCATTCTTTTGACAGCGGTTATTGGAGCGCTGGTCATGGCGAAAAGGAAACTGTAATGGAACTTTATCCCATCACGCCCAACCATTACTTAGCGCTTTCCGCGGTTCTTTTTACCATTGGAATCGCCGGGGTTTTGACCCGCAAGAATGTTTTTATGACATTGATGTCATTGGAACTGATGCTCAACGCCGTCAATTTATCATTTATTACCTTCGCCAAAGTGAATAGCGATTTGACAGGCCATGTTTTTGTCCTTTTCGTGGTATCTATCGCGGCGGCGGAAGCCTGTGTGGGATTAGCGATTGTGATTGCTTTGTTCCGTTTAAAAGAAACGGTGAATCTGGATATGTTTAAAAGCTTGAAGAACTAGAAGTTATTTGAGGGTGAAATGTTAAAACTGGAAAATTTTCAAGATGTGATTTACATCCATTCGGACTGGCTCTGGCTGATCGTGGCGCTGCCGCTATTGGGCGCGGTGATCAACGGCCTTTTGACCCTTTTGGCGGCGCGGAAGGTTTTAACCGTGAAGCCGTGGGTTTACGCGGCGGTGGCTTGCGGGGCCGCGATCGCTTCTTTCATTGTCTCCTGGGAAATGTTTCTTCACTTCAAGCAAACTCCCGACAGCCCCTGGGTGCAGGAACTTTTTAACTGGATTGAGTCCGGAAGCTTTCATGTGAGTTTTAATCTGGAACTCAATTCGCTTTCCGGCGTTATGGTTATCTTTATTACTTTTCTTTCCAGCATCATTCATCTTTATTCCGCCGGATACATGAAGGGGGACAAGGGGTTTGGCCGTTATTTCGCTTATCTCAATCTGTTTCTTTTTTCCATGCTGGTATTGGTTTTAGCCCAGGACCTTTTGGTTTTGTTTTTAGGCTGGGAGGGTGTTGGTTTTTGCTCCTATCTGCTCATTGGTTTCTGGTTTGAAGACGGCGTTAACGCGGAAGCGGGTAAGAAGGCCATTATTCTCAACCGTATTGGTGACGCGGGGTTTATCGCGGCACTCCTGATGGTTTTTGCCCTGGCGGGAACGTTTAACTTCAATGATTTGTTAAGCCACAAACAGGTTTTTACCGAGGCGACAGCGACGATCATTTGTCTTTGTTTCCTTTTCGCCGCGACGGGTAAGTCTGCTCAAATTCCTCTTTATGTATGGCTTCCGGACGCGATGGCGGGCCCTACGCCGGTTTCAGCTCTTATTCACGCCGCTACCATGGTGACGGCAGGGGTTTATTTAATAGCCCGTCTTCACTTTCTTTATGTTTTAGCCCCCTGGGTATCCACTTTAATCGCGGTAATTGGGGTTTTAACGGCGCTTTTCGCGGCTACCATCGCGCTGGTTCAGAACGACATAAAAAAGGTTTTGGCTTATTCCACCATTTCCCAATTGGGTTACATGTTTTTGGGTGTGGGTGTGACAAGTTACGAGGCGGGTATTTTTCACCTCATTACCCACGGTTTTTTCAAAGCCTGCTTGTTTTTGGCGGCGGGCTCGGTGATTCATTCTTTAAGTGGAGAACAGGATATTCGCAAAATGGGCGGACTGCTGAAACATATTCCGGTCACCAGTTTGGCATTTTTAATGGGTTGGATCGCGATCACGGGAATTCTGCCTACCTGCGGCGGTTTTTTTAGCAAAGATGAAATTTTGTGGAAGGCATTGACCACCCCCAACTCTATTTTTCCGATTCTTCCGCAGATTCTTTATTTTGTCGGATTGATGACTTCATTTTTAACCTCTTTTTATATGACCCGATTAGTGATTTTAGTTTTCTTCGGAAACTACCGTGGGGATCACGAAGTTTACGAACATTTACATGAATCTCCCCGCATCATGACCTGGCCTGTTTTGTTGTTGGGACTGCTTTCTTTAGGCATCGGATGGATTGGTGTGCCGGTGGCGATTGGCGGAGCGGACGAATTGGGCAGATTTTTAGACCCGCTCTTTCATTTGTCGACCTTGGAATCTGACGCTCTTCCTCGCAGTTTAGAACCCATGTTGATGTTGGTTTCCTTCGCGGTGGCTTTTCTGGGCGTGACAGTGGCCTGGTATGTTTATAGCTTTAAACCGAGTGTGAGTAAAAATCTGACCCTGATGTTCGCGGGCGTCAAAAAACTATTGGATGGAAAATATTTCATCGATGAATTTTATAACGACACGGTGGTTCGGCTGGCCAGAGCGGTTGCCCGATGGGTTTCGGGTTGGGTCATTGAGACGCTGTTGGTGAACCGGTTGGTGGAATGGGCAGTTAAAGGCATATCAAAAGCCGCTCAGGCGGCGAAACAAGTTCAAGTTGGTTTTGTAAGGGTTTATCTGGCTTATGTGGCGGCTGGCGCGGCTCTTTTAATTTATCTCTTACTGCATTGAGAGGATCGTTTTGACTTTATCACTATTAATAGGATTACCTTTAGTAGGCGCGATTTTGGTGGGACTTTTCCCTTGGGAAAAGGCCACCAAAGCGCTTGCCTTTTTGGTTTCACTGACGGTTTTTATTTTCTCTCTGCAGCTTTACACTCAATTTGACTTAGCCAATGCGGGATTCCAATTTAAAGAACTCTATGACCTAGTGCCGAACCTGGGCATTCATTATGCTGTGGGAATTGACGGCATTTCGTTATGGCTGATTCTTTTAACCACTTTTTTGGTTCCCCTGGTGACTTTGGCGGGCTTTGGCGCTTTTTCTCAGCGGGGCTATTACGCCTGCATTCTCCTTTTGGAATCCGCAGTGATCGGCACTTTAGTTTCCACGGATTTATTTCTCTTTTATGTTTTTTGGGAAATGATGTTGATTCCGGCTTTTTTTCTGATCGGAATTTGGGGCGGCGAAAATCGGGTCAAAGCCACCATCAAATTTGTGCTCTATACCATGCTGGGATCGCTTTTGATGCTGGTGGCGCTGCTATATATAACCCATGAAGTGAAAAGTTTTGATTATTCAAAAATTGCGGATCACTTTTTTGCGGAGGACACTCAATTTTGGTGTTTTCTGGCTTTCGCTTTGGCTTTTCTGATTAAAGTTCCCTTGTTCCCCTTTCATGGCTGGCTGCCGGAAGCCTATGTGGAAGCTCCCGCGGGTGGTACGGTGCTTCTTTCGGCCGTCATGGCCAAATTAGGAGTTTATGGTCTTTTGCGGTTTTGTATCCCTTTGTTTCCTGACGCGGCCAAGGCTTTCGCTCCCTGGATTATGATTCTGGCCGTGGTCGGGGTTTTGCATGGGGCTTTGATGGCGACGCTTCAAACGAATTTTAAAAAGATACTGGCTTATTCCTCTCTGTCCCACATGGGAATGATTCTTTTGGGGATTTTTACTTTTTCACTGACAGGACTTCAGGGGGGAGTACTGCAAATGGTTAGCCACGGGGTTTATATGGCCGGACTTTTTCTATTAGTCGGTATGCTTTATGAGCGGCGACCATCCTACGAAATGTCCAATTTTGGCGGCTGGGCAAAGACGACACCGGTGTTAGCGACATTGTTCCTGCTTTTAATGGCGGCGGCTTTGGGAATGCCGGGTTTAGCCGGCTTTGTGGGGGAAATTTTAATTCTGGTATCGGCTTACAAGGCGAACACGGTTTTAGCCCTTTTGGCCATCTCCGGGTTTGTGCTGTCCGCCTGGTATTTCTTTTATCTCTACGGAAAAGTTTTCCTGGGTCCGACGAATAAAAAACAAAATACTGTGCTGGATTTATCCGCCCGCGAAATCGCTTTGTTACTGCCCCTGGCGACAGCCGTTTTGTGGATTGGGTTATCGCCTAACTTTTTCCTCAGGCCGATGGAAAAATCGCTTCAGGCGAATGTTATTGAGCGGTTGAAACCGGCGCCAGCTATGACGGATTTCGCGGCTAACCAACGGCATCTGCAAGAAGAGATGGAAAAAGACAAGAAGGGAAGCCGGTAAATGACCTGTCTTCCCCTTGAATTAACCGCTTTATTGCCCCTTTGGTTTGTGGTGGCGGGCGTAGTGGTTCTTTTGCTTTTGGAAATGTTTTCAAAAGAAGAGGGACGCAAGGTTTTGCCTATCGTCGCGTTAACTTTTCTGGTTTTGGCGTTAGGCGCTGATTTTAGCCTTTTATCCCGCCAGGGAATGCCAGGAGCTTTGTTTAATCGTTCGGTGGTTATCGATCTTTATTCGGTAACCCTTCAAGCTATTTGTCTTTTATCCGCGTTATTAACCGTTTTATTTTCATCGGCTTATTTAAAGCGGGAGAAGGCGGTGACGGGGGAATATTACGCGCTTATTCTTTTGGCCGCTGCGGGCATGATCGTTTTGGTTTCGGCTTCAGAGTTTTTAACCCTTTTTGTGGGTTTAGAACTCATGTCTATCGCGGGCTATATTTTGGCTGGTTATTTGCGAATCAAAGAGCGGTCAACTGAAGCGGCGTTGAAATACTTTCTAAACGGTGTTTTCTCCTCAGCTTTTCTCCTCTATGGAATCGCCATTCTGTACGGTGTTTCTGGCACTACTCACTTTCCTGATCTTCGACTTTTTCTGGAAAAAAACATGAATGCTTCGGTGATGGGGTTTAACCCAGCAGTATTTGTTCAATTGGGGGCGGCGCTTCTGTTGGCAGGACTGGGTTTTAAAGTGGCGTTGGTTCCGTTTCACGGTTGGGCGCCGGATGTTTATGACGGATCGATTGCTCCGGTTTCCGCTTTTCTTTCCACGGGTGTGAAAGCGGCCGCTTTCGGTATTTTTGCGCGGCTTTTTACTGAAGTTTTTGGAATTCCGGGCTCTTGGACTGCCGCTCTTTGCGTGCTGGCCGTGCTCACCATGACCTTGGGCAACTTAAGCGCTTTGGGTCAATCGAATCTCAAAAGGCTTTTGGCTTATTCCAGCGTGGCTCATGCCGGTTATTTAGCGGTGGGTTTGGCCGCAGCGGTTGGTAACCCGGCGGATTCGGTAGAACGAGCCGTGGCTTTTTATCTTTTGGTTTATACCTTTATGACCGCCGGAACTTTTGGGTGGATCGCCTGGGCATCGGGAGAGGGTGAAAGCCAAACTAATTTTGAGGATTACCGAGGGTTGGGTTATCGGCGTCCCTGGATGGGAGTTGCGCTGGCGATTTTTATGTTTTCTTTGGCGGGCATGACGCCCACCGCCGGGTTTTTTGGAAAGTATTTTCTTTTCAAACTGGCGATGGATAATGGAATGATCTGGCTGACCGTTGTGGCGGTTCTTAACAGTTTTATTTCCGCTTACTACTATTTAGGGGTTATCGCGATTCTTTATTTAAAACCAGAAGAAAACCGATCATTTGCTTCATTGCCTGTTTCGGTAGGACTCTTTTTCGCTTTTTTTCTATGTGTTCTGGGTACTTTAGTTACGGGATTCTTGAAATTTCCATTTTAAACTCTCAAACTAGATTTAAATTGAACCAAGGGAGTGAAATATGAAAGTAATCGCGGATCTTTGTGTGGTACCCCTGGGTGTAGGAGTTTCAGTTTCCGAATATGTCGCCGCTTGTGAAAAAGTTTTAAAAGAAGCGGGACTTAACACAAAATTGCACGCTTACGGCACTAACATTGAAGGTGAATGGGACGAAGTTTTTGCCGCTATCAAACGCTGCCATGAAATAGTTCATCAAATGGGCGCACCCCGTATTACGACGACCCTCAAATTCGGAACCAGAACCGATAGAGTTCAAACAATGGAAGATAAGGTTAAAAGCGTTGAAAAGAAGGTCCGTTGATGGGGGAGCCTTTTGAACAATGCCTTTTGGTCTTGTTGTAACCGAAGTTTAGAGATGCTTATAGCCATTGGTTATGCCAAAGAAAATACCGTTTTAAAGTTGCTTGAATCGTCAAGCATAAATAAATTGAATTGGGAAAATTAAGTCAAGATTTTTAAATTTGAGTGTGATTTTGGTCATCCTTACTTGACCCTCTTCTGGCACTCGTTTAGAATACCGCCTGTTTTCAAACCAATTCGATTAAGTTTTTGAAATCGATTTTGGCTTTGTCCTTAAAATTTTTTACTTTTCACCGGAGTGGTTTGAATGAACTCTCGTTGCGTGAGTCGATATCGTTTTTTCTTCTTGTTTTTTGTGGCTTTTTTGATGGCGAAATCTTCTTTCGCGGACGTTGCCCCATCTTCAACGATTGAATTCAGTTCTCTTATCATTAACCTTGGATTTATCGCTCTGGCGTCCTTGTTTGTATACGTTTTGGTTCTGACAATCACCTTTTTGTTCAATGCGTATAAGGAAGCTCAGGAGCACAAAGCTCATTCTCATGTAGAAGAAGTTGAAGCCTCCGCTTTAAATCCTCAATTAAATCGCCGTTCGTTTCTATCCCTCTTGGGGTTAGCCTGGGTTGCTTTCACGGCCGCGACTTTGGGCGCTTTGAGCGGAGTTGTGCGTTTTCTTTTTCCGAATGTTACTTTTGAGCCGCCTTTGAAATTCGCGGCTGGCGCGCCGAATACCTATTCTTTAGGGGTGGATGAGAGATATAAAGAAGCTCATCGCGTGTGGGTTGTCAGAAATACAGAAGGTTTTTATGCCCTTTCCACTATTTGCACCCATTTAGGCTGTACGCCCAACTGGCTTCAAGCGGAACAAAAATTTAAGTGCCCTTGTCACGGTAGCGGTTATTACATTACAGGCGTTAACTTTGAAGGACCTGCCCCGCGTCCCTTGCCGCGGTTTAATATTATTTTGACCGATGACGGGCTGATTCAAATTGATGAATCTATTCAATACCAACAAGAGCTGGGCCAATGGGGATTGCCTGGTTCTTTTTTAGATTATAAAGGTTGATTTAAAGTCGTTTTAAAAAGGATTTGACTCATGCTGGATAAATTGAAAAAGAAAATCGATGAAATTTTCGCTCAAAGTCCTTCGCCGGAAGCGGTGAAGAAAGCCATCGCGGAAGGTCAAGTTTGGAAGTCCATTTTTCGTCACGGATATCCCGACACCCCGCGTAATCGAGTGATGGCTGTTTTGTCCAACGTCTTTCTGCATCTGCACCCAGTCAAGGCCCGTCATTCGGGCGTAAAGATGAGTTATACCTGGTGTATGGGCGGTTTGTCCTTTTTCCTGTTTTTGAACCTGACCGTGACTGGTATTTTGCTGATGTTCTACTATCGGCCTACTGCCGAATACGCTTATTACGACATTGTGGCTTTGCGGGAACATGTACCTTTGGGAATTATGCGTGAAATTCATCGTTGGGGTGCCCATGCCATGGTGATCGCAGTATGGCTTCATATGTTCCGCGTGTTCATGACAGGTTCTTATAAACCGCCCCGCGAATTTAACTGGGTTATTGGGGTTATTTTGCTGGTTATCACGCTTCTCTTATCATTCACCGGCTACTTACTGCCGTGGGATCAGTTGGCTATGTGGGCTATTACAGTCGGCACTAATATGGCCCGGGCCACACCTTTTATGGGTTATGAAGGCCCTGGTGCTTCCATGATTCAAATTGGCGGTGTGCATTTGGTTAACGGCGGTTCGGACATTCATTTCGCCCTTTTGGGCGGTCATTTTGTTTCTGAGGCGACACTGATTCGTTTTTACGTGCTTCATTGTGTGGTGGTTCCCATTGTGGCGGCTACTTTGATGGCGATCCATTTTTGGCGTGTTCGTAAGGACGGTGGTATTTCGGGCCCGCTGTAATTCGCGGCTCGAATAAAAATTAGTTTTTTTGAGGGATCATGCATTACATACTGGATGCCATCGATTTTGTGCTTCAACCCTGGTCATATTTCTTGTTTTCGGTCATCGCTTTCTGGGCGATGATTAAATACCGAGAAAAATGGACGGAGCCAGCCTTCGCGGTGAAGCTTTTATGGGGAGCCATCGGCGCCATTGTTTTCTCAATGGTTTACAGTGTTCACTTCCGCGAAATCGCTTCCTTGCCGGATAACGTACCTATCTTCTTGATGGTTTTCTCCGTCGGTTTCTTTACCTGGCTTTCGTTCCGTCAAGGGGTTCTCAATGACCGTCGTATCGCTCAAGGTCAACCTCCGATAGAAAAAGAAACCTCTGATAAAAAAGTCTATGTTTGGCCCGATTTGGTTTATATCGAATTTATCGCCACTGTTGTGGCCGGTGTGGTTCTTTTAATTTGGTCTTTGTGTTTGCACGCTCCCCTGGAACAGGCCGCGACGCCGGCCTGGACGCCCAATCCCTCAAAGGCTCCCTGGTACTTCCTGGGATTGCAAGAAATGCTGGTTTATTACGACCCCTGGCTCGCGGGCGTGGTATTTCCCACATTGATCATCGTTGGGTTGATGGCCATTCCTTATATTGATAAAAATCCCAAGGGAGCTGGTTACTACACTTTTAACGAACGCAAATTGGCGATCATTCCTTTTTTGTTCGGCTTTTTTATTCTATGGGTCACTTTGATCTTCTTGGGTACTTTTATGCGGGGGCCAGGCTGGAACTTCTTTGGTCCTTATGAAAATTGGGATCTTCATAAAGTGGTGGTGTTAAACAACGTTAATTTGTCCGAATACATCTGGGTTCGTATTTTGGGTATTGGGTTGCCTTCTAATTTTTTACTTCGCGAAATTTGGGGATTCCTGGCGGTCGGGTTTTATTTAATCGGGTTGCCGCCTTTGCTAACCAAAAAAATCCCTTTGCTTCAAGAACTGCTCGAAAAAATGGGCGTAGTTCGTTATGGAATTTTGATATTTTTGTTTTTGTCGATGGCGGCTTTACCGATCAAGATGGTTTTAAGATGGTTAATCAATCTGAAGTACATTGTGGCGATACCCGAGATTTTCTTTAACATTTAACAAACGAAGGATATAGCCTTGGCCGACTTTAAAGACGAAAGAGCTTACGACAGCAAAACTTTAACCAAGGTTTTCCTTTGGTCCAGCTTGGTGCTTTTGATTTGTATCATCTGGATGATTTGGAAGGATTACAATCGCCCCTGGAAAAATTATCAACGCCAGTTTATGCAGTTGCAGCGTTCCATGGCTGTTGATCAAAAAACCGAGGCGATTTCTGATATCGACTTTGTCAAGTACAAACAACTGCGGTTGGATTTAGCTCAAGCCAACAATGACCTGAAATCCCATGAGGATGAGATCGACAAGTTGAACGACCAGGCCGCTAAACTGGACAATCAAATTTTCAAAGCGAAAACCGTCAATTATCAGCCTCTCAAAGCTCAAATCGATGCAGATAAATATAGTTATGCTGAAGCCAATAAAGATGGTAAAGACACCACAAAACTTAACACAAAGATCCAATCCGAAATCGATCAAGCCGGCGCCTATACCCAGCAGCTGTTTGATTTGCAACAGCAAAGGGACCAGGTTACCAAAGATTTAGCCGATATTAACTCCAAACGCGACGATGTGAACGCGAACATCAATAAGATGCTGGCCGACTATCATTTGTTAAAAGCCAAAATCGATAAGAATTCTTTTGGTTTCGTGTTTTATGTTCGAAACGCCATGCTGTTGGACTTTCTGTCTCCGACTATTCAAATCCAACAGGTGGTGTTGAAAAACCTTCCCGAGGATCTTTATTTTGCCAAGACAATGAGAGTTGACCGCTGCATGACCTGTCACCAGGCCATCGATAAAAAGGGTTTTGAAAACGCTCCTGAACCTTTCCGTACCCATCCTCATTTGGATCTTTATGTGGGGCCGACCAGTCAGCATCCTATGGACAAAGTGGGTTGCACCATCTGCCATGGCGGTATGGGTCAGGCTATTGATTTTACGACTTGCGCTCACGTTCCGAATGATGAGGAACAAGCGAAACTTTGGAAAGAAAAATACGGCTGGGAAGCGCCTGAGGGTGTGCAAAGCACCATGCTTCCGCTTAAATATACGGAAGGTTCCTGCTTAAAGTGCCACGGAACGCAAGAATTCATTAACAACGCTCCTAAGTTAGATAGAGGCCGTGAATTGATGGTAACCCGAGGCTGTGTGGGTTGTCATAAAGTGAAAAATCTGGAAGGTTTAACCAAAGCCGGGCCGAGCCTCATTCGGGTCAAGGGTAAGTTAAAAGAAGAATTTGTTGAGAAATGGGTGTGGGATCCAAAGTCTTATAACGCGGCTGCCCGTATGCCTAGTTTCTTCCAGCAAACGAATAACTCCGATGACGAGGCGCTGGCTAAGACTAAGGCTGAATTGCACTCCATAGTTCAGTACTTATATGAACACTCGGCCAACTATGCTCCGAATGAAAACGCGCCTGCTGGCAGCATAGCGAATGGAAAGAAAGTTTTTAAAGAAATCGGCTGTTTAGCCTGCCATGGGATTGATGATGTGACATCGCATCACGCTGATTTCGCTCCGGATCTATCGGCTATAGGAAGCAAGCTTTCCGCGGCGTTTGTTTATACCTGGATCAAGAATCCGCGCCATTTCAATCCTGATACCCGCATGCCGGTTCTGCGTTTGACCAATCAGGAAGCCGCTGACGTGACGGCTTACTTGATGTCGAAGAAGAACAAAACTTTTGATGAAATGAGCGCCCCGCAGGCTGATCCCGCGGTTCGAGATGATTTGATTCAAACTTATTTAAAACCTTTATACGGCATTGATGGGGCTAAAACCCAACTGGCTCAAATGGATGATAAAGCCCGCGAACAATATTTGGGTCAAAAGAGCCTGAGCAAATACGGATGTTTCGGCTGCCATATGATCCAGGGTTTTGAGACAGCTCAGGGTATTGGAACCGAACTCTCGGACTGGGGAACCAAACAGGTCGGCCAATTGGATTTTGGAACAACCGATTTGGAACATACGCACGAGGCTTTCGTGAACGCGAAACTCGAAAATCCCCGACAGTTTGATAAAGACAAAAGTGTGGCTTTCCAAGACCGCTTGAAAATGCCGAATTTCCGTTTAAACCCCGAAGATAAGGAAGCTATCGTCACCGCGGTGTTGGGTTTAACCAAAACTTATGTTCCGGATGACATGATCGCCGGTATTCACGGTAATGGGCCTTTGCTGGAAAAAGGACGCCGCGTAATCGCCAACTTTAATTGCCGTGGCTGTCACTTGATCGAGGATCAAGGCGGCAGAATCCGCGAAATGTATGAGAAAGAAAACATAGACCTGTCTTTAGCTCCGCCGAACCTGCGTAAGGAAGGTTCGAAGATTCAAGTCGAATGGTTCCATGATTTCTTGTTGAATGTTCACCCCATTCGCCCTTGGCTGCATATTCATATGCCGAGCTTCCATTGGAGCGACGAGGATATCAGCAACGTCATCACTTATTTCAATCTGAAAGACGATCAGGTTTATCCTTTCACGACTATCGTGACGGGTCAGTTGAGCGCGAATGAATTGACGCAAACCAAAGCCATGTTCGCGAAGCTTCAATGTCAAAAGTGTCATATTTTTGGAACAGCTGTACCGGCGGATCTTTCTACAGCCGCTCCGGATCTGTTACAAGTCCATTCCCGGTTGAAGCCGGATTGGGTTGTGCAATGGCTCATGAATCCGGAGGCTTTGATGCCGGGAGCGCGTATGCCTAGTTTCTGGCCTCAACCGGATGATAAGTCGCCCGTCCCCCATTATTTCCATGGCGATTCGGAAAAACAGCGTGAGGCTCTGCGCGATTATCTTTTCATGCTGGGCAAAGCTAACTAACCAGACCCCCGCTTGCTTTTAAAAAGCATGCGGGGGTAAATTGTTTCAGGTTTCTCATCATTAAATCCCATTTGTTCTTGATAAGGAGTGTTGAATGGAGCTCAAGAAAATATTAACGCTTTTAGCGGTGGCCGCACTTCTGACAGCAGGTTGCGGACAAAAAAGCGAAGATGAAGAATTGATGGAGGCCGCTAACGGAGCGGCGAAAACCGCGGCGGTGTTAGGTACGGCCAGTGTGTCCGGTACGGTCAGTTTGACGGGTAAAGTTCCGGGAACCGCCTTATTTAGCGTGGACGCGGACCCGGTTTGTAAGGCGCAGCATACCGGAATGGTCAAAGACGAAACAGTGATCACGGACGCCAAAGGCGACCTCAAAAACGTTATGGTTTATGTGACGGACGGTGCTGGCAGTTATCCCGCTCCCTCCGCTTCAGTCTCTTTGAATCAAAAGGGCTGTATGTACAGCCCCCACGTCTTCGGTATTCAGGTCGGGCAGGCATTAGAAATTGTAAACGACGATCCTACCTTGCATAACGTTCATTGCATGGCTGTGACAAATGACAGCTTTAATGTGGGAATGCCGAATCAGGGTATGGTCACCGAGAAAAAATTCACGAAAGCGGAGGCACCAGTGAAATTTAAGTGCGATGTCCACGGATGGATGCATTGCTTCGCGGGTGTGTTCACGAATCCTTTCTATGCGGTGACGGGTGATGACGGTTCTTTCAAAATTAACGGATTGCCCGCCGGCAACTATACTTTGGTGGCATGGCAGGAACAGTACGGTGTATCGGCCCCTCAAACCGTGGCGGTTAAAGACGGCGAGGCTAAAAGCGTGAATTTTACATTCGCCGCCGCTAACTAATTTTTTTGATGCATTATTTCAATGGCTCCGGAGTTTTCCGGGGCCATTGCTGTTTGAAGTGAAAGGCAGCGCCTGTTTTGAATAACCCATTGATTAGTTATCAACCCCGCCTTCATCGCTTTGCCCTTTTAACCGCAGGATTTACTTTTGTCCTTTTGCTCGCCGGAGCTTTGGTAACCAGCACGGGCTCCAGTCTGGCGGTGCCGGATTGGCCCCTTTCTTTTGGAAAATTTTTTCCCGAAATGAAGGGAGGGGTATTGTTTGAACACGGCCACCGGATGATAGCCGGTACAGTCGCTCTTTTAACCTTGGGGCTGGCTATTTACACACAGATTGTTGAAAAACGCCCATGGGTTAAAAAACTGGCCTGGTGCGCTTTGGGAGCTGTACTTCTCCAGGCGGTGTTGGGCGGAGTGACGGTGTTGCTTCATCTGCCAACCGAAGTTTCGGTGGCCCACGCCGGATTAGCCCAGATCTTTTTCTGCCTTATTATCAGTTTATCCCTCGTGACCTCTAAAAATTGGATAGAGGACGGGGATCGTAGAATAAAATCAACGATTGGCTCTGTTCAAACCGCCGCGTTAGTTACAACGGTCATCATTTATTTTCAAATCATAGTCGGCGCGGTAACCCGCCATAGCGGGTTTGGGTTGGCGATACCGGATTGGCCGTTATCGTTCGGCCAATTACTGCCTACTGAATGGTCGTGGGCCATTTTGCTTCAATTTAGCCATACCCGCGTCGGGGCCTTCATCGTTTTAGTGTTGGTCAATTGGCTTTCTTTCAAGGTGTGCACCCGATACGCTGATGAAAAAACTCTCTTCTGGCCAGCGGCCAGCGCGGCTTTGCTGGTTTGGCTTCAGTGCTTTTTAGGCATTTTGGTCATTGCCACAGAAAAATCCATCGTTCCCACATCGGTTCATGTGATTACGGGCGCGGCCTTACTGGCTTCCATGCTAGTCTTAACGCTCAACAGTTTCCGGTTGTTTCAGAAGGAACAGGTTTCTTGAAAAATTTAAGGGATTACGTCGCACTCACCAAACCCCGGCTTAACTTTTTAGCGCTTGCCACAACCCTCGCCGGCTTTTATTTGGGCAGCTCGGGCCCGATGGACAAAACCCTTCTCCTGTACACCCTTTTGGGCTCTACAGCTATCGCGGCGGGGTGTGGGACTTTAAATCAATGGCTGGAAACCGAGACGGACAGCCTAATGATCCGTACGCAAAAAAGGCCTCTACCTTCCGGAAGAATCACGGGGCCTAATGCTTTTTGGTTTGGAATGATTTTATCGATCGTGGGTGTGGGTTTATTGGAGTTTAAGACAAATGATCTGACCGCCCTGTTGGGGTTGTGTGCCTTGGTTAGTTATGTTGTTCTTTATACTCCGCTTAAAAAAATAACCTCGTTGTGCACGGTGGTGGGCGCCATTCCCGGGGCGATTCCGCCGGTAATGGGCTGGGCGGCGGCGCAAAACCAGATCGGCCCCGGAGGCTGGACACTTTTCGCCATTTTGTTTTTCTGGCAGATGCCTCATTTTTTGGCGATCGCCTGGATGTATAAGGACGATTACCGGCGGGCGGGGCTTCCCATGCTGACGGTTGTCGACCCGGAAGGGCATAGCGCGGGGCTGATGGCGGCGATTTATGCCGCGGCGCTGATTCCCACAACCCTTTTCCCCAGTTATCTTCATATGGCGGGCGCCGTTTATTTTTGGGCCGCTCTTGTGTTAAGTTTGGCCTTTCTTTGGCAGAGCGTTTTGCTGGCCAAAAGCAAAACTTTGCGTGAAGCAAAGAGTTTATTTTGGATGTCGATCACTTATCTTCCGCTGCTTTTTATCATCATGGTGATAGATAAGCGCTGACAGGATTATTGTGGCTCCTCTGCTTGAAGTTCAAAACTTAAGCTACCAATACGGCTCACGCAAAGCGCTTCAAGGGCTTACCTTTTCCGTGGAAAAGGGTGAGATTTTCGGGTTTTTAGGCCCCAACGGCGGGGGTAAATCTACCACATTTAAAATTCTTTCCACTCTCTATCCAACCCAACCGGGTCAAATCAAAGTATTCGGATTGGACCTGGCCCAAAACACCATCGCCATCCGCCGAAGAATGGGGATTGTTTTCCAATTACCGGCTCTCGATAAAAAATTGAAAGTCCGGGAAAATTTGGTTCACCAGGGCCATCTTTACGGCCTGTCGGGCAAAGAACTTCAAAGCCGCATTGACCGTGATTTGGAGCGAGTCGGCCTCAAAGACCGTCAAAAAGATAAAGTTGAAAAACTTTCCGGCGGGTTACAGCGCCGGGTGGAACTAGCCAAAGCCCTATTGAACAATCCCGAACTGGTTATTTTGGACGAGCCTTCCACCGGACTCGATCCCGCCGCCCGGAAAGAATTTTGGGGTCATTTAGAAAATTTACGCGAATCCCAGGGAATGACGGTTTTGGTGACCACCCATTACCTGGAAGAGGCGGACCGCTGTAACCGGCTACTGATTTTGGATCAAGGCCAGAAAGTCGCTCTCGGAAAGCCGGAGGACCTGAAGGCCGAGATTGGCGGCGAAGTCTTGCGGCTACGGGCTAAAGAACCGGCTCTATTGGCCGCTCAATTGATGGAGAAAATGAATATCAAAACCCAAATGGTGGGAGAACTTCTCCAAATCGAGCAGCCCAAAGCCTATCAGCTGGTTACGCCGATAATGGAAACCTTTTCGGACCAGATTTTATCTCTCACCCTGGGTCTGCCCACTCTGGAAGACGTCTTTATTCACAAGACAGGCCGGCGTTTCGCGGAGGACAAAGAATGACGTTTCTATTAACGGTTTACACCCTCTGGCAGAGGGAACTGGTGCGTTTTTACCGCGTACCCAGCCGCTGGTTTGGGGCGGTCGGAACCGCTTTGTTGTTCTGGGCGGTTTTGGGCAACGGCATCGCGGGCGATAATTACCGGGCTTACTTTTTTCCCGGCACGATAGTGATGAGCATGATGTTCAGCTGTATTTTCGCCACCGCCTCCATTATTGAAGACCGGCAGGCGGGCTTTCTTCAGTCCGTTATGGTCGCGCCGGTTTCCCGGGCAGCGATTGTGATGGGCAAAATTTTAGGCGGTGCGACACTGGCCACTTTTCAGGGCTTGCTCATTATGGTTTTCGCCGCAACGGTGGGTTGGACTTTTGAATTCTGGGCCTTTTTGGGTCTTTTGGCGTCGCTATTCCTGATTTCCTTTGTGGTAACGGCTATGGGTTTTTGGCTGGCCTGGACGGTTGAATCCTCACCCGGGTTTCACGCCATCATGAACATGGTGCTTTTGCCCATGTGGATGGCTTCGGGGGCCGTATTCGCGGTCAGTTCCTCCCCCTGGTTAAGGGCTTTTATGGCGGTTAATCCCTTTACCTATGGGGTGGCGGGAGTGCGGCGCGGATTGTTTCCCACAGCTAATCTGGATCAGGTACCGACGCTTCAAACCTCTTTGCTGGTGCTTCTCGGGTTCGCGGTTTTCTTTTATATTCTTTCCTCTTTCGTCGTAGAAAAAACAGGAGATAAAAAATCAACATGAAGTCATTCAATTGGAAAATGGGGTTATTGGTCTTTTTATCCATCGTCGGTCTGGCTTATCTGGGCTACCGGGTTTGGAAAAATCAGCCCTCGAGTAAATTTTTAAGCCCGATGGACAAGGCTCCGGACTTTGCTTTTAAAGACCAGACAGGACAGATATTTTCCAGCGATCAGCTCAAGGGAAAGGTTTGGGTTACGGATTTTATTTTTACCCGCTGTCAGGGCCAGTGCCCCATGCTGAGCCAGTGGTTCAAGGGTTTGCAGGGGCAGTGGAAGGGGAATCCGGATTTTAAACTGCTCTCCTTCACCGTCGATCCGGATTATGATTCGGTGGCGGTGTTTAAAAGCTACGCAGGCGATTTTCAGGCCGATGACAGCCAGTGGCATTTTTTAACCGGCCCCAAAGATCAAATTTATCCGGTTATTCAAAAAGGGTTTCATTTGACGGCCGAAAAGGACCCCTCGGGTACGCCGGGGTTTGAGTTCATCCATACGACCCGTTTGGTTTTGGTAGACGGAAACGGAATGATCAGGGGGATGTATGACGGACAGCAAAACGACGAAGTTGAAATGCTGAAAAAGGATATTCAATATTTATTAAACTCGAGGACAAAATCATGAATTATGAAATTTTTCCACCGCTTAACGCCTGTTTAAACGGCCTGAGCGGGTTGTTTCTTTTGACGGGTTTTTGGTTCATCAAGAATAAAAACAAGAACGCGCACCGGTTTTGCATGCTGTCCGCGTTTATCACTTCCATCGTGTTCCTGGGCTGCTATCTCTATTACCATTTTCACGCGGGGGTTCTTCATTTCGCGGGACAGGGATGGATTAGGCCCGTTTATTTCACGCTTCTTACCTCCCACACCATACTGGCGGTCTGTGTGCCCGTCTTGGCAATCATCACTTTGCGCTGGGCGCTGAAGGGTGATTTTAAAAAACACAAAGCCATTGCCCGGATTACCTTTCCCATCTGGCTTTATGTTTCGGTTACGGGCGTGGTGGTTTACTGGATTCTTTACCACCTTTATCCTTCGTACTAACAGGCAAGTAAAAACCTATTAACCACCAAGGGCACCAAGTTCACCAAGGAAGACTAAAGCAAGGATTTTGGTTTAAACATTAAAGATTTACTTAGTGCCCTTGGTGTCTTGGTGGTTAAAGATGTTTTGTTTATCTTTTAGATTAAAAGGAGTTTTTATGATCACGGAACAAGAAGCTCTTCAAGTGGTTAAAGACGCAAAAACCGTGGCGGTTTACGGTATGCAGAATGAAACCCAGATGGACCGGCCCGCTTATCTCATCCCCGCCATGCTACAAACGAGGGGTTTGAAGCTTTACCCCGTCAATCCCAAGATCGAATCCTCGCTGGGTGAAAAAGCTCTGGCCAGCCTGAAAGACTTGCCCCTGGCCGTGGACATATTGGATGTGTTCCGCCGCAGCGACGCCATTCCGGAGCTGGCGGATGAAATCATCGCCCTGCCCGCCGAAAAGCGGCCCAAGGTGGTTTGGCTTCAAACGGGCATCAGCCATCCTGCGGCAGAAGCCAAGCTGGAACAGGCTGGGTTTAAGGTCATGTCCGACGCCTGTTTGGGGGTCTTCGCGGCCCGAGTTCGACCCGGGGTTTAAGTTTTTACTCAATAAACATGTCTGCTGGCAACTTTGCGCGTAAAGTCTTAAGGTAAAGCCGCTGTTCATTCCACCAGGGTATATTCATGAAAAAAACACTGTTTTTGTTATTAACACTATTGGTGGTGGGTGCTCCTTCTTTTGGGGCAAATAAATGGCCCACACCCCAAGGGTATGTGAACGATTTAGCCAATGTTATTCCTGCCGATCAAAGCCAAACACTTGAAGCTTTTTTAACCGAAGTCGAACAAAAAACCGGAGCCCAGATTTCGGTAGTAACTACTCCGTCCGTTGAGGGCGCTGATATCGATGGGGCAGCGGTGGATCTTTTTAAAACCTGGGGGATCGGTAAAAAAGGAAAAGATGACGGTATTCTTATTCTCACTTCCATTCAGGATCATCGGGTTCGTATCGAAGTAGGCTATGGTTTAGAGGCCGTGGTAACTGATGGTCAAGCGGGAAGCATTATTCGCCAATATATAACGCCTTATTTTAAACAGGGTGATTACGGACAGGGGCTTACCCAGGGCGCGGCGGCGGTTGCCCAGCTTATCGCGGCCAGTGAAGGGGTCACCTTGGATGGCCAAGCAGCCCAACCGGTTACCGGTGACAATGATGGAAATGGCTCGTGGATCAAAATTATCATATTCATTGTTTTATTCATTTTGTTTTCAGTTTTAAATAACCGCCGCGGTTTTTGGGGCGGAGGTGGTTATTACGGTGGAGGCTGGGGTGGCGGAGGGTTTGGGGGCGGTGGAGGCGGCGGAGGTTTCGGTGGTTTTGGAGGGGGCGGTTCGGGCNNAGAAAAAGTAGCGGATGAATTAAAAACCATCTTGGGAGAACGATTGGTGTCGGTTGTTTTGTATGGTTCTTATGCCACGGGCGATCATGCGGGCAAGAACTCTGACGTTAATCTTTTAATCGTGACGAAGAACCTTATGACTGAAGAGCTTCAATCCCTTTCGAAAGTCATCGTTCCCTGGGTCAGGGAAGGCAATCAGCCGCCTCTCTTTTTAACCAAACTGCACCTCAAGGAATTTGCCAGTGTTTTTCCGGTTGAGATTCTGGATATTCAAACCAGCCATCAGATTCTTTATGGAGAGGATTGTTTTAAAGACGTTAAGGTGTCTAATGACCATCTGCGTATCCAACTTCAACATGAGCTCCAGGCCAAACTGCTTCGTTTGAAAACCCGGTTTATTCTGACCGAGTCCAAGCCCAAGGCGGTTCAGCAATTGATGATTGATTCTCTTTCTTCGTTTTTGGTTTTATTAAAAAATACTTTATGGCTTTATAACGTCAAGCCGGCGCCGCAAAAAATGGAAGCGCTGCGCCAGTTGAAAGCTAACATCGCTTTTGACATAGAGCCTTTTGAGACGGTGGATCAGCTTAAAAGAGGGATCAAAGTAGATAAATTGGATGTCCTTATTACTTTCAGAAAGTATTTAAGCGCCATTCAGTCCATCGTTAATAACGTGGACAAACTTGGTTGAGGGAGTCGTTATGTCCAAGCTTGCGCGGGTAGTAGTTGCTATTTTATTAGCGGGTGTTTTGGTTTCGCCGCTTTGGGCCGATTCCAACACGAAACCTAAAACAACTTTTCGTATTTACAGCCACTCATTTAAACCGGGAGAAGCCATACCCGATCAATACACCTGCCAGGGTCAAAATATCTCTCCCGATGTTTGTTGGAAAGGCGAACCCCCGAAGACCAAAAGTTTCGCTTTGATTGTGGAAGATCCGGACGCTCCCGGCCAAACCTGGGTGCATTGGGTGATTTACAATATCCCTATCAAGAAAGTAAGTCCCGATGGAAACGTTTATGATTTAACGGAAGGGTATCCTAGGGATGAGGAAACCCCGGGCGGTATTTTGCAGGGTTCCAATGATTTCAAGAAAATCGGTTATGACGGGCCTTGTCCCCCGAGCGGCATACACCGATATTATTTTGAACTTTACGCGCTCAACAGCCTTCTGGATTTAAGTGCCGAGGGCACCAAGGCGGAATTAGTAGGGGCGATGAAGGGTCATATTTTGGCTCAAACGCAGATGATGGGAACTTCTAGCAAGTAGACAAAATTTTGAGGAGGTTGTTTATGTCGTCCAAAATTTGGTTGTGGGTATTGGTGGGGTTTGTGGCTATTTTCTTTATGACCGGAATCGGGTCTTATAACGGTTTGGTGGCCACCAGCCAGGGTATTGATGCCAGCTGGGCCCAGGTAGAAAACGATATGCAGCGCCGTTACGACCTTATTCCGAACCTGGTGGCTACCGTTAAGGGTTACGCCAAACACGAAAGCAGCGTTTTGGAGGAAGTCACCCGGCTGCGCAGCCAATGGGGTGCGGCCAAAACTCCGGCGGATCAAGCCAACGCATCAGATAACCTGGGTAATGCTTTAGGACGGTTGATGGTAGTGGTCGAAAAGTATCCGGACTTAAAAGCCAATGAGAATTTTTTACAGCTTCAGGATGAGCTGGCAGGCACGGAAAACCGCATCGCGGTCGAACGTATGCGTTATAACGAGGCGGTTCAGGACTATAACGTGAAGGTTCAAAGTTTTCCGAGTAACTTACTGGCTGGTATGTTTAATTTCAAAGTGAAAGATGTCTATTTCAAAGCTGCCACGGCAGCTCAAGAAGCGCCAAAAGTTCAGTTTTAAATTGGATTTTTCTCAAGGCGGCATTTTAGGCCGCCTTTTTTGTTCGACGAGATCGTTATTGATTGCGTCCCAAGGTTTTTCGAATCCATAAATTGGCCGGAACTTCGAAATAGCGGTAAGACAATTCAGCTAAAGCAAAAGTAACAGCGACAAGAATAAAGAAATCCAACCATTCATTTTTTCCCGCGAAAAAGGGCCACAGTAAATATAAAATAAATGCGTGGTACAAATAACCGCCATAGCTTAGCTTTCCGATCCGACTGAAGACGAACCAATATTTAGAGTTGAAGAAATCCAAACGAAGACCGCCTAACAAAAAGAAGAATACGCCGAAAGCTAAAAAAGTTGGTATCCAGCGTTCAAAAAAAGGTGTTCCCCAAAAAAACCACCAGTAGTTAACGCTGACATAATTATGCCAATAAAAAATTCCAAACAGGAAAAATCCGAAAAGACAAAATAGAACGCATTTTTTTTTGCTTTTTGAAAGAACTTCTTCGAGTTGAGCTGAGACTAAATAAAGCAAACAACCAATGGCAATAAAACTGAAATTTCTAAATGAGTTTTCAGTGAGATGGGCTTGATTAGGAAAAAAATAACTTAAGGCCTCCGTGGAAAAAACTCCCCCAATAATAAGCGCGCTTAAAAATAAGATGAGGTTTCGTTTGTTTCGAAGGAATTTTAACGCTAGGGGATAAAAAAGGTAAAATTGTTCTTCGATAGATAAGGACCATAGAACGCTCCAAAGCATGCCTATGTGTAATTTTTCGCGAAGAGGCATCGATAAAATTAGGTACCAATTGAAGGAAAAAGTGGCGATGGAAATCCAGGATGCGGAAGTCATGGGGGCAGTAGGATCATTAATAATGTACTTGAAGGCCTGGGATTGTTCGGGAAATAAAGTAAGGATGATGATTCCCAGAAAGCACACAAGTATTAACAACGGGAAAATACGAGCAATTCGTCGAGTGTAAAATTCCCTTAAGTCTGGGTTAAAAAGACCGTCGGGTTGAGATGCGATGAGCCGAGTGATGACGAACCCCGAAACTACAAAAAACACTGTGACGCCCAATCCGCCGTTAATCATGAATCGATACCAAAAATAGTGCAGGAAAAAAGATTGGGACGGTTTGGATATCCAAAGTAAACCAAAATGCATGGCTATAACAATCAGGATAGAAAAAGCTCGTACTAAATCAACGACTTGAATTCTTTTGTTCGTGATAAGATTTTTTTTAAATTGCATATCTATGATTCCAAACGATTAAATAGTTTTCTGATAAATAAATTGGCTGGAACTTCAAAATAGTGATAAGACATCTCCGCCAAACTGAAAGTGATTGCGACAAAAACAAAGAAATCAAACCACTCATTTCTTCCCACAAGAAAGGGCCAAAGTAAATACAGTATGAATATGTGGTACAAATAACCGCCATAGCTCAATTTGCCGATCCAACTGAGAACAGACCAATATTTAGAGTTGAAAAAATCCAGATGAAGACCTCCCAACAAAAAGAAAAACACTCCAAAAGCCAAAAAAGTTGATGTCCAAGGCTCAAAAAAGACGGGTCCCCAAAAAAACCACCAGTAGTTAATGCTGACGTATTGGTGCCAATAAAAAATGGAAATCAAGATTATCCCTATCAAACAAAGTTGAAGGCATTTTTTATTGTTTTTGGAGAGGAATTCGCCGCATTGAATTGAGATTAAATAAAGCAAACAGCCAATGGCAACAAAGCTGAAATCGCCTAACTCAATTTTTCCGAGGAAATAATGATTTGGAAAAAGATAAACAAAAAGTCCGCCGGACAAAGGACCTAAAATAATGAGAACGCTCAAAAAAAAGATCAAGTTTTTTTTATTTCGAAGATATTTTAATAGAAAAGGATAAAAAAGATAAAATTGTTCTTCGACGCACAGAGACCAAAGAATGCCCCAATGCATGCCGACCGCATTTTTTACCTGCGTATTAGTTGAAAAAATTCGATACCAATTGAAGGTAAAAGTGGCTATGGAAATCCAAAAACCAGGAGCTTTGGGCGCGTTAAAAATGAGTTCGAAAGCTTGTGATGTTGATGGGAAAAAATAAATGAACGTAAGTCCGATAAGACAGACAAGAACCAAGGGTGGAATAATGCGGCCGATACGCCTTGAATAAAATTCTCTAAAGTCTGGATTAAAAAGACCTCCGGGTTGAGAGGCGATCAGCCTGGTGATAATAAATCCTGAAACGACAAAAAACATGATCACACCAAACGGACCATTAATCATAAACCGAAACCAAACATACGCTAGGAAAGGTGATGAGGACTGTTTGGAAATGTAGAAGCAGCCTAAATGATGGGCTAAAACGGCCAAGATGGAAAAGGCCCGCACTAAATCGACTACTTGAAGTCTTTTGTTCGTGATTGAATTTTGTTTTTTCGCGAGTTGCATATCGATCGATTCTACATGAGTTCAAATGCTTTTATGTTCAGCTAGTGGGACTTTAAAAGTAGCTGTTCTGTCTATGTTTTCTAGTTGGAATTTTAAGGAGAAATCCCGCTTCTTTTAGCGATATTGACAGCTTTTAGGAAGTCTTTTTTCGATTCTGAATTTTCACCGGAAAGTTTTAAACATAAGCTCCGGTTGTAATAGAGATGCGCCGCAGGATAGCCTTGTTGGATTGCATATTCATAGGATTGGGCCGCCGATTTGAAATCACGATCAAGGAATTGATCTAACGCGTATTTTTCCCAATAGACCGATGTCAAAAAGGGATCCTTGGGAAATTTATTTTTTAGACTCGAAAAGTGTCCGCTGAATTGACTAAACGTATCCATCGGCCGCTTGTTTTTAATTTCTATGTTGGCGTTTCGATAAATTTGGTCCGCTTCCAGCCAATTTTTTAAGATCGAATCTGGAATTTTAGATACGGGTATTAGAAAAATACCAATAGGTTGGGGGAGAGGCCTATTGGATTTCAAAATTTTGAATTTAATATTTTTAAATTTTTCGATGAAGTAGGGTGCGTAATAAATATTGGCGATTACAACTGCCCATTGAGGTGAAGCCTTAAAAAGCACAGGATTTTGAAGACAATCAAAGGGATAAACTGCGATGTTGAGCGTTTTATTATCGTAGTCCGTATTAAACTCGGTAAAAACATAGAGCGGCCCGGTTTCGGCGCTTAACGATTTAAGTATGTTATAGGAATCTTCATACTGTACGCTTCGCCATTGCCGTTCGGGAGGAACTCGAGTGATATCACAATAAGGGACCGCGAAGTTATAAGCATTAAATGCCAAAAAGATAACTCCCAAAGCGATCAACCAAACATAAGATTTTTTTAAAGATTGATCCGGCAATAAAGATTTGATTCCCAAAACAGCCAACGCTATCCAAAAAGGCAAAGAAGGCGTGATTCGGTGTAATTCCAAATAATTGGTAAGGGTTCCTGGAAGCATTGAAGCGAAAAGTCCGAGACTGAGAAGCGCGAGTAATTTTTTTTCGATATTCGCCAAAACGTAAAAAACACCTAAAAAAATCAAAGAACCGGTCAAAGGGTCGAACATTCCGCCCCAATTGGGACCAAATGGAAAGCTTTTTTTACTATCCCAAAAGAGGCCGATAAGATAGCTGAGGCACGAGTTTAAAAATAACGAGGGTTCAAAAGAGGCATGGACATAGTTCAGATTGCCGGGGGAGAGTCGCGCTTGTACCCATGGTAAAGCCAGAAGAGAAGAAACGGCTGTAAAGGTAATAAGATATTTCCAGTTAGTATTTTTTTTACCCCAGGTCAGCATCCACAAAATGGAGGCGATGAAAAACCAAGCAACAACCCAGTTTAAATAAGAATAAAACCCCAATCCCGCCGCAATGCTTAAAGCGAAAATGAAAAACCATTTTGAGGCCGAAGTTTTCTTTTTGATAAAAATACCCAGTAAAGCTAAAGCTGAAAATTGAAAAAAGACGATTAAAATTTCCGGCACACAAAGCCGCATGAATGAAAATTCCCAAAACGAAAAAGCGAAAACCCAGCAATAAATAAATGAAATAAATTTTGAAAAAAATTGCCTGGAGGCCCAGTAAGAAAGCAGAATTGTTCCGATTGAAATTAACGCGGGAAAAAGTCTTAAAGATAAAAACGAAGGCGTGATAATTTTGAAAAAATCGCCCAAAGCCCAGATCAACAAAGGCTCAAAATGAACGTCTCCCCATAAAACAGACCAGTTCCATTTTTTTAAAAGACCTAAAGACATGGTCGCGAAAATGCCTTCGTCACTGATAGGCCATGATGGAATAGAGGTTAATTTGTAGAATCTGGTAAAGAAGACCAAAAATCCGAAAAAAAGCCATAGTCCCAGTGGTAATTTTTCATTAGAACCATTTGCAGCAGTTGTAAGGGTGAAGCTGGAGGGTGACAATTTTTTTTTAAGTCTATTTTCCAAGACCAACCATAAAGCAAAACTGAAAGGTAAAATTACGCCGATAATTCCAATAGAAAGTTTGGCATAGAAGGAAAGTGGAAAGTAAGAAAGAAGGGTGTTTGAGATTAAAAATATTAAGAAAAAATACCATGGATTAAACGAAATGGAGGTATTGAAGAATGAGCTGAACTTTTTTTCCATGGGCAGGATTTTAACATGCTTCTCTTTAAAGAAGTAAAACCCTGAATATGCTATTTATCGTAATTTTTGTTTACCGAGGTATTTTAAAAGACATTAAAACCTGTTTTCGCGTTCAATCGAGTAACATTTAAATACAAGGTATTAAATGAAGCTTAATTAAAATAAAATTGTTATTTAATAAATCGATTTATCCATGGTTATTGACGAATTTTCATTGTCCAATGGAAATGCATTGAAAAGGTAAAAACCCAATTGAGAAAACTTCCAATCATTGATCTGGTTCGAACTTTTTCGATTCTTGTTGTGCTGGCGCTTCACTTGAGCGAAGTATCATTCCTGCAAAAACCCTCAAACGATTGGAGTTCTTGGATATGGGAACATTTCTGGCGGAACGGTACTTATGGCGTTTACTCTTTCTTTGTCGTCTCGGGATATCTTATTGCCGGAGTAGTGGCGAGGAATTCGGGAGGACTCTGGAAACCTTCTTTTAAGAAGTTTTATGTCCAAAGGGCCGGGCGAATTTTGCCTTTGTTTGGTTTCACCGTTTTAGTTGGAATCTGTATATTAGCTATNNTTTATGGAATCTGTATATTAGCTTTCCCCCGAATCTTCAGGGACGATAATTTTGATGTTTTTAGCGGCTATGTGGGTCTGGGATTTTGGATTTGCATTCTCACTTTCACTTTTAACTGGCTTTTGGCTTTTACCCGGGATGTCCATTATGGCCTGTATTTTTTAGTGTTTTGGTCTTTGTCGATCGAAGAGCAGTTTTATCTTCTTTTTCCTTATTCGTTGAAAAAATTAAGGAGCGTTGAAAATTTATTTCGTGTTTTGAGTGGGGTAATAGTGGTTGGTTTTCTTTGGCGCTTGGCGTGTTATTTTTTTCAATCAAACGAATTCTTACAGATGTGCGCTTCTCCTGGAGCTTTTGACAATATCGCTTTTGGCATTTTGTTTTATCTTGCGTCAGATCGGTGGAAGCCTTTTCTTTTAAAGAGTAAAAAGATAAGTTGGCTTCTGTGCGTTGTTGGTTTCGGATTGATACTGGGTGTATATCTTGGAACTTCCCGGGCCAATGCGGTAGACAGGATTTACGCTTCTACCGCGCTTGATTTAGGACTTTTCACCTTTTTGTTAGGAAGTCTTCATCTTTCTTTTTTTGAATCAAAACTCTGGAAACCCCTGGGTTGGCCAGGAAAATACTGTTATGGCATCTATCTGCTCCATCCCTTGGTTTTGTCCGTCATACATCCTTATATTTTTAGGGCGGACGCTTGGACCGCTTATATTCTTTTTGCCCTTGTCAGCATCGCACTGGCAGCCGTTTCCTATCATTTTTTTGAAATGCCTATGAATCGACTTATCCGAAGGTTGTAATAGAAAAAGAGCCGAATATAAATGGTCTGATCCATTTAGTTACGACAGCTTTGTTTTCAAAATCGCCCATGATAAAGTAGCCAATGAATTGGAAACAAAATCCCATGCGTATTCCCCATTTTAAAAAATGGAACCAGCCTTGGGTTTATTTCTTAGTTTTTTTCATTTCGAACGGTCTCATTGCCTACGAATTTTCAGGTTTGGAAGAAAAATTATTTATCGCTTTTTACGGTATTCTTCTGCCTTTCGGGTTTTATCTTTTTTTTCAATTCCGGAATTTTTCTCCTCAGACCAGTTCAAAAACGAATCTTTTTCTTTCGCAAGAAGATGGTTTCTCCATAAAGCCGACCGTTTTTTTAGCAATTATGATGAGTCTGATTCTTTTGGCCACACGTTTTTACAAATTGGAATCCGTACCTTTTTGGCCCTCCAAGGATGACGGGCATTTTGGAATTCTTGGAATGGCGCTTTCGCGGAAATGGAGTTGGCAGCTTCTTTGGGGCGAATGCCAAAATCAACCACTGATTCTCTGGATGCTGGCCTTTTATTTTAAATGGATCGAACCTTCACTTTTTTCGTTAAGGTTATTTTCAGCTTTTCTTTCGGTTGGTACGGCTTTATTAGGTTATTGGGCCGCTAGACAGTTCTTTTCAAAAAAACACTCTTTGGTTTTAACTTTTTTTTTGACGTTTAATTTTTGGGCTTTAATCAGCAGCCGTCTTTGTGTGGGCGCGATAACCGTTATACCTTTGGAATACGCAGTCTTCGGCGCGTTGGGCCGATGTTTAAAGAATTTTAAAATTTCGAATCACTTTCGATATCTTGATACCCTGATTTTGGGAATCGCTTCCGGGGTTGGCTTTTATACTTATGCTGTCTGGCCCGTTATTTTTTTATCTGTCTTAATTGTTGTTATTTTTCAAGTATGGAAATATCCCCAAAATAAGACCGCTTTATTTATTTATGGTTTAAGCGGTTTTTTAACGGCATTTCCCATGCTATTAACCGAATTATCTCAAAATGGGATGGCCCATCTTCATGATGAGTTTTTACGGCAACCCATTCTGGGTTCTATCGCAAATTATTTTCAAATGTTTTTTTGGAAAGGCGGATTTTGTTTTAACGGACCGGTTTGGGGGGGTATTTTCAATCCTTTGGAAGATGGATTGATTTTTTTAGGTGTCGCTTTGCTGGTGGTTGATATTAAAAAAAGTTATTCCCAATGGATATTTCTGACAGGATTTTTTTTTCTGTTACCCGGTATTCTTAGTAATGCGGTAGAAATATGTCATGTCGTTCAATTGATTCCTCTTTGCTGCCTGATTGCGGCTTTAGGATTTCAAAGAATTGTTAACGGCTTTTCCTCCGCCTTATATTGGAAAAGTACATTGGCTTTGTTTTTGGTCATTCTGACCTTGAACCTTTATCATTGGCTGGGACCTTTTCAACAATGGAACTCGATTCCAGTTCAGCAAAGTGACTGGGTTCCGATCGAATATTTCGAAGCTTATCAACTTATAAAAGAAAAGAGTCGGGAATCGGGTCCAGGTAACGTATTTTCTGAATTTACTTTGGATAATTACAATAAGACTTTGAACGTCGCTTGCTACCCGGTCGATACTCTTCAAAATCCAAAATTAATTCAAATGAATCCGGGTTGGTCGGCTCTTTTGGTAGATAAATATTATATTCCGTTTCTCAAAACTCGATTTCCTCGGAGTCAATGGATAGGCTTGAAAAAAGATGATACCCGCTACCATTCAGATCTAGTTTTAGGATTGATTCCCACTGATTCAATGAAACCCGAAGAATTGACTGTGTGGAAAAAAACCGATGCTGTTTTTCGTGATTTAAACCTCAAGCTCAAAGCCCAAACCTCTCCGATCCCTTGGATGGAATTTAAAAATATTCTCCTTAACTCCTCAAAAATACTCGAAAAAGATCGGTTTCTATCCGCCATTTTTTGGGAAAAGATCGCACTTATCGACAGCAACAGACTTGCTTATGATGATGTGGTGCGAGATTTTAAGAAATCTATTGACGATGGGTATCCAGCAGCCAACCTTTACTATAATCTTGAATTGGCACTGAAGATGACTGGGCATGAGAAGGAAGCCAACCAAATTCTTCAAAAAGCTTTGCAAGCTCAACAAAAGTTTATTTCTTTTGAGCCTGCTCTTTAAGTTTTCTGGAGCTAAGAAGTTGTTGTTATGATTGGCACTCGATTTCGGAGGTTTCATGGGTTTAGGCGGGATCATTGTTTTATTGTTGACCATGGGTTTAATTACCTATATTTTTTTTTCTGAAAGAGCGCTAACCCGCAGAAATTCGGATTCTGATTCGCCCTTCGCGCACCTTCCTAAAGTCTCAGTTAACCTAGTCCAGGCACCCAAAGATATGACCGAGCGGTTAACGCCGCCCTGGCAAAAAACCTACACGGAAAAGCTTCAAGAACAGGGTTATTTGCTCATGGGCGATTATTCTTATGCTTCGATTGTATTCTTTTGGGCCAGAGTTTTTATCGCGCCCGATAAAAAGTCGGCTTTGCTTTTGGTGAACTGGGTAGAGGGCAAAGAAGGCGGAAAGATTGTGATCAGCAATCTTGAGATTTATTCCTTCGACGGCAACTCCTTTATTTTGACTGCCTGTGCCCAGGATGGTTCGGTAAAGCTTTTAACCGGGGCCAATCGTCCTACGGAAGAACAACTCTCTCTTCATTTGAAAGCGGTTTATGCCGATGTGGCAGCCAAACCTATTGTGAATGAACATCAGGAACGTCTTAAAGCCTGGGAAGAAAAGGGCGCTCAAGTGCGCGAACTAACTCCAGTCAACGTTTTACATAGTCTTTCAAAGGTTTTTTCGTAGGCTGGATATCTTTACACTCCCCGAGCCTGGTTGTATGATTTCAACTCTAAACCCTAGTTCGGAGGCTTTATGACAACCGCAACGACCACCAATTATGTATTTGTTTATGATGTTTTCCTCAAAGACGCGGTCAAACACGTGAAAATTGTCTCTTATATCAACACCTGGGCGAGGGCTGAAGCGGCGGGTAAGCTTTATCAATTACCTACAGGCCTGCCGATTTTGGTGGAAGAAGAAAATGCCGGTAAAGTTTACGGGGAAGTCATGACCTTTCAAGAATTCGATACAGTTTTGGAAATTATCGATTCACAAGAAGGCTACCGTTCGGATGTTCCCCAACAAAGCCGATTACTCCGAGAAATTCGTGAAGTGACTATTTCCGAAACAGGAGAAAAGGTTCAAGCTTATGTTTATGTATTCCCGAAAGAGAAGTTCAACGCCAAAGAAATGTACGCTGTTCACGCCCATGGCGGCGACTGGCGCAAGTTTGTCATGATGCCCCGCTTTGACGGTTACGAACACTGATTCTCTCCGTCTTCATTTTGAAATTTTAACGATAGATCAAAAAGGGCGCGGGTTACCGGGCCCTTTTTGATTGAATCGTCCTCTAGGAAAATAATGGTTTTAAAAATTGGATTTCTTTATTTCGCTTTTATCGCCTGGGGTTGTTTGACCCTTTTACCATTGGTTGTTTTACGGGAGATAGGTCAGGGTTTTTACCGCTTTTTTGGTTTTTTGTGCGTGGCTCTTCAAACTCTCGCCATTGGGTTAGCCTTAATGGCTGGGTCGGATTTAGGGGAGTCCTATAAAACCGGGGCGATCGCGTTAAGTGTCTCTCTTTTCTTTACCCTTTGTTTTACCGTTGCCCTTCGTATCCGCCGCCAATGGTTTTTGTGGAGTTGTTTTAGTCTGGCCGTTATCAGCGGCCTGGCGGCTATAGCTTATTTTCCGTGGGCCGGGCAGGATCGCTGGTTTTTTCTGGCGGTTCACGCATTGATAGCGGCATTAGTCATGGGAGCGGTGATTCTGGCCATGATGCTGGGTCATTGGTATTTGGTGACTCCTAAATTGTCCATCACTCCCTTGAAGCGTTATTCGGGTAGTTATATTCTTCTGACGGTTTTAACGGCGCTGGAATTGGTTTTCAATTACTTCCTCTATGTGGGATGGGGCAATGGGACTGATACCCTGGCGAGTCAGCGCTGGATGGGAGAAATAATGTTTGTGTTATTTCGGATCGCCTGGGGCATTTTGCCGCCTTTGGGAATGTCTTATTGGATTTGGGAAACGGTGAGGATGAAATCAACCCAATCGGCTACGGGAATTCTTTACGCCGCGATGATTTGCACCATGATCGGCGAGGGTATGGGACTCTATTTGACTTTAGCTACGGGTGTACCTTTTTGAGGAAACTTTATGGAAATTAATACTTTTTGTCCTGAGTGTGAAAACGGCTTATTTTTACATGAAATGCCTAATGCGGGACTTATTCCCTGTACCCGCTGTTCCAAAGGTCGTGAGGCTTTGGGAAATGGGGGATTAGACGCTCAAGGCGCTTTGGCTCGCTGTGGAATATGCGGTTGTACCGAACTTTATCGGCAAAAAGATTTTAACACCAAGTTGGGAATGTGGATTGTGGTTCTCATTGTGGCGTTAGCCCTGATTTTTAACCAATATCTTTTTCAAATTTTGGTGGGCGGCGCGGTAGTGGACGGGATTCTTTATTTCGCGCTGGGTGATATTGTGATTTGTTATCAATGCCGGGCCATTTATCGGGGATTACCCATCGCCGCCAAAGTCAAAGGTTTTGACCTGAAAATCCACGATCAATATGAATTTAAAAACAAAAAAACAGAAAAAACCAAGGAGCCGTCATGAGCGAGAACGAGCAAAACCCCAGTCCCGAAAGCGGGCCGTTATACGCGCCTGAAACCGGGTTTTCTCTTTTTATTAAGCTTTTTATTGTCCCCGCAGTCATCGTTTTAGTCGCATTGGGTATTTTCTTTTTAGGAACAATGGCGCTTCAACATCCCAAAACCGCTGAGCAATATTTGGAAGAACTCAAAAGCGACAATACCAGCCGCCGCTGGCAGTCTGCTTATGAACTTTCCCGCATGTTGAATCAAAATGAAAATATTCAATTCGACCAGGATTTAAGGACTCAGTTGGTTCAGGTTTTTGGCGACTCTAAAAATGACGATCCCCGTTTAAGAGAATACCTGGCTTTAGTTTTAGGCCGTTTAAAAGAAAAATCAGCGATTCCCGTTCTGAGCTCGGCGGTTCATGATGACAGCACGGACGTAAAAATATACAGCCTGTGGGCTTTAGGCAATATTGAGGATCCACAGGGGGGAGAGGCGGCGTTAGCCGCTTTGTCGGAAACGGATGAAACGGTTCAACGGATGGCGGTAGGAGCTTTAAGCGCTATGCGGTATGAACCGGCCAAATTCGCCTTGGAAAAAAATCTTGAGGGTTCGGATCAGGCTCTTCGTTACGATTCGGCGGTGGCTTTGGCCCGCATTAAAGATGAGAAGGCTGTACCTACACTGCTGGAAATGATGAATTTAAAACCTTCCGGCAAACCAGAAGATGATCAAATTATTCAGTCGGCGAAAATCACAGCTATTGATGGCGCGCAAGAATTGCCCGACGTGGCTCTGAAAGACAAGATAGTTGATTTAAGTAAAAACGAGTCAGACATCAAGGTGCGCGAAGCGGCCTTAGCTTCGTTAAAGAAATAATCGATGATTCAATCAGACGTTCTAATTCAAGGTCATCATAATTTAATCATGGATCCGCCGGTGATCGAGACTGGATCGCCGGTTATTGTGACTTTACACGGTTTGGGAACTCACGGCGAAGATTTGGCTCCGCTTTGTGAAGAACTTCAATTGCCCGGATGCCGGTTTGTTCTACCCGACGCGCCTCTCCATTTACCAGGCTACCCGCAGGGGGCTTATGCCTGGTATGACTTTCAGACTTATAACCGAAATGAATTTGTCCAAAGCCGGGATTATCTTTTTAAAGTCATGGACCGGTTCGCTAACGACCCCAATTTGCGGCCGGCACCGGGAAAGGAAAAGACGCATAAGCCCATTATCATTATGGGTTTTTCTCAGGGCGGCGTAATGTCACTTGAAGCGGGTATAAATTACAAAGGCAAAGTGGCGGCGATTATTTCTATGAGCGGCTATATGCCGGACCCCTGGGAAACTTTGACCAAAGCCCAGGTGCCGTTGGATACGCCTATTCTTTTGGTGCATGGAACCGGCGATGAAGTGGTACCGGTTGAAGGTTCCCGCAAGGCAGTCAAAGCGCTAAAAGACGCTGGTTATAATCCCATTCTTCGAGAATTTCCCATGGGCCATCAAATTACGGAAGAGTCTCTCGGGGCTGTTCGGGATTTTCTTTTACCATTTACCAAGGCCAAATAGGCCCGGTTTAAACTACTTTTAGCTATCTTGAAAACTAGGCCGAGTCTTTGTACCTTAGCTTGGTTTTCTTGAATATTTTGAAATCAACTTCGGAGGTTTTTATGATGTGGCTTCGCCGCATTGGCTTGTTTGTGTTAATCAACATCATGGTCGTGATGACCATTTCGATCATTATCAATTTACTCGGTATTCAGCCTTATCTCACTCAACGTGGAATCGATTACGGTTCCTTAATGGCCCTTTGTCTGGTTTGGGGTTTTGGCGGGGCTTTCATTTCACTTCTTATTTCCCGTTGGATGGCGAAACGCATGATGGGAGTTCAGGTGATAGATCCCCAAAATCCTGGCGGTAATCAGGAACGCTGGCTGCTGGAAACAGTTCATCGTTTGGCCGAAAAGGCCGGAATTAATACCATGCCCGAAGTTGGAATTTTTGAAAATCCGGCGCCTAACGCTTTCGCGACTGGGGCAACCCGGAACAGCGCTTTGGTGGCTGTTTCCACCGGATTATTTAACTCTATGGGACAGGACGAGATAGAAGCGGTTCTGGGCCACGAAATGACTCACGTGGTGAACGGCGATATGGTGACCATGACTTTACTTCAAGGCGTCATCAACGCTTTTGTGATGTTTTTAGCCCGAGTGGTAGCTTTCGCGGTGATGCGGAATGGGAATGACCGCCGTGGCAGCTCTTTCGGCGAATTTATGCTGATTCAAATGCTACAGATGGTCTTCGGCATTATTGGAATGATTCCCTTAATGGCTTTTTCCCGTTGGAGAGAATTTCGCGCGGACGCCGGCGGAGCCCATTTGGCAGGCCGGTATAAAATGATTAACGCTTTGAAGGCTCTAAAGTTGGCCCAAGAACAAACCCGGTTGGTAGCGGCCCAGCCACAACCAGCAGCCATGGCGGCTTTCCAAATTTCCAGCAAGGACGGCTGGTTCTCCTGGTTTGCCAGTCACCCCTCTTTGGATGTCCGCATTGAACGGTTAGAATCCAGTACTGAGGAATAAGGTTATCATTGATCGAAGGCGGTTCCTGTAAAGGAGCCGCCTTTTTTATTTAAGGCCAATTAATCGGCAGGGCGACGGGGTAAAACTGGGAACCGGCTTTTTGATATTCTTTCTTTAAATCATGAACTTTGCCTTCTTTAAGGGAAGACACATGTAGTTTTTCCCACAGGTAGTGGCTTTGATCCGAGACCTTCTTAGCTTCTTTCCACCATTTCAAACCTTGTATTGAATTTTCCTGGATGAACGCTATTTCAGCATGACCTAATAGAGCGTATATACGCCCCCTCGTATCACCGGTGGATTTAAATAGTTTATCCGCCTGAAAAAAAGCCCGATGGGCTTGGGTATTTTGACCCAAAAGCTTGTGGGTCGTGCCTAAAGACCAAAGGGTATAGGCGTAACTGACACGATCTCCAATAGTTCCGTAAAGTTTTTCAGCTTTTTGGTAAAAGGGAAGGGCTTGTTTAAAACGGCCGGCCATTCGCTCCACATTGCCGAGACCGCAATAGGAGTAAGCGATACCGAAGGTGTCTTTTCTTTGGCGCATTCGTTTATTGGCTTCCCGGTAGTAGCGTCCCGATAAGTCATATTTTCCCAGCATGCGGTAAATACCACCCAACGCGCAGCAAGTATAGGAAATGCCTTCGGTATTTTTTATTTTCTTAAACAGATTGAGGGCCAAAAGAAGTTCTTTTAACCCCTTTTTCATATCTCCGGCGATTCGCCAGGTGCCCCCTAAAGCCCAATGGGTAAAGGCTTCCCCTTGAATATCGTTTTGTTTTTGATATCGAGCGAGAGCTTTTTTTAATTCCTTGAGAGCAGCCCAGGGATTGCCGGAAGCCCGGGCTGAAAGTGCCCAGCCCACCCGGGCGTCTAATTGGGCGGTTGGGTCTATTGTTCCAAATAACCGGTCTGCTTGACGGTAATGAGAGAGAGCTTCCGGAAAATAACCACGGATTCTTTCAACATCGGCTAAAGCCAAAAGAACATCTGCTTTTTCTTCTTTCATCAGGACTGAGTGCAAAAGCGTTGTGTAGATTTTACGAGCGGTTTCAAATTGAGAAAGGGACCGAGCTTTTTCCGCCTCATCAAATAGGTTTTTCACAAATTCTCCTTCGAAAGTTGGTGCATCATATCACGAGGTGTTTATCTCTTCTCAGTCGGAAGGCGATTTAAATACTCTTTTCTATTAAACTAAAGACGGTCAATGGCAGGAGTTTGATATTCTCCAATAGGGAAATTCTATGAAAAAAAGTTTATTTTATTTTTTATTTTCGCTGTGGTTGATAACAGGGAGCTCAATAACCCAAGCCCAGACAGCATTTCCTCTATTAAAAGTTGTCCCCTGGAACGGACACAAAGCGGCCACTTCTTTGACCTTTGATGACGGAGACCCAATTCATTTGGATGTAGTTATTCCTGAATTGAACCGTAGACAAATACACGGAACATTTTTTTTGATCGCGAATAGAATTGACCGAAAAGATGAATGGCATCAGGCGATCAAGGCTGGCCATGAGATTGGCAATCATACCCTGGATCACCTTCACGCCAATACTTTGACGCCGAAAGATGAAAACGCTCAAGTGGTCGGGGCGCAAAATGTACTTCAAAAAGAGTTTGGAGTTCCCATTTATTCCTTTGCTTATCCTTTTACCGAAATTACGCCCGGTTTAGAAGATTGGGTGGAAAAAACGAGTTTTATGGCCAGAGGCGGAATGGATGCTTTGGTATCGCCTCAGGACAAGACCATTGATTGGTTTAATGTTCCGGCAAAAGTTACTATGACCAATCTTCCATTCGATACTTATCAAAGCTGGATTGATCATGATACGCAATCCGGCGATTGGCTGGTTTGGATGATCCATGGGATTGAAGGCACGCCCTGGGGCTGGCAACCCATTTCCCGCAAGATGTTTACGCAAATCCTGGACTATTTGCAGTCTAAAGACATTTGGATTGGAACATTTACTGAGATTGGGAGTTATTTAAGAGCCTGGCAGTCCTTTGAGGCGGCAACAATCCAAGCTTCCGGGTCGGAAGCGGTTTATCACTGGGTCGTTCCAGATCATTGTCCTATGAACGTCAGACTCAAAGTCTGTTTCGCTCAGGGCGACGCACCGGTTCAGGTTTGGCAAAACGACCAACAAATTGTTCCAGATGCCCAAAGGAATTACAAAATCCTCTTTAACCAGGGTCAGTTGAGTTTGCGCCGTTAAGGTTTTGAGCAATTGAATATAACTATTCAATTTGGATTTACTATGGCAATCCCGAGGGCACTACTATTACAATGCCAGCCAATATCGAATAGTTGTTCAGCAGTCGAAAAACTGTATCTAAAGTCGGAGTGTAGTTTGAAATGGCAACCATTAAAGATGTAGCGAAAAGAGCTGGTGTCACTATCGGGACGGTCTCCAGAGTTCTTAATAACAAGCCCTGGGTTAGTGAAGAATGCCGCAAAAAAGTACTCAGTTCCATTAAAGAACTGCATTATAAACCACAGGCCCACGCCCGCCGTTTGCGTCAAAAACACTCGCAAATTTGCGGTGTAATCGCTCCCCATCACAATTCGGTTTTTCATAGTCCCTTTTTTACCGCGATTATGGAAGGTTTAGAGAAAATCTCCGCAGAAAATAATTATCGTCTCTTACTTCACCCTTTGACTGAAACTGCCCGCGCTCAAATTTCTTACCGCGCTTTATTGGGGGACGGCAGTGTTGACGGCATGTTTGTTCTTAACGCATGGTCCACCGACGTATCGGTCCGTGAATTGGCCGAAGCTAATGTTCCTTTTGTTTTGATCAACGGAAAGATTTCAGGCCATGAAGACCTGCCTTATGTGGGTTTTGATAATCGAGGCGGCGTTAAAATCGCCATTGATCACCTGGTTAAACTGGGTCATGAACGCATCGGAATCATTAATGGCCGCATGACAACCACCAATGCTTTAGAACGTTTTCAGGCCTTTCAGGAAAATTTGGCGGAACATCGGCTGGAGTTTGTTAATGAATGGGTAGCGGACGGTGATTTCGAGGAAGAGGGCGGTTATTTAGCCGCTCAAAAAATTCTCAAGGCTGTGAGACGTCCCAGCGCGATTCTTTGCGCCAGTGATTTGATGGCTATGGGCGCTATTCGGGCTTTGAAAGAAAACAATCTCTCCGTACCGGAAAAAGTTTCAGTAGTCGGATTCGATAACATGGAAGAAGCGGCTTACCACGAGCCCGCCTTAACGACTGTGTCCTTTTCACCCTATGAAATGGGCAAATTGGCCGCTCAAAAGATATTCCGGATTATCGCAGGGGAAGAGCTGGAATCCAGAGCCACTACGCTTCAACCGAAGTTAATCGAAAGAGAATCTACGGGCAAGCCCCAGTAATCAAAACACTACTTCGCAACCGATTTAAACGTATTTTCATAAGCCCGATTTTTTCGGGCTTATTTGTTTTGTGGTCCGTAACCTAAAGAGTTTTCAAGGAGTAATGATATTCATGAAAACTAAGTTCAAAAAAGCAATTGGTTTATTTTTTTTGCTGGGATTTCCATTCTCTGTTGCTCAGAGTGCTTTAGTTGACAGCTCTAAAGTGGTTGAAGTTCAGGTTTACGCTTCGGCAAAGCCAGCTCAGCCTGGTTCGATGGTTCGGGCAGCTGTTGTAGTTCAAATCCAAGATGGATGGCACATTAACGCTCATGAAGGCCTTTTGGATTTTTTAATTCCAGCCAATTTGACACTGGATAAAAACCCTTACGGGACTTTAACTCAAAATCCTTACTATCCTGCGGGAAATAAAAAAAGTTTAGGGGGATCACCTCAATCTTTTTCAGTTTATGAAAAAGCAGTTACCTTTTACGCGGATATAAAATTATCCCCGTCGCTTCATCCCAGCGAGGTAAAACTTCCATTCAAGTTAAAAATTCAGGCTTGTAACAATCAATCTTGTCTGGCTCCAAAGACCCTCAGTTTGGAATTACCCCTGGAAGTGGGACTCGCGGGTCAGGCATCAGTGCCGGCTCATCTCGAATTGTTTCAATCCGGCGGGGAAAATATCTCAGACGTCCCCCAGGACAACATTATTGAACGGTATCTGGAAAATAAAGGAATACTTCTGACCTTCTTATTGATCTTTTTAGGAGGGCTGGCGCTCAACTTGACTCCTTGTGTTTATCCCATGATTCCTCTCACCATCTCGTATTTCGGCAATCAAAAATCTGAAAAACCAATGGTCATACTGGGAAGAGCCGTCGCCTATGTTTGCGGTATTTCGGTGACTTATTCCGCTTTGGGAGTAACCGCTGCTTTGACCGGAAAGATACTGGGCTCCAGTTTGCAATCGCCTTTAGTCTTGGTAGGCATCTCCTTGGTTTTGGTGACTCTTTCTCTTTCAATGTTTGGTGTTTATGAAATTCAGGCGCCCTCTTGGGTTTTAAACCGAATTTCTTCAACCAGCACCCAAGGCTGGCTGGGTGCTTTGGGAATGGGACTGGTTTTTGGAATCGTAGCCGCCCCTTGTGTGGATCCTTTTTCCATCGGTCTTTTGACTTTTGTGGCAGCGAAGGCCAATCCCTATCTGGGTTTCGTCATGTTTTTTACGCTGTCGCTGGGATTAGGTTTTCCCTATATCTGGCTCGGTTTTTTTTCCAACGAGATACAACGGCTGCCCAAATCGGGAATGTGGATGGTCTGGGTTAAAAAGGTATTTGGGCTGATTCTCCTGGGAATGCCTTTGTATTTTTTAAATCCACTTATGGCTAAAAATTTGAATCATATTTTGACACCTACTTATGTCATTTTGGTCGGGATTTTATTGGGGTTTGTATTTTCAGGCAAAGGTGTTATGCCGGGGTTCAAAAAGTTCCAGGTAGTTTTTGGGGTTTTCTTGATCGCTTTGGGATCACTGGTTTATCAAACCTGGCCCCACCCCAGTGAGCTTTCCTTTGTGAATTATCAAAGTGCGCTGGTTGAAGAGGCTCAAAAAGAAGGAAAACCCGTTTTTATCGACTTTACAGCCGCATGGTGTCTGCCCTGTAAAGAATTAGAAATCAAAACATTTTCGGATTCTCGGGTACGAGAAAGCCTTAAAAATTGGGTTTTGTTAAAGGCCGATATGACCCAATTTTCATCTGGCCCGGTGGAAGAACTCAAAAAGAAATTCGGAATTCAGGGAGTTCCGACGCTGATTTTTCTGAGTGGTGACGGTCAGGAAAGAAAAGACATGAGGACCGTGGGTTTTATTACACCCGGGGAAATGATTGATAAAATTCGGCAAACGGTCGACCACCCTTAAATTTATTTCATAAAATCGCTTATGGAGTATTTGAGTTTAAAATCTGAAATTTATCGAAAACTTTGCTTGGCGCGCTTATAGAGAAATCCGGCAATGTTTTACCAGACATCACTTTTGATCTTAAAAACTCCGCATGGAGCACTTTCTGCAAAGTGTCTAATTTGGGTATGCCGTATTCATCTCGTTTCAAAACGTAAACTATATCCATCTTCACTAAGTCTGCTTTGGAGTCTGCGGGAAACAGGTTCTTTACCAAATAAACTGCCGCGTCGGCTAAACGGGATTCCTTGTCTTTAACCTCAAAATTGGCTTTAAAGTCATTGGCGTTCCAAAAGAAATGGACATGATCAGTTTTGTCTGCGACGTCGACATTTTTTTTAAACCATGAGTCCCATGGCACATTGGCAGCGATCCATTTTCCCGGTAGCAGGGGTGTAGGGGTCGGTGTAGATTCGGCCATGATTGGCATAACGATCAAAAAAAATAAAATGCTTAGCCATTTTTTCATCAGAACTCTCCGGAGTTAATTAGATTATTTTATAGCATTGTTTTTTTAAAAAATTCATTTCCATGGGATTATTTTATCTTGAATAAGATAATGTGCCAAAAGATAACTTACTAAAAGATGGCCGTTGGCATCAAAGTGATTGGGTCCATTTGGTTCGGTGAAAGGGAAATAACTAATTCTTAGTGTAGTCATTGAAGGAAATAAGTTTATTGAGGGGGCCCCGATTTCATCCAATGCACTTTGCCAAAAGGATGATGGGAAATTAGTATTACCTTCCAAATTAGAGTAGGGCATGAGGCATACTTCCATGCGAACTGGCGAACCTCCACTGGTTTTCGTAGATGCTAATTTTTGATTTAATAATTTAAGAGGTCGACTGTACATTTTAATCATGTCATCTCGGACAGCTTGATTTTCGATCAATGAGGCGAAATTTGAAAATGAAGGTTGGCCGTTTGGAGAAATAGTCGCGAGACTATTTTTTAAACAAAGCTCTAAAAATTTTTCTGAAAAATTCGAGTTAGATTTTTTTGGCCAGTGTTCCAGTAAAAATTCAGGATTTGTATATTCGACCGGAATTTCTTCTTTTGTTAAAGGCCGTTGGAAATAATCTTCCAAGTTGAAATTCGACATTAATTCAATAAGTACCAGATCAATATCGTATTTATTGACCATAGGTGGAACATCGTAGTAAGGCCATAGATTTAAATTATTCCAACTAACGGTGGCTTTAGTTAATATTTCGAAATGAAGAGACACGTCATCGAGAGCAGCCTCCGTATTGAGCATGAATTCAAGCCGTTTGGCGGTAAGTTCCATGCGGTTTTGCGTATCCCCTCCAATATGGTAGTCATGAAAGAGATGAGAATCGCCTACGATAAGGATTCGATAAGTTTTTGAAGGTTTAACGAATGGGTATTCAAAATCCATCAAACCTTCTTGATTAAGAGATTCATTGTTTTTTAATTCATTGAACGAAAGATCCCTAAAAGACGTAACGATATGTAACGCAGGATTGGCCATATAAAACTTGAGCGCCGAGAGAGGATCAGCAACGAGAGAAATGTTGTCGGAGTTTTGTACATCGGCTAAGAATGGATTGGGAATAGCACTTTGTACCGGATCGGCAGACCAAGGAGAAATAAAGGCCACCGGATGGGGATTGGGACTAAGACGAGCAACTGGATTGGTGGTATCGTTTCTCAAGCCGTACAAAGAGCAGTCAGACCAAGTTAAAGCTAAAATTTTAGAGTCGGAAGAAATGAGAATCCAATCAAAGGCATCCCTTCCGGTTGTGGCCGAAGTAGTTTTGGGCTTTAACTCGTAAACTTGGGGTTCTTGGCGGTCCGCGATGTAAAGGTTATCGTCGGCTACGCAAAGAGCCCCGGGGTGAGGAAGAGGGTTGCCGGTGGAAGCGGTAAAAACGGTCGATACTTTTCTGTTTTTTAAATCTATTTTTCTTAATGTGCCGAAATAGGATTGGGTGAAATAAAGGGCATCTTGAGTGGGAAGGTAAGCCATATTCCAAATCCCGCCGACTTGTGCTTGATTGCCAAAACCGTCTTTAGTTCCAACGGTTCCATCACCCGCTAATGTAGAGACGGTTTTATTGTTGATATCAATTAAACGAATCCGTGTATTTCCGCTGTCCCAAACCGCAATTTGTTGATTTGGAAGGAAAACCAAGCCGCAGGGATTGTTAAAAGTTGCTATATCAAAAGAGCCATCCCTATAACCTGATTTTCCTGTTCCAACGAGAGTTGAAACTTGATTCCCGTTATCTAAGTCAATCTCCCGGATGCAGTGATTACCCTGATCGGCAACATAAAGTTGTTTTCCGTCGGAACTTAAAGCAAGACCTTTGGGAGAGTTAAATAAAGCATCGTAGAAGAGGCCATCTTTTAATCCGGATGTTCCCTGACCCGCTACTAAATCGTGGTAACCCTGCATGGGTAAAATAGCCAACGTTTTTTGCGTATCCCATAGGGTCAAAAATAAAATTGAAAATAGAACTCTAAGAAGATGAGTCGTTTGCCTTTTCACTGAAGACCTCGATCGAACTCTTAATGGCAACATCATAACGTAGACTTGTTGTTAGGAGAGTCATTAAAACTCAACTTGCTATTTATCAATTTATTGAGTTGTAACCCTTGTCATTGTTAGAGATGGTACTATTAATAAGGAACCGGATTAAAATAAAGGCTTAATTAAAATTTAAGTTTTGATCTTCAAAGGGGAAGGTATGAAAAATGTTTTATTTTACATTTTAATTCTTTTCTTTAGTGTGAATTATTTATCAGCCCAGCAGGTAAAAGATTTAGCAAAATTTTTTCCGATTGTTTCGGTGCCGTATACGCTTCCGGATAACGACCAACAGAATTTTGCTGACGTTTATTTTAGATTTGGATGGTCCAGCAAAATACCCTGTTCCATTGCCATCCAGTTCGCAAACCACGCTTACAAAACCATCAAGTTCAAATTCGCAATTAAGGATGTCACTACAAACAAAGCGGTCCCGATAGACGCGGTTCGCAATAGCCGTTTTGGAATTGAAGACTTAAAGGCAAACTCCACCAGCGTGATTTGGTCCGGGTTGGTGGATAATATTAATGATAGCTTTTCCCTGCGGATTTGGAACAGCGACGGAGATGAATTCGACAAAGAACCCATTTCTATAAAAGACCAGCAATAATATTTTGTTTTACAGAATTACCTGCAATAAATTAATTAAAATAACTAGATTTGATACGGAGTTTATCTAACAAGGAGTGGTATGAAAAGGATATATCTTTCCTTTTTGCTTTTGACTTCCTTCTTTTGGGTGAAAAATTTATGGGCCCAAGAAGTCAAAGCGTCGATGATCGTGACACAAACTCCGGCCGTTCAAATTTTTCCCGCTCAGTCCCATGCGAGTACTCCATCTATGACTCTAGTGCCAACAATTACTTCAACACCTGTAGTTACACTGACCCCCATTCCAACTCCCACATCTAAAAGTATTTATTTTGTCCTCGGTGATTCTTGGGTCGCCGGGAATGGAACAAGTCGTATTGGCACCCCCATGTGGGCTCTTACTTTAGCTGGGTTAAGTCTTTGGTATCCCCAGATTCAGTATGAATACAAGATTATTCCAGGAGGCAGACCCCATGATTGGCTTCAAGTTTTGCCAAATCTTTTGGCCGATTATCTTAAAAAAGGAACGCCCATCGGCTATATGATACTTGTAACGGGGCAGGATGAATTTTTAGAACCGAACAAGCCGGGAGATTATGCCGATTGTGCCAAAGGCGCAACGCTCTCCCAGGGTGTTTCTTATTCATTTATTTTTAAAAAAGACTTGAATAAAGTGATTGGTGAAATCTATACCGCTTATCCCGATATTCATCTTGTTGTTACTACAGTTGCTGATTATACAGGCGGCACCGGCAAGGTTACTCCAAGCGGTGTTTATGAAGCCTACGTGCAACGCCTTTATGAGATTCAGACCCATCACCCTAATATGAGAATCGCAAATATTTATCATGCGATGTACGGTCATCCTGAATACATTTGTCCATTAGGGGATCCCGAATATACTCATCCCAATGATCTAGGACAGGTTATTATAGCGATGACTATTTTAGAACAATTTGCGAATTGGCCCTACGTATCGGCCAAACAGTAAACAAGTATTTTAATTTACGAAGAGGAAACATGAAATTTTTTTGTTTTTATATTTTGCTTTTGACAGTAATTTTAGGCGCTAAAGAGTTAGGTGCCCAAGAAGTGAAAGCAATATCAAAAGTTTACGGTATAGTTTCTGAACCTTACATTATTCCCGATGATGGTCAGCCGGATTTCAAAAACGTCGCTTATCGATTTGGATGGAACAAAAAATCACCCTATGCTATCGGGGTCCAGTTTATTAATTCGGGATACGTGGACCGGACGATTAAATTCGCCATTGAAGATTTAACCTTGAATCAGATGATTGTTTTAGATTCCGTTCATAATGCCCACTTCGGATCTGAAACCGTGAAAGCTAATTCATACAGTGTGATTTGGTCTGGCCCTGTGGATAACATAAAAGACAGTTTTTTATTGCGTGTTTGGAATAGCAATGGTGATAAATTTGATCAAGCGCCTGTATCTATTCTTAATGCTTTGACTCAAAAACCTATCAGCACGCCGGCGGTGATAGTTGCCGACAGTAGCAGTAATGGAAATGCCGTAGATTCGGATGTAAAGTTGTTAGCTATACCAACAGCCATATCAACACTGACTCCTGTTCCAACGCCTACTTCCAAGGTCATTTATCTAGTCCTCGGTGATTCTTGGGCCGCTGGCGATGGAAAAAGCGCCAATGGTATTCCTATGTGGGCATTGACCTATGGCGGATTAAACGATTGGTATCCACAAATTCAGTTGGAACATTCAATTATTCCTGGGGGCAGACCCGCTGATTGGACACAAGTTCTTCCCAAACTTCTTGCTGATTACAATAAAAAAGGAATTCCTGTCGGTTATGCTGTGTTGGTAACAGGAAATAGAGAATTTCAGGAGCGAAACAGCAGGGATTTTCCAGACTGCACAAAAGGGGCCACGCTCTCTCAAGGAGTTTCGTATTCTTATGCTTATCAGAAAGATTTAAGCGAGGCCATTGGTCAAATTTATACCGCTGATCCTGATATTCATCTGGTGGTGACAACGGTAGCAGATTTTTTGGGTGGAACCGGAAAAGGCGATATCAACGCTATTTATGGGGCTTATATTCAACGACTTTATGAGATTCAAGCTAAATATCCCAACATGAGAATCGCGAATATTGGTTCGGCGATGTTCAATCATCCAGAGTATTTTTGCCCTTTAGGTGACCCCGAGTATATGCATCCCAATGATCTTGGTCATGCGATTATGTCGTTGGTTATTTTAGAGCAATTTGCGAACTGGCCCTACCAACCGTCCAAAAAGTAATGTGGGACCCGTCTCGTTTCGCCTAACTGATACAATAGGTTTATTTTTTCAACCTCTTATATGACTCATCTTGAGTTGGAATCGAGTTGATGGCCAATGAATTTGACATGGCTCCCGAAGCATTCTGAATTCTCCAAACAGATGACTGTGATCAAAAAAGCCCAGCCGAAAGAGGCATGGACCCTTCTGACCGCCATGGCTCAGACGAATCTTAATTTTTTAGAAACTATCCAGGTTGACAAGCTTTTCAAAGAAAAATTCGCTGCGGGACTGCCCTCTGGGGTATCGGTTCCTGAAGTGCGTTTGGCTTTGTTAAGTTCTTCTACGGTGGATCAATTGTTGCCGGGCATCCGGGTGGGAGGCCTAAGACGGAACCTGTGGATCAAAACCTATGTGACCGATTATGGCCAATCGCTACAAGAGATCATGGACCCTACATCCCATCTACAGGCATTCAAACCTACGGTGGTGCTAGTGGCTTTTGATGCTCTGAGCTTTTTCGGCACTCAGCCTTTAGGGCGAACGGTCGAGACGGCTTCTGCAAAACTGGAAAGAGCCTTGGATCAGATTCAAACCCTCTGGCGGCTTTCACGGGAAAAGTTTTGCTGCCGGATCATACAACAAACACCACTTCCTTTATACCAACCCCTGATGGGACACAATGAACACCGGCTTCCGGATTCGCCGTCCCATCTGCTTCGGATCTTCAATGAGCGTCTGAGAAGTTTAGCGGATGAGCAAAAGGTGGATCTGTTAGATATCAATAACTGGGCCGCTAGAGACGGGATAAAAGATTGGCATGACCCGGTTTTGTGGCACAAGGCCAAACAGGAAGTAAGCCCCGTGGCGGGACCGATGTACGGCGAATTGGTGGGACGACTTTTGGCGGCCCAGTTGGGCCGCTCTTATAAGTGCCTGGTGCTGGACCTAGACCACACGCTCTGGGGTGGAGTGATCGGCGATGATGGTTTGGAAGGGATAAAACTAGGACAGGGAAGTGGGGTAGGAGAATCCTTTGTGGCTTTTCAGCGCTTCGTCCGGGACTTGGCGAGTCGGGGCGTAATCCTAGCTGTTTGTTCCAAAAACGACGAAAAGACGGCTTTAGAGCCATTTGAAAAACATCCCGAAATGGTGTTAAAGAGAAGCGATATCGCTGCCTTTTCGGCCAACTGGAATGACAAGGCCTCAAATCTGAAACAGATAGCCCAACAGTTAAATATCGGGTTGGACTCTTTGGTCTTTGTGGATGATAACCCCTACGAGCGCAACCAAGTCAGGGGAGAGTTGCCCATGGTGGCGGTGCCCGAACTGCCTGAGGATCCGGCGCTATATCCAGACTGTCTGGTTTCAGCTGGTTATTTTGAAGCTGTCGCTTTGACTACTGAGGACCTGATCCGGGTTGAGCAGTATCAAAAAAATGTGGAAAGGGAAAAGATTCAGGCCTCTTTCACTGACCTATCCGAATATCTCAAAAGTTTGGAGATGGAAATGATTTGGGGGCCCTTTGATTCGCTCAGTCTGCCCAGGGTGACCCAACTGATCAATAAGACCAATCAATTCAACCTGACAACCCGCCGCTATTCTGAAGACGAGACTAGGCGTTTTTCTGAGGACCCCAAAGCGGTGACTTTGAGGTGTCGGCTGATAGACCGCTTTGGGGATAATGGCATCATCGGTATAATAATTGCCCTTGAGCAAAAGGAAGGCGATTGGCTGGTGGATACTTGGCTGATGAGCTGCCGGGTTTTGGGACGGGGGGTGGAACAGGCCATGATGGATCTGCTGGTTCAGGAAACCGAGAACAAGGGTGCTCAAAAGCTGATCGGCCAATATTTTCCCACGGCCAAGAACAACATGGTGAAGGATCATTACCCGGACTTAGGTTTTGAGCCGTTGGGAACGGATGAGAAGGGAAACAGTCGCTGGTCTTTAACGCTGGGAACCAAAAAGAAGTTCGACTATTTCATGAAGCTGCAAAAGGGAAATTGACCATGACACCATCAGAAATACTCAAGCGTTTGACCAAGGTGATCGGCCAGGTTTTGGGGAATGAGGATGTGAAATTAACCCTCAAAAGCACTGCGGAGGACGTGGAAGGCTGGGATTCCTTTAACCACATCAATATTATCGTGGGAGCTGAGATGGAGTTCGGGGTCAAATTTAACGCCTCCGAATTGGAGGAACTCAAGAACGTGGGTGATTTTGTGGCCCTGATCGAAAAGCGGTTGGCGAAAAAAAATTAGATTGATTTCCACTCCAAGGGACGTCTGTGCTCTTTAATTCCTTACCCTTTCTCTTTCTCTTTTTGCCCGTTTCGGTACTGATTTATTATTTTTTAGGTTATTTTCAAATGAACGCCGCCAAGTTCTGGCTAGCAGCTCTTTCTTTCTTTTTTTATGGCTGGTGGAATCCAAAATTTTTACTGCTTTTGATCGGGTCAATTCTCTTTAACTATTGCTGCGGTTATTTGATCCAGGCATTTCAAGAGAGGACTAAAATCTCTTCTCTTATTTTGGCGGTTGGAATTTTTTCCAATTTAGCGCTTCTCTTTTATTTCAAATATTTATTCAACTTGTTGGACTGGTTTCATGAGCATGGTTTTTATCAGGGCTATTCCGAGGGTTCCATTATCCTGCCATTGGGCATCTCTTTCTTCACATTCACCCAGATCGGATTTTTAATCGACACTCAGGGAGGGAATGCGCGTGAAAGAGGATTTTTGGAATATGTGCTTTTTGTGACTTTTTTCCCACATTTGATAGCGGGACCCATATTGCATCACCGCGAGATCATGCCCCAATTCGCTAAGAAAGAAACCTATGCGCTCAATTTGGACAATATTGGTATTGGAATTTCCATTTTCATTATGGGTCTGGCGAAGAAAGTACTCCTCGCGGACCAGCTAGCCCCGTTGGCCAATGATGTTTTTAAACACACTGTGGAAAAACATTCTGTAGAAGCCTGGGCCGGTGTTTTGTGTTATTCCCTGCAGCTTTATTTTGATTTCGCGGGATATTCAGAAATGGCTTTAGGCTTGGCACGAATGTTCAATGTGAAATTTCCCGCGAACTTTGACTCGCCTTATAAAAGCAAAAGTATCATCGACTTTTGGCAAAGATGGCATATTTCGTTGACCCGCTATTTGACACTTTATCTCTATAATCCCGTCTCTCTTTGGATTATGCGCCAGCGTGCGGCCAAAGGCATGCCTTTGTTAAAGGCTGAGGAGACTACTTTGGAAGGTTTTCTGGTCATATTGGCTTTGCCCACGCTATATACCATGATTCTGGCGGGAGTATGGCATGGAGCGGGGTTACAGTTTTTTATTTTCGGTTTGTTGCACGGTGTCTATCTTTGCGTTAATCACGCCTGGCGGATGTTTGGGCCAAAAGCCCCGAAAACACCGGTTTCCCGTTGTTCGTCGTGGCTGGACGGGGTCTGGAAATGGGGATTGACCTATCTATCGGTTTTGATCGCCCAGATTTTTTTTAGAGCGAAAACGGCCCAGGATGCATGGCAGTTGATCCAGTGCATGATCGGCAGGGGCACTGGAGACAGTGTGGGAGGGCCCGAGGGTGTAATTGAGTCGATTTTAGATTATTTCGGTTTTCCTGTGCCTTATTGGAACTATACGAATTCTTTGATCACCCTGGCGGTTGCTTTTGTTTTCGTTCTGGCTCTCCCCAACGTCCTCCAACTTTTCGAAAAGGAGGGAGCGTCTCTAACGAATATTCGGTCTAAACCCCCGCTTTTCTCGTTCCAATGGCGGCCGAATATCTTATGGGGATGCTTGCTGGCGGTTTTGTTTTTAGCGACTTTGTTGATGGTCACGGGTAATAGCGAATTTTTGTATTTTCGGTTTTGAGGAAAATTTAAAGATGCGATCTTTTTTAATAACCTTAATCTTAGTGTTCGTGGCAGGGTTAGCGTTCGTTTGGGGTTGGGGTCTGGACCACCGAATGGACTATCTGAGCCGGGATTACGCCCTTTTGACAGGGAAAGACTGTTTGATCGATGGTTATTCAAAGTCTGGACTGGCCATTTTTGGTGATTCGGCTGTATTGGATGGCATTCAACCAGAAAAGCTTGGGCCAGGGGTGATCAATTGCGGGATGATGGGATCTACACCGATTGAAAGTTATTTTTTGATCCGCAGATTAATGAAGGCGCCAGTTCATCCTAAGGCAGTTCTTCTTTCGTATAACGCTTACCATTTGGTACATCCAGATTTTTATTGGGAAAATACGGTGAAATTCGGGTTAATCAGCGGTCCTGAAGCCGATGAGGTTTTGGAGACTATTTTCAGACTCAAGGATAAGGAACTTATTTCAGGCACGGGTCTTTGGAACCTGGATCAACGGTTATATTCCTTCCTGCTTTCACGCGGGTTTCCTCCCTATTACGTTTCGTCCTTATATGCGGATGCTCCTGGTGTGCGGAAAAAAGATAACGAGGAAGCTCTGGGGGTGATCGCTCAAACCAGAGGTCAATATTACTTTCCTCTCCAAGACGGATCGAAAGCCCTGAACGCCGACACCAAACTGAAGACTTTTACTGTAAGTCCGGTAATTGATTATTATTTTCGAAAGACTTTGGATCTTTTAAAAACAGAAAATATTCCCATCTATTTTTATGTTATGCCCATTAATGAATCTTCCGTTCCTCATCTGGATTCGGGCGTTTTCAAGGCTTATCAAGATTATTTAAACGGCTTGGCGCAAGAGGATTCTCAATTTCACATCCTTTCCACCTTTCGGACGGTCTATTCCTGGAAACTTTTTTCCGACTACGCTCATCTGAATGAAAAAGGAACACTTCGGTTTAACCGGGAATTCGCCAAAATTTTGAACAAAGCTGATGTTCCGGGCGGACCTTATGGAGTCCTAGTTCATTGATTTTTTTGGTGATCAGAGTTTTTTACAAAAAGTCTTTAATTCTCCCGGTTTTTATGAAATACGCATAATAATTGGAAGAATCAACTAAGCATGGATTTCAAATCTGGAGGGGTTTATGAAAAGGATTTTTTCTTTTTTTCTCTTTTTGTTTTGCCTGGCAACCGCCCCCAGCTGGGCTGTTACACCAATGGAGTCTTACAACAGCCTCGTGGCAGGAGGGAGCGAAGCGGGATTTCGGGATGGCCCTTTTGCATTGGCTCGTTTTAATAAACCAATGGGGTTAGCTTTTGATGAAGCAGGGAATAAACTTTATGTGGCAGACTCAGGCAATCAACGTATTCGATTGATCGACTTTGCGCACAATAATGAAGTGAAAACTTTGGTGGGGACTGGTACTGTTGGGGCTCAAGACGGATCTTTATCCATAGCGACATTTAATACCCCCTCCCTGTTGACTGCCCTGCCTGGAAAAAGGATGGCTGTTTTTGATTCTGGTAACGGATTGATCCGACTGATCGATCTTCAAAACCAATTGGTGTCCACTATCGCCAATGGGCTCACCATTCGAAATATGGTTTATCTGCCACAAGACGATTGTCTTTATTATTCAGAGCCGGACAATAAAAAAGTTGAAAAAATGAATATGAAATCTCTGGCGATATCGACAGTTTTTTCGAACATTGACCAGGTGCCGAATCCCGGAGCCCTTTGTTTATACCAAGGTCATCTCTGTATCGCGGACAGCCAATTGTCCACCGTCTATGAAGTTGTTCAGGACGAAGATTCGCCATCTCATTCGGTTTCCCTGACTGCCATAGGGAATGGGAAAGATGTTTTAGCTTTATGCTCCTCGGACGGTTCTTTATACGCCTTACAGAAAGGCGGGGTTTTAGTGAAGATGGGACTTCCGGATTCGAGTGTGGTGAATTTCCAGACTCCCTGGGGATTTTTGTTGAAGAACCAGGACTATCATGGCGCGCTGGCTCTTTTGAATTTTCAAGAGGATAGCCCGGTTGGTTTTTTGTCCGCGCCCAACGAGGCAAGGAAGTTCTATATTACGACCGGATATTCGATTTTAAGCGTCAAAGATTATGATTTTGAAAAGTGGTGGTCCGCTTTTAAGAATAACAACAGTAACCTGACCGATTTTGATTATCCCGCCCAGAAACCGCCCAGAACTTTTAGGATATTGACGATCGGAACTTCCCGAAATTCTACAGCGGTGCCCATTCCTTCCGATCCCTCCGCGGACGTGGATGAGACGATCGAGACACCGAGGGTTTACACTTATTCAAAACAACTGGAGCTTTTGCTCAATACGGAGGCGGTTCTGAGAAACCTCAATATTCATTTTGAGGTCTTGAATTTGACACACCGGGGGGAGGCGATCAGCACTTGGGCTTATTATGAAGTACCTGATTTTGTCAAAAAATATGACATTGATCTGGTCCTGGCGATGGCAGATCAAACCGGTTACAAGGATTATTATCAAAGGCCACTGACATCCGAAGGCATTCCGGCGAAATCGATAGATTATGAATATTTATTACAACCGCTATCCGAACGGGCCACTGCGGGAGTCGCGTTAGACTTACTACAGCGTTGTAAAAAACTTAAAATTCCCGTTTCTGAAAAACAGGATTTTCCTGGTGACGGTTTTTGGAGTCTTTTTTGTAACGGGGATGAGCAAATTCAAAGTGATCTGAGGGAAATGACGGGCCCGCGGCTGAAGCTTTTACACGAAAAACTCAATTTGATGAAAACCTCGGAGGGGAATAGCCCCCAATTGTTTTTCTTCTATGTCCCAGGCGGAGCGCTTCCGAATGATTGCGCGGCGTTTTTTTGGGGCGGTGTTTGCTCTCAATATAATTTAAGGTTTCTCGACCTTAGCGAATCGTTCGACGCTTTAAAAACCAGTTACGCCCCTGTTTACAATGATCATTTTACGACCTATGGAAATGAACTTGTCGCGCGTCTGTTGGAATATTATTTGATTGAAAATAAAGTCATTCCTTTTAAATAGACCTGTCGGTGTAACGGGCTATTTCCATTCATGCCACACTCCCCGGCATCAAATTGCCCCGATTGAGAAAGATTAGTCTTTTTAAATGGGCGTTTAACGCGCTTCGATGTGATAAAATTTTCATTCGAAAATATTTTCGATAATGAAAGAGCTTCATGTTCTCGAGTAAATCTTTTTGGTTGGGCGCCTTTTCCGCACTTTTAGGCTGTCTCTTTATTTTTGAAATTCTTCTTTGGATCACCATCCCGACGGGTTTCTGGTACCGACATCTCGATATTTCTGGAGATTTAACCAGTCTTCCCGAGATCGAAGATCGAATTCGTTTTACTTATCCACTTCAACGCCCCTTTTTTCTTTTAGGAGACAGTGTTTTGGGTGCCAGTTCCATGATCGAACATCGAATCCCTCAAGCTCGGTCTAAAACATTAACACAGGATTTGACCGCTCAATTCAACATCGTCCATCAACCTGTCTTGAGTCTCGGTTCGGATGGAAACCTACTGACAGATATCGTAGCCCTTAATACTGAAATTAAACCCCAACAGGGTGATCATTTGTTATTACTTCTAAATTTCCGAATGTTCGCTCAGGAATTCGACGATGGTCCGAAAGGTCTTTCTCGGTATTTTTTAGAACCGGATTTGCCAGCGGACATCCAAAACCGTCTTAACCCGGATAAGTCGCCCTCCCAGGAATCCCAACTAAGTGACGATCTTTACTGCCTGATGTGCAGACATTGGCTTCTTTTTCGGGAAACCCAGATGATGAAAACGCTTTGGTATTACCCCAGCCAAAAAGATTTTTATCAGCACTTGCTGGAAAACCTAGTGGGAACTAACGATGCGCAGGCTGACTTGATTGAAGCGGCTTTGAAACAAAAGATAGCTACTTATTATCAACCCTATGTTTGGGACAAAAAGGGATTATCCTTTACCTGCCTTCAGAAAATATTGGACTCCTGGTCAGCAAAACATGTTCGTGTTACGGTAATCTTGACGCCACAAAATCAAAAATTCCTGGGTAGTTATCTGGACAAGTCCAGTTTCAAAAAGAACCGCGCCCTTTTAGCTGTCTTCATGAAAAACTACATTTCCAAGGATATTCGCTATGAAGATTGGTGCGACCGCTATCCTTCGGTGTTTTTTTTGGACCATTGTCATTTAACACCGGAAGGAAATCAAAAATACGCAACAGACCTGAGCAGACTTCTACAGGGAGACAAGAATGAACAAAAATGAGTTATTGAAAGGCATCAGTTTAGGAGTTGTGCTTTTTATTTTATTCCTTGCCATTTTGCTTTTTTCAGGCGATTTGTCAGCCTCGAAGTTTATTTATGTTGATTTTTAGGGAGAACTTTTTTTGATTTTTAATACTTGTTGGTTTTTTTACTTTTTTATCATTTTTTACGCCCTGCTTTGGCTCATGCCTAGCGCCAAAATTAGGTTCTTTTTTGTTTTGGCTTCCAGCGCGGTGTTTCATTACCATTTCGCCGGTCCCGCAGGCGTGACCCCTATCATTATTATGGCCATCATCACCTTTTTTATGGCTCAATGGATGGATAGCCTACCCTCTGACAGTTCCGCTAAAAAACAAGTTTTTACCCTGGCTCTCTTGGTTCCGGTTTTCGGCCTGATCTTTTACAAATATCGGGCTCTATTGATCAGCTCAACCGCTTCGGCTATCGGCGGCGATATGGGTAAAACCTTAACCGAATACGCCATTCAACCCGCCATGCCGCTTGCCATTTCTTTTTTTACATTTGAATTTGTTCATTATTTAACCGATGTCTATCACGGCAAAGGCAAACCGGTACGCAACCCTTTCAAGTTCGGAATCTTTTGCATCTTTTTTCCTTCAATTGTTTCCGGCCCCATTAAGCGTTTTCAGCCTTTTTTGGCCCAAATGGAAAACGGTTTGGAAAGGCCTCGCCTAACCCTGGCGGCTTTAGGGCTAGCCCAGGTTCTTTTGGGATTCTTTAAAAAATTGGTTATCGCCGATAATGCCACTATTCTGATACATCTATTGGAAAAAAGAACCGATCTTTCCTTCGGCCCCGTTTGCCTGTTGATGTCCCTTCTTTCAATCCGAATTCTTTTTGATTTCAGCGGTTATAGCGACATTGCAATTGGTTTGGGAAAAATGATCGGGTTGGAATTGCCCGTTAATTTTAACTTCCCCTATATTGCCCGAAATATTACTGATTTCTGGCAACGGTGGCATATGTCATTAAGTTCATGGATTAGGGAATATATTTATATCCCCATGGGAGGCAACCGCCACGGCCATGGTCGAAAGTTTTTAAACTTAACCGTGACCATGTTCGTTTGCGGTCTTTGGCATGGAGCCAGCTGGCATTTTGGAATCTGGGGTATTTATCATGGATTGGGACTTACCCTGCATAACACATGGGAAAAAACTTCCCTGGGAAGCCGATGGGCCGATTGGAGTCCCAGTCGATGGGTCGATATCGCCTTGACTAATGTTTTTGTGGCTTATGGTTGGCTACTTTTCTTTTATCCCATGGACGAGGTATTTAAACTGACTCAAAATCTATTTAAGTTCATTTAAGATTAGAACTCGTAATAGAATAAGTTTATTCTCTTTCGGAGGTTTTGATGAAAAAGTGGCTTGTTGTTCTATTTTTCCTGACAATTACTCCTCTTATGGCTCAATCCACCCCTACTCCTACTCCGCTTCTTCCTGGTAAATGGATCGCGGCGAAAGTGCCTTGGGATTTATGGTTTAAACATAATACGATCATTACGGATGACTCCGCATACGTTCATTTCTTCTGGGATGCGAATGATTTTAAAGCGAATTTCGAGGTTAAGGACAAAGAGTCACGATTGGCTGACGCAGCAATTTATTTGGTAAAAAAGGCTTACCCCTCTAGTGCGACGGCGGACTTAGTGAAAGTGGATATCGTTTACGTTTTGGAAAGGGATATCTACGGCGAGCCCAAATGGGACAGCATGCAACAAGTTCTCCATTTAGAATTTTTAAGATCCAAGGTGATGGCCAGTAAGAAATTACCTGATTTCTCGATTAATAAGCCTGCTAAGGTTTTCGATAAGTTTCAGATTTTTTAAATTTATTACCGATTGGTTAGTTAACGATTCCCTTCGCGTTCTCAAAGATTTTTATGAAGCTGATATCTCAAATCGTGACTGGCCATAAGGCATACAATGAGTTTGGCTAGTAAATTACATCAACTATCACTTCGAATGATTATAAAACCTTTAAATCTAGTCACCCAGTTTATGAAGGGTATCAAACGAGTAAAGCCCTGTTCCATGGCCGTCCGACCACTGAAAGTGGAGGGCGTAGCGGCCCACAGGTGAAACGCTGACCAAACGCACATTGGGGTCAATCGACTCAATGCTAATCATTCTCTCGCCGGTGGTTTCGTTCACGCACTGAGCGCAAGGGCACATGCTTCTTAGATATCTATTCGGATACCGGGAAATTTTGCCGTCTTCCCAAGTAATCACAGTGATTTTTTCATCCTGAGTGTTTACTTCTTTTGGCCGGTTAACGACCTTATTGGTAGCAGCGTTAATAATAGAAAGTTGGGCAGCCATTTGTTCGGCTAAGTGGGCGTAGGCTTTGCCTGAAGCGGATTCGGGATGAGCGGCGACTGTCGGCACACCATAATCGCCATCGGCGGCGATAATAGGTTCCAAAGGAACTTCACCCAAAAAGGGCACTAATAATTCTTCAGACATTTTCTTTCCACCGCCGTGTTTAAAAATATTGGTGGTTTCATGGCAATGTTCGCAAACAAAGCCGCTCATATTTTCCACAATGCCAATGATGGGAACCTGAACTTGCTGGAACATGCGCAGACCCTTTTGAGTAATCGTTCGGGCCACATCCTGCGGTGTGGTTACAATCACCGCGCCGGCTAGGGGAACGGATTGGGTCAAGGTCAATTGGATGTCGCCGGTACCGGGAGGTAAGTCGATCAACAAATAATCCAACTCACCCCATTCCACGCCTCCTAGAAACTGCTGAACCAATTTGCTGGCCATGGGTCCGCGCCAGATCAGGGCGGTATCTGATTCCTGCTGTAACATACCCACGGACATAAATTTGATCCCGTGTTTTTCGAAAGGAATCATTTTTTTAGAGATGGGGTCGGTGGCCGGCTGTTGACCAATAACTCCTAACATGCGGGGAATAGAAGGTCCGTAAACGTCGGCGTCCATGAGACCAACTTTAGCGCCGGTTTTCGCCAGGGCTAAAGCCAGATTGGCGGAAACCGTGCTTTTACCCACGCCGCCTTTGCCCGAGGCTATCGCGATCAGGTTTTTGACGGTGGGCATATTTACGTTCTTGATCCCTGTGGGGGCCTGCTTGACGTTAGAAGTCATATTGACCGTTACATCGGTGACACCGGTGATTTTTTTGACTTCCTCAGCGGCCTGTTTTTTGAATAAATCCTTTACGGGACAGGCTGGAGTGGTGAGTTCGATATCAAAGGCCACCTTGCCACCCTCGATTTTCATATTCTTGATGAAACCCAGGGAAACGATGTCCTGGTGAAGGTCCGGATCCTGTATCTTTTTCAATACGGTCAAAACATCCTGCTCGTTAAAGCTCATGGCGGCTCCTCTGGGTTATCTGCGGGTAACTAAAATAGGTTTTAACGTAAAAAAATGAAAGGTCACTTTTAACTTTTCTTTTGCTGAACGGGCTTCAAGGGCGCCTATTTTGCCAGCGCCTTTTCCAATAGAAAAGTTCTATTTTGACAATGAAACGGTTAAAATGAACGCGTTGTTGGCCTCTCCGGATGTAGTTGTTAATAGTTTGTTTTCCTCTTTTTCCTGCCAGAAAAAGTGGCTGGCCTGTCTTCCCCAGATGGGTATTTCTTTCAAAGGCGGTTCAAAAATATGAAAGCAGTCATTATGGCCGGTGGTTTTGGGACCCGCATGAGGCCCTTAACGATCAACCTTCCCAAACCCATGATCCCCATGGTCAATCGACCGATCATGGAACTGATCGTGGATCTTCTCAAAAAACATAAATTGACCGACCAGATCGGGGTTCTTTTTTACCAGCCCGAGATCATCACCGAATATTTTCATGACGGCGCGGATTTCGGAATCCAGATGCAGTACAAAGGCGCGGAAAGCGATTTGGGCACAGCGGGTTCGGTGAAAAATTGCCACAGCATGATCGGCAAAGAACGCTTTGTCGTTATTTCGGGCGATGTGTTGACGGACTTTGACCTGACCGCGGCCATTCAATTCCACGAAAAAAACAAGGCCAAGGCCACCATGATCCTGACCCGGGTGGAAAATCCCCTCGCTTTTGGTGTAGTCATTACGGCGAAAGACGGAAAGATCGAGCGCTTCTTGGAAAAACCCAGCTGGGGCGAGGTTTTCTCCGATACGGTCAATACGGGTATTTATATTTTGGAGTCGGAAGTTCTGGATCTGATTCCCGAGAAAACCGATTTCGATTTCTCAAAAAATCTTTTTCCACTCATGCTGAAAGAAGGCATGCCGCTCTACGGCTACGTGGCGGACGGCTATTGGGCCGACATAGGGAATCTGGATCAATACCGTTTGGCCCATCAGGATGTTTTCGCGGGCAAAGTCGAGATCGGTATGCCGGGCACGCGCGCGAATAAGGTTGGCAAGGATATCTGGACGGGAGAAAATTGCCATATCGACCCCAGCGCCAAATTGTCGGGCACGGTGGTTTTGGGCAATCGCTGCAATATCGGGAAAAATGTCAAAATTACAAATTCGGTTTTGGGTGATGGCTGTCAGGTGGAAGAGGGCGCTGTTTTGACCAACGCTATTTTGTGGCGCAATGTGGCCATTGGAGCGGAAGCTGAAGTGCACGAATGCGTTATTTCGTCCGGAACGGATGTTCAGGAAAAAGCGAGTATCTTTGAGGGCGCCATTATTTCGGACAATTGCACCATCGGTAAAGAATCGGTGGTAAAAGCCGGCGTGAAGGTTTGGCCCAATAAAGTAGTAGAAGATGGCGCGCAGCTTTCCACGTCCCTCATCTGGGGCGATAAGTGGGCCAGGTCCATTTTCGGGCAGCATGGCGTGACAGGCATGGCGGGTATCGACATTACCCCCGAATTCGCCAGCAAGCTGGGGGCGGCCTATGGCGCGTCCCTGCCCAAAGGGTCGACCGTTCTGACCGCCCGTGACATTCACAAAACCAGCCGTATGATCAACCGCGCGTTGATTTCCGGCATTTTGTCCTCAGGCGTTAATGTGCATGACCTTCAGGAAATGCCCATCTCAGTGGCGCGTTACGCCGTTCCAAAACTGACGGACGCGGGCGGCCTGCATACCCGCAAGAGCCCTTTTGACAAACAATTCATCGATATCAAATTTTTCGACGGCCGGGGTTTGGCCTTGTCTTCAGGCAAGGAAAAGGGAATTGAAAATCTTTTTTACCGGGAAGATTTCCGCCGGGCGACGATGGAAGAAACAGGCGAGTTGGTGTTTCCCCACCGCATGCTGGAGTTTTATCACGAAGGCTTTCTGGAAGCGTTGGATAAAAAAGCCATCCTGGATTACAAACCCAAAGTTGTGATCGATTACGCTTTTTCCGCCGCTTCCCCTATTTTCCCGATGCTGTTGGGAAAACTGGGCTGCGAGGTGGTGGGTTTGAACGCCTATATGGACGAAACCAAACTGACGAAAACCCCCGAGGAGTTTCACGCGGCCCTGAAACAATTGTCGGATATTGTGCCGACGCTGCGGGCCAATTTCGGGGTTCTTTTTGACGCAGGCGCCGAGAAAATTTTCGTCGTGGACGAAAAGGGCCATCTTTTGAGCGGAGCCGAACTTTTGGCGTTGTTTTCTCTGTATACCTACCGCAGTCATAAGGGCGCCAAGACGGTCGTCCCCATCAACAGCTCCCAGATTCTGGATGATCTGGCGAAGACCAACGGGGGAGTCATCCAGCGTACCCGGACCAACTATTACTCGCTGATGGACGCGGCCATCCAAAAGGGCGTGTCTTTGGTAGGCGAACCGGACGGCGGGTTTATTTTCCCGTCTTTCGCGCCTTTCATGGACGCCATGATGTCCACGGCCAAATTGATGGAATTTATCGCCAAAGAGGGCAAGCCCATCTCGCATTACCTGGAACAAATCCCCAAGAAGGCGCAGCACTCCCAAAAAGTTCCCTGCTCCTGGGAAATGAAGGGAACCATCATGCGCCATTTAATTGAGGATACAGCCAATGACAAGCGGGAACTCATCGACGGCGTGAAGATCAGCCGCAATGGATCTTCCATCATGATCCTGCCGGATGCGGATATGGCTTTGTTTCATGTCAGCGCCGAGGCGGAAACCGAAAAAAGCGCCAAGGATTTGGTGACTTCTTTCGTGGAGAAGATTAAGAAGTGGCAGTCGTAAAACCTTGAGTCCCACGGTTTTTCGCCATAAAAGCTATCGTTTTTTCTTCTTTTCCCGTGAAGAAAAGCGGATTCACGTTCATGTCACCTGCCCGCAAGGCGAGGCTAAATTTTGGCTGGAACCTTCGATTGAATTGGCGGAGAATTATTCAATCAAGGAAAGGCAGTTAAAGGAAATCACGAATGTCATTAAAGACCATGAAAAAGAAATCCTCCAAGCATGGCGCAAGCACTTTGTCGCCTGAAGCCGAAGTTTTAAATGTTTCCAGCCATGGGCTTTGGCTTCTAGTGAATGACAAAGAGTATTTTCTGCCATCGGAGAAATTTCCCTGGTTCAAAAAAGAAAACATCGCCGATGTCTGTAAAGTCAAACTACTGCATGGGTACCATCTTTATTGGCCTTCTTTGGACGTGGATTTGGAATTATCTTCCCTTGAGCACTTGGAAAAATATCCTTTAGTTTATCGATGATCCTGCTGGACGCGGACATGGCTTTGTTTCATGTCAGCGCCGAGGCGGAAACCGAAAAAAGCGCCAAGGATTTGGTGATTTCTTTCGTGGAGAAAATTAAGAAGTGGCAGTCATAAAACCTAGAATTTAAAAGGTGTTTTAGCGTGAGTGAAGTTGGTAAAGATGGCCGGTCATTTCTAAAAATAGAATTTAGTGATTTGAAGCAATTAGCTGAAATAGCCCGACGAGATAGGGAACAGTTTTTTAAAGAAAAACCTGAATGGGCGACTTATGCCAATAGTGTGTTATGTGTTGCTCTTTGCCAAGGAGCAGCTAAGCATTATGTGGATTGCGAAACAGGCATTAATGATTTCGATGTGTATACCTTTTATAAAGCAAATTCCACAAAGCGTTGGTATGCCAAACGAATAAAATCATATGATTTTGGGAATTCCAAATTTGGCAAATCAATTGATAAACCTAAATTTATAGGGCGACGCGTTGATTGTTTAGGACGTGCAATTAATAAATTAGATGGAGAAAGTATTCAATCGGCTTTACTTAGGTTTCTTGAACAAGGAAAAACTAAAACAGCAGTAGAATTGAAAAAGAAGGCAATTGTTTTACTCGAGCCTGATTGTGGCACGATTGTTTGGTCAATTTAACAAACTAAGTTTTGAAGGAGTAAAGGTAATGGCTCTTATTGAATGTTCTGAATGCAAAGCACAGATTTCGGATAAAGCGGACAAGTGTCCAAAATGTGGGAATCCAATAAATATAGTTCAGGCCAAACCAGTTAAAAAAAAGAATGGTTGCATGACGTTAATTGGCGGATTTTTTTTGATTTTTGTTCTCGTATATTTATTCGGTCATTATGGTAGTTCTGAAAATTCCAAAACAGCATCAAGCCAAGGCTCGACAAAGACTGAAGTTAATAACCCTTTAAAAGTTAAGGTGACCAATTACAGCACTTCCGATGGATATTACACTGTTGTTGGGTATGTTCAAAATAATGGAAAAGATAGTTATCAATTTGTTCAAGTCGAAGCAAATTTTTATGATAAAAAAGGAACATTGGTTGGTAATGAAATGACTTTTGCATGCTCAACCGATTTCTTAACACCTAATTCTCAGAAAAGTTTTAAATTCATGGGTCAAGACCCTGGTAACTACGATAGGGTATCTGTCGGTCTAAAGGATTATCAGCAACAGTAAAAAATCTTCGTGACTGAAAGAACGGTACTAAAAGCTTTAGTAAAGTAAACCATTTCCTAAGTTCTGTTTTTCTGCTTTCACGCACTTTAGGACGTCAAAAGAATATTTCCCGCCAAATTTCTCGAAGACCGGTTTGAGTCGCCCTGCCGAATCAGACAGCTCTGTTTGCAACAGGACGATCTCTTTGTCAGAAAGATCGACCACATCCTTTAAATCTAGCTTCTTCTCAAAAATTAATTGACCGAAATGATCCCAGACGGTGGTGATGGTTAAACCGCGTTGGGAGGCAATCGCTTTGGCGTCCAATCCCTGGCGGAAGAGATTTAAGGTTTCGTCGGAGCTATTTGAGGCTCCTTTGGATGAAGAAACGGCGGGTGTTTGTTTTATTTCTGGAGCCGGAGACAATTGACGTAAGAGTTCTACAAAGGTAGATCCATAGTGTTTCAACTTAGCTTCACCCACGCCGGGTATTTGCGCAAACTCATTTAGTGTCGTTGGTCTTCGGGCAGCCATTTCTCTTAAGGCGCTGTCGTGAAAGACGACATAAGGGGGCAGGCCTTGCGCTTTCGCCAGCTTGAGCCGTAGGGTGCGGAGTGCTTCGAAAAGATTGGCGTCTACGAGGCCCGCGTTGTTAGAACTTGCTTCAGTTCTGGCGTAACGGGTCTGTTTTGATTTTCCTACCGCTTTGGCTTCTTCCCTGAGCCATACCTTTTGACCTTCTTTTAAAACAGCCCAGGAATTGGGATTGAGTTTGTAAGCTCCGTAGCCTTCTACATCCACGGTGACAATTTTTGCCGCAACCAACTGGCGGAAGAGTGAAGCCCATTGTTTTTTATCCAAATCCTTGCCCACGCCAAAGACACTCAATCGGGTGTGGTTGAACTGGATGGCTTTTTCGGTTTCTTTTCCCAAGAGTAAATCAATTAAGTGACCGGCACCAAAGCGTTCGCCGGTTCGGGCAATGGCGGAAAGAGCTTTTTGGGCGGAGATGGTGGCGTCCCATGTGTTGGAAGGCTGAAGACAGTTGTCGCAATTACCGCAGGCGCCAGGATGTTCCTCGCCGAAATAGGCCAACAGAACCTGTCGGCGGCATTGGGCGGCTTCGCAAAGGTTGCGCATGTCATCGAGTTTTTTACGGCCCAGTTTTTTAAAGTCGTCAGTTCCTTCGCCGCCTTCCATCATTCGTCGCAGTTTCACCACGTCGGCGGAAGAATAGGCCATCCAGGCGGAGGCGGGTTCGCCGTCGCGGCCGGCCCGTCCGGTTTCCTGGTAATAAGATTCCACACTTTTAGGAAGATTTAAGTGGGCCACGAAACGCACGTTGGGTTTGTCGATCCCCATACCGAAGGCGATGGTGGCGACCATAATCCATCCCTCTTCCCGCAGAAAGCGGGCCTGGTTTTGGCGCCGTTGATTCGCGTCTAACCCGGCGTGATAGGGCATGGCCTTTAATCCTTTTTGTGTCAGCCATGCGGCGGTTTCGTCCACGTTGGTCCGGCTCAGGACATAAACAATACCGGCCTGATCGGGGTGTTCGGATTGGATGAAGTCGAATAGTTGCTCACGGCTTTTTTCCTTCGACCCGATTTGGTAGCGGATATTGGGCCTGTCAAAGCTGGAGGAAAAAATCGGGTCATGGGCTAATCCCAGCCGTTCGCGAACATCTTTTTGGGTTTGGGGATCAGCGGTGGCGGTCAAGGCGATGAGCGGGGTTGAGGGGAAGTGCTCCCGGAGGCGCGCGACTTCCAGATAGTCCGGGCGGAAATCATGACCCCATTGGGAAACACAGTGGGCTTCATCCACCGCGATAAGACTTAAGGGAAGGCCTTGAATAAAGGACTGGAATCCCGGACTGTTGAGGGTTTCGGGAGCGACATACAAAAGATCCAACCCACCGGTTTGGGCTTGTTTGCGGATCTCGCTTTTTTGAGCGCCATCCAGTGTTGAATTATAAAAGGCGGCGGCCACTCCGTTTTGCGCCAGGGCGTCCACCTGATCCTGCATCAAAGCGATCAAAGGAGAGGCGACCAAACCCAAACCGTACCGGATCATGGCGGGGATTTGGTAACAAAGACTTTTGCCGCCGCCGGTCGGCATCAAGACGAGACAGGAACCGCCCTTAAGGACGTGTTCAATGACTTCTTTTTGGCGGCCCCGGAAAGCCGAATATCCAAAGACGCGGGTTAAAAGAGTTAAAGGATTTTTATCGGAAGAAGAAATCATGTCAGCGGAGGCGTTCCAGTTGTCAGTTAAAATTTAGTTCGTTTCATTATGATAGCACTTTGTTTTTAACGGAATGATTAGTTCCAAGGGCATTGTGTTGGACCGTATTTTCACTTAAACTTTTTGCTCTTTTCGATAGGTTTTTCAATTCAATGACAGGAAATCCCATGGCTAAAATCACTTTTGGTACCTCCGGCTGGCGCGCGATTATGGCGGAGGATTTTACCTTCGCGAACGTCAAGATCGCGACTGCGGCCATCGCCGAGTATTTAAAAAAGTCAAGCGAGGCCTCCAAAGGACTGGTTGTCGCGGGAGATTACCGGTTTCTTTCCGAAGAATTTCAAAAGACGACCATCGAAGTTTTGGCCGGTTACGGCATCAAGTCTTACGTTTGCCCGACTGGTACACCCACTCCAACTGTGTCGTATGAACTGATTCGCCGTAAAACAGCGGGTTCCATTAACTTTACGGCCAGTCATAATCCCGCCGTGTATCAGGGTCTCAAGTTTAACGGCGCGGATGGCGGTCCCGCTCCGGTCCAAGTGACCCAGGCGTTGGAAGAGGGTGTGATTGAATTACAAAAAGCCGGAACCCCTGTTTTGGAAATGCCTTACGACCAGGCGGTCGAAAAAGGGTTAGTGGAGAACATTGATCCTAAAGCCGACTATTTCAAACGTATCCGGGAATTCGTCAAATTTGATGTCTTGAAAAAAGCCCGTTTGAAAATCGTGGTCGACGTGATGCACGGCAATGGCGGCGGTTATTTAGACACTCTGCTTCAAGAAGGCGGAGTGAATATCAATGTTCTTCACAATAATCGGGACCCTTTTTTCGGAGGGCATCATCCCGAGCCCGGCGCGGAAGAGTTAAAAGAAGCCATTCAACTGGTCAAGACCTGGCCGGCCCACCTGGGCCTGGCCAATGACGGTGACGCGGATCGGTTTGGCGTCATTGACGCTGATGGAACTTATCTGAGTCCCAATGAGGTTCTGGCGATTCTTTTCTCCCATTTACTGAAAACTCGCGATTGGAAAGGCTGTGTGGTTCGTACGGTGGCCACCACCCATTTGATTGACGCCATCGCTAAAGCCCACAATGTCCCTTTGCGTGAAACACCGGTCGGGTTTAAGTACATCGCGGAAATTATGGCAAAAGAACCGATCATTATCGGCGGCGAAGAGTCCGGGGGTTTGACCGTTCATGGACATGTGCCTGAAAAAGATGGCGTGTTGGCCTGTCTGCTGATGGCTGAAGTCGTGGCCCATGAAGGAAAGACTTTATCCGCCATTCTGAAGGGGCTTTATCAGGAATACGGCGCCTTTTATACCGACCGCATTAACTTAAAACTGCGCGACGGCCTAAAAGAAGTCATGACGGCTAAATTGAAAAATACGCCGCCCACTGAAATTGCCGGCCTCAAAGTGAAGGAAATCATCCGGATTGACGGGACAAAATTTATTTTCGAAAACGGTGAATGGCTGATGGTCCGGTTTTCAGGAACCGAGCCCTTAATGCGGTGCTATATGGAAGCCCATACGGTAGAAGGACTGTCCAAACTTAAAGCGGCAGGCCAGGAATTAACCAAAGGTTGAATTAAAATCGGTGATATTGAACCACTATCCCTTAAATTTTTGCTCGTCGCCCAACATTTGTCGTCTTTTTTGGTAAAATAGTTTTCTAGCCATTTTATAGGTTTTCCGGAGTCCCGATGCCTGAATCGAATTCAAAGTCCGAAGAAAAAAAACTATCCAAATTGACCCGTATTTTCCCGTTTTTAATTCTATGGATTGGCTTCAGCTTTGTCGCCGGATTCATTGCTTCAATGTTTATTGATGACGTTTTGGTTGTGCAATATATTGGCGCTGGAACTTTTGTTTTTTTAGGTTTGTGGTGGTTTTTAGTTTCCTGGCGTCTTCGGCATCTCTGGGTTATGGATCTTCAAGACTTTTTTATTGAAAATAAAATGCTGGCTTACGGTTTTATTCGGATTAAGGCACTCTCGCCTTGGGGTCTTTCTGCCGCCAAAAACAAACTATTGACGGCTTCGGCAGATGAATATCGGGCCTTGATGTATAAAGTCAGCGACTCCTATCAAACTTTGGAAAAATACGTGGGGACTAAAGTTTCCGCCAACGCGGTCAAGAAAGCCATGAATTCCGAATTGGGCGGCGAGTTGCGAAGGGTATATGTTCTCTTTTCAGATATCCGCGGCTTTACCCGAATGACCGAACAGTTAAAACCCGAAGAAACGGTGGATATTTTGAACAAGATGTTTAGCGCGATGGAAGAGGTCATCACACAAAATGGCGGCGACATCAATAAATATATCGGCGACGCAATTATGGCTTATTTCCGAAGGCCCTATGGCAACGAACTCGCGGCGGCCAAAGCGGTTCTTCATACCGCCTTGCGCATGCAGGATAAGTTTGAGATTTTGAACAAAAGTTTTAAAGTCGCCTATAGTTATCCGATTGAAATTGGGCTGGGTATCGGTATTACGGCGGGAGAGGCCATTATGGGAAATATGGGCTCATCGAATCGAATGGAATATACGCTTATTGGGGATACGGTTAATATTTCCTCCCGATTATGCGGGATCGCCAAGCATGGGCAGGTTTTGGTCAACGAGGAAATGGCCCGCGTGGCTGAGGAAGATTATGAATTAACCGCCTTGCCTCCTGTTCAGATGAAAGGCAAATCGGGCATGCATACCCCCTACTTGGTTGTCCGCCAGCGTCTGACGATGAGCCGCTAACTTCTATTTCTGGAACCGATGAAAAAAAAACGCGTAACATCTTCAAGCAACTCCGCCGCCCAGACTAAAACCGCCAATACGGCTTTCGCCCATTTCAAACTGAAGCTGGATCCTTTTACGACGCTTTCCTTGCGCCCGCAAAACCTCGATTTTTTTATTGGCAGGGAATTTTTAATCGATCGAATTTGCTCCACTCTTTTTTCTCTTTCCAACGTGGGTTTAGCCGGAGAGCCGGGTGTGGGTAAAAGCAGTTTGATGAGGGCGGTCCAATCCAGGGTTCCTGCCTCCCAGTTTCATTCGGTAAGTATTGGCGTGCCGATCGATGACGCGGGCTACTTTCTCAACGAACTTCTAAAAGAAATGCTGGTGGTAATTTCCAAAATACAGGGCATGGATCTCAAAATGATCGGCCGTCGGTTGGAAAAAGAAAATTTAAGTAAAAATGAGGTGTTTTCAATTATCCGGCAGATGGTCTTGAAACTGAAAAAACCCATTTTGGTTTTTGTGGATGATCTGGAAAAAATCAAGGGAGACCGTATTCGGCATTTGACTCGTTCAGAAAGAACCCTTCAGGTTTTGGAAGAGGTAAAGCCTTTACTGGAATTGCCCAATATTGGTTTTGCGATTTCGCTTCAAGAGGAGTTTTACTCCAAAGTGCGATCAATTGTTCAAGAAGGCGGTGATCCTACCGTTTTGGGACTTTTTAAAAATATCATTCTGGTCGAAAAGTTTTCCACGAATGAGCTTAAAGAAGTTCTTTCCCGGCGGCTGCAAAAAGCAGGGCATTTTGATCTCAATCATCATTTTTTTGAACCGGAAGCCATTGTCCTGGCGTTAGCCCTGGCCGATGGAAACCCTCGGCGATTTCTTTATTTGTTGTCCGAAGGAATGTACCGGGGATACCGCCGCAAAACCGATAGAGTTGAGTTTCAGGACTTATTTGAAGCCGTGAATGAACATCTCAAGCTAGATCAGGTTTGCCGAAAACTCCTTTACTTTTTGGCCAAATCGGGCCGGGCTGTAGCTTCCAATACGGATCTTCAATCCTTTATGGGTTTGGACATGATCTCAATCGCGCGTCGCCTGGAGATTTTATGCAAAAATCGATTGGCTGAAATAGTTGAAGTGGTAGATGGGGTTAAAGTTTACGCTTTGCCGGGGCGAAAATCGCTTCCTGAATCGGGGTTACGTCTGTCTTTAGTCAAGACAACTACTTCCGTTTCAGGCGAAAAAGTTTTCAACCTTTTAAATACAGAGGAAGGGGATAACAAGCCTTGAAATATCATGTGGTAATGGTGACTAGTCCGAATCGTTTAGTCAGTGAAAAATTATCCACGGGATTGGTGAATCAAAAGTTGGCCGCTTGTGTTAACCGCCTTCCCGGTGTCACCAGCCGTTATTGGTGGAAGGGAAAAATTGAAACAAGCCGCGAGGAACTTTTGATCATTAAGACGGTTAAAAGCAAACTAACTGTTTTGACTCGATGGATCAAGGCAAACCATCCTTATCAGATTTGTGAAGTTTTAGCCCTGCCGATAACCGGGGGAAATCCTGATTATTTGAACTGGATTGATCAAAGTTTGAATTCGCGACAAAAGTAAGGACTGTTTTGCCATACACTGAAACCCGCTTTCGCAGCTTTCAAACCCTTATCCGCATCCGGACGATTTGTTTGGCGTTGATGTGTTGTCTCTTGATGATATCGGAGGACGCGCGGTCATCGCCGGCGGTAACCACTGGATGGGAGCTTCTTTTTATTGGTATGGCTTTGAGTTTAGTCTTTGGCGTCTTGGGTAAAATCAAGCGGTTGGTACCGTGGCTTTCGCCGGTGATTTTTATTGTAGATGGAATTTTTGTCAGTTTTTGGATCGCTATTTCAGGCGGACCTGTCAGTTTTTATGTTCCGTTTTTTCTTCTGGTTTTAGTTCACGCTATTTTAGTTTTACAGCCTCGGATGGCGGTAATTGTGGTGGTCATTTTGATGTCGGTATTTTTGGGTTTCTTTTACCTCGATTATATTTGGAATCTTTCGAATACTTTTGGCGCAACTCAGATCAATATCATTTCAAATTTACTGGCCCATTCTTCCCCCGAAATACGCAAATCGGTTTATTGGCATCAAAGTCTTCGCTGGTTTTTCTTTTCCATACTCATGATTATTGTCTGCTCTATCGCGATGAGGCAGGTTTGGGTGCGGGAAGAACGACTTCGAATTAAAGAACGGTCTTTAGAACAAAAACGTCATTTGATTCAAATGGGAGAAATGACAGGACGCGTGGCCCATGGTGTGAATACACCTCTGGGTTTGATTTCGGGCAATTTGGAGTTGCTTATCGCCGAGACCCGAAAAAGCACTAAAACTTATCGGCGGCTGATTCAAATCAATCAATATGTTCAGAGGGCCATTCGGACAGTCCGGGATATTTTGGATTATGGCCGTCAGACCATGTCCCAAATCCAACTGGTCTCTTTTCCAAAAGTGATTCAGGCGGTGGCGGCGGCGGTTAATCCCAAGCTCAAAAGAAATAAAAGCCGTTTAATTCTCGACATGGACTCAAAACTTCCGGAAATAAAGGGTTATCCAGACGGTCTTTATCAGGCTCTTTTAAACCTAGTTGAAAACGCCATCGATTCCATTGCTGAAAACGGCATTGTGACTTTAACCGTCAGGTTTCAGTACCAATCGATGAGGCTGAGCGCGGGAGACCAAAGAGGAGAAATCAAAGTCGTCGTACAGGACAATGGTAGAGGTATTTCTGCCGACAAACTTTCCCAAATTTTTGAACCTTTTTATTCCACCAAGGATTTTGGAAAAGGCACAGGACTTGGGCTGGCTATCGTTAAACGAATTGTCGATGAACACAATGGAACAATAGAAGTGAGCAGTACTGTCGGCGTTGGAACTGTTTTTATACTGATTTTTCCCGTGGAAGGGTTGAAACCCAATCAGACAGCTGATTCGGAAGATTTTTACTATAATAAAAGTGAGACGAATTCAAAGGATTTGGGTTTATGAAAAAAGTCATGAAAAAACGGCCGACAGCTAAAACAAAAAAACCTTCCGTCAAAATCCGCAAAGCTAGACTTTTGGTTGTGGATGATGAGTCGGATTTTGTCACTTTAATCCAAACGATTCTTATGCAAGAGGGTTATGGAGTGGATACGGCGACGAGCGCAACGCAGGCCATCGCGCTGCAGCGTAAAAATGCCTACGATCTGGCTTTGGTGGATCTGCGGATGCCTGAAATGACCGGATTGGAACTTCTTCAATATTTGAAAGCCCGGGATAAATCTATCTTTGTGATATTGATGACCGCTTACGGTTCTTTTTCGGTGGGTATTGAGGCTTTACGAAGAGGCGCCACGGATTATGTGGCGAAGCCCTTTAAGAACAAGGCTCTAAAAGAAAAGGTCGCTGAGGCCTTGAGCCGCCGGCATCAATATTTGGAAGAACAGCATTCGATTCGTCATTCGTCAGATGAACTTTGAGATTATTCCCGAGTAAAAAGGTTGTTCATGGTTAAAAATTCTTCTCCTTCCAAACGAAAAAGCATCCCCGAGCCCACTATCGCGAGACTGCCTCGTTATTTAAGAAGTTTCGCCCAATTTTCCCAGAGTAATCAATTGGTAATTTCTTCTAAAGAGCTGGCCGCCGTTTCGGATATTAATCCCGCTCAAGTCCGTAAAGACCTGGCTTATTTCGGCCAGTTTGGACAGAGGGGCGTGGGGTACGACGTCAAAACTCTGGATGAGAAGATGCGGGGGATTTTGGGTCTCAATAAGAGTTGGAGACTGGCTCTTATTGGCGCGGGCCATTTGGGCACGGCCCTTTTGCAATACGGGGGATTTGCCAAAGCCGGGTTTAAAGTGGAAGCCGCTTTTGACGTGGACCCCTCTAAGGTGGGCTGGGAATTGGAAGGAGTCAAGATTTGGGGCACTCCGGCTATCCGCCAGGTAGTTCGGGAGAAAAAAATAGAGATTGGGGTTATCGCGGTTCCGGCCAGTCAGGCCCAAAGAGTGGCGGATGATCTGGTAGACGCGGGCATCAGGGCCATCCTTAATTTTGCGCCTTGCGCTTTATCCGTTCCTAAGTCAGTTTTAGTCCGGGGGGTGGATTTGGCCTCAGAGTTGGAACATTTGACCTATTTTCTCGAAAAGTCGAGCAAAAGCGATAAAACGAAAAACAGTGGTTGATGAATGAAAATAAAAAAGTTAAATTAACGCAGTGTTAAATCAGTCTTCATTTAAACCCGTTTTAAAAAGCGACGTCTACTCTCAGATAACCTGAATGTTTAAAGGATTCGATTTTGCCGAAAAAAATTACTGAAACTAAAACTTTTCAAGGTTTCCGGAAGATTTATCACGTTTTAGCCGCTTCTCTTTTTCCTTTGGCTTATCTTTATCCGCCTTTTCATTTAAGTTTGGCGGATGTGTATCATTGGCTGCTCATTGTTACCGGGAGCTGTTTTTTGATTTCCTTTGCTTTTGACTTGTTACGTCTTCGCAATCATCAATTTAACTCCCACTTTATGCAGTTTTTTTCCGCTTTTATCCGTCGAACCGAAGTGGATAAATTTAACGGTTCTACTTTTCTTTGCCTGGCTTTTTTTACTGTCATTCTTCTTTTTCCCAGACCTGAGGCGATCGCGGCGATGCTTTTTCTGTCCTTAGGCGACGCGGCGGCGGAATTGAGCGGGAAAAATTTCGGGCGGATCCGGATTTTCCAAAAATCCTTAGAGGGTTTTTTAGGCTTTTTCTTTGTCGCCTTTGTCACGGCCTGGGTTTTATTTTTTGATTGGCGCGTCGCTCTTTTAGGCGGTGTGGCCGCGGCTTTGGTAGAACTGTTTTCTTTCGAGTTGGACGATAACCTCACGGTTCCCCTGGGGTCGGCTACGGCCTTATGGCTGGTTGTTACAGTTCTTCACTGGGGTATTTCACTTTAATCAGCTTTTTCCTTAAAACGACCAATATTTTACGGTAGTGTTTAATTTTTGACAAATTTTGATTAACTGACTATACTTAAGAGTAAGTCATCAGCATCAAATGCCTGAAAAATCGCCAAAAACAACATTTTCAAACATGGCACATTTGATGCACCTTATTTAGTTATTAAGAAGTCACGCTATCTGCCTGTCAGCGATACCTACTTCCCAACTTTAGACGGCTGATTCGCCGAGAGGCGTTTTAGGCACCGCGCCAGATGGGGTGTCCCCCGCCCAACGCGGTTGCCGGAGAGCGGGGACGATATGAATCGAGAATGTGAAGAAGTTAAAGAGTTGTTTGTGTTGTATTACGCGGGAAAGTTAACCGACGAGCAAAAAGCCAAGTTGAATCTGCATTTGTTGTTTTGTCCCGAATGCGTTTATCAAATGGTCTTATTGCAAGCCAGTTAATAAGTTAACTTAGTTTATTGTTATCAGCCCCCCCTATTCTGGGGCGGGCTTCTTTATTTAGGTTTGAAGTTTCGTTGACTTTTTTTCATCCTCTAGGCAATATCCTCCACAATCAAAGCGTTTCAAAAGGGTTTTTGGTTTTCGCCGCGGCCCGGCGTTCACTAAAAGCCCTAAGTGCGTTTGAACATAATCTTTTATGGGACCTTTTGTGGAAATCGAAACCGTTAAAATTCAAACCCCTTTCGCATTTGAAAAACTGGATTGGCCTGCGGCCGAGGAAGCTTTGACTAGTTTGAAAGCTAAAACTCCACAAGCTTTGATACATGGGGTGCCGGGATCGGCAAAAGCTTTTCTTCTGGCCTGGTTTTATCAAAAGCTTCAGGAAAAAAATCCATGGCTCATCTTAACGCCCACCCGGGAGGAGGCTTTACTGCTCCAAGACGATATATCCAGTTGGTTACCCCAAGTGCCGGTTTATGTTTGTCCCTCTTGGGAAATTCTTCCCCAGGATGTGGAAACGCCGGATTCTAGTTTGATCGGCGAAAGACAAAGGGTTTTTTACCAATTGCTTCAAGAAGAATCCTGCATTGTAGTGGCGCCTCTCATGGGGGCTCTTCAACAAACATTACCGCCTGATGAATGGCTGGATCAGGTGATTATTCTACGCAAGGACCATGATGCTCCGGCTGATATTAAGCAAAAACTGACGGCCATGGGCTATGAGTCAGTTCAGCAGGTGGTCCGATTAGGGCAGTTCGCGTCCCGCGGAGGTATTTTGGATATCGCTTCGCCCGGTTCACCCTCGGGGCCGGTACGATTGGAGTTTTTCGGTGATACTCTGGATTCAGCCCGTCCTCTGGACGTGCTCAACCAGCGTTCCAGCGGCAACCTGGATGAAGTTTTCATTTTTCCTGCCCATGAAATTGTCATGAAGGATGAAGCCCGCTACAACTTGCGGCAGGCGTTGAAAGAAAAAGTAAATCAAGATTCCCGATGGGCCAAAGACGCGCTGGAGCTTTTCAATCAAACCTTTCAGTTTCCCGGCTGGCAGTGGAAAGCAGTAGGAGCTTTAGAAAAACGGGCCTGTCTTTTTGATTATTTACCCAAACAAACCCGTATCTTATTAATGGAGCCTTTGGCTTTCGAACGCAAATGGGAAGAGTTTCAAGATAAGTTGGACGCTTGCGAAAAACAGGCGGTTGAAGAGAAGGCGGATCTTTTTCCAACCAGCGATTTATTCGCCGATATTAAGTTTATTCATAAAGCTTTAAAAAGCGGCCACGCGGCCGCTTTGGGGCAGCTCAATCAAGATCTGCTGGACGATAAGCCGGAAGTTTCACACCTGGTTCAGGGCAGGTCTATTTCGCCCTATTACGGCAAGTTTGCTTCATTCATCAACGATTTACATCGATGGATTGAGCGCAAATCCCAAGTTTTGCTCTGGTGTCATAACAAAGGCGAAAGAGAACGGCTCACCGAACTTTTAAAGCTCGAAGATATTACGGTTAAAGACAATCCTCAAATTCAGATGATTCTGGGAGAGATGGAGCAAAGTTTTGCTTTTGACGATCTTAACTTGATGATCTTGCCGGATCATGATCTTTTTCGCCGTTATCGGGGCCGCCGCCATCGCCGGACGCGCGCTGTTTCGGGCGGAAAACCACTGAATTCTCTCAATGAAATCTCTATTAACGATTGGACCGTCCATGTCGATTCGGGTATCTGTCTTTACCGGGGTCTGACGCCGCTGACCATTGACGGCATCACCCGCGAATATATTCAACTCGAGTTTGCCGATAACGAAAAGATTTATCTGCCCTCTGACCAGATTGCCCTGATTCAACGTTATATCGGCAGTGAAGGTTCTCCTACGCTGACCAAACTGGGCGGCGAACAATGGACCCGCGCCAAAGCTAAAGTGAAAAGAGAAGTAGAGGCCATCGCTCAGGAACTCATGGCGCTTTATTCCACACGACAGGTTATAAAGAAAGCGCCTTATCCGGCGGATACTCCCTGGCAGAATGAGTTTGAGGATTCATTCCCCTACGAACTAACTCCGGGCCAATACCATTCGGTCCGGGACATTAAGCGCGATATGGAATCCACCAAGGTCATGGATCGCTTAGTTTGCGGCGATGTGGGCTACGGCAAAACCGAAGTGGCCATGAGAGCGGCTTTTAAGGCGGTTCAAGGCAAAAAGCAGGTAGCCCTTTTGGTGCCGACCACCATTTTGGCCCAACAGCACTACAACACTTTCAAAGAACGTATGGCCGAGTATCCGGTTGAAATCCAGATGCTCTCGCGTTTTAAAAGCCGGGCTGAGATTAAAAAGAGCCTGGAAATGACCCGCGAGGGCAAAGTGGATATTCTCATCGGCACCCACCGGCTTTTGGGAAAAGATGTTAAGTTCGCGAATCTGGGTCTTCTGGTCATTGACGAAGAACACCGCTTTGGCGTGGCGCAAAAAGAAAAACTCAAATCGTTAAAATTTGATGTGGACGTGCTGACTTTAACCGCTACCCCCATTCCCCGGACCCTCCATATGTCCCTTTCGGGCATCCGTGAGATTTCAATCATTGATACGCCCCCCAAAAACCGTATGTCAGTGGCGGCCCAGGTTTCGCCTTTAGATGACCGTCTGGTGGCGGAGGCTATCCGCCGGGAGATAAACCGCGAGGGACAAGTTTTTTATGTTCACAACCACGTGAAAGACATAGAGCGAATAGCGGATCGTCTTCACAAGTTGAGTCCCGAAGCAAAATTAGCGATAGCCCATGGCCAATTGACGGAACATGAACTCGAGTCTGTCATGATGGACTTTGTTGATAAGGAATACCACGTGCTGGTTTGTACTTCCATTATTGAATCAGGGCTCGACATGCCCAACGTCAACACACTGATTGTGGAAAGGGCTGACGCTTTTGGATTGGCCCAGCTTTACCAGCTCAAAGGCCGGGTGGGCCGCACAGACCGGCAGGCTTACGCCTATTTCTTTTATCCCCGTAATACCACTTTGAGGGAATTGGCGCAGAAGCGCTTAGAAGTTCTGCAGGAATTTTCTTCCCTCGGTTCAGGGATGCACGTGGCAATGAAAGATATGGAAATCCGCGGCGCTGGGAATGTACTGGGTTCCAAACAGCACGGCAATATGGATTCCATCGGGTTTGACCTTTACAGCCGCATGTTGAGCCAGGAAGTCTCCCGAATGAAGGGTGAGGAAACCGTGACGGACTTTACGCCGCTACTTTCTTTGGGCGTGACCGCTTATTTCGCCAAAGACTATATTCCGGACGAAACCGTCAAGATCGAGTTCTATCGGCGCTTAGCCGAGATAAGTGAATTGGAGCAGCTAAAAGAAATTGAGGAAGAACTATTGGATCGATTTGGTCCCATGCCGCTGGAAGCCCAAATGCTCATTAAGGTCGCGGCTTTTAGACCGCAGGCAAAGAAATTGGGCATTCAAAGGCTGGAGGCTCAAGGCGGTTGGATTTCGGTTCAGTGGCATCCCGATTTGACCCCGGCCTCTGAAAAGGTTGAAAAGTGGTTCAAGCAATGGCCGCCATCCCGAATCCGTTTTTCGTCCCAAGACCCGAACGCTGTTTCTTTCCGAGTAATGAAAGGCGATGAAGGCCCTGAAAAGCAGATGGACGCTGTGCAAAAGTTGTTCGACGACCTTGGTAAAGACTTAGCTTAAACCACTTATACCTGAACCCGCTTTGGTCTAGCCTTGCTAGGCCCTACCCCCCATGCTACGATACCGCCTTCTTTGAGACCGTTATTTTGCTTTTTTGAAAGGATTTTTATGTCTTCTCGTCTTAAATACGGATTTTATGCCGCGACTTTGGCAGTTTGTTTCTTCGCAGGGTGGGCTTGCGATAAATTTTCGGGCAACAACGCGGGTATTTCCTCCAGCCAAGTGGTGGCTACGGTTGATGGCAAGCAAATCACTTTTGGTCAATGGATGAGCCAGATGGATCTTTTGAGAGTATTTGAAACTCCAGTTGATCCTGGAAACAGCCAGCAAGTAAAAGGTGTTTTGGAAACCTTGATAAATCAAGAACTCATTTTACAAGCGGCGCAAAAAGCCAATTATTCTGATCCGAATTTTGATGAGTACCTCAAAAATAAACTGAATCAATCTGATATACGTATCAAAGACCAAAAAGTAAAATTGGAAGAAGATTTGGCTGCAGTTAAGAGGGTTGAGAAGAACTATAAAGACGCCTATCAAAAGGTTCTTTTAGCGCAAGGATTCGCGTCCAACCAAATTAGCAAGATTGAGGTTTCAGATAAGGATATGAAAACCTGGTATACCCAATACGCGGCCCAGGCAGCTTCGGCGGGACAGCCGGGCATGAGGCCTTATTCCAGCCTTGCTTCCGATATCAAAAAAGAAATCAAACAAAATATCCAGGCGGAGAAGTTTTTGGATCAGTTGCAAGCCAGCGGACAAGTTACCCGCAATGATGAGGTGATTAAAAAATATTTAGACAGTCTATCTCCAAGCCAGGGCATGTTGGACAGCACTGGAGCGGGACAGGAAGTACCTCTGGCGCAGACTGGTTCCAGTAAGCAGTAATTTCCGATTTTAAACGGAAAACCTAATCCGGCGGGACTATAAAAGGTTCCGCCGTTGAAGCGGTGCGGATTGGTTGAACTTAAGGCGAAGTTTCAAAAAAAACATAAAATTCTTTTCGTTTTGGCGGGATTAGGGCTTTTTATATACAGTTGTTCCTCCGATCCCCAAATTGACGTGTCACCACTCCCGGTTCCGGCGTCTAAAGTGGCAGTCCTCGTGAATGGCGAACCGATTTCCCTTGAGGAATTTGATAATGAATTCCGACTGATGACCATTTATTACAGTGCCGTTTCTGAAAAGGATATGCCGGCGATTAAGCTTCGGCTTTTTGAGCAATTGATTAACCGGCGTATTTTGGTTCAGGAAGCCCGCCGACAAGGATTGACGCTGACACAGAAGGAGATGGACGAGGCTTTTTCAGACGCGTTGAAAGACCTTCCGGATGATTTTTCAGTTATTTTGAAAGGCCAGGGCGTCAGCGTGGACGCGTGGAAGCATAAATTGCTCCAGGAAAAATTGGTTCAGAAGCTGGTTCAGAAGGAAGTAAACGATAAGGTTCGGATTTCTGACGATTTAGTGAATGAGTATTATTGGTCCCATTTGGGGGATTTTTGGCTTCCCGAAGCGGTGAGCGCGCGGCATTTAGTGGTACGAGGAAAGGAAAAACTGACCCAAGTTTTGGCTGCTGTGCAAAAAGGTCAGGAGTTCTCAAAAATAATCGAGACTTTTTCTCAAACTCCGGATGCTTCGCAAGGTGGAGATGAGCATTTTATGGATGGTGACCGATGGCCGCCCCTCTATTTAAACGCTCTTTCGAAACTTAAACCGGGAGAAATTTCGAAGCCGGTAAAGGATGATTTTGGGTATCATCTGTTTCAACTAATTAAGTGGCGGCCCCGCCGGATGAGAGCGCTGGCGGAGGTGCGAGAGCAAATTCATGATGAGCTTTTAAAAAAGGCCCAAGATGAGCGGTTTAATCAGTGGATGATTCTTTTAAAGCAAAAGTCAAAGATTGAAGTTAAAGAAGAAATGGCCCCGGTGGTAGGGGCCGCCCTGGAGGGGCCTCTTGAGAAATAATCATTGGATATACATTTTAATGTTGGTCATAGCGGGGTTGGCGGCTATTTCCCCAGCAGACGCGAAAGTGGTGGATAGCGTGGCCCTGATCGTGGATCAGGATGCCATGACACAGGGAGAACTGGATGAGGCGATTCAGGGCTATTTTGCCAATCAACAAATGAAGACGCCCGAATCGAACACACCTGAATATCAGGACGGTAAAAAACAGGTGATTGATAACTTCATTCGTGAAGTGCTTTTGGCGGAAGAAGCGGACAAAGAAAAAATGGAAATCGAAGACGGCGAAGTAGACCGCGCGGTTGACAGTCAGATTCAAAACATGAAAAAGAATTTTCCGACCGAACAGGAATTCGACGACAGTTTGAAAAGCGAAGGAATTAGCCTTGATGATTTGAAGCAGGATGTTCACGACAAGATGGAACGTCAGATCAAGGCCACTCATGTGTTGAGGGATAAACAGATGAATCTTCCCGGATCGGTCATCGTGACCGATACGGAGGCTCAAAATTATTATGACCAGCATCCTAATGATTATGAACGAGTGAAGTTTTCAATCATTTTACTGAGAGTTTCACCCCGGGCTAGCGCTAAAGAAGTCAAGGATGTCCAGATTCAAGCGGAAGGTATTTTGAAGCAGGTAAGATCGGGAGCTGATTTTGCCGCTTTAGCGAAAAAGGATTCGGAAGATCCTGGCTCCGCAGCCGATGGAGGGGATGTGGGGACGGTCACGCGCACGGATATTGGCGACCCTAAATTATCGGCGGGTGTATTTGCGCTCAAGGCACCGGGAACCGGATTGGTCAGGGCCGGGGATGGAATTTACATTGTGAAAGTTGAGTCTCGGGGCAAGTCGGATTTTGATTCGGCCGCCGCGGATATTAAGGCTTTTCTCAAGAAAAAGAAACAAGAGCAAGCGATCAATAGCTGGATCGACGGGCTGAAGAAAAACGCTTATATCGTGGAAGATGGAAAAGTGGTTTCGTCCGAAACTTTTCTGTCGGCGCCGGCGGATTCAACCGCCGTGGATAACACCTCCAGTACCGCTACTACCATGACCGCGGCGGATGAAAAACAGTTGGGTAATACGAACAACTATCCCAGCCTGCCCGAGGGCGGTAGTTTTACGCCTTATTTCGGAGGCGAGGGTTTTGTTCCGGACACCAGCGATTTGTCCCATTACTATTCACCGACCAGCACAACCCAGGGATTCCCCTTTGGTTTGGGTATTTATGGCGGCATTGATTATTGCCTGGACACCACTTTGCAGGTGGGATTGATGGCCGAGGTTCTTCGGAAGTTCTCAGAGTCAGTCACTACAATCAGCGGCGCCGGTATTGAACAGTGGGATTCTACCGCTATCGGAGCTTCTCTGGGTCTAAAACTATTAATTCCAGTGGATGAGAGCACGAATTTTATTTTGAGCGCTTCGGGTGGTCTTTATACCCTTTTGGATTCGAGTGTGACGGTTGCCGGGCCCGCGCTAAATACCAATCTTTCAGCCACCAATTTGGGAGGCGAGGCGGGAGCGGCCGTGGAGTTTGTCCTGGATTCCCAAAAGAGCACAGCGCTGGATATAGGTATTGATTACCGGTTGTTAAGCTTTAGTCCGGTTACCAGCAGCAATACAGCCCTTTTGTCTTCGCCATTGACAAACCCTGATGGCAGTAATAGTTCGGTTGATTTTAGCGGGTTTGTGTTTAAGGCGGGATTAAGATTCTTCCTGGGTAAGGACGATTCCAAATCGTCTTAGTAAGATAAACGTCATGCGGGTGGATCTTTATCTCAAGTTAATGGGTGTCACCAAGACCCGCATGCTGGCGAAGCGTTTATGCGACCAAGGTAAAGTTTTTTTGGGAGGGAAAGCGATTAAACCCTCCCAGGAAATTTTGGCCGGGGAGACTCTAGAGCTTTTTCTGCCACAAAAAGAACTAAGGCTGAAAATTATTGAAATTCCTTCCCTCAAATCCGTAGCTAAATCGGAACGGATTCAGTTTGGTCTGGTTGAAATCATCCGCGAAATATAGCTTGATCGTTTTATTTTGAATCATAAATTTACTTTCAATTTACAGCTGAATTGGTCAATTTGGACGATCTTAGGATCTCTTTAAGCGAGGAGAGTTATGTATTCTTCTAAACCAAATCATCGCGTTATGTTTTTTTTGAGAACCGGTTTTATTATTTTTTGTTGTTTTCTATCTCGTTTAGTATCGGCGGACGAGATGACAAACAGCGAAATTTTTGTTCCCCAAACATGGAATTTTCATTTTCAAACAACTCTTTTGCCGCAATACCACGGGTCTTTTCCCGCAGTTTACTCGGGAAAACTCAGTTTGAACCCGGGTTCCGAATTGGCGACATCTTTTACGGCTACCGCTTTTTTGGGTGTTAAAGTCTGGGACGGAGGGATTGTTTATTACGATCCCGAAATACCGGCTGGAACAGGTTTAAGCGGTGTCAGCGGCATCGCTGATTTTTCAAACGGTGAAATTTCAAAAGTCGGTAGTGTCAATCCTACTTACAATACCGCCAGACTTTATGCCCAGCAGGTTTTCGGTTTAGGCGGAGAACAGGAAAAAATCGACGACGATCAGAATCAATTAAGTGTCAGTGAGGATGTATCCCGCCTTACGGTGATCGCGGGGAAATTCAGTCTGCCGGATTTTTTCGACAATAACGCTTTTACCCACGATGCCCGCACTCAATTTATAAATTTAGGCTTGGTCGATAATTTGGCCTGGGATTACGCTGCGGATACGCATGGATATACTCTGGGGGTTTATGCTGAATTGAATCAGAACGACTGGTCGATCCGCTTCGCCGAGGCTTTAATGTCAACGGTCGCGAATGGACCCGACTACGATTGGAATATCGCCCAAGCTCACGCGGATAATTTGGAAGCGGAATGGCGATATGGAGGCGATGCCAATGGAGGAAAGATACGGCTTCTCGGGTATATCAATCATGCCGACATGGGGAATTACCAGAATGCTTTGAACGTCTCGCCGGTCAATCCTGATATTACTCAAACTCGTACTTATACGGAAAAGTATGGGCTTGGACTGGATTGGGAACAGACCGCCAACACGGATCTGGGATTCTTTGGCCGTTTGGGATGGAATAATGGCGCTACGGAATCGTTTGAGTTAACGGCTGTGGATGAAACCGCGTCTTTAGGAACAGTGTTAAAAGGAACCGGATGGGGACGAGGGGATGATCAAGTGGGATTGGGTTTTGTGATTAGCGGCCTTTCCAGCGTACATCAGGCCTATCTATCCGCTGGCGGTTACGACTTTATCATCGGGGACGGGGCGCTCAGTTACGCGCCTGAACAGTTGTTTGAACTCTATTATCTTTATAAACCAATTAAATCGATCGGATTGACACTAGATTTTCAGGGCATTGAAAATCCTGCTTATAACCAGGTTCGGGGTCCTGTCGGCATTGTGTCAGGCCGCGCTCATTTCGAAATATAACTTTTCTTAAAACCGCAAGAAACGGGTGGTCTGTTTACCAACAGGCTTCTATCATTCCTTTCATGATTTAAGTCAGAAGGAATCCCGTGAGTGATTACGACCGCATTGAAAAAACCATCCGTTATTGGGAAAGCCATTTTCAGGAACAGCCCTCCCTGGAAGAGATGGCACAATTTATCCATTTAAGCCCTTTTCATTTTCAACGGTTATTTCAAAAATGGGCGGGGGTGAGCCCCAAACAATTCATTCAATATTTAACCGCCGAACACGCCAAGCGGCGGCTTTTAGAATCCCGAAGCGTGTTGGAGGCGGCTTATGACGCGGGGCTTTCGGGGCCGGGGCGTCTGCACGATCTGATGGTTTCGGTGGAGGCCATGACGCCCGGTGAAGTGAAAGCCAGGGGAAAAGGCATGACGATCGAATGGGGTATTCATGGCACGCCGTTTGGAAAGGCTTTAGTGGCGGTCACCCCGAGGGGTATCTGTGGTCTTTCTTTCGCGGAGAATCCCAAAAAAGTATTGGCTGAATTCAAAATCCAATGGCCCCAGGCGAAATGGATTGAAAACTCGACGGGCACTTTAAAAATAATTCATCAACTATTTGGAACAGGGGCCCGCAAGCGGGAGGTTAAAGTTCTTCTGAAGGGTACCGAGTTTCAAATCAAGGTTTGGGAAGCGCTGTTGAAAATTCCCGCGGGGTTTGTGCAGTCCTACCAGGATGTGGCCCAGGTCATTCAAAAGCCCAAAGCTTCGAGGGCGGTAGGAACCGCCGTGGGACAAAACGCCGTCGCTTATTTAATACCCTGCCATCGGGTGATTCGGGAAACGGGAATTTTGGGGGATTACCGCTGGGGTTCTTCCCGTAAAAAAGCCATGCTGGGCTGGGAAGCGGCAAGATCCGCAAATTCTAATGGGTTAGTGTCAGACCGGTTTGGCTTTATTTAACTTAAAATGAATTTTGAAAACAAAAACTGCGCAAGTAGTTTGACGTAAAAGTGGGATGTTTTCCATGATAGGTTCAAGTTTTTTTAAAGCTTTAGCCATCCAATCAGGACAAAAAAATGGGACTAGACCACAATAAAAAGATTTTATAATTTTTCCATTATTTTTTTTGAACCAACTCGTGAGTCTTGCGGGTGAATAAGATTTTTCTTCATGTTGGATATGATAAGAAGAAAATTTTTCCATCAGTTTTAAGATAGGGTTGTAGCCATTGGGTTCAACCACGATGACCGTAGGGGCGATTTTCGAAATGGCTTGAATGGCGCGCGGTGCGTCGTAAAGGTGATGTAATAATCCGCGCACGATAGCCACATCAAATTTTTTATCTTTAACTGAAGATAAATTGTAAATATCTAAAGATATAAATTTGATATTTTTAAAACGTTTTGCCTTTTTTTGAGCTAAACGGATCGCGACTTTAGAAGCGTCAATCCCCAGAACATAGGTTGGCTTTTGATTTAAAAGGTTAAACGTATAGGTCCCATCTCCACATCCCAAATCAACAACCCGTTTTCCGGTCAAATTTATCAGACTAAATACCGCATCTGTAAGGCGCTGGTTGGACAGACGGCAAGAAAGTTTTTCTGGATTCGTATAAACATATCTGTTGCTTTTTAGTGCGTCGCGATCAAACGCTGAAACATTTTTTTCCGCTATCATTTTTATCTTTTCGAGATTATGTGTTGAGAGGCATACGTATTAAACAAGAATTAAATAGTGCGATTCAATTATTAAGTGTATCGCTTAGACTAAACACAAGGTGATTATTTTGAGTTTTCCTTCGCTAAATGAGAATTTCGATCAAAGCGGGTAGTGAATTCACAACCCAATCTGGGTTGGCCGAACTTAAAACTTCGCGGGTGCCATAACCGTGGGTAAGAACCGCTATACGCATGGGAGCCGCTTTAGCAGCTTGTATATCCACAATTGAATCGCCAACCATGATGGCTTCATGGGGTTGAGCCCCTAATCTCTCCAGGGCGACCAACAGGGGTTCGGGATGGGGTTTTCGGTTTGTGGTGGATTCGGGGCCAAAAGCTACGCCAAAATAAGGGGCTAAATTTAGTTGTTTCAAAACCGAATCCGTAAATTCCTGGGGTTTATTAGAAACTACGCCCATCTTGATGTTTTTTTCTTTTAAGTAATCTAGCAATTCAAACGTGCCAGGAAATGCTTTTGTGTGATCGGCACAATGTTCCCGGTAGTGCTGTTGAAAAATGAGATAAGCTTCCTGAATTTTATCCTGGTCAGAAGTATCTAAACTTTTAGCCAAAAGGGCAATTACCCCGTTTCCAACATATTGGGCGATGGTGGAATCGGGCACCTTCTTTAAGCCGTAATGCTCCCGGGTAAAGTTGGCCGCTTCCGCGATGTCTTTTTCCGAATCCACCAAGGTTCCATCCAAATCAAAAAGGACGGCTTTTAAAGGGCTATTCACGGTTACACTCCAAAGTTAAATGGCAGCCATCGTAAGGGTTTGAAAAGCATTTTGAAAGAGCTCCTGATAGAATGCGTAATCTTTTATCAAGGATTTTGAAATGTCAAAAAACACGATTCCTTTACCGTTGGGATTTTTGGCTTCGGGTATTCACGCGGGGCTCAAGTCGAATGGCAAACTGGACATGGGATTTCTTTATAGTTCCAAACCCGCTGTTTGGGCGGGAGTCGTCACCAAGAACGCCGTGAAATCCGCTCCAGCCCGCCGAACCGAAACCCTGCTTCAGGGCCGCAAACCCTTGCGGACGGTGGTTGTCAATACCAAATACGCGAACGATTTAACCGGACTTCAGGGTTATAAGGACGTTCTGGACACGGCCGTTTGGGCTGCGACGCTATTAAAAATTCCGGCACACGAAGTGCTGGTGCATTCCACCGGCGTCATCGGTGTGCCGATTCCCCGGCCCAAGATTAAAAAAGGAGTTCAACTGGGGATCAAGGCCCTTTCTTTTTCGGGCGGGGATGATTTTTCCCGCGCTATTCTGACGACCGATTTGGTCATTAAAAGCAGCGCCCGTTCTTTGACAATCAACGGAAGCCGGGTTTGGATGATGGGTTTCGCCAAAGGTTCGGGCATGATTCACCCCAACATGGCCACCATGCTGGTTTACATTCTGACGGACGCGGCCATATCCCGGCCCTTGCTGGATAAAGCCCTTCGGGAAGCCACCGACATGAGCTTCAACCGCATTACGGTGGATGGCGACACTTCGCCCAGCGACTCGGTGGTGGTGTTAGCCAACGGCGCTTCGGGAGCCAAGACGATTACCCAACCGGGCGCGGACTACCGCGCGTTTGTGGAAGCGTTAAAAGGTGTCTCTTTGGACCTGGCCCAGGATGTGATTCGGGACGGGGAGGGGGCCACCAAGTTCGTGACGGTGACGGTGCAGGGCGCGAAGAAGGATTCGGAAGCGCTTTTGGCCGCCAAGGCGATCGCCCATTCGCCGCTGGTGAAGACCGCTGTTTTTGGAGCGGATCCCAATTGGGGGCGGATATTGACGGCGGTGGGTTATTCGGGAGCGGCGGTGGATGAGTTTAAAGCCAAAGTCTCGATTGGCGGTTATGTGCTCTATGACGGACAACCCCGCAAGGGCTGGTCCCGGGCCAAGTTGAAAAAAATTCTTCAGCAAAAAGACGTGACCATTCTGGTGGATTTAAAATTAGGAAAGGGAAAAACCACCGTTTATACCTGCGACTTAACGGATGGTTATATCGACATCAATGGCCGATACACAACCTAATTACCCTAAGCCGAAAAAAATCGAGCCCGAAACGTTGAAGACTATCGGCGAGTTTGGGTTTATTGAAAAAATCCGCGAGTCACTTAAGACCAAGAATCCTTCTGTCATTTCGGGTATCGGCGATGATGCGGCCATCTTTAAACCCACACCGGGGCATGAATTGGTTTTTACCACGGATATGCTGATAGAAGGCCGTCACTTTGATTTCAAATTTATTACACCAGGACAGTTGGGCGCCAAGACGATGGCGGTCAATATTAGCGACTGCGCGGCGATGGGTGCCAAGCCCACGGTGGCGGTCGTTTCCATCGGGTTGCCCAAAGATTATCCGATGGCCAATGTCGAAGCGTTTTACGAGGGTTTGAAAGGTTGGGGAGAATCTTACGGGGCTCAAATTGTGGGGGGAGATACTGTCGGAAGCGATGTTTTCGTCGTGAATATCGCTTTGATCGGCGAGGTAGAGTCGGGGCAGGCTTTAAGACGTTCCGGCGCCAAAGCGGGGGACGCCTTGTTTGTCACGGGAACTTTAGGGGATTCGGCGGCAGGACTTCATGCGCTTCAACACCCTTCGGCGAAGACTAAAGAAATTGTTCCTCTTCTAATCAAACACCATTTAATGCCGCTGCCACGTTTTAACGTGGGAAGAGTTTTATCTACGAAACGGCTAGCGACCTCCGCGATTGATGTCTCGGACGGACTTTCAAGCGAGATTCATCATCTTTGCGACGAATCCAAAGTCGGCGCGGAAATTCACGAAGAAGCTTTACCCCTGTCACCGTCGCTGTTGGCTTATTGTGAAGCTGAAAAATTGAATCCCCTCGATTTTGTTTTGAACGGCGGGGAAGATTACGAACTTTTGTTTACGGTGCCTCTTACCTATATTTCCCAAGTGGTTCAAAAGGTGCCGGGCGAAACAGGGACACCTGTAAAGTCGATAGGTCGCATGGTGCCGGCCGCCAAGGGTATTACACTGATTACTCGAAAAGGTGAAAGATTACCTCTGAAAGCCAAAGGTTTTGACCACTTCTCTCCGAAAAAGTAATTCATTTTAAATTCCATGATTGAGGCCTGACTTGGTAACTTCTAGTTTTTTATGTGAAACACCCAAACAAACATTTCAACTGGGTGAAGAAGCCGGGAAAAAAGCCAAACCCGGCGAGGTATGGTGTTTAACGGGCGGCTTGGGCGCGGGTAAAACCCTTTTTGTGAAGGGTATGGCCAAGGGTTTAGGTTTTGAAGGGACGGTGACTTCACCCACGTTTAATCTCCAAAATATCTACGAGGGCCATTTGCCACTTTACCACTTTGATTGGTACCGCTTGAATCAAAGCCGGGAAGTCGAGGATATCGGCTGGTCTGAATGGCTCAGCCGAGAGGGTGTGGTGGTGGTGGAATGGGGCGATAAATTTATGAATCTTTTTCCGCCCCAGGTGATCAAGATGGCTTTTGAACCTTATACGGAAAATGGCCGAAGGCTGATTTTAGAAGGCAAGCATGAGGAATCCATTCCCCGAGTTCAGGAGATTATTCTTTGCTGGCCTCTATAGAAGTCTCTACCCGTATTTCGAGCGTGGCTTTACTGGACCTGAAAACAGGCCGGGAAGTGGCGCAAGTACCGTTAGCCACAAATCTGGAAAGTTCGGCGACCCTTCTTCCGGCTTTACAAACACTTTTAGCCTCTCAGGATTTAACCGCAAAAGATATCACGGCGGTGGCGGTGGCCTTAGGTCCCGGTAGTTTTACAGGGATTCGAGTGGGGATTGCCACGGCAGAAGGTTTGGCCATGCCGTCTCATCTCCCCGTTTTTGGTATTTCCACTTTGGATGGATTGGCTGAAAACCTAAGGTCAGGCGGATTGCAGGGCGAAGCGCTTTGTTTGATTGATGCCCAAAGAGGAGAATGTTTTGTAGGGCGCTATTTAATCGAAGAGGAAATTTTTAGAGAAACAGCGCCGCCTTTTATTTTAAAGGTAGAACGTCTTTCGGATTTTATTGCCAATAAAGCCTGGGTAGTGGGCGCCGGTTTTCTAAAGTATGAAAAGGAAATCAAAACCTTGCTGGGTGATAAAGGAAAATGGGTGGATGAAATTTTTCACGATCCCCAAGCCATGAGCATAGCCCGTCTGGCTTATCGTCAATGGAATTCCGGATTAAGACCCTCACTGGACACTTTAAAACCGCTTTACCTTCGAGTTCCCTCCGTGGATGAAAAAAAGCCATGATCTTAAGACCCATGATTGCGGAAGATTTGGAACAAGTCGTGGAGATCGAAAAAGCTTCCATGCCGTCGCCTTGGTCCAAAGAACTCTTTGAGGAAGAACTGAAGAGAGAAAGAGCCCGCTATTTTGTGGGTGCGATTGACGGTCAGGTGGCCGGTTACATGGGTTATTGGGAAGCGCTGCAAGAAGCTCACATTATCAATTTGGCGATCTCGCCGCAGTTCCGCCAAAAGGGTTTTGGTTTTCAAATGCTGGAATATTGTTTGCGCTTTGCCTATAACCACGGGGCTCGATTAGCCACCCTGGAAGTTCGGGAAAGCAACGAGGCAGCCCAAAGACTTTATGAAAAAATGAATTTTAGAACGGTTGCTATCCGTAAAAAGTATTACAGCGATAATCAGGAAAACGCTGTAGTTATGCTCAAAAATCTAGAATGACTTTATAGAATTTTTTTCAATAAACTCAAAGTTTCCAGATTTTTCTGAGCATCGGTTAAATTCAACTGGGAATGTATCGCTTTCTTAAAAGCTTTTCCTGCTTCTGTGTAGTTTCCTTCGGCGCGCCACAAAAGTCCTTCAGTTGCGAATAGATGGGCGGCTGGATATCCTTTTTTGGTAGCCAATTTTAATAAGTTGATCAATTGGTCTTTATTGGGATTGTCTCGTTGAAAGTAAGCATATTTTTCATAAAAGATGGATTCTAAAAAACGGTCATCTTTAGTCAATGTTTCTATTTCCAGAAATTTATGAAAGTGTTCATCCTGATGATTAAGCGGGTCTAAGAAAAGATCGCGAGTTACGGATTGAAATTGATAATTAACATCAGACCAATGTTTTAGAACATTCTCATTTTTATTATCTTTAAAAATAACAACTAACATCAATCCGCCCTGATTCCAAAAAGTGTCCGGACCCAACCAATAAAAATTGGCTTGGGGATATCGCTCAAATAAGAAGGGTTTGTAATTGGCGTTTGTAATAAAAGCGACCCATTGGACATTTTTGGCAGAAAGGTTCGGATTTTCAGCGGCATTAAAAGGATAAGTCGCAATATCAAGTGTTCGGTCGCTTAGATCTATATCCAATCCCCCCAAAAAATCTCCGAACCCTTTTTGTTTTTCAGTTTCTTTTAAAAGAGAAAAAGCTTTAGAAAATTGAGAAGTGTTTGAAGAATAATTGCTGCCGGCCGAAGAACAGGGCTGATAGGTTTTCCATAGATGGTTGATATCCAAGCTCGTTGAAAACAATAAAACGAGAATTAGTGAAATACTTTTCAATTGAGGAGAAGTATTTTGACAAAGAGATTGAAGGCCTAAAGCGCAAATAAAAATTAATAAGGGAAATATCAGTGAATTTCGAAAAATGTCAAAAGATGGAGTGATGAAGCCGGGGATCATAAAGATGAGAAAAGAAAACAAAATCCAGCGGGATAATCCGAACTTATGATAACGAAGGAGCTCAATGATGCCGATAAAGAATAATGAGCCGGCTACAGGATTGAGCATTCCTCCCCACACGGGACCGTAGGAGTTTTGGATGTTACATCCCCAAAAGAGTGAAGTCCAGTTGGAAAAAAAACTGCTTAGACGGCTCACGCCTTCGGCGGGAGGAGTATCCAAAAGATGTTTTATATGATCTCCGTTTTTAAAAAGAAATGAAACCGCTAAAAAGGGAACGGAGAATAATGAAAGAGCTAACCAAAACGGAGTTTTTTTTGAAAGAATAGTTTTTATTTTTTTTGTTTTTTCAGTCAAAAAAACGGCGATGGTTATAGTAAAAGCCGCTAGGGGCCATTGAATAGCTACCCAAAAGCCTAATCCGGTAATTAACCCCAGCTTCCAAGCATTTTTTTGGTACCTGAGACTTGAAGTTGAATCCAAATAATTTAATAAAAATCCAAGCGCGATAATTTGGAAAGTGAATAGGGTCTGGGCATAGAAATCAAATCTTGTTGTATAAAGCGATGGGAAACTTAAGGCGCTAAAAACCAAAATAAAAAAAGTCATTGAACGTGAAAAATGATTTTTTGAAAAGATAAAGGTGAGTATTACGGCCAGAATAGAAAGCATAGAGTAAAAAAATCGCATAGAAAAAATCGAAGGAACTATCAGATTGAAATAAAGCCCCTCAATCCAAAAATTTATGGGTGGAGTTTGACCGTGAGTAAAAAAGAATCGCCAGATCCATTTTTTTGAAAGCTCTATAGAATTAAACGTGCTTAATCCGTCATCTGATATGGGCCATGCTGAATTGAAAAGAATGTAGAGGCGGGGTAAAAGGGCTAAAAAGAGAATAGTGTAAAACCACTGGGATGATAAAGTTCGAATTGTTTCTTTAAGATAAAGAGGATTTTCTGAAGGTCCATTTTTTAACAAAAAAAACAGAGCCAGTAGTATAAAAAAGAATAAACAAAATGAAGTTGTGACCAGAAGAGTTTGGTTTGTAGATTCAACGTAAGCCAAAACCGTATTGGCTACAGAGAAAATGGAAAAATAAAGCCAGGGGCTGCGAAAGAGCGAATGGAAAGCGATGGAAGACGCTGGTTTTAACCGAAACATAACGTCCTTTTGAATTCAAAAATAAGACTAATACGCGATTATTATAAACTTTCGTTAATAGTATAACTTCTTTTGCAGCGCTCTAAGTTTGTCGACTTTTTTAAAGGGTTATCATGATTCGCTATTTTAAAAATTTGTGGGGTTCAACCAGGGATATGTTTGCCCTGCCGCAAGTTCAAATTCTTACTATTTATGGCGGTTTGTTATGGGCCATTCCGCTAACCATGATCACTCCTTTTCGAAGTCTTTATCTGGTTTCTCTGGGGCTTTCCGATACGGAAGTCGGGCTTTATAACTTTCTGTTTATCCCGTTTGGTTTAATAGGATTATGGGTGGGCGGCTATTTAACCGACACCTGGGGCCGCAAGAAAACATTATTTTTTTTCGATACCTTGAGCTGGGGAAGTTATTGTTTTTGTATGACGATCGCGTCCAATAAGTGGTGGGTTATCGCCGCTCTTTTTTTTATGACCCTTAACCTGGGATCCCTCCCCGCTTATCAGTGTCTTTTAATTGAAGGAGTTCCAAATAGTAAACGGGGAACAATCTACTCGGTTTTACAAATCACCAATTTGTCCGCGTCTTTTTTATTTTTTCCTTTATTAGGCGGTTATTGGGTGGCCCGAAAGGGATTAGTTACCGCCGGCCATGAGATGTTCGGTCTTTTTACCTTATTAGTTGGTATGGGTATTTTACTTCGTTTGATATTTTTATCTCATTCGGGAACGTTTGAACGAATTCCGCCCACATGGAAGCACGGAATTAAAGAAGGTTGGGAGCAATACAGCAAAACCTTTAAAGATCTGATGAAAAAACCCGGAGCGCTGCCATTTTTAAGCTCAAAAGTTTTGGATGAGTGGATGCTGGCCACCTGGGGTATTTACTCCTCTTTGTATTTTGTCCAGCATCTGGGGTTAACCGATACTTATCTTTCTTTACTGGCTCAGATTTCGGCCTACGTGAGTTTCGGATTATTATTCTTTTTCATTCCCCGGCTTTCTCCTCAGGGGATGGTGAAACTTTTAGGGTTGGATCAGGTTTTGGGTTTGGCCGCCATAGCAGTTTTATTTATTCCGGTTGGCGGTTTTTGGAATCCCTTAATGGTTTGTCTTTTATCCGCTTCGTTGGGTACTTTGGGAATTTCTTTTTATAATTCAGCCAGTACAGCTGTCTTGATGAACATGATCTCTGAAAAAGAAAGAGCCAAAGTCGTCGCGGTTTCCATCTCAATTTTTCAGATAGGCGTGTGGATTTTGGGCTCTTTATCCGCTTTTCTATACGGGAATTTATCACCTATCGCGTTGCTGTTTTTGATGATGGCTGCCCGTGTTATCGGTTTCTTTTTATTGCGCAAGGCCAAAGCGGTCTTAGAATCAACAAACTTTTATGTGAAGGATTGATCCATGGGTTATTTATGGGCTCTACTGGGTGTTGTCTGTATCGGTTGTTATATGTTGCCGGTTCGGTTTTCGACGACAAAAGGTTTTTCTTTTTTTTGCTTCATGGGTTTGGGCATGCTGCCGATAGTTGTTCTTCGTTGGAACTCCATTGAATTGTTATGGGCTCATCCGATGTGGCTGGGGGCCGCGCTTCTTTCCGGGTTGCTTTGGGGATTTGGTCAAATCGCGGCAAATCTGGCTTTAGAAGAAATTAGCCTCGCCAAGGCAGCGGTCTATTTCAACTCGAATACACTTCTCAACATTTTATTGGGGTTGGTATTTTTTCACGAAGCGACCAGTTTAAATTCCACTCTTCTGCTTTTAATGGGAGCTGTTTTGCTGACGGCCGGGGCCATTTGGGTTACCAAAATTCCCGCGCTTTCCTCCAAAGAGGGTAATTTGAGAAAAGGTATTTTTTTCAGTCTATTGGCTGGATTTTTTTGGGGCATTTATTTTTTCCCCATTACATGGATGAGACATTCGGATACACAAACTTCTATAGGACAGATGGATGTTTTGATCGGGTTGGCCCTAGGTGGAGTGATCACGGCGGTGGTAGTGTTGTTTTTCGCAAAAACGAAAAAAACACCTCCGCTGGATTGGGCTTTGGGTTTCGGTTCGGCCGTTCTTTGGGTCACGGGCATGTCAGGTATGCTAATGGCCATTCAATTACTAGGTCTTTCCCGGGCGGTTCCCATGGTTAACGCCAATACTTTGGTTTACACCGCATGGTCTTTGTTTTACTTCAAGGAACTCCCGTTGGCCCAATGGCCCAAGGTTTTGGGAAGCGTTCTTTTGGCCCTGGCGGGCGGTATTTTAATGGCTTTATCAAACTGAACGAAAGGGCCTTAACGCTTGAAACTTATCTTTTAAATTCACATAATCATCTCACTATGAAACTTCAAAATAATATCGCTCTTAAAGAATGGGCTGTGGTTTTAAAGGCTGTTGAAGAAGGAAAGCAGACGATTCTTCTTCGAAAAGGCGGCATCGCCGAGGAAAACGGAGAGTTTAAGCCGGAACATTCCGAGTTTTTTCTTTATCCGACCTTTGAACACGAAAATCCACAGGCTATTAAACCGGACTGGCGTCCCCGTTTGGCCGCGATTGAAAAAGAAAACAAAGATCCCAAACGGATTCATTTCCGTCTTTGCGCCATAGCGGATAGGGTTGAAAAGGTAACTGAGTGGGAAGTCGCTAAAAGGCTTATTCCTTTTACCGTCATGAGCGATGAAGCCGTTGAAAAGCGGTTCAATTATGGCGATTGGCCCGGCTTTTATGTGTTTATTATTCGCGCCTATTCTTTAGCCGTACCCTGGGACTTGCCTGTAAAGCCAGCTTATGAGGGCTGTAAATCTTGGGTGCCCTTGGAAACTTCTATGTTTACCGCAGGCTCCATGGCGGTTTTGCCGGAAGGTGTTTGGCCTTACACTCGCGATAAAATTTCTAAAGTCATTCACGCCTGATCAAATTTTTTAATTTATCGATGAGTAAACAATGAAATTAAAACCGGTAGTTTCAGGCCAGTTTTATCCGGATAAGCCTCAAGAACTTCTTCGACAATTCAAGAGCTTTGAGAAAACCGAGTCTAACGTTTTAGATTATCCGGTTGAAGCAATGCTTTTACCTCACGCGGGTTATGTTTATTCCGGTTCCATCGCCGCACTGGGATACCGTGCCTTATCCCGAAAACCCCAAACGGTAATTGTGATAGGACCCAGCCATTTTTTGTCTTTTAAGGGTGTTTCTCTTTTTTCGGGTGACGCGGTAGAAACCCCTTTAGGTGATCTGACAGTAGACAGACAGGCTCGAGATTTTTTAATCAATTTTGACAGTCATATCGCCGATATTCCTCCGGCTTTCGCCAAAGAACATTCGGTTGAAGTTCATTTTCCGATGATCAAATACTATTTTCCGGATGCCCAAGTAGTACCCATTGTGATGGGGCAGGGAATGGAAACGTCTGTTCGTCCGCTGGCAGAAGGGTTACGGGAGCTGCGAAAAAAAATGTCTTTTTTGTTGATCGCTTCTTCCGATCTTTCTCACTATCCCCCCTACGATACCGCTGTTAAGGCCGACAAAGCTTTTTTAGAAGCGTTGCTGTCCGGTCATGAGGCCGAAGTGAACAAGACGGATAAAAAAATCATGGCGAAGAAGTATCCGAGCTATTACTGTACGCACTGTGGCAAAGAACCGGTTTCAATTCTTCTTCGATACACCCAGGCTATCGAAGCTCAAAATATTCGGCTATTGGCCTATCTAAATTCCGGCGACGTAACCGGGGATCATTCAAGGGTAGTGGGTTACTCGGCTGTGGCTTTTAGCGGTAATGAGAAATAAAAATTGGAGCCTTAAGTGAATCCCAATGAAGTCGTTTCTAAAAAAGACCAAGAACTTCTCCTTCAATTGGCCCGCAATGCCATTAAAACTACCGTCCTTAAAGGACGGCAATTACCCGTTGTTCATTCGTTGTCCCAGCTTTTGCGTGAAAAAAGAGGGGTGTTTGTAACTCTTTGGATGGAAGGCGAACTGAGGGGCTGTATCGGATTCCCTTATCCTGTTAAACCCCTGGGCGAAGCTGTTCAAGAAGCGGCTATTTGCGCCGCCTTGCAGGATTTTCGATTTCCCCCCGTGAAGGAGGAAGAGGTTTCCCGGATTGAAATCGAAATATCCGTATTAACTGTGCCTAAAGAAATGAAATCCAATCTGGTGAAAGTCGGGGTTCACGGTTTGATTGTCAGCCAGGGTCATCGATCCGGGCTTTTACTGCCGCAAGTGGCGATGGATTATCATTGGGACGCCAAAACTTTTTTGGAGCAAACGTCCTTAAAGGCGGGATTGCCCAAAAACGCTTGGAAAGAGGGAGCGAAACTTTATGCTTTTGAGGCGCAGGTTTTTTCAGAAGCGGACTTAAGGTAGTTATTAACCGTCGGCCTAAATGGGCATAGACACTGAGGCTTGAAAAACCGATAATTCGGTCGCATCATGCAGTACATCAATCTAGAGAATCGGTTGTCTTACGGAGTAGTCCATCATGATCGAAATGAAAGTCCGCGGTATCGCGGTAGATCCCAATTTAAAGACGCCCTCGGTTATTTTGACCGATGAGGATGAAAAGCGCTATTTACCCATTTGGATCGGAGTGGCGGAAGCTACGGCCATTTTTATCCAATTGAACGATCAAATATTGCCCCGTCCTATGACTCATGATTTGCTTAAAAACATTATTTCGACTTTGGGGGCAAAGGTAGCGAAAGTCGTTGTGAACGACATTGATAAAAACACTTTTTTCGCAAAGGTTGTTTTGGAGATGAATGATACGGGTGAAAGGTTTGAAATTGACGCCCGCCCTTCGGACGCTATCGCCTTGGCTCTTCGAACCCATTCGCCCATTTTTGTGGCGGAAAAGGTGGTCATTAACGCGACTATTGTGGATAAGGAAAAGTACAAGGAAGAAATGAGCGAATTTAAAAAGTTCCTTGAAAATGTTTCGCCCACCGATTTTCCTGGCTGATTAGGAACGCTGAGTTGTTTGACCCCCCGGGTATTGAAACGGGGGAAATCCTTGCGGGAGGATTCTTGTTGGCTGCTTCTTCACCCTCTTCCGGCCGTTTGTCCCTGACGAACCAGCATTTTGTCCTGCTGTTTCACACGACCCACGAAACCATGCACGCCGAGTCCATTTTAAAAACACACCGCATGAGGTTTAAGCTGGTTCCCCGGCCCCGGGATATTCAGGATGACTGTGGTTTGGGCTTGGTAATTGTGAAGGAAGATCGAGAGAAGGCGGAAGCTTATTTACCGCCGGAAGGTATCTATATTAAAGCCGCTTTCCACATTGAAAAGGACGGACAATGGATCAGAGAAAATTATCCACCAGCGCCAATCTCCTACGACTCTCCACCCTCGGAATGAATTTTGCCCTCTCCATTTTTGCGGGCTTATTTATAGGGTGGGGTATTAATAAGCTTTTTCATTGGGGTAATTGGGTCATCGTGGCGGGTATGATTCTGGGCGTGATTTCCAGCTACGTGCTTTTATTTCAGGATGTTAAGGCTCTCAATGCTCCTGCCGATGACAAACCGCATGGACCTCAAGCTTAAGTTCGGGGGCCCCTGGGCGGCTTTTCTATTACAGGTATGTTTGGGAAGCCTGGGCGGGGGTTTGTTATTCGCGGCGGCGGCCTATGGATTAGGTTATAACGATTTTTCTAAAGGTCTCTTTTTAGGCGCTTTATTATCACCGCTACATCTTTTAGGACTCAAAAGTATGACAGGCCGTATTTTGAACGCTGGACAGGTGCAAGGGCCGGCCCTTTTTCGGATTTATCACCTTCTGCGATGGTTCTTATTCGCTTTTGTGATTTGGGTTTTATTGACTATCTCTGTTTTCTGTCTCCTGGGCGCTTTGGTTAGTTACACCTGGTTTCTTTTGGTTTTGGCTTGGGTCGGAATTAAGAGCGCGATGCCAGAAAATAAGACGCCTCCGTCGGGTCTGTGACAGGCTCTTTCTTTCCGCGTAGGACTTTCGTTAAAATTTTAAAAGTTATGGCACCGAGGGTTGACCATTGATAGGGCGCCTATTACACTATCGCCCGCTCGTGAGATTTTGATGAATTTTTGCGGGTAAAACATCTCTTTTTCTACCCCTAACACTCGTTGTTTTTAGCGAAAGGCTCCTGTTTATGCATGAGGCTGAAAGTCCTATTTTTATTCCGACACATCTTTTCGCGGCTCTAGGTTTTGATAACTTTATCAATCCCTATAGCGTATCGCTCTTGGCCTTCGCTATTATTTTTGTGTTGATGGTTATGGCTCGTTCTAATCCTCAGTTAGTTCCAACCGGCCCTCAAAACTTTATCGAGATGATCATAGAGTTTATACAGGACATGGCGGATTCATTTGTCGGCAAATATGCTCCTTTTTTCTTTCCTCTTTTTTATACCCTCTTCATGTTTATTTTTTTCGCGGATTTGATGGGTTTGGTTCCGGGTCTCGTTTCGCCGACCAGCCGGGTCGATGTTAATCTGGGAATGGCTTTAATTGTCTTTTTGTCGACCCACTACTGGGGAATTAAAGAGAAGGGTTTAAAATATTTCGAACACTTTTTGCCGCCCAAGTTGCCCACAAACTCACCCAATGTCATCTTGAATATATTGATGTTTGTGATTCAGGCGGTATTGATGGTACTTATGCCGATTATCCATGTGATTGGCGAACTGGTGAAACCGGTATCGCTTACCCTCCGTTTGTTCGGCAATATGATGGCCAAAGAAAAACTTTTGGCGGTTCTGGTTCTGCTGATCACGATTTTTTGGAACATGTCTCCGGCTATGAAAACCGTGGCGGCTTTTCCTTTTGTCCTTCGCGTCGCGATCGTGATTTTGGGCGTTTTCGTTTCATTCATTCAAGCGTTTGTTTTTATGCTCTTGGCCATGGCTTATATAGGCGGGGCGGTTCAATCGCATGATAGTCATGAAGAGCATGGGGAAGACCACGGCCACGCCGCGGCTTAAGAAATCGCAGTGCCCTCGTGGAGAGGGTTTTCCGGCCAGCCCCCGCTGATCACCGGGAATTCTAATTTTGAAGGAGTAGTTATGAAAAAGTCTTTGAGGTTGTTGGGTTTAATGGCAGTCATTTTTGCCGTGAACGTTAGCGTTTGGGCCACGGATGCGGCTCCGGCCGCTAAGGCTCAGGAAGGTTCAGTTTGGTTTTTTGCTTTAACCGCTTTGGCTGCCGGTTTAGCCATTGGTCTGGGTTCGGTGGGCACTGGTATTGGTCAAGGAACCGCGGTCGGTAAGGCCCTGGAAGCCATGGCCCGTCAGCCCGAAGCCGCTGGTTTGATTCAAACCAACATGATCATCGGTTTGGCCTTTATTGAATCGCTTTGTATCTATGCTTTGGCGGTGGCGCTCATTTTGTTGTTCGCCAATCCATTCCAGGGTTTGTTTGTCGGCTGATTTATGGTTTGATTATGTCCTGGGAGGGCCAAACTCTTCCAGGGCTTACTTTTAAAGAAGGAACGTCATGGAATTTAACGCAACGCTCTTTATCCTGCAGGCTATTACATTCCTTATAGGTATGTGGCTGTCGTCCAAGATTTTTCTCCCTTATTTGAATGGCTGGATGCAAAGCCGCCAAAAGCGCATTGAAGACCAATTAGCCAACGCGGAAAAGCGCCAAAAAGAATCCGAATCACTCAAAGCGGATTTTGATAAAAAAGTTAAAGAATTAGAACAAAACACCTTGGAAATTCTTCAAAAGACGCGGCAGGAAGCCACTAAGAGCAGGGATGAAGCCATACAGGCTGCCCGAAAAGAGGCCGAACTCATCATGGCGGATGCCCGCAAGGCCATTGAAAGCGAAAGACAACAGTTAACCCAGGATCTTCAAAAAGAAGTGGGCGCTTTGGCGGTATCGATTGCCGAAAAGATAATCCGTTCGTCGATTGACGCGAAGGTTCAAGAGAAGTTGATTAGCGAGAATGTTAAAGAATTAAGTGTCAGCAAGAATTAAGAGCCGTCCGGAAATCCGGGTCAGGTAGTAGGAGTTATTTATGGAATCAGTCATCGCCCAAAAATACGCCGTGGCCTTGCTGCAAGTAGCCAAGGATCAAAAAACCGTGGACGCTATTTCGGCTGAAATGCACGCGATTCAAGTGATCGTGGAAGAGAACGAAAGTTTGAAATCCACCTTAGAACATCCGCGGGTCAAAGCCGCCGAAAAATTGGATGCTCTGCGCCGCGTTTTAAAAGAGAAACTTTCCGGCACGATGGAGAATTTTTTAATGCTCCTGATTCTTAAAAAACGGATCAAGCATTTAACCGCGGTAGCGGACCACTTTGAAAGACTTTGTTATGAGATGAAGGGGAAGGCGATCGCCCGGGTTTTAAGCGCCCAGCCCTTAAGCGACATCCAAAAAAAAGGGTTGACTGAAAAATTGTCACAGATGTTTGGAACGTTGGTGGAGTTGCGAGAAGAAGTGAAGCCTGGCTTGATCGGCGGAATCATGATTTATTTGGGCGATCAACGCATGGATGGCAGCGTGCTGGGGCAATTAGAACGCATGAAACAGCGTTTGTTGAAGGTTGAAATCGATTAATTAATTTGTTTTAAACTTTTTG